>JANOIG010000293.1:0-56250 GCA_031407405.1 Deltaproteobacteria bacterium
CTATTTATTGACGGCACGGGCGTGAATTGGAATCGTGAAACGGATCGGCTTGGCCTGGGCACCGAACGATGTTTGCCGAGCCACCGTGAGCAGGCAGTGTCCGAGAGGTGTCCCGTCGAGCGTTGCAGGGCTCAACGTTGCCGAGGTGACGCGTCCCGAAGCGGCCACGTCGAACTGAACGGCGATTTCGGGGCGCCCGTGTAGCTCAGCCGCAAACCGTTCGAAACAGGCCTGGAGAAGACCTTGCCTGGCGGCAAACACTTCGGATAGAGCCCGAGCGCTCTCGTCAGCGCGAGACTTGGTGTTTTCGCTCCGCGGGCTCAGCACGGGGCGGGGCGGCTTCTGGGGCCCTACCGTCACGGGAGACTCGTCGGCCACAGACTCTTCTCCATGGGCTGCCGCAACGACCACGGGTTCGTCGCGCCTCGCGGGTGCGTCGGGCCGTTCGACCACGATGAAACGCCCGGCAGCGGGCGCTTCAGTGCGTTGGGTCATGAACGCCAGTGCGCCCAAGGCGACCAGCACCAGAAGCGTCGCCATACCGGCGCCGAGCATTACCATTTGCTTCCGTGGCACTCCGGCGGGCTCGGGCCGTTCGACACTCGTCACGGTGCTTTCGGGGCTGACCTCAGGCAAGTGCACCGCTCTCGGCGGCGGAACAGGCTCTCGGCGACCCACGGCCACGGTCGGGTGCAGGCTGTATACGTGCAGCGGAGCTCGACTGGAGCGAAGCGGAGCGGCCTCCTCCTCAGTCGTGGTGTGGGACATTCGCCACGCACGGTCCCGCTCATCGAGCGGCTCGAGACGCAGCTGAGCAGGCATGGGGCCACTGAAGTCAGCGCGCAGCCGCTGGCGCAGGCCGGCGAGGATTTGAGTTTCGCTGCGGGCGAAGCTGTGACGTAGCGCTTGCGCGAAATCTGCGGCTGTGGCCAAGCGTTCCCCGGGGGCTTTCTCTAGGCACGCGAGCACCGTTTCTTCGAGTCGGGCCGGCAGGTCGTCGCGCAAGGCCGACAGCGCTCGTGGCGGCTCGGTGAGCACGCGACGCAGGACCTGGCTTTCGTTATCCGCAGCGAAAGGATGCGTACCCGCCAGCATCTGGTACAGCACGACCGCACAGGCGTAGATGTCGCTGGAGGTCGACGGTGGAGACGACGCAAAAAGCTCCGGTGCCAGGAAAGGCACCTTGCCCTTGAGCACTCCCTCTTCGGTCTTGTACTGGCTCATGTCTTCTTCGGCCATCCGTGCGATGCCGAAATCCAGAAGCCTAACTTGCCCCTCCAGGTCGAGTAGGATGTTGCCCGGTGATATGTCGCGGTGCAATATCCCAGCGGCCGTGCCGTCGGCGCGCCGAAAGGTGTGCGCGTAGCTCAGCGCCTCGAGCACGCGCAGTGTGATGAAGGCCGCCTCCTCCCAGTGCATGCGTTGGGACGTCACGTGCAAGTACTTGAGCCAACGTCCGAGGTCGTAGCCGTGCACATACTCGAGGACCATGGCATAGCCCTGCTCCTCTTGGCCGAAATCCAACACACCGACGATGCCTGGATGCTGGAGGTGCGAGAGGATCTGAGCCTCACGAATGAATCGCGCGGTGCTCTGCTCCAAGTCCTCGACGTCGGGAATGACGCGCTTGATGATCACGGCCTTGCAAAAGCCCGCGGCGCCTTCGATCCGGCCCAGGTACACGACGCCCATCCCGCCCTGAGCCAGGCGCCGGATGACTCGGTAGCGTCCGAGCACTAACTGCTGCTCGACGGTGGTTGGCTTAGCCAGGCTCATGGCCGTTGCCCGCGACGCAAGTAGACGTGAGTGCCCCGCTCCGGGTGGCTGAGCCGAACCGCGAGCGCGCGACGATCCCCCGGCATTGCGACAGGCAAGGAAAAGCGACCCTGAGCGTCCCGCGGAGGACTCCTCCCCTCGACCCGTACGTCCCAGCCGGGTAGCGCGGTTCCAGATATCTCCACGGCGTCCCCGGGCTGAGCAGCCGTCGACACGGGAGTGTTCAGCGAGGCCATCGGGGCGGCGTTGTCAAAGGCAATGCTCACCGTCGTGTGCCGCGAGACCTTGCCGCCAGCCTCGAAATGGAACAGGTGGCTCCCTTCCTCCAGCTGGCCCGATTTGAACGTGTGCGAGGGCCCAGCGATGGCGAGAGTCTCACTCGCCCCCTTGAATTCGTGCCTCAAGCGCATGCTCTCTTCAGCGGGCGGGCTGGGCCACGCCAACGTGATACCCGGCAAGCGGTTTTGATAGAGCACCGTGTACTTGCGACCATCGGCTTGGAGCACCGTGGCGGGCGGGTGAGCCGCTAGGCCGCGAGTGCCCTTGTCCTCGAGCACCGTGAGCCTGCCGCTCCTGGTGGCCTTCGGACCGCCCGATGCGCAGTGCAGCTCGTAGCGGTAGCTACCGGCCTTGATGGCGAGCGCCACAGCGCCCTCACCGACCGCGTACTGACGCTTTTGGCCGGCGCCGAGCAGCTGCACCGTTCCCGTTTCTGAACACGCCTCTCCAAACGCGAAGCGCACTGCCGTCGGGGGCGCAGGATCGTGAATGACCAGCGACTCGCCGGTGCTGACCTCCAGGTCGGCATAGTCCAGGCTGCGGCCCTCGACGCTGACCATTCCGTCCGCCGCAATGCTGGCGCCTTGTCCAGCGCCGACCTTTTCCCGCTTGCCCCGGACTTCGATCACGGCTTCTCGTGCTTGCACCTCGACGCGAGCGCTCTTCTTTTGCAACTTGACGCTCGCTTGGCCCTCTGGGGCCACGATGATCACCCCGCCCGGCACTTCGACTCGCACCGCACCGGCGCTGCCCGCGGAAAGTGAGCCGGCTGCCGCAGCCACCAAAGCGCCCGAGCGCGGCGCCACGACGTAGCGGCCGTTCTCGTGCAGCACGGCGCGTTGGTTGCCTCGCTCGAGCTGTACGGAAGTATTGCGTTCCAGCTTGAGCTCGGTGCCGGGCGACAGCTGAGCGGTGCCCTCCGGTAACGCCAACCAGCCGTCATCGGTCTGAATGCTGGCGGCTCGCCCGGTGACAACAGCCGCTATGTCACCCGCCGCTTCCGGTGGCTCCGCAGCCGCTGCCGGCGTTGGCTTGGTCGCCACGAAGACCGCCTCCGGTTTCGGGGCCTCGACTGGCTTCAGCTGTCCCACCGCATCGACCAGCACAGCTTGCCCCACGCCCAGCTCAGCCGAGTCGCCAAATATGGCTCGGCCCACCTGAACCTCAAAGCGCAGACCAGCGTCGGAGCGAGAGAACGCGACTTTCGTTCCAGATTCGATCCGGGCCAACCCTACGCGGGTCTGGACGCTGAATGCGGCGTCCGCCGCGGAGACCAAGGCCGTCCCGGTCTCGACGTCAAATGCCACCGAGTGGTCCTGTGGAGGCTTGTCTGAAAAACGGATCAGGGTCTCCGCTGCCATCGACAATTGAGCGCCATCGTCCAAGCTGAGCACCGCACTCGCAGCGGCCGACGTTTGGATGCCATCACCCAGATCGAACCGCGCGCCCACCTCGGCCAGCCTCCATGCTCTGAGCTCAGCGGCGAAATCACGGTCCACGGCACCGAATTTTTGGCTGAGAACTGCCAATGGTGCGCTCGAGCCGCAACCATTACAGCCGAGTAGCCCGAGCAAGGTCAAAAGGCAGCCGAGCGCAAACGCTCGCTGCATGACCCAGCCAGCGATGCTCAGTTTCCGAGCCACGGCCGCGCAAGTCACGGTCCCGCCTTCAGCAAATCCGCGTTGAGGATGACCACCCCATCAGGGGTGACTTCGACCTGCCTGCGTTGGCTCTGGTGTCCCGGCGCATGGATGACAACGACGTAGCGGCCCGGCAGCACGTCCGCCAAAAAGGTTCCGGCCTGGTCCGTCGCGAGCTCCGTACCGAGGGGTTCGATGCGAACCCGCGCCTGCAACCCCTTGCCGCCGAACGACCGCACCAGACCTCGAAGCTGCCCCGTGGGAGGCGCTGGCTCGAGCCGAACATCCACGATGAGCGGCGTCTCTGCTCGAAGCTCGATCGATTGGCTGTGGGTCTTCAAGCGCGCGGCGCTCACGCGCAACGTCGCCTTGCCGAGGCTGAGCTCGCTCGCGCGGTAGCTCTGCAAATGATCGTGAGGCACGGCGACCGGGGTGGTACCCATCACCAGCTCGACCGTTGCATCGCTCAGGGCATGGCCCTCGAGGGTCGTCACGTTGACCTGAAGGCTAGCCACGGCTGGCGGTAACGCCTCCTTCGGCGCTGCAGGCAAGGGCGCGGGCCTGCGTAGAGGCGGCAGGGCTGGGGCCACTTCGGGGGCCGGTGCCCAATCGAGGACGTCATACGTCATTCCGACCAGGACTTGGAAGCGAGGCTCGATCGGAGATAGCGGGTCGCTTGGACCGGTGGCAGGTCGCGCGCTGAGAGCTGTATCCGTGACGACACGCAGCGCGAGCATGTCACCCAGCCAATGACGCGCGCCCACGGTCGCTCTAGACGGCGACTCGGTGAAGCCCGGTGCTCCGGCGCCGACCAGAATATCGCCACTGATTTCGGCGATCACCTCTGTCGCGCCAAATCGATAGCGACCACCGACACCGAGCGGGACCGCATTGAACTCGCTCAAGCCAAGCGCTAGCCGATCTCCCGCGCGATACGTGTCTGGATCGCCCACGGCACGTGCGCTCAGATCGTAGCGAAAGCCTGCCAAGGCCCCCAGACTGAACGGGCTATGTCGAGGTAAGAAGGCCGCCAGCAGGTGTAGATCCAGAGCGGGGTTTGCAAGCGAACGCGCTGCGCTCTCGCCTCGTACGAAACCCGCCCCTAGCCCTGCCCCGACATGAAAATCGCCCCCCAGCTTACCGCCCGCCTGGAGATGAAGGTCGCTGTCCAGCACGGTGCCGTCGTCCGTGCCGAGCTCATCGTCGGCGTGACGGTCGTGGCGGAGATTTGTGCCCATGGACAGGTCGAGCCAAGAAACGGGCGTAACCCCCGCGGCCATGCGGCCATGTAGGCGGTGATGGGCGCCGGGTGCATCTATCTGCCCCTCGGTAAACCCGTAGCTTACCCCACCCGCGAACAGCAAGCCGAGCGGCGCCGCAGCGACTACCGGCACCCGATAAAAGCCAGGCACCGCACGCCAACCCACCCCCAGCCGCCCGGGCTCGGAAGCAGCAGCCGGGCCGCTGCCCAATGCGCACATCAGCGTACCCAACCCCAGGCGCAACGCGAGCCCACCACGCGGGTTGGCGTACCTCGGGCACACGTCTGGCAGTCTAGGCAACACCCCTCTTAGCTCAACGGCACGCCCGAAGGCTACCCAAGCTCAACCGGTCCTCGAGCAGAGGGCGAGGTAAGCTCGAGTGTTGCCCAATGTTACCTCGGTGCCAGAATTGAGCCAAGCGGCTCGTATCGCAGACTGGGTGGCGTTCCCGCGACTTTGCGCTAAAGGTCGCCTGCCTTTAAGAAGGGCAGCTCATGAGTCTCCTTCTTCTCATACTTCGGAATGCCGGCCGAGCGCCGGTGCGGGGTGCTCTCACGGTGGTCGCCGTGGCCATCACGTTGGTCGCCTTCGTATTGCTACGCACGATCAGCGCTGGCTGGACGGACCGCATCGAGCAGACGCCGAACGACCGCGTGGTGACGCGCCACAAGATCGGCTGGGCCAGCTCGATGCCCGTTCGCTACACCGAGGTGGTGCGCAAGATGCCGGGCGTAAAAACCGCGATGGGGGGCAGCTGGGCGGGGCTCAAGCTGCCCGCCGACGATAGCGTCTTTTTTCAATCCTTCGCCGTAGACGCGGCACAGTTCGTGGAGATGCACCATGAGCTCGCGGCGCCCCCCGAGCAGAAACGGGCCTTCGTGGCGGACCGGCGGGGGGCCCTGGTATCTGCCGAGCTGGCCGCAGAGCGCGGCTGGAGGCTGGGGGATGAATTGCATTTCAAGGGGCGGGATTATCCCGGGGATTGGGTGCTCACGGTCTCGGCTGTGGTCAAGTCGACGCGCGCGGGTTTTGGCCAGCGAGCGGTGTGGCTGCACTGGGAGTACTTCAACGAGACTTTGCCCGAACGAGACCGCGATCTGATCAGCTTGATCTCCGCACAGATTTTCAACCCCGCCGACGGCGCGCGGCTGGCCAAGGCCATCGACATTCATTTCGACACCCAAGCTGAGCCAACATTCTCTCAGGAGGACAAGGCGCTCAACACCGCCATCGTCAGCCGCTTCGCGGCAATAATGGACGCGATGAACGTGGTCAGTCTGTTGGTGCTCGGCATCGTCGTATTGATCCTGGGCAACACCGTGGCCATGAGCACGCGCGAACGAACGCGAGAATACGGGATGTTGAGGGCCCTGGGGTTCATGCCAAGGCACCTCGTCACGTTCGTGCTGGGGGAAGCGGCGGCGTTGGGCGTTGTCGCCGGTGGAGTCGGCCTAGCCCTCGCCTACCCCCTCGTGCAGGGTCCTCTCAGTCGGTACCTGGAACAGGAGATGCGCACGGCACCGCTGCGCGTCGCCGGTGGAGACGCCTTGACGGCGCTGCTCTTGGGCGCCGCGCTCGGGCTGGTCGCTGCGGCAATTCCGGCGCTGCGCGCGGCGCGCCTGGAAGTCACGGAGTCGCTCGCCCACGCGGCATGAGCGAGGCAGACCATGGCCATCCCGTTTAGTTATAGCTCGAGGAGCCTGTGGGCTCGGCGCACCACGACCATCGCCACGGCGCTTGGCATTGCGTTGGTCGTGTTCGTGCTCGCGGCCTCGCAAATGCTCACGTCCGGAATGCGCGGCACCTTGCTGCGGGCGGGGCGCGAGTCCCGAGCGCTCGTCATGCAGCACGACGCTTACTCGGAGGATGGCTCGCGCATCCGACAGTCCGTGCTTTCACGCGTGGCGGCCGCGCCCGGGGTTCGCAAAGGGCAGAGCGGTGAGCCACTCGTCACCGCAGAGTCGCTCGTGCAGATCTTCGTGCCTCGCGTCGATGACGAGACCCGTATCTCCAGCGTTCAGGTGCGCGGCGTGAGCGAGAATGTGTTTTCGCTTCGACCGGAGGCGCGTGTGATCGCGGGGCGCGCAGCCCATCCCGGCAGCGACGAGGCCATCATCGGCCGGGGCATCGACGGTAGCTACGAGGGCCTGTCGATGGGCCAACACTTCATGCTCGAGAAAGGCCGCAACATCCAGATCGTTGGCGTGTTCGAGGCCGGCGGCTCGGCATATGAATCCGAGGTCTGGACGGGGCTCGACGTCGTGCGCACTTCGCTTGGGTGGGAAGGGTTTTTGTCCTCTATCACGGCCGAGCTCGAGGCGCCGAGTGCATTCGAAGGTTTTGCCTTGGCCCTGGAAGCGGATAAAGCCGACGGGCTCGCCGTGGCGCGAGAGCGCGCATATTACGAAAAAGTCTCCGAGGGCCTGGCCAGTAGCATTCAGGCGCTCGGGGGCCTAGTGACGCTGATTTTCGCCTGCGGTGCCATGTTAGGCGCGGCGATCACCATGAATGGCGCCATCGCGCAGCGGCGCAAAGAAATTGGCGTGTTGCGCGCGCTCGGCTTTTCGGCTCGGCAGGTGATGCTCGCTTTCCTGCTGGAATCGGCAGCGCTGGCCCTGGTTGGGGCCCTGGTTGGCGTGGGACTGGCATCGCTCCTGTCGTTGTCGGACTTCTCCGTCACCAACTATGGAACCGGCAACGAGATTGCCTTCCCCTTCGAGGTCAACGTCAAGAGCTTGTTGCGCTCCATCGTGGCCGGGGCGGCGGTCGGGGTCCTGGGCGGGTTCTTCCCCGCGCTCAAGGCAGCCCGCACGAATCCTGTCGCTGCCATGCGCGCCTAGCCGATCAATGGCGCGCACCGCGCAACATGCCTTCCGCGTTGCGCAATGCGAGCGCCATCACGGTCAGCACGGGGTTTGCCCCGCCATTGGTCACGTGGCGCCACGGGCCAGATGGCCCGCGTAGCGCCGCCCTCGACCGCTTCGAACAACGCCTGCCGAGCCTCCGCATCCAAAGCCACGAAGCCAGCGCCAAAGTGCAGCTTGGACTCCACCTCGAACGCCTCGAGCCCGGCAGCGAGCTCTGCCGCGCTGCCCATGGCCTCGGCGCTATTCCACACCAAATCCGCGAGGCTCAGGGCCGAGCCCGGCTGTTTTACCCCCCCCAGCGACTGAGCCGATTCAGCCGCGGGAGGGTCCTCGCAAGGCATCAAGCCCGCGACCACGGCTTCGAGCAAACCGGACGGGCCCACGTGTCCGACGAGAGCAAAATCACCGGGCTCCGTCAACACTGCAACTCCAGTCACGTCCGGCATTCCACGGAAGAGCGCTCGTCAGCGGCGGCCTGAGCGGCTATACAGCCCCCGTGACCAATGGATCATCAATCGCCGCCCTGGAGCGCTTGCGCGAGGGAAACCGCCGCTTCGTCGCCAACGTGCGGGGCATCGAAGCCCTGCTCTCGGGGCAACGTCGGGCCGAGCTCGCCGCCCGGCAACAGGCTTTCGCCATCGTGCTCGGTTGCTCCGACTCGCGGTCTCCTGCAGAAATCGTGTTCGATCAGGGTCTGGGGGACCTATTTGTGATCCGCGTGGCGGGCAATATCGTCGCCCCTTCGCAGATCGCGAGCGTGGAGTTCGCGGCCCAGCGCTTCGGCATCCCGCTCGTCGTCTTGATGGGGCACACCGGCTGCGGGGCAATCGAGGCCACATTGGAGGCCATAGCGCGTCCCCACGACGAGTCACTCCACAACTTGCGTTCCATCGTCGACCGCGTGCGTCCCGCGATCGAGCCCCTCACCCAAACCGACCTAGCGCGGGACCCCGCCGCGCTGCGCCGCCAGTGCGTGCGCGCCAACGTGCTGGCGGGCGCTAATCACTTGCGCCACGGCTCCCCCGCGCTCGAGCGCCTCGTGCTCGAAGGGCGCGTGCTGGTCGTGGGTGCCGAGTACGACCTCGAGAGCGGCGTCGTGGACTTTTTCGATGGCGTACCCGATGCATGAACCCTAGGCCCATCCGGTTGTGTTTCGTTTGTTTGGGTAACATCTGTCGGTCACCGACGGCCGAGGGCATGATGCGAAGCTTGCTCGAGCGCTCGGGGTTGCAGCGGCGAGTCGTGGTCGAAAGCGCCGGCACCGCAGGCTATCACGTAGGGGCCCTACCCGACCGTCGAGCACGCGCAGCGGCCCAAGCCCGCGGTTTGGATCTGTCGAGCCGGGCGCGCCAGTTTGTACCGGACGATTGGCACCGCTTGGACTACGTGCTGGCCATGGACCAGCAAAACTTGGATGACCTGGCCAGAAGTGCGCCGGACGCCAAGGCGCGAGCGAAGGCATGGTTGCTGCGATCATTCGACCCAAATTCGCCGCCTGGGGCGGCTGTGCCTGACCCCTACCACGGGGGCCCTGAAGGGTTCGAGAACGTGCTCGACCTATGTGAAGCCGCCTGCGAGGGGCTGCTGGCTCATCTTCGACGTGAGCACCAGTTGTAACGAAGCGACGCTTTATCCGGTCGCGAGCTCGTCGTAGCCCCGCCCCCGCAGCTCGATCAGGCAAAAGCCGTGTCCGAATGGGTCTGCCAGCAACGCCATGCGGCCCCAGGCGTGCTCGCTCACCCCTCCAGCGTCCCGAGCCCCGCTGGCAACGGCTCGTGCCAGCGCTAGGTCGAGATCGCCCACTACGATGTCCAGGTGGACGGGAGTCCAGTGCCGGCGGTAGTGCCGGTGCTCGGTGGCGTTTGCAAACGGCGCGCTACCTTCGGCCTCGAGCAGCAGGTAGATCGACACGGCGGCCCCCAGCAGCTCGACACCCATGCCACCGAGGCGCCGCCCTACGCGTAGCTCGAGCGCGTCCACATAGAAGCGCGTGGCGGCTTCCAAATCGGGTACGTCGATATTTACAATCAGGTTCATGGCCAGGTCCTCCAAGAGAGGAGCGATTCACTCGCCCGTCGAAACTGTCAACCCAGTGCTTCTTCATCGCCGTCGCGAGCGGAGCCGCTCATCTCCGACGCAGTGGTGGCGAGACGCAGCTCGAGCTTTTCCACTGTCTCCCGCGCGAGTGCCAGCTCTTGCTCCGCTAGGGTGAGTTGCTGACGCAGCCGCTCGACCTCTCGTGTGCGTGCTTCGACCTGGCCCTGCGCCGTGCGCAGCGCAGCCTGTAGCCTTTGGCGCTCGGCCTGGGCTCGCGCGCGCTCTTCCTCCAGCCGCCGACGTTTCCGTTCCACCTCCGCTCGCACGCGCTCGGCCTCCAGCTGCTGGCGCTTCTCTTCCGCCTCCGCTCGGGCCCGCTCGGCCTCCAGCCGCTGGCGTGCGGACTCTTTTTCGACCTGAACGCCCGCCGGCCCGGCCTCCGCACTGAGTTTCGCACCGTTGGCCTCGTGCTTGACCCCCGCCGGCTTCACATCGGGCATGGCCGCGCGCTCAGGCTGAGTTTTTTCAGCCAAATCGGGCAGCGCAAAGCCCGACCGAGCGGCGTCGAACCCGGGCGGGTCGCGATCGGCGCTGAGCGCACCCGGCGGATCCGGAACGAATCCGCCTGCGGCAGCGAGCGCCGACAAGGTGGTGGCCACGCGGCGCAGGGTGCCTTCGGTCGCGGCATGCCCGGCTGCGCCGAGCAGCGTGGCCGCGCGCGCCCGCAGCCGCCCGAGGGCCTCCCGATGCCTGCTCGCCGCCGTGCGCTCGCCCCGGCGGAGAAGCTCTGCAGCCGTCAATAGCTGATCGAAACTGCCGCGTTCGTGCCACCACAACTGATTGACCGCCCACGCCGAGATCGAGGGCCGTGGAAGCTTGGCAAGACGGGCGGCACCGGCCTTGTCACCACCCGCCTTCAGCTCGGTGGAGAGCCGCTTGCGCTCCCCAACGAACTTGTCGTGCGGCGACTGGTACAGCGCGGCGACGGTGTCGTCATAACTCGCGGTCACCCCTCGAGCTTAGCGCGCGCCGCGGCCGGGTACTATCCCGCGCAGGAGGCTTGCAGGACACCCGGCCGTGACGCATGAATCAGGCGTGCCCAGCCCAAGGCACTCTTGCTCGTCGACGTGATCAACGACCTCGAGTTCCCGGGCGGCCAGAAGCTGCTCGCGCGCAGCCGGCCCGTGATCAAGGCCCTCACCGCGCTACGCCGGGCAACGCCTCGTTCTAGCGCAAGAGGACGTAGCGGCTACGCAGCGTATGTAGCACCCGATCGATATCGCCTGTTTCGACCATTTCTGCCAGCGCTCGATTGATGTCCTCGGCGAACTGGGCCGAAACCAGGCCCGACTGCGCCAGCACGAGCGCCCCCGTCTGGAGCAGGCGCTGACGTTCGACCAGCACGGTGTCAGCGCCCACGAGCTTCACGTCCAAGCGCGCAGGCAAGGCGTCGCGCGCCTGCGCGATTGCTGCTTGACCGTCCAAGGATCCCAAGGTTCGGAGCAGGCGCTTCGCCCCCAGAGCGTTCTTGGCACGCAGCGGCAAAGCGAAGGCGTCGGACGTGAATACGAGTGTATTCTCAGTGCCAGGAAACGCGCGTTCTCCGAAGTCGCGATCCAGCACTTGATCGTGAGCCTTCAAGGACACCCGGGCCCAGTCGCCCATGACCGTCATTAGAGCTCGTCCCCGCGCCACCAGCTGAAGCGCCTGCAGCCACGACAGCTGGGCATGATCCGGGTTGGCGTGGCGTAGCAGGCCGAGGCTGGTCTCTAACGTCTGTCGCATGCGCGGGTCGTCCGCGCGCAGATTCCCGCGAAAATAGTCGACGTAGAACTCGGGACCGTGCTCGGCAACGAGCACGCACTCCAGCGCAAACAGCGCGAGCGTCCAGGGCTCGCGCGTTCCCAACCCAAACAGACTGACCCCGGACCCCTCGAGTCGCTCAGCCATGAGGTGCAGGTCGGCGATGGAGTGCGGCTCTGAAAGGCCGAAGCGAGCCATCAAGTGCTTGTTGTAAAAAATTTCATTGATACGATGCAAATTGGACGGAATGCCGTACAGCTTCCCCTGATAGCTCACCTGCTGGATGATCTGGCTGGGAAAGGCCTTGGCCCAGCCTTCAAAGTCGTCAAACAGCGTGTTCAGCGGCAACAAGCGTGATTCGCGATCATCGAGCCCGTTGAGCAAGACCCAACGCATCAGATCTTGGCCGGCGTTCGCCTGGAAAGCGTCGGGCGGGTCACCGCGTTGCATGCGTTGTCCGAGCGTCTCTCTGGCCAGCCCGGACAACTCCGCGGTCGCGTTGATGACGTCGTCTTCGGGAAATATTCGCTTGTGGGCGCTTACCAGCGCGCCGAGGGCATCTTTTTCACCCTCGCGCGTCCACCAGCTGAACATCTCGATGGGCAGGGCCTCGGTTTTGACTGGCGCCGCAGCTTGCGCGCTGCGCGCCCCGTCGTCGCAACTGAGTTGCGTCAGACCCACGATCAGTGCTCCGACTGCGGCGACCCGGCGCGAAATCGCAGTCACGGCCCACACTTCCCGTTTTGACAGGTCTCGGTGGCAGAGCACGCATGCCCGCAACGGCCGCAATGCGCGGTGTTGTCCGCTAGCTTGACTTCGCAGCCGTCACTCGCGTCGCCATTGCAATCGCTGAAGCCGGAGCTGCAGCGCCAGATCGTGCACGCATCCCCACACCCGCGCTCCGCGTTCGGCAACTCGGGGCATTTGAGCCCACAGCCGGCACAATGATCCGGATCCAAACGAACCGAGACCTCACATCCGTTCTGCTCGTTCTTGTCACAGTCGCCGTACGCTTGGTAGCAGACCGCGATGTCGCACATGTGTTGCGCATTGCACCGAGGTGTAGCATTTGGGATCCGGCAAGCATCACAACTGTCGGCGCCGCAGCCGTATTCCGGGCGATCCACCGAAACACACGCTCCCGAGCACAGCTTTTGTCCGGCCGCGCAAGTCAATGCGTTTGACGTTGGTTCCGACCCGACGAGAGGAGCCCCGGCTTTGGCTCCATTCGTTCCGATCGAGACGGCAATCACGATGACCGCCAGCCCTAACACACCGCCCCCCAGGGCGAACGCCAGCTTTTGCCAAAGCGGGCGCGCAGCGTTGGGTCCGTTTGTTTCAATCGGCGACCGACGCGTGACGTCCCCCAGTGTCAACATCTCTCCGGGCGGGGCTTCCGACAGGACCTTGACCTGAGTGCGGATCAGCTGCGAAGTGATGCGTCGGGCCTGCTCAAAATCCCTTCTCAGGATGCTGGACAGTGCCTCTGACCAATTCTCGTCCTGGCGCGTCGACAGATACTCTTCGAGCTCGAGTCGAAATTCGCGCGCGCTCGGGTGACGGTGCTCTCGTTCGACGGCTAGCGCCCTCGCGCAGGTGCGGCGCAGAGCATCTGGCACCTGCGGGTGGTTCAGTGGTGGGATCTGATTGGTGAGCAGCCTGAGCATGATCTCCTTCTCCGACAGCTCACCCCAGAGGCGCTCGCCAGTCAGCGCCTCCCACAGCATGACGCCCACGCTAAACAGATCCGCACGACAATCGAGCTCGCTCCCGCTGAGTTGCTCCGGGGCCATGTAGCGGAGCTTGCCCTTCGTCACACCGGTACGGCTCTGAACCTCCGAGCCGTGGATCTTGGCGATACCAAAGTCCAGGACCTTCACTTGGCCGTCGTAGAGCACAAAAACATTGTGAGGGCTGACGTCGCGGTGAATGAGGCCGAGCGACGTACCCTCGTAGTCTTCGAGGTCGTGCGCTGCCTGGAGCCCGGCCAACACCTGGCTCAGGATGTGCAGATGAACGAACAGCGGCAGGCGTTCCTTGCACTCCTCCAGCACCGTCCACAACGATTGTCCTTCCAGGTACTCCATGACGATGGTCGGAGCGCCCTCGAATTCGGTCACCTCGTAGACCTGAACGATGTTCGGGTGCACCAGGCGCGCTGAGATACGCGCCTCCTCCAGGAACTGGCGCCGGGCCTCTGCGTCCAGCACCAACTGCGGGTGCAAAGTCTTCAGCACCATGAGCTTCACGAAGCCCTGCGGACCGCGCACCATCGCCAGCTTGACGACGCCCATTCCGCCCTCGCCCAGGTTCATGAGCACGCGGTGGCGTCGCTGTGCGGAGCCGTCGCGAGGTGCGGTCGAATGCCGACGCAAGTCCAGCGGACTTTCGGGGTAGACTCTCGGGCTGGACATCGGGGCTTCCAGATCGAAATGCGGCCGCGAGTTCTGGATTCTTAAACGAAGCGGGCAGGTCTCGCAGCCCCCAGCGCTTTTCCTGGCACAATCACCTACACGCAAAGCGCCGGGGACGGGCCGTGCGGACCCGTCCTACACGTAACTCTCCTCACAGTTGTATCCCGTTGCTCCGGGCGCAGGTAAGTCGCTGTGTAGTGCGCCTTCAGCCGCGCGGCGCGAGCTCAAACACCGAGCGCTTCGTCGATCATCTTCGAGACGGGGGCGAAATCAGTCGGGTTGCCGACCCGTTTGCCATTGATGAACAGCGTGGGGGTTCCACTGACCGCGACGCCCTCTCCCAACTTCATGTCTGCGTCTACGGCCGCTTTTTGGCTTTGCGCGTCGAGTGCCCGTTTCAACTCCGGCATGTTCATCCCGACTTGCTGGGCGTAACCCTCGAGCGCTTCGCGCGACAGGGCGTTCTGGTTCGCGAACAACAAGTCGTGATACTCCCAGAACTTGCCCTGCTGATGCGCGACCAGCGACGCTTGTGCAGCCAGGTGAGCTTCCTTGTGCATGGGCAGCGGGAACTGCCGGAATACGAAGCGCACCTTGTCGCCGTACTGCTTTCGGATCTGGTCTGCTACTGCCGCCGCTCGCGTGCAATAGGGACATTGAAAATCCGAAAACTCCACAATCGTGACCTTGGCATCGTCAGGCCCGAAGCTGGGCGCTCCCTGGGCGGCGATCCGCGCCTGAGCCTCGGCCGCCAGCGGCTGATTTTGCGCCTCTGTCTGTTTGATCTCTTGCAGGACCGCAGCATAGTTCTTGGTCAGCTCTTCACACTGCGCCGTCGGAAATTGGGGCGTCTTCTCGCGGACCATCTTGCACGCGTCCGTCTCCGGACCCACATCCTTGCACAGGCGTTCCATCAGGTCATTACAGAGCTTGCGGTCGGCGTCGACCCTCTGCTCGACTTGCGCAAAGTCCTTGACGGCCGCCAAGCACGCGCTGTCGGGCAGCACTTTGCCGAGCGCCTTGCCAGAGGTGCAGAGCGCAGAATTGTCGCCGGTGCGGCCGCACAGCTTGGCAGTAAACGAATCGCAGGGCCCTCCGCCCTCTGCGGCCGAAACGGCTGAGGACACCGGAACATCGGTCTTGGCAGGCCCCTCCTTTTGACATGCTGCAAGCATGAACAAGCAGGCGGAGGTGCCGAAGGTAGTGGCGAGCGCACGGCGTTTGGATTGAAGCATCTGGATTATTTCCATTTTTTGGGCGGACCCACGCGGGGCCGAAAAACGCGGTTACGATAGCTGATCGGCAGGGAAGAGTCAGAATTACTGGCGCGTGAAGCCCTGGTTAGCGAACGTTAACCGCCGTGGCCGAGAGGGCCCACGGTTGCAGCCCGTCAGCTCAACACGGCTTTGGGAGCAATCCTATGCCTGGAGATCAACGCTGCCACGGGCTGTAGCACCACGCTCTTGTCACACATGAGCTTAATCAACATCAACATAGGCACTGCGACGATCGCGCCCGCGATTCCCCACAGCCAACTCCAAAACAACAACCACACGAAGATGACGAGTGGATCGAGCTCGCAGGTGCGACCCAGGATCAGCGGGGTGATGACATTGCCTTCTATCGATGCCAGCGCCAAGTAGGCGAGCGGCGGGAGCAGGGCCGCGGTGGGGTCGGCGAAGGTCGCCAGCGACACGGCTCCCACCGTCAAGATGCCGACAAATGGCCCGACATAGGGCACGAAGTTGACCAGCATGGCGACCGCGCCCCACAAAAATGGGTTCGGCATTTTCAGCACATACATCGCCAGCGCGACGGCACAGCCAACCGCCAGATTGATCGCGAAAACCGTGCGCAGATAGCGCGACATGCCCTTCTGGATCGAAACGATCACCTCCGCCGTGCGGCGCTGGTTCAGATCGGGAACCCAAGCAATGACTCGCGCCAGCAGTATGTCCCCCGTGAGCAGCGTGAAATACAGCGCAAACAGCGTGACCAGGCTGCCGGCGGCGACTGTCCACACGGTATCGAACGCCATGCTCAGGATGCCTGGTTTCTCGAGCGTCACTTCTTGAGGGGGCTTGCGCGCATCGACTTGGGTGATGCGCTCGACGCGCTCGGCGAGCTCGCTCACGTTCTTCACCGGGCGCCGCCAGGGCCGAACCTTCTGCTCCAGAGCTTGCACGACCTTGGGAGACCGCCCAATCCACTCGGCGGCGGGCGCCGAGAGCCTTGCGACCGCGAAGCTAGCGCCTCCCAGCAACGAGACCACCACCACCGCCGCTCCCAGCGCGCGCGGCAGGCGAAAACGCTCGAGCCAGGTCACCATCGGGCTCAAGAGGAACGAGAGCATCAGCGCGAAAGTCAGCGGGACGAAGACCACTCGCGCCAGGTAGAGGACGCCGCAAATTGCCATCAAGAGCAGCCCGACGGGGGCCAGGGTACGGGCGGAGGGCGGCAACGCGCGCGCCAGCTGTTCGCCGAGCTTGGACGATGGCGGCACGTCCGCCGCGGAGGCTGCCCCGGAGCGGGCTTCCCTCGAGGAAGGCGGCGCGCCAACACTCACTGCCGCGGCGCTGGAATCCTCCGCCTGTTCCGACTCCGGCAACCGTCCTTGGACCATGGGCGGAGCCTAGGCGGTTCGGGCCGCGAGTGTACCGCAAACCGCGGGCCCTCGGCCCTGGCGAGAGCTGGCACCGGGGCGCAAGCCGACCGAACCGCTCAACGCGACGACTTTTCCGCCTCACGGGCGGACCCCGCGTCTGCATCTTCGTCGGCTTCGCCGTGCGGAACACTCGGTTGCCCTGCTTCGGGTGCTGGCTCTTGAGGCTGCACGGTAACCTGCCGTCGTTCACGCTTGGGTTTGTTGGTTTTGAGGCCCATGGCGCGAAATGTAAGCAACTTCTGTGCCCGACAGGCCCCGCGCCCGACCGCCGACCCCCAGTGGGCGAAGGTCATCGATTCAATCGAATCGATGCACTAGGTAACAGGCAATGATGGATGCAACAGAGCAGGCGGCACGGCTTTTCGCGCTCCGGGCAGTGATCAGTCAGCACGGTCTCGCGGCATACGTGGTGCCCAAGTCGGATGAGTACATGCTCGAATACGCGCCGCCGTCCAGCGAACGGCTCGCCTGGCTCAGCGGGTTTACGGGCTCAGCAGGCCTCGCGCTGGTCGGCCGCGGGAGCGCGGCGCTTTTCGTCGACGGGCGCTACACGACCCAGGCCCAACGCCAGGCACCCGCGCCGCTCTGGGAACATCATCACCTGACCGAGAGCCCGCCATCAGCTTGGATCGCGCGCACCATCAAGCCCGGCGAGCGCGTAGGCCATGACCCGCGGCTGCACACCCCCGCCAGCATGAAAGCCATCCGGGAGGCCGTCGCAAATGCCGGAGCTTCGCTCACGCCCGTGGAGGTGAACCCGATCGATGTGGTGTGGACGGATAGGCCCGCCGAGCCCCTCGCGCCGGTCGAGCTGTATCCCGAGTCGCTGGCGGGCGAGTCCTCTCAGAGCAAACGCGCCCGCATGGCCGCCCAGCTGAAAAGCGCGGGGGCTCAATCCCTGGTGATCTCGGCCTCGGAGAGCCTGGCCTGGCTGCTGAACATACGCGGTGGCGACCTTGCCAATACGCCGTTGGCCCTCGGCCGCGCGGTTCTACGCGCCGACGCGACGTTGTCCCTGTACATGGACTCGCGCAAGCTTGGCCCGGCAGTGCTCGAGTACTTCGCAAACGAAGGAGCGGGGGTCATCAGCGTAGCTGATGCGTCGGAGTTCGAGCCGGCATTGGTTGGCCTTGGTCAGCAGCGCGTGCGCGTCGATCGAGCCAGCGCGAGCGAATGGCTGATCGAAAAGCTCGAGTCAGTCGGTGCCAGCGTCGACATTGGCCCGGATCCTTGCACGTTGGCCAAAGCCTGTAAGACCCCAAGCGAGCAGGCCGCGATCCGGGCGGCGCACCTGCGCGACGGAGCGGCAGTGCTACGCTTTCTGGCGTGGTTCGACCGAACCGCTCCGGGAGGCCACACCGAGTGGACCGCCGCGGCCAAGCTGGCGGAGCTGCGTGCCGGTGGCGAGAGCTACCGGGGCCCCAGCTTCGACACCATCTCGGCGTTTGGGCCGAGCTCGGCGCTGCCTCACTACCGTGCGTCCGAGGCCAGCGCCCTACCGCTCGCCGAGGGTAACCTATACCTGGTCGACAGCGGGGGACAATACCTGGACGGCACGACCGACATCACTCGGGTCACGGTCATCGGCGCTCCCACGGCCGAGATGCGGCGGCGTTACACGCAGGTGTTGAAGGGCCATATCGCCCTCGCCAGCGCGCAATTCCCCGCCGGCACCACCGGCAGCCAACTCGACCCTTTCGCCCGGCAGTTTCTGTGGCGGGACGGCGTCGACTTCGACCACGGGACGGGACACGGCGTCGGCTGTTACCTCGGGGTCCACGAAGGGCCACACGGCATCTCCAAGCGCCCGAGCGACGTCCCCCTCGAGCCGGGCATGGTCGTGTCGAACGAGCCCGGTTATTACAAGCCGGGCTCGTTCGGCATCCGAATCGAAAATCTGGTCCTCGTCATCGAGCTTCAACCTCAGCCCCCGGGGGCCGAGAAGACCACCCTGGGATTCGAAACCCTCACGGTAGCTCCCTACGAACGTCGTTTGATCGATGCCGCGCTCCTGACACCCGAAGAGCGTCTCTGGGTCGACGCTTACCACTCTCGCGTACGTGACCTGCTCACGCCCCTGGTAGAAGCAGAAGCCGCCAAGTTCTTGGCTACTGCGACCGCTCCGCTCACTTGAACGCTGGAGCTTTGGTTCCAGGGCAGTAGCCGTACTCGACATGCATCGGCCCGCCCCCATCCTGTTCCTGTTGGCGTACCTCGCGTTCGTCTCGTTGGGCCTGCCGGACACGGTGCTCGGCGTGGCCTGGCCTTCAGTGCGCGCCGGGTTCGGCATTTCTCAATCGGCCTTGGGCGCGGTCCTCGGGGCTGGCATGACGGGTTATTTCGTTTCCGGCATCGTGGCCGGCGGATTGATGAATCGGCTCGGCGTGGGGGGCCTCTTGGCCGCGAGCAGCGGGCTCGTCACCCTCGCGCTGATTGGGTACGCCGCGGCACCTTCCTGGTCGTTGTTCTTCCCGGTGGGCGCCTTGATGGGCCTCGGGTCGGGTGCCATCGACGCCGGGTTGAATGGCTACGCGGCTCGCCATTTTTCCGTGCGTCACGTCAACTGGCTTCACGCCTGCTGGGGTGTGGGCGCCAGCGCGGGGCCGGTGATCATGACGGCAGTCATCGCGCGTGGCCTCGGCTATCGCGCGGGGTATGGCGTGCTCGCCGTGGCGCTCGGCGCGCTGGCCATCGCCTTCTGGGTCACGCGGCGCTCCTGGGGCGAGGCAAACACGGCTTCAGCGCTGCCGCCTGCCCCGGCGCTGAACAGCCACACGGGTTTTGGCGGCGCGCTGCGGAGCGGGCGCGTCTGGCTGCTCATGGCCACTTTTTTTTTCTACACCGGCCTCGAGTCGACCGTGGGGCAGTGGTGCTTCACCTTGCTCCGAGAGGGTCGCGGCTTGCCGGTCGAGTCCGCGGGGGGGTGGACGGCAGCATACTGGGCCAGCCTCACCGCAGGCCGCCTGGGTCTCGGGTTTGTCATAGATCGAATGGGACCCGATCGACTGCTGCGTTTCGCCAGCCTGGGCATCGTGAGCGGCGCCAGCTTGTTTGCGGCCAGCCCCGGAGGCATTGGGCGTTTCGGTCTCCTCTTGCTCGGCGTCAGCCTGGCCCCGGTGTTTCCAACACTGATGGCTCGCACGCCGGCGCGGCTCGGGCCTCGGATCGCGCGGCACGCGGTCGGATTTCAAGTCAGCGCAGCGACGCTCGGTTCAGCGCTCTTGCCCGGCGCCGTCGGCTTCATGGTAGCGCGCGCCGGCCTGCCCGCCATCGGCGGCGCGGCGCTCGGCATGGGCGTGACCTTGCTCGGCTTACATGAGCTGCTGCTACATGTCACTCGTTCCACGCCCGCTCCAGAGCAGCCAATCGCGCGCCCAAGCTCTTGAACTCGAGCTCGACAAACAGCTCGCGCAGGCGTGTGAACGCGGGCGCGCCCAGGCTGCCCACCCTCGGTCCATCACCCAACGGCACATCCACTCTCAAGCGTGCGAGCTCCTCATTCAACAGAGCTTGTTCCCCGTGCAGGCTGAGCGCGGCACGCAACCGCTCGGGTTTGACCTCGGCAATGCGCGCGAGAAGCTGCGCCACGCTGCCAAACTCTCGCACCCAGCTCGAGGCGGTGCGCGGGCCAACGCCCGGCACTCCCGGGAGGTTATCGGACGGATCACCCACGAGCGCGGCCCACGTCGGCAACTGTTCAGCCGACACCTGAAAGCGTTCGACCACGGCGCTACTGTCATAGATGACCGGCTTCTGGCCGCGCGCTCCGAGAAACAGCACGCGCACACTGCCCCGCGCCACCTGCAAGAGGTCTCGGTCGCCGCTCATGACGAGCGTCGCCTCACCCTGCTCGCGCAGTTGGTGAGCCAGTGTCGCCAGCACGTCGTCGGCTTCGAAGCCCGGCGCGCAGAACACGGGGCATGTGAAGGCCGCCAGTAATTCGCTCAGACGTCCAAACTGGGCTCGCAGCTCGCTAGGCACGCTTTCGCGCTGCGCCTTGTAGCTCGGAAAGCGAGCCTGCCTGAACGTCTGCTTTGGAGCATCGACCGCGAATGCGAGCCTGACCGGTCCCTGCTCCCGAAGCTCCTTGAGCAGCGCTGCGCAGAATCCGTACAGCGCAGAAGTTGGCTCACCCCCCGCGGTGTTCATGGCTGGCAACGCGTGATACGCGCGAAAAAATAGCGAGTAGGTGTCGACGAGCAGGTTGGCTCCAACCCGGGTGGCCATGCGTGAAGCCTACGCCAACGCCCCGACCTGGGTGAGGGCTCTGCGTAAACGGCGCGCCCGCACGGCCGGGGCGGCCCCCCCACGGCGGGTGACGCGTTCGCAGGAGTCTTGGCGGCCGCGCTCGCCGAGGGCCAGGCTCTGCCGCGTGCTTTTCGCCTGGCACACGCGGCCGCGGCCCTAAAAACCACCCGAGTGGGAGCTCAGGCGGGGATGGCTCATCGCGACCAGATACTCGCCATGCCCGAGCTGCGAGGGGTGCTGATTCATCCATGAATGCAAAGCACCGGCCCACTGGCCCCCGGCCGTGATCGCAATCCTCGCCGCCCCACAACCTGAGCTGGCACTCGACAATGCTGCGCCCGAAGTGACAAGCTGCGGAGCCAAGTGTGAGTGTGACGAAGCCAGCATATAAGTACTACGACCTCGTGGTGGGCGGGTTTGTGGCGGTGCTCTTGTGCTCGAACCTGATCGGCGCGGGCAAGACGGTAAGCCTCGCGCCGTTTGGGGTCCCCGTTGCATTCGGAGCCGGCAACCTCTTCTTTCCGATGTCCTACATCTTTGGTGACGTGCTCACCGAAGTGTATGGCTACTCGCGCGCTCGACGCGCGATTTGGTGCGGCTTCGGAGCGCTGATCTTCGCCACGCTGATGAGCCAACTGGTCCTAGCGCTGCCCCCCGATCCGAACGAACCGTTCAACCAGAGCTTACAGCCCGCCTTGGAGGTCGCGTTCGGCACCACCTGGCGGATGGCGCTCGGGTCCATGGTGGCCATGTGGGTCGGGGATTTCGTCAACTCCTACATCCTCGCCAAGATGAAGGTCTTCACCCAGGGCCGCTTCCTGTGGGCGCGCACCATCGGGTCGACGGTCGCGGGTCAGCTCATGGATAGCCTCATCTTCTATCCCATCGCGTTCTACGGCATCTGGACCTCGAGCACGCTCATCAAGATCATCATCTTCAACTGGAGCCTGAAGGTAGCCGTAGAGGTCTTCTTCACGCCTGCTACGTACGCCATCGTCAACGCCCTGAAGAAGGCAGAGCGCGAAGACCACTTCGACGTGAGCACCAACTTCACGCCATTTTCCCTAAAGTAGGTCTCCGCCCCGCGAGCCAGGAAACGTCAAACGTACGATGAGGCGCGCCGAGCGAGTTTTTGGGGGGCCGCCTTGCCGCAGCTCGTTTGCGCCAGTGCCTGACGTCGCCGGGTCACCGAGAGAGCCGAAGGGGACTTGAATCCCTGAGGTTTGACGCGTGGCCGGCCTGCACCCACGAAACGAAGAACCGACCGCTACGCAAATGTGGAGGCCCCTCCTGCGCATCCCAGTTGGCGCGTCGAGCCGCTTCGCGGAGCAACTCCAGCTTGCGTGCGGCGTCAGGGTTGGTCGTGGCTTGCGACAAGTCGAAGTCCCGTGGAGTCGGAGTACCAGTGGTACCACTCAGGTACCTCCGCACGGTATACAGTCAGAAACAGCTTCCGGCCACTACTCAGGGTGTGAGTTACACCGGGTCCGTCGACTGAACCCTCTTCCGCAACCATTCGGTAAACGCGTCGCTCGAGAGAGCGCTGGATGCTACCGATAGGATGACATCTTCTTGCTCATCGACGGAAGCGACGACCTCGAAACCGTTGAGAACAAGGAACACCTCCATCGCTGCGTGGCCAATTCTCTTGTTGCCGTCGATGAACGGATGGCCCTTGATCAGCGCGAACCCAAGCGCACCGGCCTTCGCCGAGATGTCTGCGTAGAGCTCAACCCCATCGAATGTGGCCATGGGCTGTGCCAGCGCTGATTGCAGTCGCCCCATGTCTCTCAGGCCGGCAGAGCCCCCCGAAGACGCGATCAGGTCGGCGTGAAGCGCCAGCACCTCTTGTAGGGTCAGGTACCTCATTCGGCGAGTCTGCGATACAACTCCGCATTCTTTGAGAGAACCCGCGTTGCAGCTCGCTCGAAGTCATCCGCTGGCTGTCCAACCAGATCGGCCACGGCCGCCGACGCGAGCTGCTCCGCCGAAATGCCCAGTGATTTCGCCCGCTCACGAAGCACTTCGATTTGGTGTTCGCTCAGTTCAACTGGCAGCTGCATGTGCAAAGTGTAACCGAGTTCGCGCGTCGGTGCGAGGCAGAAGACGCTGCCACATGGAGCTGGGTCTCCATGGCGGCCGCTCCCCGGCTGCGAGCCGCGGGTCGCTCACGCTTTCGGAGGGCGGGCGCCGAGGAGCACGAGCTCGAGATCGTGGTTTGCCACGGCAGAGCCGCGAGGTCTCATACTGGAGGCCAGCACGAGGAAGGCGGCACATGAGTCAGCACCAGCGAGTATGGCGCCCGTTTCCGCGAAGCGGGCTAGCGCTTGAACCACCGGCGCGCTCCCGTACACCGCGATTCGCGCCTTCGCATCAGCGGCATCCCGATGAGCATCGCGAAGATCATTCGTGAGTTAGCCACCCTTCTTTCGGGACGCGATCTTGAGCAGCGTCTTCACGTCCAGCTGATCTTTGTCGCGGCCTGAAGCCGTCTTGTTTCGGATGAGGTCATCCCAGCCGAGGAAGTTGACTGGATGGCCTCCAAGATCACCGGGAGCACGAGCACTCCACGCTTCGCCAAAGCGTACGCCCGAAATCGTCGTGAGGATGTCGATACGGTTCGGAGGGCGTCCAAGCTGAACAACGCGGTCTGGTGCCGTCAAGTCGTCCACGGCAATACCGAGATCGCCAAAGCCAAAGCTCGCGAGCACGCTAAGAACGCGTTGGGCATTTTCGGCCGTGGCGTTGATGAAAAAATCAATGTCGCCGGTGAATCGAGGGTGGCCGTGAAAGGCGACGGCATGGCCACCGACGACGAGGTACTCGACATTACGAGAGTTGAGTAATTCGACAAACTCGCTCAAATCTGTCTGCAGCTGCGCCAAGAGAGCTCCTGTGCTGCTCGATGAGGCCGAGGAGGATGTCGACCCGTTCGGAAGGAGAGAGGTTCGCGTAATACTCCTCGTCAGAGCGTTCGGCGTCAGCGAGGCTCGAGAACACCTGGACAACTCGTTCCATCTTTGGAGAATAGCACAGTCGCAGGGCAAGGCCCAAGGGCGGTTTGGCCGGTACAAACCGTGCCCCCCACTTTGAAGCTCCGAACTGCGAAAATCTGCCATAACCCCTACAATTCACGAGGAGGATGGGCTCTAACGGTCCGCGCTAACCGGTCCACATGGGTCGAAACGGTCGAAGGGTTCTAAGCCTCGAGCTCTTGCGCGCGCGGTTGTGGAAAGCCCATCAATACCTGAGCCTGCTTGCGTAGAGAAATTCGCTCGGTCTCGCGATGGGCGGCCCAATGTAGCTGGTCATTGTGAACACCCGCTGGGCGCTCTGGACCCGCTTGTTCGGGAGCCACACCGGATGAATTGGTTGCCTGCGTTCGTGATTTCCCCGCCGCGTCCTGTCGAGGTCTCGGGAGCCGGTGCGGCGTCGGTTTGCTGTGTGTGGCTAACGATCCTGCCAATACCCGCGGGGAGCTACCGGCATGAGGAATCAAAGTTGGAAGGTTACCAACAAGCAGCGACGGCGACTAATCATGAGTACCTGAGGGCCGCCAGCGTCTGCCCAACGGGCTGGCGTTCTCCCGCGAGGTCCCGAGCGCAGCGAGGGCCTCGTCGGGAACAACGACCGAGCTAGACATGCCTTGTCACGCCTTTTGGTGAAACAGGTCGGCGATTCCAAATACCAGTGTTGTCTGCGCGGCTCGCAAGCGGCAGGTCACGGAACCCATTAACTCTTTCGAGCCATTCGGCACAATGTCTTCGTGAAGAGTGGCCCTGTCTACCTCGGACTGTTCAAGAACAGTGGCCCGCATCTTTTCAAAGACTGCTCCGGAGGACTGATTCTTGCTGAGCATAATCAGAAAAATTGCCGCTTCCTGCCCAGCTGCGCTGTGCTTTCGTAATGCCTGATGGAGGGCCTCGGTGGCTGAAGAAGGCCCTGCCCACCACTTGAACTCACCCGTCACATATTCGTAGGCATTCTTGGGGTTGACGATCTTGAAGTCCAACTTGCCGTCGTAGCTGAATACCTCGCCATTGCCTTGTCCCGCGAATGTGAGCTTCACCGCCAATAGAAAGACGTCGCGAATATGCTCTTCCGACAGTGTCCCCAAGGCTTCGGGCGCCTGCCTTGCATAGAAGGAGAAGTCATGAACGAGCCTGGTGACTGCATCTACAAAGCTCCCTGCTGACTCTCGGGGCTCGCGAGTTCGACTTGCTATGTCAATCTTGAACTGCAGTAGAGCTGCTGCTTGTTGAGGTGCCAGAACGGGCGTGTTCTCTGGGCCCTGCAGCTTCACGACGCCAGTAAAAGGAAAGTACACTCGACAGGTCTCGATGTGCGGACTCTCAGCGCTCAGGTACACCATGCCGTAGCTGAGATCAGAAGGATCCAGATGAGAAAGTATCGGGCGATCGATGCTGCCAAGCAGATGATTCAGGCGTCCGACGACTTCTTCAACAAGCAGATGAGCCTCGGAAGCAGGAGCGTCCTCGATTCTCTGAATGCTGATCACGTCCGGCAGCACAGGTCTCGCCGCGCCAGCGATCACCAGTGATGAGAAGTGTGGAAGTCGATGCGAAGGGAGGCTCGAGAAGTCCTCCTCTCCCGCGCGCTTCACACGATGCAGCATCTGGTACTCACCAAATGACGTCGAGAGGACCATCGAGAAGCCGTCGGCCAGAGGCAACAATCCCGGAAGGTCTACGAAGATGCGACTCTGGAGTTTCGCGAGAGTCGCCGCATCCTTTGGCAGGTCGCCAGACCAACAAATGGGACGAGCGAGTTGGGCTCCGGGCGATCCTATGTCCCATTGGATGCCGTCCTTGAGATGCTTGACGACTAGTCCGTGTTGTTCTTGCGCGGGCGTTCCGGCCTCATGGGTCACCGCCGGTGCTCCATGACAGCGCTTGAGCTTCTTCCCGCTGCCGCACGGACATGGGTCATTTCGGTGTTCGCCATTGGCCATTCTTCCACCCACGCTACGGCAAGGTGATGGTCTGTCTAACTCTCAATTCTCCTGCAGAGCATGCAGCCTTTCGTCTGAGCCGTCCACAGCACGAGCTGCCACTCGCGAAGCCGCTTCCGCGGCGAAGGCACGCGCCATTAGACAGGTCGACCTTTTTACGAATTCTCCGGGCAATCGCTGCAGAGGCCGTCAGTAAGTACCGCAAGCGCAGACGCAAAGCGCAGACGCAAAGCGCAACCCCAAGCGCGTTCCCCCTCGGGGATTCCCACCCTACACGCCCCAGCACTGGCGCAATCGAGCTGCATCGAGGCGGCCCCCACACCCCCTCTACCCTCCCTCAGGTGTCCCTACCGCTTGAGCCGATACCCAGTGCGAAAGATCCAGACGACGACCCCGAGACACACCACAAAAAATCCTAACGTCATCGCCAAGCTCATCTCGACGCCCACATCCGACGTCTCGTAGAAGCTCCAGCGAAACCCGCTGATCAAATATACCACCGGATTGAACAGGCTGATGGTGCGCCAGGCTGGCGGCAGCATGTCGATCGAGTAGAAGGCGCCACCGAGAAACGTCAAGGGCGTCACGATCAGCATCGGGATGAACTGCAGCTGCTCGAACCCGTTCGCCCACAGGCCAATGATGAAACCGAACAGGCTAAAGGTCGCCGCCGTCAGCACCAAGAAGGCGATCATCCATACGGGGTGCAGGATTTGAATCGGTACGAATAGCGCGGCGGTGGCCAATATGATCAGGCCCAGGGCTATCGATTTCGTGGCCGCCGCGCCGACGTACGCGAGGGTGATCTCCAGGGATGACACCGGGGCCGACAAGATTTCGTAAATCGTGCCGGTGAATTTCGGGAAATAAATACCAAACGAAGCGTTCGAGATGCTCTGCGTGAACAAGGATAACATGATCAGCCCTGGCACGATGAAAGCTCCGTAAGCCACACCACCCACTTCCGCCATGCGCGAGCCGATCGCCGCGCCGAAGACCACGAAATAGAGTGAAGTGGTGATGACCGGCGTCGCGACGCTCTGCCACAGCGTGCGCAGCGCCCGGGCCATCTCGAATTTATAGATCGCCCAAACGCCGTAGGCGTTGAATGCCAATGGGTTGCTGGCCGTGCTCATGATGGCTCCCTCACCAGGCTGACAAAGATGTCCTCGAGGGAGCTCTTCTGGGTATTGATGTCCTTGAAACCGATACCGAGGTCACCCATCCGCCGCAGCATGAGCGGCACCCCCGTGCTCTCCTCGCTCTCGTGAAACGTGTATTCTAGCTCGTGGCCCTCCGCCTTGAGGGTCAGGTTGAAATCACGCAGCTCCGGCGGGACCAGCGCGAGCGGTTCCTGCAGGTTGAGCGTCAAGCGTTTCTTACCGAGCTTCTTCATCAACGCGGTCTTTTCTTCGGCCAGGATCAGCTCACCCTTGTTGATGACGCCGACCCGGTCCGCCATCTCTTCGGCCTCCTCGATGTAGTGAGTGGTCAAGATGATGGTCACGCCGCTTTCACGCAGGCGCCGCAATAACACCCACATGCCTCGTCGCAACTCGACGTCGACGCCCGCCGTCGGTTCGTCCAGGAACAAAATTTCCGGCTCGTGCGCCAGCGCTTTTGCGATCATCGTGCGCCGCTTCATGCCGCCCGATAGCGTCATGATCCTGTCCCCACGCTTCTCCCACAAGGAAAGGTCGCGCAGGGTCTTTTCGATAAAGGCTCGGTTGGGGGCGCGGCCGAACAGCCCCCGGCTAAAGTTGACGGTGGCCCACACGGATTCGAAGGCGTCGGTCGCCAGCTCCTGAGGCACCAACCCAATCTTGGATCGGGCCGCGCGGTAGTCGCGCAGGATGTCATGACCGTCGGCGATGACCACCCCCGAGGTGGGCGTGACGATACCGCAGACGATGTTGATCAGCGTGGTTTTGCCCGCGCCGTTGGGGCCGAGCAGCGCGAAGATCTCACCCTTCTGAATCTCGAGATCGACGTTCTTCAGCGCCTGTAGCCCTGAAGCGTAGGTTTTGGTCAGCTTCGAGATGGAGATGATGGGCGGCATTCGGCGAGGCCTTATAGCGCATGTGTGCCTGGAGCAGCGCGCTTAGCAGCGGGACTCAGGCCCAATGGCCTCCCTCGGTGATACGGAGCTCGCGTCCTCCGGCGCCCGCTCGAGGATTGTGGCATCGTCGGCCATGCCGCAGGAGCCCCCGTCAGAGGACAGCGCCAATCCCGGAACGGCCGCGTTGGCCCCCCAGAGCAGCGGCAAGCGACAGCTCCAGCTCCTCGGGCTCATCGCGATCGCCTGGCTCATCGCGCTGGAATGCCTCGTTTGGGCTCGACTGACGCCACCTGCGGTGGTCCCCGCCGATGCCCCCCTAGAAACCTTCTCCGCGGCTCGCGCCGCACAAGTGCTCGAGCGTTTGCTCGGAAACGGCGAGCCACACCCGGCGGGTAGCCCTGCCCAGGGCCAAGTCAGAGCCCGCTTGCTCGGCGAGCTCAGAAGTCTCGGGCTCGAGCCAGAGGTGCAAGTGGGCGTGGCCTGTGCCGCCGACGGCACCTGCGCCGAGCTCCACAACGTGCTGGCAATGGTCTCGGGATTGGAGCCGACGCTCGAGCTGGGCCTGATGGCGCATTACGACTCCGTGCCCGCGGGTCCTGGCGCGGGAGACGATGGACAGGGTGTCGCCAGCAGCATCGAGATCGCCCGCTCCCTGGTGGCGGCGCGCCCGCGCGTGGGCGTCGCGCTGGTGCTTACGGATGGTGAAGAGCTCGGAATGCTCGGGGCGCAGCTCTTCGTCGACAAGCACCCGCTCGCCCCGCGCCTGCGCACCGTGCTGAACCTGGAGGCCCGAGGTAGCCGTGGCCCCAGCCTGATGTTCGAGACGACGCCGAACAACGCCAGGCTGATCGAGGCCTTTAGCAGCGCCCCTCGACCGGTGTCGAGCTCACTGTTCGCCACTGTGTATCGAACGCTGCCCAACGACACGGACCTCAGCGTGCTGGCCAGACACGGGATCCAAGGCCTCAACTTCGCGTTCGTGGGAGGCGTCGAACATTACCATACATCGAAGGATAGCCTCGCCACGCTCGACCTCCGTTCGGTACAGGCGCAAGGCGCGGCTGCCTTGGCCACGCTGCGTGAGCTCACCGAGCAGAAGAGCGAAGCGCCCCGAGGCGAGGCGGTGTTTTTCGACCTCCTCGCCGGCGTCCTCGTTCATGTACCGGCGGCGCTGATGCTCCCCCTCGCGTTCGTCGCGGCGCTGGCCTTCGGGGTGTCGCTGCGTCGCGCGCTTCGGCAAAGCACTGGTTACGCGCGCGGCCTTGGCCGCGGCGTCGCGGCACTCCTCGCCGCCTGGGTGCTCCCGGCACTCGTGGCAGGCCTGATCGGATGGGTGCTCGAAGCGCTCGGTGCGCTGCCCTTCCCCATCATTGCCACCCCTGAGCCGCTCGTGCTCAGCCTCGTGCTGCTCTGCTGTGGCGGCGGCGCGCTCGCGTTACGGGTGATGCGCTCGTCCAAGCAGCCTCTGGCACTGTGGGACGCCACCTGGTCGTGCTGGCTCGTGATCGGGCTGCTGCTCAGCGTGGCGCTGCCCGCGGCGGCGTACGTCGCCGTATTTCCCGCCCTGATCGCGGCGCTGGCGCGGCTTTCGATGCAGGCCGATCGGTGCACCCCCCGTGACAGCCTGTTGATGCTGGCGAGCGCCAGCGCGGCCGCCGTGCTCTGGCTGCCGCTGCTGTCGCTCTTGCCAGCGGTGCTCGGTTTTTCTTCCCCCGCGCTGCTCGCGCTCGCTGTTGGCATGGGCCTGAGCCCTTTCATCCCCTTACTTGCAGCGTTGCTCGAGGGGCGGCGCGTCTACGTCGGGTTGCTCGCGGGTGGCGTCGGGGTTGGCCTGAGTCAACTCGCGTGGCCTCCGTATTCGGACGCGGTCCCGCAGCGAGTGTCTCTGGTGCTCGAGGTCGACCCGCAGGGCCAGGCACACTGGCTCGCCGAGGGCTGGTCCGGGCCGCTCCCTGAAAGCTTGCATGAAGCTGGGGATTTTGCTCCTCGCGCGACGCATCCACACCCCTGGCCTGGCCATGCGCAACATTTGATGTATCGAGCCAGTGCCGGGGCACCAGCCTCCCCCCACGTACCCTCGAGGCTCGACCTGATCGGGCCCAGCTCGCTGCGCTTGCAGCTCCTCGTGCCCGAGGAGATCTGGGCGCTCGGGGTGAAGCTTCCGCCCGAGGCAAAGGTTACGCAGGCGCGCTGGCGAGGCGAGCGCTTCAAACCCGCCGCCGGCTCTGCCGGGTGGCACTTCTTGATGGTGCCGGCGCAGGATCGCTCGTTGTCGGTCGAGCTCGACTTCGGCAGCGCGGCACCCAGCCAGCTCGAAGTGGTGGAAATTCGCCGCGGCTTGCCCGAAGACGGCCAGCGGCTCATGGCCGCCCGCGGTGAGGCCGCGGTAGCATCGCATTTCGGCGATCTCACGGTGACGCGCGTCAAGGTCGACGCCCAGCGGCACGACCCCGAGAGCGCGCCATGACCGGCTGGCGAGGGCGCTCGGCCTCGGGAACGCTGCTAACGGACGCTCGGGGGTGAGCTGGGCTGACGCAAGCCCTCGATGGCCCAGAACACGGCTTCGGGGGTAGCCGGAGTTTGGAGCTCGACGATCCGTCCACCCGCGCCAAATGCAGCCACCGCAGCCCGCAGCGCTTCTCTCCCACTGAGCGCCAGCATCAGCGGCGGCTCACCCACGGCTTTGCTACCGTGCACCACCCCCGGCTCGTGCGCGAGGCTCAAGAACTCGACTCGGAAATCCGGCGGGCACTCCGCCAAGGTGGGGAGCTTGTAGGTGGAGGCTCCGTGACTCATCAGCGCCCCCTCCAAGCTCCAGACCAACTCTTCGGTGGTGAGCCAACCCAAACCCTGGATGAACCCGCCTTCGACCTGACCACGGTCCACGAGCGGAGACAGCGAGTCACCGACGTCGTGCAGAATGTCCACCCGACGCAGGCTGTATTGCCCCGTAAACCCGCTGACCTCGACCTCACACACCGCTGCGCCATACGCAAAATAATGGAAGGGTTTGCCCGTGCCCGTGGCCCTGTCGTAGTGCAGGTCCGGCGTGCGGTAGTAGCCGGTGGCAAATAGCGGGACACGCCGCTCATACGCTTTGCCGACGATGAACCCGAAGGACACTTTGACGAGCGGGCGGCTGTACGGGTACACCTGGCCCGCGTCAAACCCGATGTCCTCGGGGCTGGTATGAAAGTGCTCGGCCGCGACCATGGACAACCGCCGCCGCAGGGTGCCACACGCGGACGCGATGGCAGCGCCGTTGAGATCCGAGCCGCTGGAGGCGGCGGTGGCCGAGGTGTTGGGAACTTTATCGGTCCGGGTCGGCATGATGCGGATGGCGTCGAGCGGCAGGCCCAAAGCGTCCGCTGAAATTTGCCCGAGCTTGGTGTGTAAGCCCTGCCCCATCTCCGTGCCGCCGTGGTTCACCTGCACGCTGCCGTCGCGGTAAATCAGGACCAGCGCGCCGGCTTGATTATAGAATGCCGTGGTAAACGCGATGCCGAACTTCACCGGAGTGATCGCCAGCCCGCGCTTATAGTGCGGGCTATTCGCATTGTACGCGTCGACCTCACGCCAGCGCTCCTCGAAGCTGCTGCTGGCTTTGAGCTGCCTCCAGATGCGCGCGATGCGGCCCGCGTCACGGATCGGTTGACCGTAGTGCGAGCTGTCACCGGGGCGATAGAAATTTCGTTCGCGCACGACGTGCGGCGCTAGCCGTAGGCGGCGGGCAACACCGTCGACGATGTCCTCGATCACGAGCATGCCCTGAGGCGCACCGAACCCCCGAAATGCCGTGTGCGAAACCGTGTGGGTCTTACAGACCCGCCCGGTCACGCGCAGGTGCTCGATCATGTAGCAGTTGTCGACGTGAAACATGGCCCGCATCAATACCGGCAGGCTCAGGTCCAGGCTCCATCCGCCATCGCTGAACAGGTCGAGCGAAAGCGCCCGCAGCCGCCCATCGCCGTCGAAGCCCACCTTGTAGCGGGCCAGGAATGGATGTCGCTTCCCGGTCAACACCATGTCCTGGTACCGCGTGAGGCGCACGCGCGCTGGGCGCCCGAGCTTGCGCGCGGCGATCGCCGCCAGCGCCGCCCAGGCATTGGCCTGGACCTCCTTGCCGCCAAACGCGCCCCCCATGCGCAGGCACTGCACCACCACGGCATTGCGCGGCACACCCAGCACGCGCGACACGACCTCCTGCGTCTCCGACGGATGCTGCGTGGACGACTGAATGAACAGGCCGTCGGCCTCATCCACCCAGGCCAGCGCCGCCTGCGTCTCGAGATAGAAGTGCTCTTGCCCGTTGACGTGGATCTCGCCCGTGAGCGCGTGCTCCGCGGCGCGCAGCGCCGGCCCGACGTTGCCCCGCGAGATCTGCTCCGGCAAGGTCGAGAAGCTACCCGCCTCGAGCGCAGCCGTGATGGATAGGATCGCGGGCAGTGGCTGACATTGGACCTTGACCTTGGCCGCCGCCGATCGCGCTTGCTCTTCAGTCTCGGCGACCACCCAGGCCACCGCCTGCCCATGAAAGCTCACCTCGGCCGGGAAGAGCGGCTCATCCCGGCGGGCCGCGCCAACGTCGTTCTCACCGGGCACGTCGTCAGCCGTCAGCACCGCGAGCACACCGCTCTCAGCGAGCGCAAGAGACACATCGACGAACAGCACCGTGGCTCGGGCGTGTGGCACGCTGACGGGCCACAGGTGGACCACCGATGCCAGCGAGGGCCACAGGTCGTCCACATATTTGGCCTCACCGGTGACGTGAGCCCGCGCCGATTCGTGGCTAAGCGCCGCGCCGACGTGTTTCACCGCTGCTCCAAGCTCACGGCGCAGCCTCGGCAGCCGGCAGCTGTCCGGACGACTCAGCCTCCATGTAGAACCGCTCCAGCAACTTTAGCGTCATGGCCTGGCGGTACGCGGCGCTCCCGCGCGGGTCCGACAAGGGGGTCCCCAAAGTGCGCGCCGCCCTGAGTAACAGCCCGAGGGTCTCGAGGTTCCAGGGTTTGCCGGTCGCCAGCCGCTCGATCGCCTCGGCCCGGATCGGAGTCTCAGCGATCCCGCCGTAGGCGATGCGCAGCCTCTCGACCGTGCCGTTCTTGGCCAGATCCAGCGCGAAGGCCGCCGAGATCGTGGAAATGTCGTCCAGCACGCGCTTACTGACCTTGTAGAAGCGCTGCAGCCTGGGCAGCGGCCGCGGCAAATGCACGCTCACGATCAGCTCGCCCGGGCGCAAGCTCGTTTTCCGGTAGCCCGTGAAAAACTCCTTCAAGGGCAGGCGCCGCTCACCCGCCGCGCTCGCCACCGTCAACACGGCCTCGAGCGCCAACAGCACCGGGGCAGCGTCGCCAATCGGTGACGCTGTCGCCAGGTTGCCGCCGAGAGTGGCCCGATTGCGAATCAGCCGCGAGGAAAACAGCGGCAATAGCTCGCTGAGCAGGCGCGCTTCACGCCCCAGGCCAGCCTGCCCCCCGCGCGTATCCGCCAGCCGCGCTTCGAGATGCGACAGCGGGAGACCCGCGCCGAGCACGATCTCGTCGCCCGTGACCTGAAAACGCCCGAGCTCGCTCACCGCGCTGAGCGACACCCACAGCGTATGCCGAGCATGGCGTTGGTTGACGTAAACCATCAGGTCGGTGCCACCCCCGAGCAGCACCGCATCCGGGTGCTCGGAGAGCACCTGCAAGAGCTCCCCCAAATGACCCGGCCGGAGGAAGCGGCCGCCGAGAGCGGCATGCTCGAACGACGGCACTTCGGGCGCGCCCCCGGCCAGGCGCAAGAGCCACGGGTCCTGCGGCAGGGGCGGCCCCAGGCCACGCGCGGCCTCGATGATCGGCCTGTAGCCGGTGCACCGGCACAAGTTGCCGCTGATGGCCTCCGGGTCGTAGCCCGTGCGCCCCGGCCGGTAATACTCGCAGAAAAGGCTCATCACGAAGCCAGGTGTGCAATATCCACACTGCGACCCACCTGACTCTACCAGGGCCTGCTGCACCGGATGCAGCGCGCCGCCCTCACCCCGCACGCCCTCGACGCTGATCAGCGAGCGACCGTGCACTTCGGGAAGTGAAACCAGACAACTGTTCACTGGCTCGTAAATGGTCCGGCCCTCGGCGTCCCGGCTCACGAAGGCAACCGCACACGCACCGCACTCCCCTTCGGCGCACCCCTCTTTGCTGCCGGTGCGACCGGACGCCCTGAGCCATTGGAGCAGCGTGCAATGCGGGTCCACTTCGTTTACGATGACGCTCTGCCCGTTGACCTCGAATGCTGCCGCCGCCATGTGGATGGAGGAGTATGCTACCGAAGCCCATGTTCGTAAACTCGGCTGCGCGGGTTTACGGGCATTGGCCATGAGCTCGGGCATGACCTTGGGCTATGACCCAGGATTTGACCTCGCGAGGAGTCGCCTGTGCGGGACGTGACTGAAGCGCTGCTCGAGTTGCTCCGAACGGGTCAGGCGGGAGCGCTGGCCACCGTGGTCCGGGCATCCGGGTCCACCCCGCAAACAGCAGGCGCCCGCTTGCTGCTTCAGGCGGATGGCAGCTCGGTCGGTACCGTGGGGGGCGGGGCGGTCGAGCGAGCCGTGTTAGAGGCACTGCACGAGGCCCAGCGCGGGCGCGCTGCGCAGCTCGCGAATTTCGACCTGGCACGGGACCTTGGCATGTGCTGCGGCGGCAGCATGCAGATTTTCATCGAACCGATACACGCCACTCCGAGGCTCTGGATTTTCGGCGCAGGGCATGTGGCCCGCCCCACGGCAGCGCTGGCACTGAGCGTCGGTTTCGAGGTGGTGGTCGTGGACGAGCGCGAGGAGCTGAACAGCGCCGAGCGCTTTCCGGGTTGCCGGCGCGAGGCCCTCGATTGCGCTAGCGCGCTCGGCAACGCCGGCATATGCGAGCGGGATTGGCTGTTGATCGTCACCCACGACCACCAGCTCGATGAGGAAACGCTGCGCGTCGCCCTCGGTCACGAGCCCCGCTATATCGGGCTGGTCGGCAGCCGGCGCAAAGTGTATCGGCTCATCCAGCGGGTCGCCGCTCGGCAAGGGTCGCTCGACTTGCGGCGCGTCTATGCCCCGGTGGGGCTCGACCTCGGCGCGCTGAGCCCGGAGGAAATCGCGGTGAGCATCGTGGGGGAAATCATCGCGCTGCGGCGCGACGCCAAATCAGCCCACCACCTGCGCGCCGTCGCAGACCCACGCCTCGCAGAGCTGCTCGCAGAGGGCATTACTCGAGCATGGGCATGAGCGAACATTGGCTCGAAAGCTCGCGCGTGGTCCTGCCCGGCGGCGAGGCCCCCGCCGCCCTCTTGATCCGGGAAGGTCGAATCGCAGAGGTGCTGCCGAGAGCCCCCGAGGGCAGCTCGGTCACGCGCTGGGGACATCGGGTCATTTCGCCTGGATTGGTCGATTGCCACGTGCACATCAACGAGCCGGGGCGCACCGAGTGGGAAGGTTTCGAGACGGCCACGCGCGCCGCGGCCGCGGGCGGCGTCACCACGCTGGTCGACATGCCGCTCAATTCCATTCCCGTCACGACGACGCGCGCGGCCCTCGCCCACAAGGTCTCCGCCTGCCAGGGCCAGTGCTTCGTGGACGTCGGCTTTTGGGGCGGCGTGGTGCCTGGCAACATCGGCGACCTCGCCGCGCTGGCCGAAGCAGGAGTGCTCGGCTGCAAGGCCTTCATGATCGACTCGGGCATCGCCGAGTTCCAGCATTCGGCCGAGGGCGACCTCAGCCGCGCCATGCCCATACTGCGCGACCACGGCCTGCCCTTGCTGGCTCACGCAGAGCTAGATTTGGGGGCCCACGTCACCGAAACCGATCCGCACGCCTACCAAAGTTTCTTGCAGTCGCGGCCCGCCGCCTGGGAAGAGGCCGCCATTGCCTTGCTCGTCAAGCTGTGCCGGCAAACTCGCTGCCACGTGCACATCGTGCACCTGTCTTCGGCCACGTCGCTGGGCACGCTGCGCGCGGCCAAGCAGGAAGGGCTGCCCATCAGCGTGGAGACGTGCCCGCACTACCTCTGCCTCGAGGCAGAAGCCATTCCGGATGGGGCGACCGAGTACAAATGCGCTCCCCCCATTCGCGATCATCAAAATCGCGAGGCCCTGTGGCAAGGGCTGTTCGAAGGCGTCATCGATTTCGTCATCACCGACCATAGCCCGTGCACGCCGGGCCTCAAACAGCGAGGTCAGGGCAGCTTTGAACAGGCCTGGGGCGGCATCGCTTCGCTGCAGCTCGGCTTGCCCGCGCTGTGGACCGAGGCGCGGCAGCGGGGAGCCTCGCTGGAAATGCTCGCCCAATGGCTGAGCCTGGCCCCCGCCCGCTTTGCCGGGCTGAGCCATGCCAAAGGGAAGATCCAAGCTGGGCTGGCTGCTGACCTGGTGATATGGGATCCGGAGGAGAGCTTTCAGGTCGAGGCGGAGCGGCTCTTCATTCGCCACAAGATCTCACCGTACCTCGACCGAAGAATGTACGGTCGTGTGTATCAGACGTTGCTCGCGGGTCAGGTCATCTACGACGGCACCGGCCATCCTCGAGCGCCGGCCGGCAAGGTGCTGCTACATCGGGGCAGCGCCGTATGAATGAAGGCCAGTATGAATGAAGCCAGCGTCGCGAGCTTCACCGGCCTGATTGACCTGGCAGCCGCCAGCTTTGGCGGCCGAGCCCTCGGCACGAGCGACGACTTCTTCGCCGGCATGAGCAACCTGCTCGAGCCCGGGCGCGGCAACTTCATTGTCGACAAGTTCACCGAGCAGGGCAAATGGATGGACGGCTGGGAGAGCCGCCGCAAGCGCGGCCCCGGGCACGACTGGTGTGTGGTCGAGCTCGGCGCCACCGGTACGGTGCTGGGGGTGGACATCGACACCAACCACTTCCTCGGCAACCATCCGCCGTTCGCGTCGCTCGAGGGCACCTTGGCTCCGAGGGGCACGTCGCTCAATGAGCTCCAGGCACGGCGCTGGACCGAGCTCTTGGCTCAGGCGCCCCTGCGCCCCGGCTCACAGAACCTGTTCGCTCCGGCCGTGCACGCTCCTGCAAGCCATGTGCGGTTGAACATCTTCCCTGACGGTGGCGTCGCGCGCTTGCGCGTGTACGGGCGCGTGCAGCCCGACTGGGCACTGCGCGAGGTCGATGCCGAGACCGCGCCGCGGCTCGGTCCAGACATGGTCGACCTGGCGGCGGTCAAAAACGGCGGCCTCCCGCTCGCGTGCTCCGACGCGTTTTTCGGTCCCATGCATCACTTGTTGATGCCCGGGCGTGCCGAGAACATGGGGGGCGGCTGGGAGACGCGGCGGAAACGGGGTCCCGGCCACGATTGGTTGATCATCCAGCTCGGTGCACGCGGTGAGCCGCAGCTGATCGAGGTGGATACCCACCACTTCAAGGGCAATTATCCGGAGCGCTGCTCGATCGATGCGCTAGACGCTCCCCCGGGCACTCCCATCACCGAGATCGTCAAGAGCGACCGTTGGGTGACCTGCCTCGAGCCGGTTCCGCTCAGCGCGCACCAGCGCCACTTCTTCAACCCGCTACAGGCGAGCGGCAGCGTCTCGCACCTGCGCCTGTGCATCTATCCCGACGGTGGCATCAGCCGTTTGCGGGTCTGGGGCCAGCGCCGTGGCTGAGCCGCATGCGCTTTTGAACTCGCTCGCGCCGAGCGCAGCAGCGAACGCTCTCAGGCGCTGCTGCGGCGCCGAGCGCTGGGTCACCGCCATGTTGCAAGAGCGGCCGTTCGCGTCGACCGAGCAACTGCTGAAATTGGCCGAGTGGGTCTGGAAAGGTCTGAGCTCCGAAGACTACTTGGAAGCGTTTTCCCATCACCCTCAGCTCGGCGACGACGTGTCCAGCGACGGGCAGCAGCTCGAAAACACCCGAGACCTTTCCAAGAAAGAGCAGGCCGGCATCGCTAACGCGGAACAGCGTACGTTGCTACGGCTGCGGGACGCCAACCGCGAGTATCACGAGCGGTTTGGTTTCATATTCATCGCTTGCGCAACGGGCAAGACGGCCGACGAGGTGCTCGAGTCGCTGACCACGCGCCTCGACCACGAGCCCGCTCGAGAGCTTGCGGTGGCGGCGGTCGAACAAGCCAAGATCACGCGGCTGCGCCTGTTAGGGTTGCGCGCATGAACGGAGTTAGCTGCCACGTGCTGGACACGTCCATCGGCCGTCCCGCAGCCAACGTCGGCATCCGCCTCGAACGGCGAAATGCGTTGCAACATTGGCAGCTGCTCGGTCAAGCGATCACGAACGCCGACGGCCGCGCCCTCGGGCTCGGGGGCTCTGCCGAGCAGCGCCTTGGCGCACACCGCATCACCTTCGATACCGAAGCCTATTTTCGCCGCCTGGGCCAACCCGTATTTTATACCCAGGTCGAGGTCTGCTTTGTCATATCGTCTGCGGACGATGCCTACCATATCCCGCTCTTACTCAGCCCGTTTGGGTACAGCACGTATCGTGGCAGCTGAGGGCGCGAGCTGAAGATGCAGACCTCCATCCTCGATCAAGCCAGTGCCGCATTCGCCTCACTCGGCGCAGCCAATCGGGCGTTTGCCCAGGCATACCCAGGGCCACTGTCGAGCCGGCAGCCCGTGCACACCGTGTACGCGGGGGCCCAACTGTACAAAGCGGACACGACCGCACGGCTAGGCCAACACGCGCTCGCGGCCCTACGGGTCTACGGGGCGGACCCCGTCGAGTTCGCGGAGAACATCGGCTTGATCCCGGCCACGGGTTTGTCCCGGCAGAGCCTCGCGCTAGAGGACCAGTTTCGCAAAGATCCGGAAGCGCTTCGCCAATCCAGCCCCGCAGGCTGGCTGGCGCTGGCCGTGTACGAACGCATGCTGCTCAAGCTCGAGCGCGAAGCCGTCGAAGACTTTCGCATCGACTTCGAAGACGGTTTTGGCGCCCGCCCCGACGCCGAAGAAGACGCGGCCGCCCGCAACGCGGCTCAGCAATTGGCCGAGGCCATGGCAGCAAACGCCGTGCCTCCGTTCATCGGCATCCGAGTCAAATCGTTCAACGAAGAGTGGGCCGCCCGAGGCGCACGTACCCTAGAAATCTTTCTAAGCACGCTGCTGGCCGCGACCGGTAACCAGCTGCCCGAGAACTTCGTGGTCACCTTGCCAAAGGTTACGCTGCCCGAGCAACCGCGCACTCTCGTGCGCCTGTTTGAGCTTTTGGAGCGTCGCCACGGCCTCACGCCGGGCAGCCTCCGGCTGGAGCTGATGGTGGAGCTGACCCAAGCGCTGCTCGGGCCCGACGGGCGCTGCCCCCTCCCCACCCTGCTCGAGGCCTGCGAAGGCCGCTGCGTCGCCGCGCACCTGGGCACGTACGACTTCACGGCCTCATGCGGCCTCACCGCCGCCTACCAGACCATGCGCCACCCGCTGTGCGACCTGGCCAAAGGCATGATGACGCTCGCCTTCGCGGGCACCGGCTTGTTCCTGTCGGACGGGGCCACCAACTCGATGCCCGTCGGGCCTCACAAGGGCCAGCAGCTGTCCGACACCCAGCTGGCGGAAAACCGCGCCGTCGTACACGGCGCCTGGCGCGCGGCCCAGCTCAACATCCGGCACTCGCTCGAGGGCGGCTTCTACCAGGGCTGGGACCTGCACCCCGCCCAGTTGCCGGTGCGCTACGCCACGACCTATGCCTTCTTCTTGGAGGGCTTCTCCTCCGCCGCCGAGCGCCTATCGAACTTCATCGAGAAAGCGGCCCAAGCCACCCTGGTCGGCGGCATCTTCGACGACGCGGCCACCGGCCAGGGCCTGCTCAACTACTTTGTGCGGGCCCAAAACTGCGGCGCCATCTCCGAGCAAGAGCTCGAGCAAACCGGCCTGCGCCCGGAAGAATTCCGCCTCCGCTCCTTCGCCAAGATCCTCGCCGCACGCACCGCGCGGGGCTGAGCTGCACTACGCGGCAGAGGTTGGGGGCCGCCTCAACGCAGCTCCCTTGCGCCAGTACCCAACGTCACAAGGTCCTGCTGTCGCAGGGACGCCCGCCGCACGCCTGACAGAGCTGGGCCTCGAGCCATCAGGCGGGGACATCCGCTACCCTTCAGTCCTCCGGTGGCGCTAGGGGCGGCAGGCTATCGATAAAGGCGACGACCAGCTCGAGGATGACCGGCTGAACCGGCGGGCGACGTGCCATGACAGGGGGCATCTCACCGGCCTGCATGCGCAACACCACCCGCGAGCTCGCGGCGTCACCCGGAATGAGCCTCCCGACTTCTATCAGCTCCCCCACAGTCTCGAACGCCGGGGTAGTGTCATCTATGCCGGGGTTGCCAATGTCGTGATTGTGGCAAGCCCCGCAGTGCCATTCGAGGACCGTCTCGAACTCTTCATGGCTGAGCAACCCCGGGGGCTCACGGCCGTTGACGCTGGCGGCAAGCGCCAGGTCGTTCTCGAGTTGCACCTCGGCGCGCTCGCTCTCCTCGATCGCGGCGAGCTCCGCCCGCTCCTCGGCTTCCATCTGCTTCCTCGCGAGGGTTTCCTCTCGCCAGCGATCGTCCCAGTCGTCACCACACGCGGGAAGGGCGAAAAGGGTGAGACACACGCCGAATTGGCGCAAGCGCGAACCCAGGTTGGCGAGTAAACGCCGGCCCTGGAGCATGAGGTCGTACGGCATCATTCCTCCAGAAGCGTTGAGGGAGGCAGGTCATCCACGAAGTCGGCGATCAGCTCGATCGTGGCAGTCGGAACTGACTTGCCGTAATGGACCGGGGGCATCTCGCCGGCCCACAGCCGCCTCACCCTCCGCGACATCGCGGCGTCGCCGGGAATGAGCTTCCCGATCTCTATCAGGTCCTCGGCGGTCGCGAACAGTACACAGGTCGCGGCGGTACACCTGGGTGCCAGGCTGAGCGCGTGACAGTCGCCGCAATAGTAATCGAGCACGCCTTCGAATTCGTCCTGGCTGAGCAAGCGCGGAGGCTCACCTCGGCCGGTCACGGCTAGGCGCACGCCGAATCGGCGATACCCTGAGCCTTTGAGTCCGATGGCGCGCCCCTGGTCCACACCTGGAACCCTGCCATGGTTCAGCATCCCTGCAACCCCCTGAGCGACCGCGACGGCGACGCTGTCATTGAAAAGTTTCGCGGTGTAGAGCGTGGTTTCCGCGCTCGCCGCCCTCGGCACGCCTGCGGCGCTCCCCCGCAAGCTTCCAGTACGCCCGACGCGGGGTTGCGTCAGGCGGGTTGACGCCTGTTCCAATATATTGGATACTTCATCCACTGTGGCAGAAGTAGCCGCCGATCTGAACCAGCGCATCGCCACACGTGTGCGCGAGCTGCGCGCCACGCAGGGCCTCTCGCTCGACAAGGTCGCCCGCAAGAGCGGCGTGAGCCGCTCGATGATCTCTCTGATCGAGCGGGGCGAAAGCAGCCCCACCGCGGTGGTCCTGGAGAAGCTTGCCGGAGGTCTGGGCGTCATGTTGGCCTCGCTGTTCGATGCTCCGGCGGGCGCCGCCGAAGCGGCTAGCGGGCCCATAGCGCGGCGGGCTGACCAACCCTGCTGGAAAGACCCAGCGTCGGGCTACCTTCGGCGCAATGTCTCCCCGCCGGGCGTGCCGCAGCCAATGCGGATCGTCGAGGTGCATTTCCCGCCCGGGGGTCGCGTGGCTTTCGAAACCGGCGCGCGCGAGCTGAGGGTGCACCAGCAGGTGTGGGTGCTCGAAGGCGTCATCGTCATCACGCTGGGCGGGGACAGCCACCGGTTGCGCACTGGGGATTGCCTGGCCATGCAGCTAGACCATCCCACCCTGTTCCACAACCCCACGCGAAAGCCTGCGCGTTATGCCGTAGTGATCGCCGCCTAGGCCATGTCCAGGCCGAGCACAGCCAGCTGGTCCCCGCGGCGCTTGCACGCGCTCGATGACGCACACATCGCTGCGCTCGCCAGCGTATTGATCGACTGCGTCGAAGGCGGCGCGTCGGTGAGCTTCATGCATCCGCTAACACGCGAACGGGCGGTGGCCTTCTGGCAACGCGTGGCTCGAGGCGTGGCCGCGGGGGAACGCGCGCTGTTGGTCGCCGAGGATGCGCGTGGGCTGTGCGGGACCGTCCAGTTGGTGCTCGAGCAGCCCGAGAACCAACCGCACCGCGCCGACCTTTCGAAGATGCTGGTGCATCGACGCGCACGCCGCCAAGGCTTGGGGGCAGCTCTCCTCGCAGCCGCCGAAAGCATGGCGCACGAATGCCAAAAGACTCTGCTGGTGCTCGACGCCGTCATGGGCGGTGACGGCGCTCGCCTGTATCAGCGCCTCGGCTGGGTGCGCGTGGGTGAAATCCCCGGCTATGCCTTGTTGCCGCGCGGCGGGCTCTGCAGCACCACGGTATACTACAAGGAGCTCGGCGGTTAAGGCGCATTTTGAGGAGCGGCGGCACTTCGACAGCTCTGGTATGGTTTGGAGCTTCATGGTCGAACCGTTGCAATCCAGGGCCCCGGCAAGGTGTCCCTTCTTGGTGAGGATTTCTGCGCGCCAGCTACTTGTCAGGGTCTTGTCCAGCCTGTGCCTGCTCGGTTGCCCCATCGACGAGCGAAAGGTCAATACCGATGCACCGGACGGCGCAGCTCCCTCAGGCGAGGCCCAAGGCGGCGCGAGCGGGGCGGCAAGCGGCGGATCCAGCGGAGAGAACGGGGGCTCAGGCAGCGGGGTGGGTGGGAACCCAGGCGGCGTCGCGGGCACCGGGGATGCTGGAACGGCGTCGCCCGACGGGGGTGGCGAAGCGCCACTGCCAGCCTGCGCCGATCGGCTCATCCGTGAGCTCGGGACTGCCACCGGGGCAACAACCAACGCCGAGGGCAGCTTCTCGCTCAGCTGCGGCCCTGGCATATCGGACGATATCGGCTTCTATTGGGTTGCAGAGGCAGCCGGGTACTACGAAATCAACACGACGGGCTCATCCTTCGACACCGCCCTCGGCCTGCTGTCGCCGGCCTGCGACGGCACGGAGCTCGCCTGCAACGACGAGGGCGGTTCGCCTCCACGATCCGAAATCCTTCGCCCATTCGGCGCCGGCGAGGGCGTGGTCATCGTGGTGGACGGCAAGTCGGGGAGCTTTGGCGATGTCGCGCTCAACGTCAACCGGATCACTTGCCCGGCGATCGATCTGGGTCTGCAGCCCTTGCCCCTCGCCTCCACGACGCTCGATGGCAGCAACAACCACACCGGACGCTGCGGCGGTGAGGGGCTACCAGAAAAGGCGTATCGGTGGTCGGCACCTGCGGCGGGGCTCTACCGCTTCAGCGTGACATCGACAGTCATTGAACCGGCGCTATATGTCGAGCAGGGCCCGCGCTGCGGCGGGCGGCTTCTGGGCTGCAACTACGGGTCAAGCCTGAGTCCCGCGGCTGTCGTACGGCGCCTCGCCCAGAATGAGGTGGTGACGTTAATCGTCGACAGCGCGAACGGCGCTGGTGCGTTCACGCTGAACGTCGAAGAGCTGTCCTCCGCGCTTTGTCCCAGCCTTCCTCCGGTTTCCCTTGATAACGACTTGGTCACAGGCACGCTGACTCCCGGTGACCCCTCGGTGCTGACGGGAAGCTGCGTCCCCTCCGAACAGTCGGCGCAGCCCAACGGAGCCTTCGCGCTCCCTGAGCACACCTATCCACTCACGACCGAGAGCGGTTACGGGTGCTCCATCTCCATCAACGCGGACGCACCCGTGACAGTCTACGTCCTCGAGGGCCTGCAATGCGGCGGCGCCGAGCTCGTGTGCCAAAACTTCACGGCCGTCGGTCTGGATCAGGACGTCGAAATCGATCTCGGTGATGCGTTCTCGGGAGCATCCTACGACTACGTCGTCGTGGTGGAAAACACCAACCCGACGGCAGGGGCCGTCAACTATACCCTGTTCGAGAGTTGCTTCACCATTTGAGGCCGAGCGGCGCTCCGCCTCAATTGTATCGAGCCGCGTTTGCGGGCAGCCGGCGTGCTGAACAAGGCTCCTGGCAAGGCCCACGTTTCCCCACCCCCGGATTTCAAAGCAGGCGAATCGAACTCATGTACTATCTGTAGGAAGCTCAGTAGGGGTTTTGGGGGGGTTGGATGGGGAGCGACATCGACGAACAACGAGGATCCAGTCCAGAGCCCTACGCCTCGTCTGAGGGTGGCGGTGCGCTCCAGCCAAGGACTGCGCGCCCCGACGACTGGCTCGTCGGCGGCGGTGAGATGGCGAAAGCGATCAAGACCAAGGATTGGTCGAAGACGCCACTGGGTCCGATTGAGGCGTGGCCACAGAGCTTGCGCACTACCGTGAGTCTCGTTCAGGCTTCCAACTCGCCAATCTCGATCGCGTGGGGTCCCGGACACGTTCAGATCTACAACGATGGTTACTGGCCCATCTGCGGCGCCAAGCATCCGGCTTCGATGGGTGAGGATTTTCGCGCGTGCTGGGCTTCTGTGTTCTCGGTCATCGGCGAAGCCTACGCGGCTGCCTGGTCCGGGAAGAGCATGTATCTCGAGAAAATGCGCATGTTTCTCGATCGCTACGGGTTTTTAGAGGAGACCTGGTTCACTTTCTCATTCAGCCCAATCACGGATGAATCCGGCAGCGTAGGCGGGCTCTTTCATCCGGTCACGGAGATGACGAGCCAGATGTTGTCTGTGCGACGGACCAAGACGCTGCGCGACCTTGCCGGGCGCACCGGCAAGGCAAAAACCAGTGAGGAGGCCTTTGCCCTTTCCGCAGAGGTGCTTGCCGAGTCCGATCGCGACCTGCCCTTCGTTCTTCTGTACATTGTGGATGAATCGGGGCAGGCGCGTCTCGTCGGTCACACTGGCCTTCAACCGGGCACCCCCGTTAGTCCACTGCACCTCGAGCTCCGTGCGCCAGAGCGTCCCCCCTGGTCGATAGGCGGCGTCGCAGCCACGGGGGTCGCTCAGCAGATCGACGACACTGCGGCGCTGCTTGCCGGAATGGCCGTGGGCCCGTATCCGGAAATACCGAAGCTGGCGTTCACACTCCCCATCCTTTTGCCCGGCACTGACAAGCCGGCAGCCATATTGATCGCGGGTGTCAGCTCGCGCTTGAGAATGGATGAATCGTACCGTGGCTTCTACGACTTGGTGGCCGCTACGGTCAGCACGGCCCTGGCGAATGCACGCGCCTACGAAGAAGAAAGGCGGAAAGCCGACGCATTGGCGGAGATCGACAGAGCCAAGACGGCGTTCTTTTCAAACGTGAGCCACGAGTTTCGCACACCGCTGACGTTGATCCTCGGCCCCATTGAGGACGCCATCGCCGGCCAGGAAAAGGCACTCTCCGGCGAGAGCCTCGAAGCGGTGCATCGAAGCGCGCTTCGCTTGCTGCGCCTGGTGAACAGCCTGCTCGACTTCTCCCGCGTCGAGGCGGGTCGCCTGCAGATATCATTCGAGCCTCTGGATCTGGCGGTTCTCACGGGCGGGCTCGCCGGTTCTTTCCAATCGCTAGTAGAAGGCGTTGGAATGAAACTGGTGGTGGATTGCCCAACCTTGCCGGAGCCGGTTTATGTCGATCGCTCCCACTGGGAGAAAATCGTATTGAACCTCATCTCCAATGCCTTCAAGTTCACTTTTGCGGGTGAGATCGCCGTCAGCCTGCGCTGGCAGGGCGATCATGTCGAGCTGAGCGTGAGAGACACCGGAACGGGCATCCCAGCGGCTGAGCTTCCACGCATCTTCGAGCGCTTCCATCGCGTCGAGGGGGCGCGCGGCCGCAGTTTCGAAGGCACCGGAATTGGGCTCGCCTTGGTTCAAGAGTTGGTCAAGTTGCACGGGGGCTCCGTCGCGGTCTCGAGTGTCGAAGGTGCGGGCACGACGTTTATGGTGTCGATCCCTACAGGCCGAGAGCATTTGAGCCCAGACCGGATCATCGAGGGTCGCCGCCCGGAATATCGCAGCGTCAGTCTCAGCCCCTACGCCCTCGAGGCGTCCCATTGGAATTCCCCGGACAGCGAGCGGCTCACTACGGGCGCTGAGAACGACGAGCAGGCAAAGCGCGCGAGCGACGCTCCCGCAAAGCTGGCTCGAGACGAGCAGAACAGCCTCATCCTCATCGCCGACGACAACGCCGACATGCGCCAATACTTGGTGCGCTTGCTCGAGCCGCACTGGCACGTGCAAACCGCAACCGACGGCCAAGCCGCGCTCGAGTCGGCCCGAGCGCACCCGCCCGATCTCGTCCTGAGCGACGTGATGATGCCCGTGATGGATGGAATCGCGCTGCTGCGAGCGCTCCGGGCAGATCGCACGACGAGCACCATCCCGGTCATCCTGCTGTCTGCCCGAGCTGGAGAGGAAGCCGTGCTGGGGGGCTTGGAAACGGGCGCCGATGACTACCTGGTCAAGCCGTTCTCCGCGCGCGAGCTGTTGGGTCGGGTGAAGATGCACCTGCAGATGGCGCGAATACGGCATGCGGGCGCCGAAACACAGCGAGAGCTCGCGGAAACCCGAGCTCTGATGGTGGGTCAGCTCGAGGAGAAGAACCGGGACCTCAGGCAGGCTTTTCGTGATCTTCAAACCACGCAGGCTCAGCTCGTGCAGTCGGCCAAGATGGCATCGCTCGGCGAGCTCGTCGCCGGCGTAGCCCACGAGATCAACAATCCTCTCGCATTCGCGGTGGGCCACCTGGGCACAATCCGGCGGAGCTTGCATCAAATCGAGACATCCATGGCCCCGGCGCTGCTCGATGCTGCCGGAGCACACTGGGACAGGGTGCGGAACCGGCTGCGCGAAATGCACGCAGGCCTCGAGCGCATTGCTGAGCTGGTCGTGAAGCTGAGAACATTCTCGAGGCTCGACGAGGGCGAGCTGAGGGAGGTCAGCGTGCGCGAGAGTGTCGAATCGCTGCTCACCATTCTCGGCCATCGTTTGAAGGACAACGTCGACGTCGTGACCGATTTCGGCGAGCCGGACGTCGTGTATTGCTACGGCGCACTGCTAAACCAGGCGCTCATGAACCTCGTGTCCAACTCCATCGACGCGATCGAGGGTCGCGGCACCGTCTCGATTTCGAGCCGCGTCGAAGGTCCCTCTTACGTCATCGCGGTCTCCGACACGGGCCAGGGTATACCGGAAAGCATTCGGGACCGCGTGTTAGAGCCGTTCTTCACGACCAAGCCAGTGGGGTCGGGCACGGGCCTCGGGCTGCCCATCACCTACTCGATCGTGAAGAAGCACGGGGGCGAGCTCGAGCTCGCGGCGCGACCGGGGGGTGGCACCATCGCGATCATTCGCTTTCCCCTTCGGCAACGGCAGCTCGAATCGAGCTAGCGAGAAGCTTCGCTCACCCGAGCGGGCCGCCCAGAATAGTATTGGCAATGGCGCCCATGATGTTCGTCCCATCCTCGCTCGCGAGCTCCCGGTACCACTCGCGGGTCCGCCCCGGGTCACGCCCGTGCGTCATGTTCGAGCGCTTGCGAGCCTTCAGGATGATATCCGTGGTGCGCCCCAAGCGCGCCGCTTGGTAACGCTGGAGCGCGTCGGCCACGCTGATGTTGGTGGTGAGCAGCTGGTTGCCGAGCACCCAGGCGTCTTCCATGGCCTGGCAGCCCCCCTGCCCCAGATCCGGCGCGGTGCTGTGGCCGGCGTCTCCGAGCAGGGCCACTCGCCCTCGTACCAAGCTCGGCAACGGCTCGAGGTCGAAAATCTCGAGGCAGCTGGTGCGCGCCGGATCCAGACGTCGAATCAAGGTCTGAACGGGCTCTGCCCAGCCAGCGAAGTGCCGCTCGAGCTCCGCTCGATGACCTCCGACGTCTCTCGGCGTGCCCTCTGGCAATGGCACGTCGAAAAAGAAATACATTGCACCATTGCCCACGGGCATCATCGAGGCTCGCTTGTGGTCCCCGACGTAGGTCGCCCAGGTATGCGCGGGCGCCAAATCTTCGCTTTGTGCGACAAGGCCGTTCCAGTTCACATAGCCGACGTGGCGGCGCTGCACCGCATGGCCCAGCACGAAGCTTCGAATGACCGAGTGAGTGCCGTCTGCACCGACAACCAGGTCACCCGTCGTGCGCCTGCCGTCCTCGAAGATGGCCGTGGCGCCATGGTCGTCCTGTTCGACCGCGACACAGTTGCAGCCGAGCGACACTGCACCTGCCCCCACCTCATCGAGCAGCATTTTCTGCAAGTCGGTCCGAGCCACCGGATAGGGCCGCTGCCCCACCAAAAGCACGAGCGGCGCCAGGGCAAAATGAGTCAATGTTTCACCCGTTTTGGCCAGGTACGACATGAAATCCATCTGGCCACCCAGCGACGCGATGGCTTCGCCCAAGCCCAAGCGGTTGAGCACCTTGACTCCGTTGGACCAGAGCGAAATCCCGGCGCCCGCAGGGCGCAGCTCCGGGGCTCGATCGTAAACTTCGACGGTATACCCCGCTTGCTGCAGCGCCAGCGCAGCGGTCAGCCCCCCCATGCCCGCGCCAACGATGATGACCTTGAGCCTATCCATTGACTCGAGGCTAGTTCGTGGCTCGTACCTGTGTCAAAGGCGCACAAAATCTCGTGCACGCGGTTCCATCGCTGACGCTTCATGCTGGGCACGCTCTTGCCAGGTGCCGTGCGGCTCCGCTAGACGGGACGGGCATAGCTCGTTGAGCGGGCAGTCTGGGCAATCCGGAGCTTTGGCGGTGCACACGTAACGCCCATGCAAGAGCAGCCGATGCCCCATCGCGACCCAGCTCTGCCGCGGAAACAGCTTGCACAGGTCGGTCTCGATCTTCTCCGGTGCCTCCTCTGCCGTAAGGCCCAGCCGGCGCGAGACGCGCATCACATGCGTGTCGGTGGCGATGCCCGAGGTGACTCCGAGAGCGCTGCCCAGGATCACGTTGGCGGTCTTGCGGGCCACGCCCGGCAGCTCGAGCAGCTCTGGCATCGTACGCGGGACTTCTCCAGCGAAACGGTCGGCGAGCAGCGCGCTCGCGCCGCGAATGGCTTTGGTCTTGTTCCGGAAAAAACCGGTGCTCTGGATCACCCGCTCGACCTCCTCAGCAGCGGCGGCAGCGAGAGCCGCTGGGGTGGGCCAACGGCGGAAGAGCTCCGGCGTGACCAGATTCACTCGACGATCGGTGCTTTGAGCGCTCAGGATGACCGCCACGAGCAGCTGCCACGGATTTTGAAAATTCAGCTCCACATGCGGGCGCGGGATGGCTCGCACCAGGCGCTCCATGATTTCGCTCGAAGGGGCAGGCGCGAGCCGGGGCGGCCGACGCACGCGCGCGAGCCGCGGCTTGGCCCCGCGCTTCGCGACCTGCTTCGGCGCAGCCGCCTTTTGCCTACGTTGTGCCATTCGTCCTACTCCAATGAAACGCGCGCGCTTTCCGGCTTGGGCCGGCCCCGCCCCCTGCCGTCTTGATCGGAAGCGAGGGAGCTCGCCAATTCCGGCTTGCCTTGTGCCCGCCGCGCTACTAAATAAGTGGCAAAATGCCACGCCGCCGCTGCACTTGTGGCCTTTCGTCTCATTAACTGACTACCTCTATGCTCTCTAGCAATCCATTTCCCACCGATCACGCCTTTATCGACTTCTGTGATCGCGACGCCAACTGGGGCCCGCTGTTGTTCCTGAGGCCCGAGCGCAAGCAGCGCATCAGCGCAACGCGAACCATCGCGGGCGCCGTGCTGCTGGGCCTGCCCCTGGGGCTCCTCGGCGCGATAGTGATGTCGTTGTTCGCGGCCGCAATGGCTCGGCCCGCTCCAGCGCTGATGTTTTTTCCGCTGCTGCTGACGTTGGCGTACGGGTTCGTAGGGCACATCACGCTTGCGCGCGCTTGGAATCAGCGCGCCGCGCGGCTTGCTCGCTTTAGCTAAACGCTCGGGCTCAGCTCCGTAGGCGGCCATTTCGCCACACCGTCAAGCGCGCGGTACAACAAGCCGGCTAATTGTGCTCTGAATGCGGCATGAACGTGCTGCCCGGCTCACCCCATCCCCTCGGTGCCACATGGAATGGGCGCGGCGTCAATTTCGCCCTCTACTCCGAAAACGGCACCAAGGTCGAGCTGTGCCTATTTGATGAACAGGCGAGAGAGACGCGCATCACCTTACGTCAGCGCACCGCCTTTGTCTGGCACGGCTTCGTTCCGGATGTGCGCCCTGGACAGCGCTACGGCTACCGCGTGCACGGTCCCTATGACCCGAACAGCGGGCTTCGCTTCAACTCGGAGGTCGTGCTCCTCGATCCATACTCCAAGGCGCTGGCCGCGACCGAGCGTTGGGAGCTCGGTTGTTTCGCGTATGAGCAGGGCGAGCCCGACGGCGATCTGCACAAGTCCCTCACGCCTGCGCTCGGCGCGCCGCGCGGCGTGGTGATTGACCCAACGTTCGACTGGGACGGCGATGAGCTACCGCGGACTCCTCTACACAAGACGGTCATCTACGAAGCACACGTGCGCGGTCTCACCATGCGGCACCCGGACGTGCCGCGTGCGTTGCGCGGAACATATGCGGGCCTCGCTCAACCCGCCATCATCAAGTACCTGCAAGACCTGGGCGTGACCGCCATCGAGCTCATGCCCATCCACGCCTTCATCGATGACAAACACCTGCTCGACAAGGGCCTGCGCAACTACTGGGGCTACAACTCCATAGGTTTTTTCGCTCCTGACGTCCGCTATCGAAACGGCAACCAGATTGGCAGCGAGGTGACCGAGTTCAAGGAGATGGTCAAGACCCTGCACCGCGCCGGCATAGAGGTGATTGTCGACGTGGTCTACAACCACACCGCCGAGGGCAACCACCTGGGTCCGACGTTCTCTTTCAAAGGCATCGACAACCCCGTCTACTACCGGCTCGTCGCCGACGACCCACGCCACTACTTTGACTATACCGGCACGGGCAACACGCTGAACGTTCGGCACCCGCAGGTGCTCGCGCTGATCATGGACTCCCTGCGCTACTGGGCGGAGGAGATGCACGTCGACGGCTTCCGGTTTGATCTCGCCTCCGCGCTCGCGCGCCAGCTGCATGACGTGGACCAGCTGTCGAGCTTCTTCACGTTGATTCACGATTCGCCGACGTTGAGGGACATCAAGATGATCGCCGAGCCCTGGGACGTGGGCGAGGGCGGCTACCAGGTGGGAAACTTCCCAGTGCGCTGGGCCGAGTGGAACGGGCGTTATCGCGACAGCATGCGTGCCTTCTGGAAGGGTGATGGCGGCCACGCGGCGGAGCTCGGGTTTCGGCTCACCGGCAGCGGTGACCTGTACGCCGTCAGCGGACGCAAGCCGTCGGCCAGCATCAATTTTATCACCGCCCACGACGGTTTCACGCTGAACGACCTCGTCAGCTACAACGAGAAGCACAACGTCGCCAACGGTGAGGACGGTCGAGACGGGAACAACCACGAGCGCTCCTGGAACTGCGGAGCAGAGGGCCCCACCTCCGATCCGGAGGTCAACTTGCTGCGCCGCCGCCAGCGCCGCAACTTCCTCGCTACGCTGCTCTTGTCACAAGGCACACCCATGCTGCTCGCCGGAGACGAATTTGGGCGCACTCAGCACGGCAACAACAACGCCTACTGCCAAGACAACAAGCTGAGTTGGCTCGACTGGAACTGGGATGATGAGCAGCGCGCGCTGCACGGATTTACTCAGAAGGTGCTCGCGCTACGCCGGCAACACCCCGCGCTCCGCCGCGCCAAATTCTTCCAGGGTCGGCCCATTCAGAACGCCGATTTGAGCGACCTCGCCTGGTTTCGCCATGACGGGCAACCCATGTCCACCGAGGACTGGAACAACCCGTCGACCCGCAGCCTGACGATGTTTCTAGCTGGGCGCGGCATCGACGACGTCGATGACGACGGTCGACCCATCGTTGATGACGACCTGTTGCTCGCCATCAACGCCAGCCACATGCCCATGTCGCTGACTCTCCCGGCGATGCAATACGTCGACGAATGGGAGCTGCTGCTCGATACCAGCAACGATGGCGCCGAGGCGCGCGTGGTGCCCACGGCCACGCTCGGCTTGCCCGCGCGGTCGCTCATGCTGTTCCGCTCCCCGTCACGCGTGGTTCGCCGCGGTGGCGCGCTGCACACACTGGGCGCGACCTACCGCATGCAGCTGACTGCTTCGTTCGGGTTCCGCGCTGCCTTGGCACAGGTCGATTACCTGGAGCAGCTGGGCATCCGAGACCTGTATCTTTCGCCCATTTTTGTCGCAGCCAAGGGCAGCGCGCACGGTTACGACGTGGTGGACCATGGCCGGCTCAATCCCGAGCTCGGCAGCGACGAAGACTTCAGCGCGCTCTCCAACGCGCTTCGTGTGCGGCACATGGGGTTGATGCTGGACTGGGTCCCCAATCACATGGGCAACGCACCTGGCCAGAATCCCTGGTGGGAGGATGTGCTCGAAAACGGTCAAAGCTCGACACACGCGTTGGCATTCGACATCGACTGGGCCCCTCTGAAGCAGGACCTTCGGGACACCGTCTTGTTGCCGCTCTTGAGCGACCAGTACGGGCGCGTGCTGGAGCGGGGTGAGCTGAAGGTCCAGCTCCACGGCGGGCGCTTTTTCGTGCACCACCTCGAGCAGCGCTTTCCGTTGGGGCCGAAGAGCCTGCTCGAATTGGTGCTGACCGCGGCCAAGAACACCGGGCTTGGGGCGGAGCACCCGGACCAGCAAGAGCTCGAGAGCCTGCGAGCCTCGCTCGCTCATCTGCCGGACCGACGCGCGCCGACCGAGCATGACCGTCAGGAGCTGGCGCGCGAGAAGGAGGTGTTCAAACGCCGCCTCGAGCGCCTGCTGGGCCAATCGCCGGAGGTGTCCAATGCGTTTGAAGCGGCGCTGACACATCTGAACGGGACACCCGGCGCGGGCGCGAGCTTCGACGCGCTGGACAGGCTGCTCAACCAACAAAGTTATCGCCTCGCGTCGTGGCGCGTCGCGGCCCAAGAGATCAACTATCGCCGCTTTTTCGATATCAACTCCCTGGTCGCCTTGCGCATGGAAGAGCCGAGCGTGTTCGAACGCGCCCATCGAATGCTATTCCGTCTGCTCGGGGAGGGGTCGATTCAGGCGCTGCGCCTGGACCACACCGATGGGCTATACGATCCCCTCACCTACTTCGAAAGCCTACAACGGCACTTTCGGGCCACGCTGGGCCTGGACGTCAGCGCCATGCCCGACGACGCGGCGCGGCCGTTGCCCATTCTGGTAGACAAGATCCTCGGCCCGTATGAGAAGCTGCCCGCGTCGTGGCCCGTGGACGGCACCACGGGTTACGAGTTCAACGTGTCGGCCATCGGCGTGTCCGTCGACCGTGAAGCAGAGGGCGCCTTCAGCGAATTTTACCGGCAATTCACCGGCGACACTCAGTCGTTCGGCGCGCACGTGTATGAAAGCAAGAAGCGCATCTTGATGGATTCACTCGCCAGCGAAGTGAACATGCTGGGGCGGCGGCTGGAACGCATCGCGGCCGCGCGACGGCACTGGCGCGACTTCACCTTGGTCACGCTCACGCGCGCGCTGATCGAAATTGTGGCCGCCTTCCCCGTGTATCGCACGTATCTGCGTTCCCAGGTCACTCCCGCCGAGGAAGACGTGCGACAAGTGACGCTCGCCGTGCGCCTGGCACGGCGACGCGCAGTGCCCGCGTTGGACCCGAGCATCTTCGATTTCATTCAGGGAATACTGCTCGTGAGCAGCGCCGCCACGGATGAAGAGCGTGCCGAGCACGAGGGCTTCGCGCTCCGCTTCCAGCAACTCACCGGCTCCGTGATGGCGAAATCAGTCGAAGACACTGCGTTCTACCGCTACCAGCGCCTGATTGCCTTGAACGAAGTAGGCGGCGATCCGGCTGAGTTTGGCATCTCCCTCGAGAGGTTCCACGCGCAATACTCCGAGCGCCACCGCAGCTGGCCGCTTTCGATGGTGACGACCTCGACGCACAACACCAAACGCGGCGAGGATGCGACCGCGCTCATCGCCGTGCTGACGGAGATCCCGGCTGAATGGCAAAATGCGGTGTTGGACTGGGCAGGCCTGGCCCAGAAGTACAAGACCAGTGGCCACGATACGCTCGCCCCGACCAAGCGAGATGAGTACATGTTTTATCAGGCCCTGGTCGGTGCCTGGCCCTTCGGCTGGGACGGCGAGGAAGACCGCCCGGTTTTCATCGCGCGCTTGCAGACGTTCATGCAAAAGGCCGCGCACGAAGCCAAAGAGGAAACCTCATGGCTGTCGCCCGACCCCATTTATGAGGAAGGCGTCGCGCGGTTCGTCGAGTCAGTCTTAGAGGACGCTGTTCTGCGCGGCAAGTTTGCTCACTTCTGCGGGCGGCTCGGGACGTACGGAGCGACCAATGGCATCGCCAAGGTCTTGCTGCGGCTCTGCTCACCTGGCGTTCCGGACACGTATCAAGGGGCCGAGCTCTGGAACCAGAGCCTGGGCGACCCCGACAACCAAAAGCCTGTCGACTACCAGAAACGGCGCGCGATGCTCGACGAGATCGCGTCGAGCTCGGATCGCTCGGAATTGATCGCGCGCTTGCTGTCACAGTGGCCCGACGGCGCTCTGAAGCTATTTGTGACGAACGTCGCGCTCCAGACCCGGGCTCGGCTGCGCGACGTGTTCCTGCATGGAGACTACGCGGCGCTGCCCGCGGGCGAACATGCCATTGCGTTCATTCGAACCACGGCGAACGATTCCCTGATCGTGTGTGTCCCGCGCTTCTCGCGGCGCCTGACCCGTGGTGAGCACGCCTGGCCCATCTGCAATGCCTGGGGAGACCAGACCATTTTGGTCCCGGCCGGACGCTTTCGCGATGCCTTCACGGGTCGTGAGCTGCAAACGCACGGCATATTACGGCTTGCAGACTGCTTCTCGGCGTTTCCCCTCGCGCTGCTCGTCGCGACACGGGCTTCAGGCGCTGAGCCCTGGCCCCATGACGGGCCGAGGAGTGCTACCCAGTAATGGGCAAGCTCTAGTATCGGCGGCTCATGCGCTCGACCTGAGCCCTCGAAATCCGGTGCGGCGCAAGAGCGGGAATGGGGTGGACGCGGGCGGGACGGCCTCCCCATACTCCAGACGCGGCACCACGAATTGCCTCACGGCAGCTGGCGGCGCCGAGTCGCGGCTCGACTCGGGGCTCGTCCGTACGGGTGGCGACGACAGGTTGGCACTCCGAGGCAAGTCCTCGCCCAGCTCGGCCATCACGTCTACCCACAGGTCTCCAATGTCGACCTCGAGCCAGGCCCCAACCTGGTGAATCGCACGTCGAGCGGCGCGGGAGACGGGGCCATGTCCGTGTGCCAATGGCTCGCGGTCGAGCTGCGCGGCGTGGCTGGCCCAGACGACAGACTTTATCAAATCGCTCGCGCAAAACAGTGGTTGGTCCGGCGCTTTGCTCAGCGCCAAGAGCAGCTGAAACCCTCCGACGAAATCGATCAGCGCCGGCTCCTTCCGCAGCCAATTCCTGGCAATGGCCAGGCTCTCCGCATCCAGCTTGGCCCGCTCGGCAGTGTTTTCGAGCAGGCGCTGCAGAGCAGGCAGATCGCGCCGACGGCTTGCCCAGGCCACGTAGGTCAAGGGCAGCAGCAAAAGACAGCGCACGTTTCCACCTGAGACGCCGAGCGCCGTGAGCTTAGGCCCTGTATCGTGAATCCACATCGGAGCTCCTTGGCTGAGTCGTGTTCGGGGAGATACAGCAATGAGCATGCCGCAGTTCCGGCCGCACAGTGGTACACAAATGCCCATCGGCCGCCCAAAGTGGGAAAGGTTGCCCCGATGGGGCCGCGCGAGGCGTAAACGCGGACAGCTGTCCGCGGGGCGGACAGTTTCAAAGGTGGACGCGCGGACACTTGTCGAGGACGAGGACACTTTGGGGCGAATTGGACACGAATCAGCCGCGCCGCCGGCGTGGCATAGTGCGTGCTCTGGGGCGTTCGTGCAGACCGAGCCTGACCACGAAAGGGCCGTTCGAGCACGTACTCACCACCAATGGAGCATCCCATGGCATCTCTTCGCATCGCCCTCAACACCGTCCTCATCGGCATCTCATGGCCCATGGTCAGCTTTGCTGCTCCGCCGGCCTCGGCCGCGGCAACACCTTCGCTGCGCGCCGCGCCAATGGCTGAAACGGCCCCGGCGCACGACCGAGACGGCTCACAGGATGAGGGCCCACCCGTGTTGCTCGATCGCGCCGTGGACGTCGGCGGCTATGTTGGCCTGGACGTGGGCTACACGCGAATGTTCGGGCAAGACGGCGCCGTGGTTGGGCTGCAAGGTGCCTTGCTCTTCGGCCACC
>JANOIG010000401.1:0-24003 GCA_031407405.1 Deltaproteobacteria bacterium
GCCCTAAAGGCGCGCCGACCGCCATGCGCTACAGAGCCGCTTCGACGACTCGGACTTCGTCGATGTAGATGTCCTCACCCGCGGCGCCTTCAAACAGGAGTCTGAACTCCTGATACCCTTCGGCGCAGGTGGGGGCGACGAACTGGCCGGTGGCTTGTCTCCAGTACGGCTGCCCACTGATGTTGACGACGGACGCAAAAGTGCTGGATTGCCCCACGGGTTGGCACAATGTCTTTGACGTCATCGTGACGGGCGTGTTCGGGCCCGTCGTGCGCACATAAAATGAAACGTCGTAGGTGGTTCCCTGAGTGATGACGTCAGCGAGGTGATAGGAAGGCCCCATCCAAGATTCGGAGCGACCCGTCGCCAGCATGCTGCGCTCGCCTGCCACCGGGCCCGACTGGTCCCAAATGATCAACGGGCTGCCCCAGGGCACCCAGTTCCCAACACCCTCCTCGAAACCAGGGTCCACGATCAGGTTCGGGTCTGGGCCTCCGTCGCCTATGGTTCCGATGAAACCCGCAACACCGCCGAAGCCGCTGCCTCCTGAGCCGCCGGTGCCCCCCGAGCCGCCACTGCCCGAGCTCCCGCCAGGTACACCACCCGAGCTACCCGCGCTGCCACCGGTTCCGCCGCTACCGCCCGTTCCACCGCCCCCGAAGCCAGCGGCGCCGCCCTGTGAAGGGTCGCCGTCCGAGCCCCCGTCCCCACCGCCACCGATGATCGGAAAGTCTCCGGCATAACCCGCGTCGGGCTCGTTCCGGATTGGGTTGCGAAGGTGATCCAGGTCCTGAAGTGAGCAAGCCCCCAAAAGCACACATGCAGCACCCACCTTGTACCTGGGGAACCCCCGTCGAGTGGTGGCCAGCCGTTTCAGAACACGCGCTTTTCCGTTCATCGCTGGAACAGTGAACGACGGGGACATCTTAACCTTGAGGCGGACCCACTCGCAGCCGCGGCCTATCTCTTCAACCCGAACCATGAGGCTCGGGCAGCACACCGATTGCCCGCCACTGCCCCACCTTGTCACCCGAGTGGGCCGAGCTGGGCGAGGCGGCTCGGCGCCGCTTCGGAGCACGGCGTATGGGTGTGTACGGGTGTCTCCTTGTCATGCGAGTGAGGTGTCTCTCCACGATGTTTTTTTTCACCCCTCCCCAAACATCATCAGAGTTGGGTCGTATCGGACAGGCGGAGGCTCTTGCATGCGCTCACGAACCCATCATCACACCATCAGCTGTCTAGTCATTGCAGCAGCATCTGCATGGACTTATTCATGCAGTGATGACGAATCGCGGCCGAGTGAGGCCGTCATCGGCAACTTTGGCAGCCTATCTCTCGCCGTTTGCAACGCCGCCATGCGCTGTTGTGACCGCGGCGAAATCAACCTGATGATGGGGCCGTACGTCGACGTCGACAACTGCTCGGAACGTTATACGGATCGCGCGCGTTTCGCCGCGGGCGCTGCTGTAGATATGCCGGAGCTAGGCTTGCGTGTCGCTGTGCCCAACGTCGGAGCGGTCAAGGAGGCGGTCGACGACGGGCGCGTTCGCATCGATAACGTGGCTCTGACGGCCTGTCAGGCCTACTTGGACGCGCTGCCATGTAACGAGCTGCTGACAGACACTGAAGATGAACCGACCTGCGAGCTCCCGCCACCACCGGTCGAGACGCCGTGCGACCCCACCAAAATTTTCATCGGTCTGGTCGACGAGGGCGGGCGCTGCACGAGCCCCGGGGCTTCGCTCGAGTGCCGCCCGGGCCTGATCTGCTTCGGCAACCCCCTGCTCGGCGTGTTCGGTGAATGCGCGCGCCCCGGGCGGATCGGAGAGGCCTGTTTTGCTGACGGGGCTTGCGAGACCAACCTGTACTGTTCGCAGCTCGACGGCAGCTGTCAGCCGCTGCGAGCCGAGGGGGAGACCTGCGTATTCGCCGATCGAGAAAACGCGGCGCCGCATCCCACCACCTTGCTCGTGCGCTGCCAAGCCGGGTTATCCTGTGACCCGATCACCGATACCTGCGTCGCGCCGTGCCAGCGAGGGGCCGTCTGCGTGGACGCCACCGATTGTGATGAGGAGCAAGACCTGAAGTGCATCGTGGGCCGCTGCGACCGCGAGCGCGTTGCCGGATTGCCCTGCGCCCTCGGCACGGACTGTGAGGAGGGCCTGCGCTGCTCCGTCGACCCCGAAGACTCCGAAAAGCAAATCTGCCAGGAGCGCCTCGGCAGCGGTGAGCCGTGTACCGCACACGCTGAATGCTCGAGCGACTTCTGCGATCCAAGCGACGAAAGCTGCGGCGTCAAAGTCGCCCCCGGGTCGGCGTGCCCGACGGGCCTCGACCCTCAGTGCGATGTGGGATCTTGCGAGCCCGAGTCCGTCAGCTGCATCACGAATGCCGACTGTCCTCTCTCGGGGTTGTGTAACCTCGCCACCAATGTCTGCAGCGGCTACTGCGTCGCCTTGCGGCCCGAAGGCGCCATCTGCACGGCGAATGCCGAATGCGCCACCGAGGCCTGTGTCGTGGGGTTCTGCCGTGAGCTGCCACTATTGTCCGGCCAGGCCTGCACCACGCACGAGCAGTGCGAATCTGAATTCTGCAGTTACGACGAGGAACGGGTCTGCGCGAAAGCACCGTTGTCCCTGGGCGAGCGCTGTCTAACAGACGACGAATGTGAGTCACAGGTGTGTTTCGGGGCAGCGGCGGCCGAGTTTGACACCTGCATCAACGGTCTGGATGAAGGCGAGGCGTGTGGGGGGCCGGCTCAGGCCAGGTGCAATCCCCACAAGTCCTTCTGCGACGCCGACGCTTCCCCGGTTTCCTGCGCGCCACTGCACGAGGCAGGTGAGGATTGCGATAGCCCGATTCAATGCCGGGGCGACTGTGTAATCCGCTTCGGCCGCACCATGTGTGACGCCACGGTCGACCCCACCGAAATTGCGATCTGCGACGGCAGTGATCCCATGTTGATCCCGGCTGCCGAGGCGGTGGCGGAATGACGCGGCACTCTGTCGGGCTGACCCTGGTTTTGCCGAAGTGGAGGACGAGTATGAGTCAATGGGTGTTCCGAAACGTAGTTGGTGCAGCTCGCTGGGGCACCCGAGCGAGTGGAACACTGCTCCTCGGGGGGCTGGTCGGTTTCGCCGCAGCCTGCTCGAGCGACGAGACGGCGCCGCGCGACCCCGCTCCTGTTCCAGCGCCCACGGGCGAGGTCAATGTGGAGGTGTCTTACCCGAACGCTGCCGCGCAGAGCGTAACCGCGGTCTTGCGCGCCTGGGTGCTCGCTCCGCGCGAGGGGGCCCGGGTGAGTGACGAGCGGGCCAGCTTCAGCTGTGCGTCGCTGATCGGAGGCAGCCTCGACCCCTACGACCTGACACTGGTTCGGCGTGCCGACGTGGCCTCGACGGAGGATGTCACGAGGATTACTGCCCAGCACGTGGCTCCGGGCGATGGCCTGGTGTACGTCGAGGCGGGCGGCTTTGACGGCGTGGCGGAGCTCGCCGGCTGCTCCCCGACCAGCGTCACGACCGTGGCCGTGGGAGCCACGGTCGAGCTCGCCCAAGCCAAGGTGTTCGATTGCGCGAACCCCGACACGGAGGATGGCTCACCCTGCGACGACGGCCGCCTGTGCACAGTGGGAGAAACCTGTGACGACGGCGACTGCGGCGACGGCTCGGCTCGAGACTGCGATTTCGGCGCCGACAGTTGCCATGCCGGTCAATGCAATGAAACCGACGGCTGCGTCGTTCAACCGCTGCCCAATGGTACCTCGTGCAACGACGAAGCATTTTGCACCGAGGCAGACGTTTGCCGTGAAGGTGAGTGCCAGGGGACCCTGCGCGACTGCGCGGACGACGCGGCCACCTGTCAGCTGGCGGTCGGCTGTGACGAAACCAACGACCGCTGCGTGACCACGAACGCACCGTTCGGCACCACCTGCAATGACGGACTATTTTGCACCGAAATCGACACCTGCAACAGCTTTGGCACGTGTACCGGCACGGTCCGTGACTGCTCGACCGGGGTGCCGCAATGTCAGGTGAACGCGGGCTGCGACGACGTCAACGACACCTGTTTGACGTCGAATACCTTGAACGGCAGCTTCTGCAATGACGGCCTGTTCTGCACCGCGGTGGACCAATGCAATGGCCTGGGCGCCTGCGTCGGTACCGCCCGCGATTGCTCGGCGTTCGACGACGAATGCAACGTAGGCACCTGCGATGAGCTCCTGAGCACCTGCGAGGCCACCCCGCTCGCCTCGGGCACCACCTGCGGCGACGGTGTGTCTTGTACCGCGGACACCTGCGACGGCGACGGCGTGTGCGAAACGAGCGTGGATCCCAGGCCCATCACGACCCCGTGCGATGATTTCGACGACTTCACGACGCCCGACGAGTGCGACGGCGCCGGCCTCTGCGTCGGTGGACCGGCATGAGGTGTCAGGGACACGACGTCCCGGCTGCCGGCAGCTCGAGGTCGTCGAAATAGCGGTCCAGGATGTCGTCTACACAGGGGCTGCCCCACAGGGCGGCGCCATGGCCGTAGTGCCCGCTCATCACCAGCACGGAGCTGGCGAGCGAGGCGCTCATTTCCTCGGCAAATGCGCGCGGTGTCAAAATGTCGTGCTCACCTCCGATGAGCAGCAGCGGCGGTGAGCTCGGCGCCGTGAGACGCTGAACGGGGTTGGGAGTGACGCGCCAGCCCGTGCAGGCTGCAACGGGCAATGCGGTGATCGCAAAACCCGGCGCACGTTGCATGAAACCTTGGATGATCCCCTCTACCTCGTCGGCCGACGGTGGCAGGAGTACCTGATCGGTGCAGTGCACCGTTTGGTTGACGACCACGTCCGCCGGCAGGCTCGCGCTACTGCCCACGCCGTCAATCAGCTCGTCCCAGATCTCGGGAAAGAGCCAGTACAGATAGATGAAATCAGCGAGATCCTCGCGGCCTGTTTGCTGCGTGAACGAGCCCTTCCAGAACCCCGCGAACAGGTCTTGCGAGCTGCGCCGAACGGAATGATCCCAAAGGTCCAACACCACTTGCTGCGGATCAGGCGGGCAATCCAGAACCGCCGCGTCGCAGTCGTCAAAGAACTCAGCGACGGCCTCGAGCAGCGCATCGAACTGTACGGCCACGAGCGCTGTCAGGTCCGCCACGGGCTGCACGGGCCCATCGAGCGCGATCGCGCGCGTTTTTTCCGGATAGGTCTCCGCGTACAAAGCGCCGAGGCGGGTGCCATATGACGCGCCGAGGAAGTTGAGTTGCGCCGCGCCGAGCAGCCGCCGAATGACCTCCATGTCCCGAACGACATCGTGGCTGCCCAGGTGCTCGAACAGGGGCCCGAGGCGCGCGGCACAATCGCGCCCGTCTGCCTCGAACTGGGCAATCAAGCCGTCAGTGCCGCCGAGGGCGAACGCGGTGCTCGGGAAGCGCCCACTGCCACAGGTGACCAGGGCGCTTTCCCCGAGGCCTCGGGGATCGAAGCCCACCAGATCAAAGCCCTGCAGCACACCGAGCGCGCGTTTCGCGTCCATGGTCTCGACGAAGGGCCGACCCTGTGCGCCGGGCCCACCCGGATTGACCAGAATGACCCCTTGGAAGGCATGCCCCGGCCAGCTCCGGGCACGACTGAGCGCGATCGTGATCGTTTCACTGCTCGGATCCGCGTAATCGAGCGGCACCTCGATTTCGCGACACTCGATCCGCCCCCCGCACGCGTACCAGGCGTCCTCTTCATCCTCTTCATCGAGATCGAGGTCGGTGAGGAGCTCCGGATCGCTGCCACCCGGCAGGTCGACCAGCGAGGAGTCACCGGTGCCGGGTGGCTCATCCGGGCCGCATGCCAGTGCCAGAGCTAGAGCTAGAGCGGCCGCAAGGCGCCGGGGCAGGATTCTCATGCCGTCAGCATACGCTGCGGGGGCCCACGGCTCAAACAGGTGTCACTGGCTTTCACGCCGCAAACGCTGATGAGTCGCCTCCACCATCAGCGTTTTGTCATTTTAACGCGGCGATCAACGATTGACAGCAGGGCCCGTACAACTGCTTTTCAATGCCTTGACCTCGCCCTGGAGAGCTTCAATTTGAAGAGCCTGCTGCTGCAGGGCCGCCACCACCATGCTGGTGTATCCGTAGAGGTCGACCATGTCGCGCCGAGCGTCGACCGCGCTGGAGCTTTCGTTGTCATCTATGATGATGCCGAGGCGGGTTTTGGCGGGGTCGTGTTTGTAACGCCAGGTGGCCAGCTTCATGTCGAGGACCTCGCGCTGAACGCGGGCTAGCTCATCCGCATTCAAGTAGTGGATGTCGGCCTTGTAGTCGCGGCGTGAAATGGGACAACCACCGACAGCCATTCGAGGATCCGAGCTAGCGCAGACGAGTGAGGCGTTGCAATCGTCCTGGGGGTCACAGCGTGCGCCCTCGATGCGGCAGGCACCTCCCGGCGCTTCGGTGGAGCAGAGAGGCGCGCCACTCGGGGTATAGCCGCTGCACACGGGATCGCCGCAGGTCAAAAATAGGCTCAGGCTGCCGGGGGGCGTGCCGGGTGTGACGCATTCGCACGTGTGGGTGCAGCCACTCGAGTCGACGGGGTTGACCGTGCCTTCAGGGCAGGCAAATTCGCAACCCGGCAGGGCGTCGCAAGAGCTTCCGCCACCAGAGCCCGCGGACGTGCCTGCATTACCACTAGCGCCAGGGCTACCACTCGCCCCAGCGTTGCCGCCAGCCCCGCCGCTCCCACCCGCACCCGGCGCGGGCTCGGGTGACTCGCATTGCCCGTTCACGCAACGGAGCCCTTCGCGCACACCGTCGCAGTCCCGATCGGCACTGCACTCGGCGACGCACACATCGGCCGCCGGGGTGCAGCCCACGCGCGCCGGGTCCGTACAGGCGAACAGGTCGTTGTCGGGACACGCGGAAACCTCGGCGCACGGCAAGGTACACGTGCCACAAACGCAGCGCAAAGCGCCGCACGCGGCGTCATCTTCACAGCGCTGTAGCCAGTGCGTGCTGCTATCGGTTCCAGCGTCCGAAGCCAGCTTGCCGCAGGCGGCGACCAGGACCGAGAGCACGGCCAGCGCGAGCCAGAGCGCGACGTTTGAATGGAGCGATTTCATAGGTGTGCCTCAATGGTGGGGTCGTCGTGACCAGATTCTTCAGGTGGGTCGGGCAGCTCGATGTTTTGTCCGACGTAGAAAGTGACCTTGGTGGCTTCAGCCATGGTGGGCTCATGTGCATCGTTGTGGGCCGCCACGAGGTCCCAGAGGGCCTGCGCCTCGAGGCGGGTGCGCCGAAATAGGTCGTGCACCTGCTCGTGGAAGGGGTGGCCCGGCGTGACCGTGAATGTAAACGTGGAGCCACCGACGCCATCCGTCGCTTTCGCGCCACTCAGGCCGCCTCGTACTTTGCTGGCAACGGCGTTCGCGACGGCTCGAAAGTGATCCAAGACTGCCGCCTCCCAACCCTGTTCTGCACCGAGGGGCAGCACCACGTTGGTGGACACCAGCCGCCCGTCTACTTCGCGCACCCGCCCGCTCGACAGGAGCTCCTGCAAGGCGCGCACGGCGATCGCGTCATCGACCGGTAAGCTCGAGAAAAGCTCGCTCGGTTGCACCGCCTCGCCCCGGAACACCTTCATCCAGGCGAGGTTCACGACGGCGTCGAAATCATGCTGCTCCTCGATGCGGTCGCGCATGGCCTGAGTGGTGAGCCCATACAGCGCCGTGTCACCGCTTCCGGTCACGAACAGCAGCCCCGTTCGCACCAGATCCGCCAGCACGGCTGCGACCTCGCGCTCACCGTCGTGACGAAAGCGCTCGATGAGGCGTGCCCGCGTCGGCTGCTCTTGCTCCACCAGCGTGAGGACGGCCTCCCACAGTGTGCGCTTGCGCACCGAGGCGCTTTCGGTCAACCGGTGCATTTTTTTCTGATACGAGCGCAAGGCCATCCCGAACATGTCGGCCACCACCTGGCGCCGCACACCCTGCGCTTCGATCTCGCGGGCGAGCTCGAGAAACACCTGATCTGCGACGTGAGCCAAGGGCGACCGAACGCCACTCGCCGTCGAGAGCTGGGCCAAGAGCACGGTCGTCTGCCGAACGATGCCGTCGATGAGCAGTTTCAAATTCACGTTTCAGGCCTTCCAGACCAAGCGTACTTGCCCGAGGCGCCCTGGAGTAGGCGTCCGGAAGTTCATCAAACGCGGCGGACCGCGGCGCGCCCCGCCCAGGCGCCGAGCCGCGAGATCGGCCCACACGCCGGACGGGTGACATCCAGATGTCGACGCCGCTGCGCGGTTACACTTTGCCCTTAGCTGTCGCTTTTCGTTGAACGATTTGCGAGACGGTGGGCACTGTTCCGAGCCTCGAGCCCCCGAACCCCCAAGCTGGAGCCCCCTACCCATGAAGACACGCTTTGCTTTTGCCCTCTTGCCCAGCATGTTTCTGTCTGGCTGCGCTGGCGATGACAAGGTTTCGATTGAAACCGCCGCGCCAGAGCCCACCACCGAGCCCACGTATTGGCAACACGTCGCGCCCATCGTCGGCCAAAAATGCGCGGGCTGCCACCAAAGCGGGGGGATCGCGCCCTTTGCCCTGCAAAGTTACGCCGATGTCCAGGGCCGCGCGAGCCTCATCGCAGACGTCACCAGTCAGCGCATCATGCCCCCCTATTTGATGGAAACCGGGGGCGAATGCGGCTCGTTTGATGAACGAGTGGCGCTCACTGACGAAGAGATCGCCCTCATCGGCGCGTGGGCGCGGGGCGAACAGGCCGAAGGCACACCGACCGAAATCGTTTCGCGCGCGCGGCCGACACTCGACCGCGGCAACGACTTCCAAACCCCAAACTTCATCCCGGAAATCAGCGGAGGCGCGCTGGCCGAGGCGGACGAGTACCGCTGCTTTTTGGTCGACCCCGGCGTGGACACGGACACGTTCGTCACCGGCTACGAGGTGTTGCCCGGAAATGAAGCGCTGGTCCACCACGTGCTGGGGATGTTTGTCGACCCGAACGCACCGGCAGAGCTAGACGGCCAGACCAACGGTGAGCTCATGCAGGCGCTGGACAGCGAGAGCCCAGACCGCGAAGGGTGGCCCTGTTTTGGGCTCGCGGGTGAGGGTGTGGCCATATCAGACCTGCCGCTCGTGTGGGCTCCGGGGCAAGGTGTAGTCGAGTACCCCGAGCGTGCCGGTGTACGGCTACGTCGAGATCACGGGCTGGTGATACAGATGCACTATAACCTCGCTCATTCAGAGGTGCACGGGCACGCCGATCAAACCACCGTGCGCTTCCAGTTTTCCGATACGGTAGAGCGACAAGCTCTATTTACCATCGGTGACAAGCTGCTCGACAGTTTGTTTAGTGGCGCTCCCACCGAGCTCGCGCCGGGGCAACCCTCCGTGCCTTACACCTGGCAACTCAGCGGGGAGGAGCTCGGACTACCGCCGGGCGTGCCCATGCAACTCCTGGGGCTCATGCCCCACATGCATGAACGGGGTCACAAATACAGCTTCGAGCTGGGAACCAATGGTGCTTTCGAATGCCAGGGGCGCGTGAACGATTGGGACTTCCACTGGCAGCGCCTGTATCTGTATCGAGAGCCCGTGATGTTGGATGCCGAGACGCAGCTGCGCGTGACCTGCGACTACGACACGAGTGGAGATACCATGCCGGTGCTGCCCGGCTGGGGCACACGCAACGAAATGTGCGCGGCCATCATGATGCTGGCGTTTCCACCCGGCATGTTTTTCTAGACACGCCGATCAGGCCGTCCCATCCTTCCAACCCGGACCCGCTCGAGCTCGACGGAGTGCAGCAATAACTGCACACCTGTGTGAGCTTCCGGACACACAGGGCGGGGCGGTGCCAGCATCACGCGGGCCGCGCCCCGGCAGTTGCGCGGCTTAGGGTTCATCGTTTGGAGCTTGCGGGCGCTGGCCTAGTCGTTGCATGACGTCGCGGCAGGAGCGACCCATCCATGCCGATCCGTATCGCCGCGACGACCCACGCTGGGCCTCACAGACTGTGGCGTGCTCCAGCGCTGGTGTTCGCGTTGCTCTCGAGCGGCCCGGTCCACGCTCAGGTTGCACGGGCTGCCAGCGAAACCTCACCCGCCGGCGCCCCATCATCCGCCACCCAGGCTCAACTCGGGCACGTCCTCGCGGTGCAGGCGAACGACGTGATTCTCGACCTTTCCGAGCTACAGGGGATCAGCCGAGGCACCTCGGTGGAGCTGTGGCGGCCGATCAAGCTGAAACACCCGGTGACGGGACGCATGGTCGAGGATCGCTTTCAGATCGGCCGTTTATCTATCACCCAGGTACGGCCGCACATGAGCCTCGCGGTGCCGCAGGGCGCGCTCGACCGTCCCGCTGAGCCGGGTGACGTGGTCATCGCACCCCCGCGCCCTGTCATCCCGGCAGTGGCGGAGCCGGGCTTAGCCGAGGTCCCTGCCCCGGAAGCCGCCCTACGAGCCCCCGCCTCAGCCCCGCCCCTGGGCGCAGCCGGGGAGGATCGCGACGTGCGTGAGATCTCCGAGCTCTTCGAGCAACTCGAGGGTGCCACGCCGAGGGCGCGCCTCAACGCCTACGCCAGCTTCATCAAGACCCATCGCACCAATCGTTTTGCGCCGGCACTGCTCGAGCAGGCACGGGCGCTCAAGAGCCTGATGGTGGGAGGCAAAGCGGGCGAAAGCGCGGCGCTCGAACGGCATGAGCCCCCCCTGGTCGCGCTAGTGGACCAGCCGTTGTCCCTGGCGGTCCAACTGAAGAGCCCGCATGCCGGAGTGCTCGTGCATTTCAAGAGCCGGAACGAGACCACCTTCCAGACACAGTCGGCGCGGCGCGCAGGGCGCAACTTTTTCGCTACGACCGTGCCCGCCAGCGCGGTGCAGAGCGATGGGCTCCAGTATTTCATCGAAGCCGTCGGCGCCGGCGGGCAACCCTTGCCACTGGTCGGGACCTCCGCGAGCCCCGTGTCAGTCACCACGCGCCACGACTGGGACACCTCCGCCCCGAAGCGTCCGGGGGCAACGGCCCAGTTCATCGCGGACTACGCCGACTACAACCGCTTGCGCAGCAACGATCGCGATTGGCGGCTGGAAGCTGACTTCGGCTTGCGCCTGAATGACGTGGGGCTGCGCGCACTGCGCAGCGGCTTTGGCGTGTACCGCGGGATTGGTGGCTCGCTCTACGACCTGGACGAGCTGGGCAAGTCGCCGCGGGCGGTAGGGTTGACCTACGGATATCTGGAGGCCGAGTACGCCTTCCAACCCAACGCCTCGCTCATTGGCCGCGCGTTGCTCGGCCTGGACGACATCGGCGTGAGCGGTGGCTTGCAAGGGCACGTACGCATCGGCAGTGATCGGGGCACCAACGTCACACTAGGCGGGGAAATCTTGGGCGACATCGGTGTGCGGGGGATCACGCAATTGAGCATCTCGCCGCTCTCCACCTTCCCCATCGTCTTGCGCTCGGAGGTCGGTAACCAGCCCGCGGGCGCCACACCCAACGCCTCCGACGTCCGGCCATTTCAGGCAGGCGCGCCCGTCGAGAACACCTCCATCGACCAGAGTGACGTGGGTGTACGCGGCATCGTCCAGGTGGGGTACCGCATACTTCCGGAGCTCGTGCTCAGCGCTCGGGCGTCCTACCAGGGCAGAAACATCAAACACTCGGGCCCAGGCTTCGGGGGAGCGATTCTTTACTCATGGTGACTCGAACGTATCTGGTTGCGATCGCAATGTGGGCCGCACTGGTCACCTTACCGAGCGTCACGGCAAAAGCGCAGGTTTTGCCCGAATTGGAGCATACGCCGGTGTCCACCGCGCGCTCCGGGCAACCCCTCGAGCTCGTGGCAGAGCTCTCACACCCCGAGCTGGTGAAGCGGGCGGTGCTGCTGCATCGCGGGCCCGGCGAAGCCAGCTTCCATGAAGTCGCGTTCCGAAGGGGTCCGGATCACTACCGAGCGGCGCTGGGCAGTGAAAGCGTGCGCGCGACCGGCCTCTCCTACGCGATCGAGCTCGAGCTCCCGAGTGGTGAACGGATCCCCGGCTTCGCCAGCCGTGCGGAGCCATTCGACGTGCAGGTGCAGCTCAGCAAGGAAGAGGCGGACGAAAAAGCGGCCCTCTTGCGCTTGAACGGCCAGCGCTCGGTCACCTCGCTGAGCGGTGAGTGGGTAACCTTCGGCAAGACCGCGGCCGATGTGTTTCCGGCAGAGCTCGGCGCTGCACCTACGCGCGTCTCGCGGGACGATGACTACTATCGACTCGAGGCCAGCTACACGTACCGCCCGCTGCGCACGGTGAACGAGTTCGGCGTGCGGCTCGGCCTGGTGCGCGGGTCCTCGCCGCAAGACGCCACACTGACGGACACCGACCTCGATGTGGGTTTGAACTACGCGGCGCCTTGGTTGCGGCTACGCCTCGACGACTGGGTCTACGCCACGGGTCACCTCGTGACCGGCGTCACCGAGGTCGATTTCTCGCTCGGCATCGGCGGACAGCTCACGCTCGGCGATCCGTACGGGGCCAGCTTGAGCGCCGGCTTTGAAACCATCGAGGGCTTCGGTTCGCGCTTCTTCACCCGCGTCAACATCGTGGTCAGCGAAGGCCTGCTGTTGTCTCCCATCATCGAGGCCACCGACATGCCCAACGCCGGCCGCTACGGGGTACGCCTGCTCGCCGAGCTGGGCTTTCAGCTCACTCCCGCGTTCAAGCTCGCGGTGCTCGGTGGCTACCAGGCGCGCAACGCGATCAGCGGGGGCCCATCGCTGGGGACCACCGCCAGCCTATCCTTCTGAACCCCGTCAGCTCGAGGATGACCCATGAGATCACTATTGGCACTGTCTCTGATGATCGGCGCTCTCGCAGCGCCGGCCCGGGCACAAGATAACGGGGCAGGGGCTCCGAGCCCGCCTCCTGAAGCGGTCGCGCCAGAGGCCGTCGCTCCCCAGGCGCCTGAGGCAGCCGCACCGCAGGCCCCAGCGCCAGGAGCCGGTGTTGACACTTTGCCGGCGGTGACCACCGAACCAGATGCCGTGGCAGTCGACGCAGAGCTGGATTTGGAGGCAGCAGGCAGTGAGCTCGAGGATTCAGCGCCGCCGCCGACCGAGGAGCATTGGTACGGTTGGCAAACACTGACTACCGATGGCGCTTCGCTCTTGTTGTTGATCATCGCTGGGGCGTCCTCGGACGCTCTCGACGGCGCCGGCGCGATTGGGTCATTGTCACTTGGGACCTACCTGCTGGGTGGCCCCGTCGTACACTTCGCTCACGAGAACGTCGGGCGAGGTTTTGGCAGCCTGGCCCTCAGAGGCGGCCTGCCGATCGTGTTCGGAGTTGTGGGAGTGCAACTCGAGAACTGCCAGGAAGGCGAGTGGTTTTGCGGGCTCGGCGGCGCGGTGCTGGGGGGCTTGCTCGGTATCGTCACCGCGATCACCGTCGATGCGTCCCTGCTCAGCTATGAGTCCGTGCCCGTCAAGACGACCCGTTTGCCCAACATTGGCGTCGTCGTTGGCCGCCAACATGGGCTCATCGTGACAGGCGGAACGTTTTAGGATCGCCGGGCCGTGACTCGCCGGCGTTCAGCGCAAGAATATCGTATCTAGCGACAACCGCCCCGTGCCACACTCGCCATCCTGAAGCTCGGGCACCACCTCGAAATATAAGGTCGTGTCGGAGGCCAGGCAATCTGTGACCGGAATGCCCTTCGGCGGACGCCACGTCACCTCTCGAAAATCAGAGAAAGGCACCTCGGCGACTTGCCACCCCGAGGATAGCGGAACCTGGGTGACGTAATCGGCTTCGTGCTCAGCGCAATAGAAGCCGAAGGTCAGCTGCGTCGCCGCCTTGCATGGCTCGTTCGAGCTCTCGAACGAGTGGGAGAAGACGACCTCGGAGAAGGCCGACAGATTGGCTGAGACTCGTCTGGCAGCGGTATCGAGACCGGCCAAGCCATAGTCGGGCTTGCCATTGGGCGGATCGTGGATTTCCCACTCGAGATGCACTGCGAGCTCACTGGAGTCGCCCGGTGCCGCGACCACGAAGTCCACGTACTGAGAGCCCGCGTTGTACGTGTAGGAATGCCAGACGTTGTAACTAGTGTCACGAGGGTACGGGTCTCCGTCCTCAAAATCATCGAGCACGAGCCGCAGCTCGTTCTCGTCCGAGGTCAAGCAGGCAGGCTCATTGCACCCTGCCTGGGCAGCGCAGGATGCTGGACACTCCACGAGCATCACGGTTCTTGCGTCGCAAGCACAGGCCAGCGCCGGCAACAGCGCAACTGCGCTCACAATGAGAATACGTCGCACAGGGCGGAGGGCGGGACTTGAGCTCATCGCAAGTGCCTCATTGGAGTCCATCAGGCGCGACATTTCATGTTCAAAATGTCCCCGATAGCCCCAGCCCGAACTGGTGTTGATCAGCGTAAAAGGTCGGCGCGAGACGAACCCCACCTTGCACCGGGACGTAGTCGCGAGCGAGCACCGCTGCATCGACGGGTATGGCCGTCAAGATGCCCAGTAACCCACCCGGGATGGCCACGAGGGGACACAGCTCTCTCGTGCTCTCGCAGAACACTTGCACGGCGCCAAATCCGAGCACGACCGGCAAGCCCACGCGCAGCGCCAAGCTCGCAAAACCGCGCCCCGTGTGCCCCTGACTAAAGTGCACCATCGGACCGCCCAACGCGTAGCCGGCGATACCGAGGGTGAATAGGCTGGCCGTCAAGGCACTCGGTGGGCTATCCGTGCCAAGCTCGACCGCGAGCCCCAGCCCCACGAGCGCCACTGCCGCGCCGTCCGTGGCCAGCGTTTGCCAACCGTACCAGCGGGCCTCTAGTGCTTCTGGCGCGTCGTAGCCCGCACTGTACTCCGTCGCCCCCGTGGCTGGACCAGCGCCAGGAGAAACTTGGGTCATGCTGGGCGAAGCAGAATCCGTCGGCGTGCCTACGGCAGGCTCGCTTGCCCAGAGCAGCCGAGGTAGGAAGGAAACGGCCGCACCGGTGAGCAGCCCGACGCGCTGCGTGAAACGGCTGAAACGCTTCCATCCTCCCGCCTTAGGCAACAGGCTAGGAAGCACCGAGAGCAGAGTCGAGGCGTTGGCTTTCATGGCGGGTACCGTCTTATCGGAAGGCATTTGCCTGGTTAGAGCATGCCGCGTGCCATGGTCGCCGGAAACCCCCAGAAGCGTGAGACGCCTCAGAAGCTTTGCGCCTGCGGGGAAGCCCCCAGCTCTGGTGTGCAGAAACCCGTACAGGTGTGTATGACGGCGCGTACGCGGAGTCCACTCGAGACTCGCCGCACGGGTGCAACGACCGTGCAAGGTGCTGGCAAGGAGATTCGGACGGGTGTTACGCGATGATTGCTCTCGGTCGCTTCCGGAGCATCCGGGGGCACAGCACCTGGCGGCACAGTATCTGGTGGCAGATTGCTGCTTGGGTGGTTTGCCCCTGGGCGGCTTCAATCTCGGGTTGTGAAGCCAACGCGATTGGTGTTCTGCCCTGCGAGTCCTCCGAGGACTGCCGCGACGACCCAGCCTGCAGCGGGTCGATGTGCAGCCCGCCGCCCTCCGGCGAGCTCGTCAAGTACACTTTCGATACGGGGCTGCAGGGGTGGGCGCTGGACGATTTTGCAGACCCTGCCAACCTCGGTTATCTGGTTCCGGACGGAATTCCAGAACCGACGTTGGTCTTCAGCGCCACGGAGGGCGAGCCGGGACTCGGTGCGCTCGTGGTCAGCGCGACCTTCGCGGGGCATTGAGCTTTCGCACGTCGATCCGACCGTGTTCTTTCCTGACCCTGGGCTCGACCTCTCGGGAAAGACCTTGCACGTGCGCGTAAAATTGTTATCGGGCGACCTGCCTGGAGGCGTTCAGTTTCACACGAGCTCGGGCCCCGAGTTCTTGTATGGGAGCACCTGGATGAACGGGTCCGAGCTGATCCCGAATCAATGGTCGAGCCTCGAGCTCGGCCTCGACGCGCTGAGCGGGCCTCCCACTGACCTTTCGGCCGCGCAGCCCGGATTCGATCCCACCGTCATCGTGGCGATAGGCGTTTCCCTCGTTGCTTCGAGCGAGGTCGACACCCCCATCGCGATGGCGATCGACACGGTGACGGACTGACGAGCACAGACGGCTACGGGTGGTGAATGATCTCGGAATTGGGCTCCGGCTCAAAGTCGTGGATGATGAACCCATCCGCGCCGTCGGTGAAGGTGACGTCTGCGCGGGCGACTCCGCTGAAGGTCACCGAGTCCACGTACACGATGATGGGTTCTGCGCCGCTAGAGGCTCCCAGCACCAGGCCAAACCGTGCGATGCGGCTCTTGTCGAAGTCTGCCGGGTCCGGGGTGCTCCCACCGGCATCCCCGGCGTCGGGGACATCGATCAGGTCCACGGGCGGCCTCGACGTCAGATCATAGACGACGTCGACGAAGTCGTCTGAATTGACGAAACCACCGGTTTCATTCAGCGCCTTGAAGTCGCCGTCGAAGCTGTCGTCAGTGGAATCCTGGGAGAACACGTTCACATAGTGCGCATTGGTCAACGTGGGCACTTTGATCCGATACGTGATCCTGGCGTTGCTGAAGTCAAAAGCGGGGTCGACCTCAAAGATGAATATCGTGTCCACGTCGGCGCCCATGACCCCCGGGTTGGGCACTCTCAGCTCCACGCAGCCCGTGCACGGTGGACCGCCGCCGTCCACGCCGGCATCACCTGGGTTGCCGCTGCCGCCCACTCCGGCCCCGCCGCCCATCCCGGCGGAGCTTCCAGCGCTACCACCGCTGCCCGCCGCGCCACCGTTGCCGGCACGCCCACCACTGCCCGCACCAGCGGCGGCACCTGCGCTACCGGCGGCAGTACCCCCAGTGCCGCTCGGCACCGGATCATCACCGCAGGCGGTGATTGCCAATGCCCCCACCAAGAGAGAGAGAAAGTGCTCAGCGTGTTTAGTCTAGCCATTTGAATGTTCCTTTCGAGCTCGAGCTGTGGCGGCGTTAGCCGCGTAGGTGGCTAGCGCCGCAGTGGAGCTGACCGCTCGGGACGCTGTCGACCAAAGCATGCGGCGTGCCAGAGCCGCCAAGCGCCACCCCAATCTTTGGAATGCTCGGGAAGAACGAGCGACGCGCGTGGTGTCTGCAGCATCCAGGGCCGTGAGTGCTCCAGCACATCGAGGTCGAAGTGTTCAGAGCTTCGCACAGCCTGTAGAGCTTCCCGCACGGCGAGCTGCGAGCGTCAGCGAAAATGCCGGCAAAACGCCTTGGCACGGGTCTCGCATTGTGGCGAGCCAGATTGACCCTGCTGGAGGCACCGGTGAAACAGATCTCATTTGCGTTGGTAGTCGTGGGAAGCACCGTTGGGCTCGGCGCCTGTAGCGACGCGACAGAATCGCCTGCCGCGCTGACCGGGGCGGGTCTGGACGCTGGCGGGGTATCGGACGAACCCGCCGATCCGAATGGCAGTGCCGATACCGGCGCGCCCAGCACCAATCCGCCCGAGGGACCCGACACCAACACTCCGCTCGACACCCCGGACGCGGGGACGACTACCCCCCTCGGGCCGTGCCTGCCCACCTTGGTCGGTAGCGGTCAGGCTCCGCTGATCGATGACTTCGAGGCCGACGATTTCTACGTGGCCGCGGTCGACGGACGTTTCGGCTATGAAGGCACGTACAGCGATACACCGGAGAGCATCCAGCTCAGCCCGGTAGCGGGCGGCGCGCCTGGGTCGACGCGCGCCATACGCGTTTCAGGGACGTCTGCCATCACGTACGGCACGGGTTGGGTATTTCCAATGAACGGCCGCGAGGACCCGGCGTGCCCTTACGACGCGTCGAACTACGTGGGCATGGGGTTTTGGGCACGTTCCGCCCAGCCCTCCGCCACCATCTCGGTGGTTGCCACCGTGGGTGCCCTCGCCTGCCGTGACGTCAACCCCATCATCGACTGCGTCCAGTTCTACAACACGCCGGTGACGATCGACTCGAGCTGGCGGCGCTACGAGTTACTCTGGAGCGACATTGCGTTCGTTGGGCAAGCGCCTCAGCCGGCACTCGGAGACCCCGCCACGATTCGCAACCTCTACGATCTCCAGTTCAAGCCCGACAGTCTAGGTGCTTTCGACTTCAGCATCGACGATGTCGAGTTCCTCGTGGGCGGCTGCGGATCGGGGGTCTGTAACCCGGCCCGCCCCTGCCCTTCCGATTGCTGCGGCAACCAAACCTGCGAGGCCTTCGAAGCCGTAGGCGGGCCACCCGCTGGATTGGCCCCCGGGGCCTCCTACCCGGCGGGCCTCACCTACTGTGCTTCGGACTGTCCGCTGGACCGCGACGGTTGCCCCGCCGGCGACGTCGGTAGCCTCGTACCGCAGTCAGTTTTGGGCAGCACCACGCTCGGGCTCGACGACTTCGCGGGCTCCTGTGACACGTCGAGTACGGCGCCGCCCCTCGGAGCTCCGGACTCCGAGTACGTCTTCACCGCACCGGAAGCCGGGCAGTATGTGTTCGACGTCACGGCCACCAACTATCAGCCTCTCGTGTACGTGCTCGACGGTTCGTGCAGCGGGGCTGAGCTGGCGTGCTCCGCGAACGCCAGCGGCGTGCCCGGGGTCGCTCAATCCGCGGTGTCCGTCGAGCTGGCTAGAGATCAAGCCGTTACGGTCGTGGTCGAGGGCATGTTCGGGGCTCGCGGCCCCTTCACTCTCGACATCAGCCAACTGGGCGGCGTCTGCCCGGATGAAGACCTCGGCAGCGAGCTGCCCGTTAGCGTGGACGGGACCACGCTGGGCGCGGAAAACAGCGTAGTCCCAAGCTGTGGCGATGTGAGCTCACCCGACCACACGTATCTCTGGACAGCCCCCGCAACTGGCCTCTACAATTTCGACCTGGCAGGTTCCAGCTACGACACCGTGCTCCAGCTCCGCGACGGCAGCTGTGCAGGCCCGGAGCTCGCCTGCAACGACAACAACGGCTTCGCCGGGCTGCAGTCACGTGTGTCGGCCTCGCTGTCCGAGGGCCAAACGGTCGCCGTGAGCATCGACGGCAGAGGCGCTTCTGGAGCCTACACTCTGGTCATCAGCGAGCTCGTGTGTCCGGCGGGCAACCTCGGCAACAGCGTGCCGGTCACCCAAACTGGAAGCACCGCCGGCTTGCCCGACCTCGTCAGCGCACCTTGCGGTGCAACAGGGAGTCCTGACACCGCCTTGACCTGGACCGCTCCTGCCGCCGGAACCTACGTCTTCGACACCGTCGGCAGCATCTTCGATACGGTGCTTTACGTGCTGGACGGAGCGACCTGCGGCGGTGCGGTCTTGGGGTGCAATGACGATTCAGTGGTGGGTGGCTCGCAAGTCACGGTAACCCTCGCGGCAGATCAGCAGGTGGTCGTCGTCGTGGACGGCTTCGCCGGGGGAAGCGGCCCGTATACGCTCAACATCGGGGCACTGTGACGTATTTGGGTGGCGTTTCACGGGGAGCGGACACCGTCCAGCTTGCTTGCCCCATGCGCTCACGAGCCTGCGATGGCGATGACTGAACAGGTAGCGTAGCATCCAACAGCGAGGAGCACACATACTCTGCAGATCCGTCAAAGCTCCAGGCCCTGGACTTCCACATCAACCTGGTCCCGGAGACGACCACGCCATTCGACTTTTGCGTCAGCAACCTCCGTGTTCTGCAGTAGCCGGGCCGGCTCGCTGCACCGAAGACGGCTTCCCCCCGCGCGACGTCATTTGACATCAGTGATGGCAATGCTATCATTGATTGCAACTGACATTGGCCAGCCTTACCATTCGCAAGCTCGATGATGAGACCAAGGAGCGCCTGCGTGTACGTGCGGCGCAGCGTCGGCGGTCGATGGAGGACGAAGCGCGCCACATCCTGCGCGAGGCACTCACACACGACAACGTCGGGGGCGCCGATCTCGCGGAGAGCATTCGGGCACGTTTTAGCCCGTTTAGCGGCGTCGACCTGAAGGTAGCAGCGCGCGAGCGGATGCGTGAACCGCCTCGGCCCAACAAGTGATCGTGCTCGATACAAACGTGGTGTCGGAGCTGATGAAGCCAACACCCGCAGCCGTTGTAGTCGGCTGGGTCGCCGCGAGGCCCGCTGCCAGTCTGTTCACGACCAGCATCACTCAGGCTGAGGTCCTGCACGGAATCATGTTGCTACCCAAAGGCCGCAGGCGGACAGGCCTGGAAGAAGCAGCCCTTGGCATGTTCGAGCAAGATTTTGCCGGTCGAGTCTTGCCGTTTGGTGGTGACGCCGCAAAACTGTACGCGATCATCGCTGCCGATCGGCGGCGCATGACAGCCCATTTCGCAGTTCGATGCTCAGGTTGCCGCGATCACTCGCTCGATGCGAGCAGCTCTGGCAACGCGGAATGTATCGGACTTCGCAAAATGCGGGATAACAGTGACCGATCCTTGGTTGCCATCGTGACCTGTGCCTCAGTTCCATGCGGGAGCTCCGGCCCAGGCCTCCGGACTGCCCCTCAATCTGAGGGGCCCTGTGTCAGCGCTGTTGAGCCAGCGTCGGGCACGGCATCGCCGGGTTCATCGGGCCCCGCGCCGGCCAGGATCGGCCTGATGTCGCTGAGGCAGAAATCGTAGGGATCCCACCCAGATCAGGTCGATAGCGGAGGCTTTAGCGCCTGGAGCCCGGCCGATACCCCCATCGTGTAGTGATCGACACGAAGCGCAAGCGGCAAAGGAGCTGCGAGAGGGTGCCGGATCGCCAAGCTGAAAAGCTTACCCAAGAATCCAGAGCGTGTCAGGCGCTCTCGATGACGGCAAGTCCTGCATGCCGACTGCGGATCAGCGGCAGCCTGATGGGACAGCGCTGCTGGCAGCCTATGGAGCTGCCGCATCGGAGGCGCTGCTCGAGCCCGCGTCGGGCACGGGATCTGCTGGTTCATCGGGCCCTGCACCCGCCAGAATCGGCCTGATATCGCTGAGACAGAAATCGTAGGGATCCGGGGTACTGTTGACGCCTGAGTCCGCGTCGATACTGTCCACGACCACGCTGACCATGCCCCACCAGAACGTTACGACACTGTTCGCGGTCCAGCTCTGCCGATACTCGGGGATGCACCACACGTTTCGCAGATCTGCAAACTTCGACTCGATCACCTGCCCTGAAGTCGTGACCGCAGGACCGTCGCAGGCGCCGTATATCGTGAGGTCCGGAATGACGCCGTACAGGCCCGCTGGATCCTGACCGCCGGGTGTTGCGCCAAAACCAAAGCTAGGGCCCGGTAGCACGGGGCCGCTGACGGTAAATGCGATCCCGAGCACCCGCCCACCATCGAGGTCCCAAGCGGGTGCGTCGGGAGAGATGGAGAGCAACGTCTCCGTCTGGGTCAAGAATTCAGGAGTTGCCGTGGTGAACCCAAATCGTCAATCCACCGTAGGTCGCAAAGTCACCGTTGACCGTTCTCGATAGCTCGCCATTTATGCAGATTTCGCCCGTGGTGCTCGTGACGTTGATGGCCGTTTCGCTGGGCTCGCGGGTCGCATAGAACGAGGCTTGAAGGCCGTACTCATTCGACTCGGCGCTGATGACGCCATTCACGATGTTGAACGGCTTGCCCAGGTAACTCGGTTGAACAGTCGCGTCGGACATGGGTGTACCGGCATCCGTCGGGTTTACATTGTTGGCTGAGCCCCCGGTGCCTGCGGACCCGACGACGGATCCGTTGCCGCTCCTGCCATCGGAGCCGGATGAACCCGCGAGAGAGCTACCGCCGCTTCCGGCCGACGCCAAATTGCCTGCCGCACCCCCCGAAACTCCCCCCGAAGAGGTGTCACTACAAGCGACGTGAACCGAGCTGACAGCGACCAGTACTGAAAATGCGAACCTGGGCATGATTTCACCTTACGCACCTCCTGAGGTGTGCAGAAACTCGTACGCCTGCGAGCTGTCGCAGTATCGGAGATCAGTCGGTGGGGGAGCATTCCATCTCACTCCAGGCCGCGAACGACACCCCAATTGACATGACCTCGGTGGGCTCTCGCCCCATCATGCAGGCAGGTCCGCGGGGATCAGGCGCGGTGTAACCGGCAGCTTGAGCCGAACGGCTCGGAAATGACGGAGGTCGGTGGTGACGATCATGTCGACCCGCCATCGCTCGGCCTGAGCCATGACGACGGCATCCACGAGACCGAGCTCGAGTGACGAATACTGCTCGAGCAGCTCACAGGCGCGGGGCAAATCGCGACCCAGGTGTTCGTCCACGGTAAACATTCCGTCGCGGACGTCCTGAGCAAATGCGAGCGACACGCCGTGGCCCAGTCGCGTGCTGGCGAGATAGTCCACTTCCGGCAGAACGGCCCAGGGGATCACCCAGGCCGCGGCATGCCGCTCGTGAAACTCGCGTACGGCGGCGTGGTGAACATCACTGCGATTCAGCAGCGCCAAGACGCCACCGGTATCCACGACGATCACGCTTCCTCGCCCATGCCTTTGAGGAGCTCCTCCGCGCGGGTGCTGAGATCGGGGGCGCCAACCCCTAGGCCCACACTTCTAGGCCGACGCACCCGGTTACCACCGCCAAGGTATTCCTCCAGCGCCTCTCGAACCACCGCAGCGTGCGTTCGACCCGTGGCATCGGCGAGCTGGCGAATCCGCTCGTAGAGTGCCTCGTGAAGGTAGATGGTCGTCTTGTGCATGCACGCCATATATATCACGCCAGCTATACCGCAGCAACCCCGAAATCAATTGCAGTTTCAACACTCAAGCTCAGCTCACAGCGTAGCAGCCCACGCGCTCGACTTCTGCGGGTGGCCGGACCTCAACCCCACGTCGCTGCCCGAAGCCTCGGGGCGGTGCACAGCTGGTGACCACCCATGCACGGGCGGGGGGGTCGCAGCGACACATGCAGCCGCTGGCGGGTGGGCGAGCTGAGACTGTGAGAGGTGCGCCGCGCCGAGGGCCTTCGCGGGTTCTCCTCGAAAGCGACTTCTTTCAGCGCACGTGGATTGTGTCGAGCCAGAGCCGCCCGGCGCTGCATTCGCCGTCGTCAAGAGCCGGCACGACACCGACAGAGAGCGTCGTATTCGCGCCCAAGCAATCACTCAGCGGAATGCCCGTTGGAGGGCGCCAAGTCACCTCGTGAAAATCAGAAAACGCGACATCGGCGATCTGACAATTGGAAGACAGCGGGATGTCGATCACGAAGTCAGCGTCGTGCCGTTCGCAGAAAAAGTTGACGCCGATTTCCGACACCGCCGTCCTGCACGACGGCGCCCCAGGCTCGAACATGTGCGAGAAAACGATCCGCGAATAAGCTGACAAGTCGACCGACGGTTGGCGGGCCTCGGTGCCCAGGCCGCGATGCACCAGTCTGGATTGCCATTGGGTGGATCATGGATCTCCCAGTCGAGCTGGATCGCCAGCTCGTCCGTTCCACTGGGCGCGGCCACCGCAAAGTCGACGAGCTGGCTCTCACAGTAGGTGTAGGAGGTCCAAAAACTGTACTCGGCTTCGCTCGGATAGGCGTCGCCATCCTGGAAGTCGTCGATCAGGAGCCCGATGGGGTCGTTGGCAGTGTCTCCGCACTCCAGTCCCTCACATGCAGGCACGGCCTCACACTCGGCTGTCCCCTCACATGCGACGAGCCCCACGGTTCTTGCCTCGCAGGCAGCTGCCAGGGACAACACGCCAGCCAGGAACGCTTTTTCCAGTACAGGAGCAGCCATTTTGGCGTAGCGCCTCGAGGTCATCTCGCTGAACATAAACGATGATGGCTGCGCTGTCGCGGGAGATCAACCCAGTCAAGGGTCATGTTGTTACCTACTCCCCACCGCCTGCATCAGCGGCGCCGCTAGCGCCAGCGTCTGACACCGGATCTCCCGATTCATCAGGCCCTGCGCCTGCCAGGATGGGCCTGATGTCGCTGAGACAGAAGTCATACGGATCTGTCACGTCGTCGACGCCGCCATCTGCGATCGGGTCGACGACCACGCTGCCGGCGGTCCAGAAGAATGCGCTGACGCTAGTCGCGGTCCAGCTCTGTTGATAC
>JANOIG010000355.1:0-2474 GCA_031407405.1 Deltaproteobacteria bacterium
AGCCGCGCGTTGAGCTGCAGCTTGACGACGCCGGAGGGTACCGGCTTGGACTCGTTGCACAGTTTGAGGATCAGCTGACCGCCAACGCTTTCGAGCAATACGCCGTGCTTCTCACCGCGAGGCTCGACCCACCCCGCGGCTTCGGGCTGGGTCGGCCCGCACTCGGTGAAGCGGGCGCTGGCTAGGCGGCTTTCGATGTCGGATTGCGTGGGGGGCTCCCACTGATCGATGCGGTAAACGAGTGCGTTCTTGAACATGGTGCTGGGTCGGGGGCAAGGGGGCGGATTCTAGTGTGGTGGCTCACGCTACATGGGCCACGACACCTTCAGCCGCAACACGCGGAACCAGCTCATGCACGTGTTCGACGCGCTGCGCGAACGCATGATGTCACCCGATCCGCCCAAACGGCCGATTGAGTTCGTCACGCCCGCGGACAAGGGAAGCAAGAAGACCTTGCGAGCAAGAGGCAAGACGCGACCCCGAAGCCCCGAATTCAGACGGGGTGCCGAGTTCAGGTGAAAAACGAATTGCCGTACTTCGAGCGCAAAGCAGCGATGTCCCAATACCCTTCGAAACCTGCTGAGTGCACGACTAGGCCAGACCCACCGTCGGTCACGCCTTTGTCCGCACCCTCAAGAGCGACCACGATTTCAGCACCAAGCAGGCCCAGCCGCCTGATGCATCCGCTCAGCTTGCTAACTAGCTCTCGCGTAAGGAACACGGGGTTTGTCACAATCAATTTCTGGCTGACGCCTCCCCAACAGTCGTCAACAACCCAGAAATCACCCCCGCCGAACGGGTCTTCTTTTCCATGCTCGCTGCAGACGGCGCGAACAGCTTTGTACAGGCGCTGCCACTCTTCAATGTCGACCGGGTAGTTCAATCGTTGGCTCCTCGATAGGGAATTGATCGGAACGCACCATTGATGATCCGGCGATAAATCCGATGATTGAAGTCGCGAATTCTTGGATCCTGGGACTTGCGTACTTGCCTAACGAAGTCCTCGGCTTGGTCGGGCGTCATCTTTGAGCAGTCCGTCCCCCCAGCCTTCATTCGATCCCACATTTCCCCGACTGCCTTGTTGTAGGCGGGGTGACCATCCCCGAAGTTGTGACCTCCGGGAATAGGCCCCGTAGTAGCTCTATCAAAGACCCTCGCCGTCTCTGGTCGAAGTGGCTCCTTCAGCCAAATCGACTTAGGTACCAAGTGGTGCCCCGCCAAACCTTCTGGGTCCACGGAGGAAATCGGATCCCCACCGACATATGTGTATGTATTAATCCCGCCTTCCAATCCAATTGGATCGGACTGAACGTACCGCCCGATAGAGCTATCGAAGTCCCGATTCATGTTGTAGCTGAGCCCTGACTCCTGATCGGCATACTGTCCCGGGAACCTGAGGTTCTGCGTGAAGGCCCCCAGGCTCTGCGGGTTCGTCTCCGGCGCGGTTGTCCCGAAGGGCTCGGCGAGCCATCGCCACCTGAGGTTGTTGTTCTTGTCCACGACCACCCGCGGCGTGTTCAAGTGATCCGTGTGGAAGTAGTACACCAGCGGCGGGTTGCCACTGTTGGCCGGGTCGGGCGTGAACATCGCGATCGGCGTCGCGCCTAACCACACATACTCACGCAGTGCCGTGCCCGCCGAGTTGTATTCCCCCAGCAACTGCCCGCCCTGGTCGTACACGAAGATCACCGTGCTGGCCACGCCCGAGCTGTCGAACTTGCGCACCCTTCTTCCCAGCCCATCCACACTGTAGGTCGCCGTCAGCCCCGCCTTGGTCAACGTGGCCAGCCTGTTGGCCAGGTTGTAGGTGCTGGTGTAGTTGGCGCTGTCGCTGGTGGTGTTGCCCGCGTTGTCATAGCCGAAGTTCCTTGTTGGACTGGTCGTACTCGTCAGCCGGTTGCTCGTGGCCGCCGTGGTGTAGGTGCTCGGCGTGCCGTTCAAGGTCACGCTGCTGCGGTTGCCATTGGCGTCGTACCCGATGCTCCAACTCGCCGTGTTGGCGGTGATGCTGGTGATGCGCCCGAGCTCGTCGTAGCCGAAGCCCTGGTCGAGTGTGGGCGTGGCCGCTGCAGTGCTCGCGTCATAGTGCGTATAGGCCGTGATGCGGTCGCCAGCGTCGTAGCTGATGTCGCGCACGGTGTTGCCCATGCGGTAGCGCACGAGCCTTCCGTTGGTGTCGTAGACCCGGTCATAGGCCTGGGTGCTGCTGGCCATCTGCCAGAGCCAGCTCTTGGGCGCACCGAAGGGCTCCCACTGGATCGCGCTGATGAGCGTCGTGGCCGCGGTGCTGGTGTTCTTGGCCAGGGCCAGCGCGCTGGGCTGGCCGTCGGTGTACGTGATGCTGAGCTTGCGGCCCGAGGGGTACAGGATGGCAACGCGACGTTGCCGGCGCTGTCGTAGGTGTAGGTGACGGTCTTGCTGACCTGGGCCGGGTTGGCGCCTGCCAGCAGCTTGACGCGCTGGATGTCGGTGAG
>JANOIG010000364.1:0-39149 GCA_031407405.1 Deltaproteobacteria bacterium
TACCTCGCGCTGACGACCAGCTGCGGGGTCGGGGCCTGCTCCGCCAGTGGAACGACCAGCTGCGGTGCCGGCCAAGTGGCAGACAGCTGCCAAGCAGGTACACCGGCCAACGACGACGCGAGCTGCAACGGCCTCGACGAAGACTGTGACAGCGTGGTCGACGAAGACTATGTCTCCCTCACCACCAGCTGTGGCGTGGGCGCGTGCTCCGCCAGCGGCTCCACCAGCTGCGTGCTCGGAGAAGCGCTAGACAGCTGTCAGGCGGGCTCCCCCGCCGCGGACGATGCCACCTGCGACGCCAGCGACGACGACTGCGACGGCGTCGCTGACGAAGACTACCTCCCGCTCACCACCAGCTGTGGTGTCGGCGTCTGCGCCGCGAGTGGCGCGACCAGTTGCAGCGCCGGCCAAGTGTCGGACAGCTGCCAGGCGGGTACACCGGCCAACGACGACGCGAGCTGCGATGGCCTCGACGAAGACTGTGACAGCGTGGTCGACGAAGACTACATCTCCCTCACCACCAGCTGCGGCGTGGGCGCCTGCTCTGCCAGCGGCTCCACCAGCTGCGTGCTCGGAGAAGCCCTCGACAGCTGTCAGGCGGGCTCCCCCGCCGCGGACGATGCCACCTGTAACGCCAGCGACGACGACTGCGACGGCGTTGCTGACGAAGACTACCTCCCGCTCACCACCAGCTGCGGTGTCGGCGTCTGCGCCGCGAGTGGCGCGACCAGTTGCGGTGCCGGCCAAGTGTCGGACAGCTGCCAAGTAGGTACACCCGCCAACGACGACGCGAGCTGCGATGGCCTGGATGACGACTGCGACGCTGTCGCAGACGAAGACTTCGCCCCGACGTGTGTGGGCACGAGCGCTCGTAACTGTGTGAATGGCGCCTTCCAGGACGTCGAGTGCTCGGACGCGGACACCTGCAATGGGGCGGAGACCTGCAGCGGCCTCGCCGAGTGTCAGGCGGGCACAGCCCCCGTGGTCGACGATGGCGACCCGTGTACGCTCGATAGCTGCGACCCCGCGCTCGGCGTCCTACATTCATTGGTGGCGGCGGGCACAGCTTGCGGCGCTTACCGGGAATGCAACGCCGACGGACAGTGCCTCAGCCTGTTGCCGCCTAGCCCCGCCGAGGTCGCACCGCCTTTGCCTGCGGAATCGGTATCCTTCCTCGACAGCGTGCGCTTTATCTTCGAAGGGGCCTCGCCCATTCAGACGCAAGTGGCGCCGGGCACGCTTCAGGCGCACAGGGCCGCCCTGCTCCGCGGGCGCGTGCTGGATGAGGCAAATGAGCCACTGCCGGGTGCGGTCGTCCGCGTGCACGAGCATCCGGAGCTCGGACAGACCCTCACGCGCTTTGACGGCGAGTATGACCTCGTCGTCAACGGCGGCGGCCCCTTGACGCTCGAGCTCTCGCATTCGGGCTATCTCACCGCGCAGCGCACCATGCACGTGCCGTGGCAAGACTATGCTTTCGTGGAGGATCTGGCGCTCTTGCCGCCGGATGCGCTCAGCTCACAATTGCAGTTTCCCACGGCGTCGGCGCACGTGCATAGCGCCACGACGAGCGATGATGCCCGCGGTCTTCGCACCGCCACCCTCTACATTCCCTCCGGCACGGACGCCGAGATGGTACTGACCGATGGCTCCAGCGTCCCGATGTCGAGCCTGTCACTTCGCGCCACCGAGTTTTCCGTGGGTGCGAGCCCAGCGCTGGCCTCACCTGCCGAGCTTCCGCCGACCGCTGCGCTCACCTACACGGTCGAGTTGTCCGCCGACGAGGCGGATACGGCCGGCGCGGAGCGCATCGAGCTGAGTCAGACGGCGTCGCTGTACCTCGAGAACTTCCTCACGCTGCCCATCGGCAGTGTGGTCCCGGTTGGATACTACGACCGCGAGGCGGCCACTTGGGTCGGGCTCGATGACGGCCGGGTGATCGAGATCCTGGCGGTAAACGCCGGCCTTGCGGACCTCGATGTCGACGGCAGCGGTAGCGCGGCCACTCCGGAAACACTGAGCGCCCTCGGCATCAGCGCCGAAGAGCTCGAGACACTGGCCCAAGTTTACTTCCCCGGAGCGGCGCTTTGGCGGGCCCGGATCCAGCACTTGGCCCCCTTCGACCTCAGCTTGCCCTACCAGACCGACGTGGGCCTGGGCGGAACACCGGCGGTGGCACCGACTTCCCCCGAGGTGCTCGACAGCCAAGTACTGACCGCCAGCTTGCCCGTCGCGGGTACCGCCCTGAGCTTGCAGTACCGATCGGACCGGGTGCTGGGTCACAAAGCAGCCCAAATGCTCGACGTGCCGGCCGCAGGTGCCAGCGCGGGTGACGCGCTGCTTGGCAGCGTGGTCGACATTCGAGTGGCGGGTCAACGGCATTGGTTCACGTTCGATGCCAGCCCTGGCAACCTCGCCCAGCTCACCTGGGACGGCCGGGACGGAGAAGGACGAGCCGTGCAGGGAGAGCGACACGTGGACATTCGCGTAGGTTCGATCTTCCCGCGAAGCTCGGTCGAACCGAGTGGCTTCCAGAGCTCTTATGCCCACACGTCCCCGGGGGGCGACGCTTACGAGTCCTCAGAAGGTGTCGATATCCGCTGGCTGCGTTATCAACGCAATTTGCGCCGTTGGGACGGGCGCGAGCTCGGGGTCGGCGCTTGGTCGTTCAATCAGCATCACCGCTTCGATCCCGTGGGCCGTGTGCTCTATCGCGGCGACGGCGCGCTTGCGACTCAGAGCTCGAGCCTGGTCATCGAGCGTTTCGCGGGCATCGCGAACACGGCCGTCGACGCCGGGGACGGTGGGCCCGCCAGGGAGGCGAGCCTAAATAGCCCACGGGCGCTCGCCGTCGGCCCCGACGGCGCGCTGTACATTGGAGGGCGCTTCGGCGTTCGCCGTGTGGACGCGAACACCGGCATCATCACCACCGTCGCCGGTGGCAAGGACCAAACGCGCTGCAACGCCAGTCTGCAAGAAGGTTCGGCGTTCGACCTGTGTCTGTTCGTTCGCAAGCTCGACTTCGGGCGCGATGGCGCCATATACATCACCGACAATCCGACAGCATCGGGGTCGGTGGATCGGATTCGGCGCCTCGACCTCGCGACGAGTCTCATCACCCACGTCGCCGGCGCGCCCAACGCCTGCTCCAACAACGGGGATGGCGACCCAGCCGCGCTCACCGGGATTTGCAACCTGCTCTCGCATGCCAACGGCCCTGACGGCTCGATCTATCTGCTCGACCGTGGGGCCACGGGTGTCGCGCCGAGGCTACGCAAGGTCTCGCCGAACGGCCGCATCCAGACCATCGGTACGGGTAGCTGGAGCGGCGCTGATGACGCCGGAGATATCGCCGTGGGCCCGGATGGCAGCTTGTACGTCACCCAACCACGCATCATCCAACGCATCCTGCCGACCGGTGAGCTCCAGCGTTTTGCGGGCGACCCGAGCGCCAACGGATCGAGCGGCGAAGGCGGCCCCGCTACACTCGCCAGGTTCGGCAATGGCGGACCCAACGGAGTCATGGTGGGCCCGGACGGCCGGGTCTACGTGGGCGACAATGGCAACGGGCAGATCCGCATGATCGATCAAGCGGGCATCATCCATCGCATCGCAGGCACCACGCCGACCAGCCCCACGGGCAACGGCGGCTCGCCGCTGCTGGCCACGCTGGGTAACGACGTCATTCGCACGGCGCTCGCGCTCGATGGAACGCTTTACGTCACGGCAAGAAGCAACCACACCGTGCGCGTGATATGGCCACGCATTGTCGAGAACCCTCTGGGCGAGGTCCTGGTGCAAGCCGACGATCAGGCCGAAACCTACCGCTTCGATGCCAACGGCCGTCACCTCGACACGGTAGCGACCGCTACCGGAGCGATCTTGCACGCGTTCGGTTATGACGGCGCCGGCCGACTGACGAGCGTCACGAGCGCTGGCCAAGTCACGCAGATTGAGCGCGACGCCGTCGGAAATCCCACACGCATCCTGGCGCCCGGCGGTGAAGAGACTCTGCTCGACACCGACGAAAATGGCTACCTCTCCAACGCCATCGATCCGACGGGCGGGGAAACCACGCTCGGCTACGACGCCGAGGGCCTACTCGTGCAACAGCTGGACGCCAACGGTAACTCTTTCAGCTACTCCTACGATGCCGAGGGCCGGCTGGTCGCGCCGTGAACGCGATTTTGGTAGGGGCCGGGCTGCCGCCGCACGGCCCCATCCTCACGCCTCGGGACACCGGTGGAATCGGGCTACGGGCTCAACGGCGGTGCTTCTCCCAGCGGTCCGTCAGTTTCTTTCGCTGCTCGGGTGTCAAAGCGTCTGCCGCCGAGAGCAGTGCCTGCGCGCCGCGCGCACTGGCCCGGTCGACGAGACCCAGGGCCTCCTGACGTAGCGCTTCGATCTTGGCGCGGTCCACCGGGTTCTTCGCCAGCTCCGCGCGCAGCCGCGCCGAAAGCCCGCGCTGCTCGTGCCGAAAGCGCACCAGGTCCGGTACTACCCCAGCGATGACCCGGTTCACCTGCTCGGCTTGTCGCTCGTCTGCGTCCACGTAGTCGAGGCCGTACTCGGCCACGTCTTCGAAATGCTCGACGAGCGCCGCCTCGGACATGTTCCCCGCGCCGTGGCCAGGGCCATGGCAGCCGAGCGCCACCGGCAATGCCGCGAGCGCGACCAGATACTCGAGATGGCTTCGTTTCCATATGTTTCGCATGACGTCGACTCCTGCTGAATGGGCGAGCCCTCTGCCCGCACCCGCCCCGAGAAGGTGAAACCCGACTGCTAAACGTCGATGCACTTTTGGTGAAGTTGTGTGAAGGAGCGACGTTTCTTGCCGTCGCCAGCAGCCCGCGCCGGGTCCGAATCCCGCCGGAGCGCCCTCACGGAGCGCAGCTCGTGCCGTATCGGCAGCACCATGGTAGAATGGACGCGTGCAAAGTCTGGTCGCGCTTACCGCCGCACTTCTGCTAGCGGTGAGCTGTGTGAGCGGCGGGGTCACGACCCCATCGACAAGCACACTCGGCACCGCTGTACCACCCGTGCGCCCGCCGGGGCCTGGCATTTCCGGTTGTGTCGAATCGCGGGAGCTCAAAGAGTACGTTCAGGCGCTCGAAAATCGCCGGCGCGCCGCACGTGGCACCGCGCTCGCCGCGCTCGGTGTCCGCGGCGAAGAGCGGCGGGGCGTCTTTGCGCCGCCGGGCGCAGCCAACGCCCTCGGAGAAACCCATACCTCGGCAGGCCAGCGCTTCGGCGTGGTGGCTTACGTAGCGCCACCGTTCGAGCCCAAAGCGCTGCTCGCCAAGCAAGGCAACAGTTTGCATCGAATCGACGAGCGGCCTCGGGCGCACCCGGTGCCCGTTCTCGCCTGTGGCACCCAAGCCTGCCGTGCGCCGTCGCAAGGTCGAACGCAGCCGGTGCGCTCGGTCCCGGCGCGCCCGGTCCTGGTGCCACTCGAGGCGGGCGAGACCCTGGGTAACGCGCTCCTCGTGAGCTACGATTTTTGGTGGGCTCAGGTCAGCTACGACCGAAAAGCTGAATGCCCCACCCCATGAACGGCCGTCACTCGGCGTACCCGCCGCAACGCGGATCAGCGCCCGGCACATCGGTCGACCCTGCAAGCGGCGGAAAGCGCTTGCGATCGCAAAGCGCTGCCAAGAGGTCCAAGATGGCTCGCTCGTTGTCGGCGCCACTCGGCTCGGAGACTTGTCGCCCCATGAGCGTGCCCGGTTGCCCGCTCGAGATTTTGAACCACACCTCGTAGCCACTCGACCGCGACAGCGTGCCGAGGCTCTCGGTTTCATCGATCGGCAGCTTGGTGCCGTCGTTGCCGTGACACGTGGCGCAGCTCGAGGAGAAACGTTCGCGGCCGCGCGCCGCGTCGCCCCCGCCCAGGAGCACGTAGTTTTTGGGCACAGCCGCTGCGAGCGTAAACAACTTCTCCGGACGAGCCAACTCCCCCTTTTGCGTCTTGACGAGGAAAGCCACCAAGTCCTGGATGTCCACTTCATCCAGCACCTGCCCAAACGCCGGCGTTTGCGCGTCGCCCTGGGCCAGCCAGGCGCGGAGCATGTCCGGCGACCGCGTATCGTTGAGCAGGTTGTGCGGCAGGACGTAGGGTTTGTTTTGAAACGGCGCGCCATAGATGCCCTCGGCGCCGCGCAGATCCCAGCCGTACAGGTTCTTCAGGCGATAGTCATGACCGGTGTTGGGCATGGGCTGCCCTACACCCGAATTGAGCGTCCCATTGCCATTGGGGCCGCCTCGTCCATCGAGCTCCGGCGTCTTCGACGAATCTGGCACAAAGGCGCTCTCCAATTTTTTCTCGGCGCGCCAGTTGTCGAAGAGCCGCCCGCCCCGCGCGTCATCGCCCGCTGCGTTCACCCCCGCCGCGGTGGCGGCCGCCGGAACGGGTGACTCTGGAGCAGCCGGCGCTGCGGAGGTACCGCCGGAGCCGCAGCTCCAGAGCAAGCCAATCAAGGGAAAAAAGGAAGATGGTTTCACGACCCCGCCTTAGCACGACCCATCATCGTCGCCGCGTTCAATCCGCCGCCGAGGCCTCACTGCCGCTCGGGGCGGCGAGCGCATCAAAGATTCGCCGCGTCTCCACGGGGTCCGTATAAAACGGGTATGGTCGCCGACGAAGGCCGGCGTTAGGCCTAGTGGATGATCTTCGCATGGCTCGACGAGCGGCGGCGCAAACGCATCCTCGAAACGCCCTTCCCGGACACCTGGACCGCCATTCTGCACGACAACATGGTGCATTTTGGTCTCCTGGACGCGGCTGAACGGCGCAGGCTTTCCGACTTGATCCAGCTCTTCATCCACGAGAAACACTGGGAAGGCTGCGGTGGCCTCGAGCTGACGGATCAGATCCGGGTCACCATCGCGGGCCAGGCCTGCCTATTGATCTTGAATCTCGAGCACGTGCTCTACGCCAACGTCGAAACCATACTCGTGTACCCATCCACTTTTGTCCCGCGGCGCGTGGAAGAGCCCATGCTCAGCAGCCCAAGCATCGTGCCTGAGGCAGTACCGCTGCTCGGTGAAGCGCACCGGTATGGCCCCGTCATCCTGACCTGGGACGCGGTCAGAAAGAGTGGCCGCCATCCCGAGCTCGGCCACAACGTCGTGTATCATGAATTCGCACACAAGCTCGACATGCTCGACGGCAGCGTGGACGGTGTGCCCCCGTTGAACGACCGTGAGGAATACGAACGCTGGAACCGCGTTTGCAAGGCAGAGTACGATCAGCTACGAGAGCTGTCCGCCGCGGGGCGCGAGGGGCTGCTCGATCCGTATGGCAGCACGGACGAAGCAGAGTTTTTCGCGGTGGCCACCGAGGCATTCTTCGATTCCCCGCTCGAGCTGGCCCAACGGCATCCAGCACTGTACGACGTCTTGTCAGCGTTCTATCGCCAGGACACCGCAGCGCGTGCGCTCAGACAACTTCCTGCAAAGCGGAACAACCAAGACTGAGGCAATCTGGCATTCCGGAGGCGAATTTCACTGGATTAACGTAAAGCCGGCTGATTTGACCGGATTGTCCTCCGCTTTCCTTCCCAACGGAGTATATGGTGGGCGGATGTGCGCCGCCGTGTGTGGCCGCCAACCGGGGAGTCACTCGATGATCAAAACTAACTTAGACACCACCAGCTACTCGGGCAGTTACTCGGGCATCGCCACTCTCGTGCTGGCTTTGGGCGCCGTTTTTCTCACAGCCTGCGGCAGCGAAGACGGTGATGGACTGGAAACAGCCGTTGAAACGCTCGACCCGCCTCAGCTGGTGGTCATCCCGCCGCGGGCGGCTCCGGCCGTCGCCGTACCGGGCGGTGCGACCCCCAACGGCCTCGAAATTCCGGAGGGCGTGTTCGACTGGCGCGTCATCGGCGTTAGCGAGCGAACCGATGAAACCGTGACAGCCCGAAGCATCAACGTGATCACCGGCAACGACGTCGCGGTGAATGCGGCTCGCTCCGGGCAGACCGATCCCTGGCCGGACGGCACCATGCTCGCGCGCTATGTCTGGGCACCCGGCACCAATCCCGTCTCCGCCAACACGGTCGCACCGGGGGATTTCCGAGCTCTGACCTTGATGGTGCGTGACAGCGGCGACTACGCCGCAGACGGCGGCTGGGCCTACGGACTCTGGAGAGGTACGGAGCTGACACCGCCGACAGAGCCGGCCTTCGATCGGGACTGCGTGAATTGTCACACCGATGAGGTCGCGGACAACGACTACGTCTTTACGCGGCCGGGGGCATTGCCGACGCTCGAGGCCATTGCTGACGCTGTCCCGGCCCCCACAGACCTGATCATGCCCCGGGATTTTCTCGATTGGCGCGTGGTCGGGGTAGCCAACCGCATCGACAACGACACGATTCGCGTCATCGTCGGCAACGACATCGCGGTTGATGCGGCGCGTGCCGGCACCATCGACCCATGGCCGGAAGGCAGCATGCTCGCCCACTATGTCTGGGCGGCAGGCACGAACCCCGACTGGGAAGCCATGGTGGCGCCCGGCGCTTTTACTGCTCTGACCTTCATGGTGCGCAACGGCGTCTTCTTCGCTGAAGACGGCGGCTGGGCTTACGGCGTCTGGACCACACCGGAGCTCGCGCCACCCCCAGCAGACGACCCGCAGTTCGATCGGGATTGCGTCGATTGCCACACTGACCGGGTCGAGAATCAGGACTACGTGTTCACGCGGCCCGGCGTTTTGCCCGAGCCCTGAGGCATAACCCTTCCCCACGACCACACATTGACAGGGGACGGCTTTCCTTCCCCCTGCCCCCTATCCCCCGGTAGCGCGCGACGGCACCGGCTCGGCGCTGCAGCTCGCCTCGCCAGCCACACAGGGTTGCACTATTGCGAGCGGTGCCGCGGGCTCGAGGGCCCGCACGGCGGCGTCCGCCACTTGACCCTGTAAGTCGGTCACCTTCCCCGTCCCATACGGGTGGTTCCGGTTGCTCAGGAACACCACGAACAGGTCACGCTGCGGGTCGATCCAGAGTGAAGTCCCCGTATACCCTCCGTGCCCGTAGGCGCGTTCGGAGAGCTCCTCGCCTCTGGCCGCCGAGTAATTGGTCGACATGTCCCAACCTAGGCCGCGGCGCCCCCGAGGGACCAAGTGCGGGTCCGTAAACCTCGACACGCTGGCGGCTGACAACACTCGCTTACCGTCGAGCTCGCCCGCGCCGAGTAGCATGCGTGCGAACCGCGCCACGTCATCCGCGGTGGAGAACAGGCCGGCGTGCCCCGCTACACCCCCCAGCTGGTAGGCGCGGGGATCATGCACCTCGCCCCGGATCGGGGACCTTTGCCAACCGTAGGCCAGCTCCGTCGGTGCCACCCGCGGGTCGGGACAAAGTGAGGAGCAATAACGCGTGTCGGACATGCCTAGCGGACCCCAAATCACGCGCTGAGCGGTCTGGTCCAGGGCTTCACCCGTCACGCTTTCGATCAGCGCGCCGAGCGCGATGTAGCCGACGTCGCTGTAGATGAACTGACGCCCGGGGAGCGCGCTGAGCCAAGAGCCCAAAGCGAGCGTGCGCGCGCGCTTTGCTCCCTGCCGATACTCGCTGAGTGGGTTGGTGGGGGGCAGCCCCGATGTGTGCAGCAAGAGCTGTTCGACCGTGATGTCCTGCTTACCTCGTACCCCGAACTCCGGCACGTGGCTCGCTACACGGTCATCCAAGCGCAATTGGCCGCGCTCGACGAGCCATTGCACCAGTGTGCCAACCACGATGGGTTTGGTGAGCGATGCCAGAACGAAGATGGTATCCGGCGTCATCTCGACCCGCTCTGGAAGTAGCGCTCGCTGACCGTAGGCACGGCGAAAAACGATGCCATTTCGCCGCCCGACGATTACTACTGCGCCCGGCGTTTTTCCGAGGCTGACCGCGCGCGTCAGCAACCGGTCGATCTCCGGCAGCTCCAACTCGACGGCGTCGGACGCCGGCTCCGACGCGGGGACCCCAGCCGCAGGCGCAACGTCCACGAGAGCGGTTGGGGGCAGCCCCAGCGGAGGGGGGGGAGCCGCAACAGCGCCAACGTCGGCTCCGCTCGTGCTGGTGGTCGACAACAGCGCCCCTGCCCACAGGCAACCGACCAACCAACACGCACACCCACCCGCCCACAGCCACACCCGGGGTCGCCAAGCTTTCAAATTGGCACGCCCCCGCTGGATCTGGCCTGCATTTCGCCGCTCACCTCATCCTGTACGGCATTTGTCAGACATCCTGTGCCGCGGCGTGGAACACCTCGAGTAGAAATAGGCCTCCAAAACCAAGCCATTGTCAGGAAAGGTGAACCGGGAACCTCGAGGCATAGCCGAATCGAGCCCGCTGTTTTAGGATCCGCTGCATGGACATCTATAGCGCGACGCGTCGGCTGAACCGGCCGTTCTCCTTTGACGCGGAGACCAAAGGCGATGACCTTCCCCTGGGTGCGCACGGCTTGATTGGCGACGGCACCACGTGCGCGTTGGTGCGCATGGACGGGGCCATCGATTGGTTGTGCTTCCCGCGCTTCGACAGTCCCAGCGTGTTCGCCGCCCTGCTCGACAGCGAGCGGGGGGGCATCACGGCGCTGACGCCGGCGACTTACCCTTACAAGAGCTTCCAGCGTTACGATCCCGACACCAACGTGCTCGAGACTCTGTTCGAGGTCACCGGACGCGGCTCCATTCGGCTCACGGACTATATGCCCTGGACGAATGACCCGCGGGCCAGCATTCACGAGGTGCACCGGCGGCTGGAGTGCCGCGAAGGCGACGTCGAGATCGACATCATTTTCGATCCGCGCTTTGGCTACGCCGAGCATTCGCCGCGCTTCGAAGTGTCGGCGGAAGGAGCCCTAGCGGTCGGCCCTGGCGGTGAGCGGCTGGTGGCCGCGGTGTCCAGGCCCTGCACGTGGCAGGAGCGAGCCGCAGGTGGCCTCAAGGCACGGCTCAGCCTGCGCAGTGGGGAACGCGTCTGGATGGTGCTGTCTTGGGACGCCCCGCGCGCCGCACCGATCAGCGCGTATCGGCCGTTTGAGCATCTCCGCAGCACCCGCCACCACTGGCGGGAGTGGGCGCATGGCTTGCGTTATGACGGGCCTTGGCGTCACCACGTCATGCGTTCGGCGCTGCTCTTGAAGTTGCTACAGTATGCACCGAGCGGTGGCATGGTAGCCGCCCCCACCACTTCGCTGCCTGAGGGGCTGGGTGGAGAGCGCAACTGGGACTACCGGTACGTGTGGATGCGTGACGCCGCCCTGTGCATTCGCGCCATGAACCTGATCGGTTACAGCCAGGAGTCGCGGGATTTTTTTCATTTCGTCAGAAACGCGCTGACGCGCCACGAAGATTTGCACATCTTCTATTCTGTCGAAGGTGGCATGGTCCCCGATGAGCAAACCATTCCGTGGCTCAGGGGGTACCGCGGGGCAGCGCCCGTACGCATTGGTAACGGCGCCAAGGATCAGCTGCAGCTCGACAACGCGGGTTACCTGCTCGACGCTGCCTTCGTTTATGAGCGTTTCGGTAACGCGCTCACGTTGCGCTTTTGGCGGCACCTCGTGCGCTTGATGGACCGCATGCGCACCGAGTGGCACAAGCCCGATCACGGTATTTGGGAGCCCCGCGGTGGCATGCACCACAACGTGCACTCCAAGACCATGCTCTGGGTGGCCTTTGATCGGGGGGCGCGCATCGCCCAATTGTTCGGCGAGGAAGAGCTGGCGGTGGGCTGGCGCAATGAGTCGGAGCGTATCAGGAGCGAAGTCTTGTCGCGCGGGCTCGACCCCACCCGACGCCACTTCGTCAGCCACTACGACGGGACCGAACCCGACGCCACGCTGCTGCTCTTACCCAGCTATGGCATCATTTCGCCGGATGACCCGCGGACCATCGCCACCATCGACTTCGTTCAGGAGCGGCTCATGGACCGCGGCTTCGTGTATCGGTACCACTACGACGACGGCCTGTCGGGGCCCGAAGGCGCCTTCATCCTGTGCGGCTTCTGGTTGGTCGAGGCCTTGGCGATGGCGGGCAGGTTGGAAGAGGCCATGCAGGTCTTCGAACGCCACGCCGAAGCCGCCAACCACGTCGGGTTGTTGTCAGAGGAGATTGATCCCCACTCGGGCATGCTACTCGGCAACTTCCCGCAGGGTTTCAGTCACATGGGCCTGATCCACGCGGCCGCTCGCATCGACCTCGGGCTACGGCTTCGGGACGAGCGCGCCCAGCGCCATCCCCTCTTAGATCTGGAGACCTAACGCAGGCGCCCGCGGGCGTCGAGCTCCACCAGCTCGAAGCCAATGCCTTGCAGGGTGGGTGCCACTTTGGCCTTGTCACCCGCGACGACGACCGCGAATTCCGATCGATCGCAGTAGCGCCGAGCGGCTTCGTTTGCCTGCTCCAGCGTGACGGCCGACACTTGGCTGGGCCAGCGTTCGTACCAGTCGAGCGGGCGCCCGTAGATGGGCAGCTGGGCAAACCGCCCGCCGAGCAAGCCAATGCTCTCAAAGGTCGCCGGGTAACCGAGCAGCAACCCGCCTACCGATGAGTCCCGCTCTTCGGCGGTGAGCGGGCGAGGGCCACACAGCCCCGACAGCTCCCCGAGCACCTCGTCCAGGCTCTGGCGGGTCACGTCCGTGCGCACGTCGCTAAAGATGCCGAAGAAGCCGACCTGGCGGAAACGCTGGAACATGCTGACCGCACCGTAGGTATAGCCCTTCTGCTCGCGCAGATTCATGTTCACCCGACTGGTAAACGCCTCGCCAAAGCTGCGATTAAACACGGTGGTGGAGAATAGGTCCTCGGCGTTCGCACCCGGCGCACGGCGCACCAGCCCGATCACGCTTTGAGCCGCCCCAGGGTAGTCGACAAAGTAGAGCTTACCGGTGCCCGCCGCCGACGTGAGTGGCCGAGCCTGCACGCTCGGCTCGCCTCCCCAATCGCCAAACGCTTGCTTCAATTGCTCCGCGACAGCGTCGCGCGCGATACCCCCCGTCACCACGAAGGTCGCCCCCTCGCCCACCATCAAGCGCGCGTAGTGGGCTTTGACGTCGCTGAGCTTGATCGACTCGAGCGTGTCAGGCGTCCCCGTCGGCAAGGCCCCCGCGTAACCCTGGCCAAACAGGCCGTGGTACATGGCCACGCGGCGCCCCGTGTGCGGGTCCGCCTCACTCGCGACAGCCTGGGAAATCAGCTGTGCCTTGCGACGCTTGAACTCTTGCTCATCGAACTTGGGCCGCCGCACGATGTCCGCCAAGAGCGCGACCGAAGCACCGAAGTTCTCTTCGATCAGGTTCATGCTCAAGAGCATATAGTCCACGCTCGCGGTCACAGCGAAGTCGGTAGCCAAGGCCTGAAGCCGTTCGCTCAGCTCGAGCGCACCATAAGCGCCGGCACCCTCATCCAACAGATCTCCCAGCATGTAGGTCAACCCCGCCTGACCCGCAGGATCTGTCTCGGCGCCCCTCGGGATGACGAGGGTGAGCGAGACGAGTGGCACACTGCCGTACGTGCGGTGCAGCACCTTGGCACCGGTACCCAGCTGCCATGACTCGGGTGACGGAGGCGCCCACACCACGATGGGCCCGGGCAAAGGTAGCCCCGAACGGTCGGGCGCAGACTCCGGCGCGTACGCCGCAGACTCCGGCGTAGCCGGCGAGGCGGTGGCCCCCTGAGAGCCACCACAAGCGAGCGAACCGGTGCTCGCTAGTAGGGCCAGCCAGGACAGACTGATCAAGGCGGATGAACGGGCCATCAGTTTGCCCCCGCGTCTTTTTTGCCGGGGATGATGTCGAGCCGCACGAATTCCTTCAGGTTCAGGTAGCGCTGGGCTGCAGCGTGCACCCCCTTGGCTGAAGTCTCGACGTAACGTTTCAAATCCTCATCGAGATAGTCGGCGCGCCCGGTGTGCTGGTAGTACCCCGCCAGCGTGCTGGCGCGGGACTGAACCGCTTCCACGCGACCGTAAAAGGTCTTCTTGTACGCGCTGATCGCCCGCGCGAGCTCAGCCTCTGTAGGGGGTGCTTCGAGCGCTTTGGACAGGGCCCGCATCAGTTCGGCGTACAGCGTGTCGACGCTCTGCCCCGGGGCGGCGGTGGCTTCCACGACGTAGAAGCTCGATAGCTGTTGAGACACTTGGTAGGCTTCCACTTCTTTGGCGACCTTCTTGTCATAGACCAAGGGGTAAAACAGGCGGCTCGTCTTGCCACTGCTGAGCACGTTCGAGAGCAGGTCGAGCTCGGCGTCGCCCGGAGCAAACAGCGCGGGCGTATGCCAAGCGAGGTAGATGCGCGGCAGCGGCACGTCATCCGGCTTCTGCCAATGCAGTGAACGCGGCGGCGGGATGTCCGCGCTCGGCCCCTTCGCGCGAGCTCCGGCCGGAATCGCGCCAAAGTAGTGAGCGATGAGCTGCTTCGCCTCAGCGCTTTGAAAGTCACCCACCAGCGCTAGCGCTGCGTTGGCCGGCACGTAGTATTGCCTGAAAAACTCCTTCACGTCGTCAAGGGTCGCCGCCGTCAGATCCTCGTGCGAGCCAATCGGCGCGTGGCGATACGGGTGGCCCGCGGGGTAGAGGGCCTCACCCAAGTACCACCAGGCCATCCCGTAAGGCGCGTTTTCGTAGCGCTGCCGCCGCTCGTTCTTGACCACCTCGCGCTGGTTGTCGAGCTTCGCCTGGGTCAGCGCCGGCAAGAGGTGCTGCATCCTTTCGGATTCCATCCACAGGGGCGTCTTCCAATAGTTGCTGGGCACGACCTGAAAGAAGTTGGTGCGGTCACGGCTGGTGGTGCCGTTCACTTGTCCACCGATCGGCTCGTAGGGCTTGAAGTACTCCTGATCAAAATGCTCCGAGCCCTGAAACATCAAGTGCTCAAACAAGTGCGCGAACCCGGTGCGGCCCACTCGCTCGTGGCCCGACCCGACGAGGTAGAGCACCTCGACCGAGACCACGGGCAGCGCATGGTCCTCACTGAGCAGCACGGTGAGCCCATTCTCCAATTGGTATTGCTCCACGACGACCTTCGGAGCGCTGCTCGGACGAGCACTGCCCGGTTGGGCACTGCCCGATTTGCCACCCCCCGGCTGCGCGCCCACGGGCTGCACCGCGACCGACTGAGCGCTGCCCGATCCGACCAGAGTAGCGCTGAAAGCGAGCGAGAGAACGAGCCGAGACAACTTCATGGCCGAAACCTTGGTTCGGCCCCCATCAGATGTCAAATGTCAACAATCCGCTAACGCGATAGCGCCTGTTGCATGAGGGAAAGCAGCTCGTCAGGGCCGTGCTCATCGAGGTAGTAGCGGTATTCCGAGCTACCATTGTCGAGGTCCGACAAAAGCTCGGCATCGGAACGCAAGAAGAAGGTGCGCGGAATATACTCGCCGTCGAGGTCGTATTGGCTGCTGATGTCGCGATTGCCGTCCCTCTCCACGCGTACCATGACAAAGCGCGCGGCTAGCTCGACCACTTCTCGGTCGTAGAAGACGCGGCTGTAGTTGTGGCAGTGCGGGCACCAATCGGTGTAGAAGATCAGAACCACTGGTTTGCCGGTGGCCTGGGCCTCGGCTAGCCCCGCGACGTAGGGCCGCCAGGCGATCTGCCGTGGGTTCCAGTCGGAGGGCACGTCGGCCTGTGGCGCTCTCGAGCCGGGCTGAGCGCAGCCCCCCAAGCCGAAAACGATCGGGCCAAACAGCGCGCCGCACACCAGCGCCAGCGCGCTGCGCCGGAATCGATCCACGGCTTTGGGCACAGGTGCAGCGCCCATCAGTACAGGCTCATCAGGCCCGCGGTGCCTGGGATCTGGCTGTGCTCGAACTCCTCCGACAACCAACGCGCGCGCGACGGCTGGCCCGGATTGCGATACGCATACACCACCGTCCAACGAGTTTCGCTGTCCGCTTGCCGTGGGGTCACGCCGTGTAGCGCGTGGGTCCACATCAGGATCACGCTGCCCGCCGCTGCGCTCGAGCGTTCCATGCGCAGCGCTTCCCCGCTGATTGGATGCCGCTTGCCTTCGAGCCAGCTCGCGGAAAGATCCGCGTCGGTGTCCGCCGAGACGCGCGAATCACGAAACAAGTGGCTCCCGGGCACCACCTTCAGCCCCCCGTCATCCGCGGCAACCGTGCGAGCCAGCTGTCGTGCTCTGCCGCGTATTTGCCGGGGAGGCGGTCACCCGGAAGCTCCGGGCCATATGCCTCGTGCAGTGCGGCAATACGCCCCAACGCAGCCACCAGCGCTTCCCGCGCCGGCAGGGTCAGCAGGCCCGGTAACAGCAAGTGCCCCTGTTCGTTCAGCTGTGTGATTTGGCTGGGGGCAATGACGTAGGGACTGAACAACGGAAGCATGATTTAGGAACCGGTTTCGCTCGACTCGACGGCAGCTACACCACGCCTCGGCACCGAAGTCCATCGCGCTAAAAGCTTGCGCCAGCCCCGAAGAGACTTAGAGATAGATGATGTCATCGAAACTAAGCCATGCCGCGGCCCTCGGATTGATCGGCTCACTGCTGGGCTGCGGCCGGGTCCAGCTCGAGCCCCAGCAAGCCAGCGCGCCCGGGACCAGCACGGCCATCGCACGAAGTGACGGGGTCACCGTGGGGGCCGACGCAGGAGCTTGGAACGGAGCGCCTTGGGTCTCGACAAAGCTCACCCCGATTCTGGTGGACGTCATCAATCAGAGCGCTGAGCCCGTGCACGGCTCCGTCTCGGACATTCAGCTCGTCACCGAGCACGAGCAAATGGCCGCGCTCCCGCCAGCCGCCATCGATCTGGAGCCGCAGTCGACCACCGTCGGCAAGACCGCGGCGGATTTCGACTCGCGAGCGGGCGCGTACGAGTATCGGCAAAAGAACCCCGCCGAGCTGGCGCTGGCTCGTGACATCCAGAGGATGGCCTTCCCCGAAGGCTTCATCCCTAGCGGCCATCGAGTCGTAGGCTTCGTCTACTTCGGCCCGCTGCCGGACGACACGGACAAAGCCACCCTGCGGGTGGTCCTGCGTCAGGCACCTGCTGGGCCTGTGCACGCTACGCTCGACATCCCCTTTACCGCGCGCTGACGAACGAGTGGCCACTCGGCCGGCCCAGCGCCATACAGTGGTCTATGCGGGGTTTTCATGATCGCGACCCGGGCATGGTGCATGGACCATGCGAGCCTCAAACCCCCGGATTTTAGACCATGAAGTTTTTTACGCTCCTGATCGCGACACTGGCCGTGGGCGCCTGTTCGGCGGGTGATGAACCGGGCACCTCGGTCGAACGCAGGCCGGCAACGGGAGAACCGGGCTCCGGCTCTGGCGTGGGTGCGGGCGGCAGCGGGGTCATGGCGCCAGGCAGCACGGAAACGCCGCCGGGGCAGTTTGACGGCCTCGAGGAGAGCGGAGAGAAGGATTGCGGGTCGCAGGCCTTCAACGTGCAGCGCCTCCCGGTGGACGTGCTCTTGGTCCTCGACCGTTCGGGGTCGATGCTAGATGACATTGACGGTGACCCACCCGAGGCCGGGGAACAGACCAAATGGGACCTGACGGTGCCTGCCCTGAATCAGGTCATTCAAGAAACGGACTCTGGAGTTGCGTGGGGTATGAAGCTCTTCCCCGAGGGGCAGAACACCGATTCGTGCTCACCCGCCACCATCAATGACGTGATCCACATCCCCATCGCCCCGGCCAACGCAAGCGCTGTCATCGGCGCGATCACCGCCACCACCGCGAACGGGGACGGCACACCCACGGGCGACGCCATTCACGCTGCGGTTCGCTATTTCGCGACGCAGCCGGCCGACAGGCGCAGGTTCATCGTGCTGGCCACCGACGGCGAGCCCTCGTGCAGCCCCTCCAGCGCCGATGACGATCAAGTGAGCGCCAGGCCATATGCGGTCGAGGCGGTGAGAAGCGCCGCCACCGCGGGGATTCCCGTGTTCGTCGTCGGCGTGGCCACCAATAAGGACACCGCCACCCAGGCGCTCAACGACATGGCAAATGCCGGTGGCGTACCTCGCCCCGACCCTAACCCGCTCGCCACCCGCTACTACCTGGCCAACACCCAAGCGGAGCTGGTCAGTGCCCTGCGCGTCATCACGGGCGAGATCGCCAGCTGCGTCTTCCCGCTCAACACTCCTCCGCCAGTGCCCAACAACATCGGAGTCAAAGTCGACGGCGTCCTGGTCCCCCGAGACGCAACCCGAGCCAACGGCTGGGAATACGTGGGCAACGGCCTGACCGAGGTCGAAGTCCACGGAGACTGGTGCAACCAAATTCAGACAGCCGCGGCAAATGGCGTTGAGATCATTTACGCGTGTGAAGGCGTGATCATTCGGTAATCGCGTTCGGCCTCAATCGTTCGCCGCGCCGCGCTGAGGGCGCGCGGCAGCGCCGCCGCGCCCATGGCCGTTCTAATGGGGAAGCAAAGTCCCAGCACCGACTAATGGGCCGAACCACAAGTCGCCCTATGCTGGGAGTTTGGTCTTTCCCAGTGCAGTCTCAAGGGCGTTTAACCTTGAAAATTCGGAATACGAATCCGATATTTCATACTTGTGGTAGGCTCGCCCGTGAATGATCGTCAGGGGTACTTTCTTGCGCCGTATCGCCGCAGCGCTAGCGCGCAGCCCGATCGTTGGCATCCTGGGGCCCCGGCAGTGTGGCAAGACGACCCTAGCGCGTCAGGTGGTTGCAGCCATCAAACACACATGGTTCGATCTCGAGGATCCCGTGGCGCTCCGTCAACTAGCGGAGCCGCTTTTGGCGCTCGATGCGGCTGAGCAATTCGTGGTCCTGGACGAAGTGCAGCGGGCCCCCGCCTTATTCCCCCTTCTGAGGGTGCTCGTGGATCGCAACCCGAGCCGCCGATATCTGGTTCTCGGAAGCGCCTCCCCCGATTTGCTCCGGCTATCATCAGAGTCGCTCGCCGGCCGCATCGAATATCTCGACCTTTCCGGGTTCGTGCTGAGCGAGGTGCCGGTAACCAATCAGCGCCGCCTCTGGTTGCGGGGCGGTTTTCCGCGCTCATTCCTGGCCGATTCGGATTTAGCGAGCTTTGCCTGGCGCGAAAATTTCGTGCGCACCTTTCTCGAGCGTGACCTCGGCCAACTCGACCTCGGGCCGAGCGCCACGGCTTTGCGGCGGTTCTGGACGATGCTCGCCCATTACCATGGCCAGCTGTGGAACGCCTCAGAGCTCGCTCGCTCTCTGGGTGTCAGTGACAAGACAGCCCGCCGCTACCTGGACGTTCTGGAGGGGACGTTCATGATTCGTCAGCTACAGCCATGGCACTCGAACCTGGGCAAACGCCTGGTCAAATCACCCAAAGTGTACGTTCGAGATAGCGGTTTATTGCATACGCTGCTCGACATAGATGACTACCAAGGGCTCCTGGGCCATCCCAAGGCGGGAGCCTCATGGGAGGGCCTTGCGCTCGAGCAGGTGCTTGCGCACGTGACTGGCCAGCCATGGTTTTGGGCCACCCACGGTGGTGCCGAGCTGGATTTGTTGTTGCTGAGGCGCAAGCAGCGGTGGGGATTTGAGTTCAAGCTGAGCCCCGCTCCGGCGTTGACGCGCTCGATGCATGTCGCGCTACACGATCTAGAGCTCGAGCATCTGTGGGTGGTCCACCCCGGCGATCAGCGCATTCGTTTGGCGGAGCAGATCACAGCGCTACCCCTCCGGGAGGTTACCGAGCTAGAGACGGCTTCGGCTACTGAGGGTGCTCGGACCTCTACACCACGCCAGGGCATTTAGGACCCCTACGTGGTGCAGCTGGCGAAAACCAATACCAGGGTGGGTGGTCGCCAGGCGGCATACGGTGAACGAGCGGTCGGTGAACGCATCTTCCGTACGCAAATGTGCGTTGCTGCGCCGAGCCGGCACTGCACGGCGCTGCGAAGCAACGCGACTCCCACCTAAATGTGCGATCGAACTGTCCAGTTAATGAATCGCGCTACAATTCGAGTGTGGAGTCAGATCGCTCTAAATACGCTTGGAGACCGCTCGTCATGGATGCACGAGAGGCTCATTGCTGCGGAAAAGTGGTCTACAGTGCGCGCGGTGAAGTGACGCTGCATGACGATAGGCTGCCCGGACCGGTGACCATTGTACCCGAGCAGCAGTATCCGTGTGTGCTCCCTACCCTCCTTGCGCTGGACAAGGCCCTATCAGGCAGCTCCAATTCACCGCGGCTGCGGTCGGGCACGACTCTACGTGAAGCCTTTGATACGGAGTACCGCGCCTACCTGGAGTTGCTGTCGCGTACTCGAGCGACGTCCGGGGCTTGGGAGCCTGACTTTGGAAATTACGTCTACGACCGGAAGACCGGTGACTTGTACCTCGTGGCTCCAGAGTTCTGGCATCGCCTGGCCCTGCTCACGAGCAACGCCAAGTTATTGACGGATCCGGGCGGCAATCTAACCGCGGAAGAGATTCGCGACCGGCTGACGGGAACGGTCGTGGGATTCGTCGGGGCGAGCCTGGGTAGCAATGTGATCGAAGGCGTCGTGCGAGAGATGCGGCCGCGCGTCGCCAAGCTCGCCGATCCCGATTACCTGGAGGCCACCAACTTGAACCGGCTGCAGCACGGTTCGTTGCGCTACCTATCGCAGCCGCGCTCCAGCCGCAGCGACCCACGCAATGGATTCGAAACGCAGTTCGTCAGCAAAGCAGAGTTGGTGGCGTACGAAAACCAGCTCGTCGACCCCTACATGGATTGGTACCTATACGGCGATGGCGTCAACACCGACAACATCGACCAGTTCCTGCTCGGCGCAAACGGCGAGCCGAGAGTGCACTATGTGGTCGAAGAAGCAGACGACCTCCGGATCAAGATCGAAGTACGAAGACGCGCACGCCAGTACGGCATACCGGTCTTCATGGCCAGCGACCTCGGCCACCGCTCACAGGCTCAACTCCAAGACTTTTCAGCCAACCCGAACGCGACGCTGGGCTACCACATCGAAGATGAAGAGTTGATGAGCCGGCTCGAGCGCTGCATGCAAAGCGGTGATCGAAATGACTTTTTTGGCGTTGCACGCGGGCTAGTAGGCAATGATTTTGCTGTCGACGAGTACGCGAGCTGGATTGCTCAGACCGGTGAGCAACCCACCAGCAGCGTTCCCCAGTCCGGGAGCGTGGCACAAATGTCGGGCGCGCTCGGAGGCAAGCTCCTCGCCCTACACCGCCTCGGGCATGCGCTGAGTGAGCGCATCATCATCGATACGCGACGAATGCACATGATTGTGGACTGACGCGACGGTCAACCGTCGCAGAGATCGGAGCAGAAGTCAGATTGACGAGCTCGAGCGCTTTTTCCGCCTGGAAGGTCGAGCCTTTGAGCGTTTCAGAGTTCCAGGCCCTCAACCCCAGCCCGGCCGGCTCGATCAACTTAGATCAGACCCGTCATCTGCTGAGATTCGCTCTGCTCGCGCCCTCGGTTCACAACACCGTACCGGTGGCGTTTGGCCTCCCGCTCGATCGTTCGGAGGTGGACGTGTTCGTGCGCCGGCAACACGTCCTGAGCGCATCAGATCCCACCGGCCGAGAAGCTCTGGTCAGCCTCGGATGCTCTGTGGAGAACCTGATGATCGCCGCGGCACAGTACGGCATCGAGTGCTCGTGGAGACCAGAGCCGGGTCTCAGCTGGAAGGCAGTCGGGCCGTCGCCCACATGCTCCGACGTGCGAGTGGGTTCCGTTCAATTGACGAGCCAGACAGTCATCCCTGATGAGTCACAACGCCGTTCCGCACTCAATGCGATGCTAGAGCGCAAGGTCGTCCGAGCCGAGTTCGACAAGGCCCCCTTGCCCGCGGAGCTCAAGGTGCTTTTACGCGCTTGCGTCAAGCCCTCCGAAAGAATTGGTTTCGAGCTGTTCGAGTCAGATCGCGATAAGTTCGCGTGGGGCAAGCTCGATGAGCTGGCAATGAAGCACAAGCTCGAAGAACGCGCGTTTCAGCTCGAGCTCGGACACTGGCTCTTACCGAACGCTGATGCCTCTAGCGTGAGGGGTATGCGTGGCCGAGAGTTCGGCTTCGATGATCGGCTGACGCTCGAATTGTCGGCCCAACTACGCGGGGAAGTCTCGATGGCGGCGGATCAACTGGCCTTCATGGCCCGTGCCGGCCGTGGGGGCTTGCAGAGTGCGAGTGCCATCTGTGTGCTGTCGTGTTTGGATGAGCTCCCCGACACGGCGATTTCGGCCGGACGAGTCTATCAACGCTGCGCGCTCTTGACCTGGGCTCACGGCATTGCGCACGCGGTCCACGCGGGCGTGTGCAACGTGCCTCATGCACGAGCCATGAGTCAGGCCACCCTGCTGCGAGGCAAAATGCCTCCGAGCGTGATCTTTCGCCTCGGCAAACCACTTCAAGGCGGCGACTGGTCGCGGCCGCACTCCAGCAGGCCCGACCTGTCCGACGTGCTCCACATCCCAGTCGAGCCAGAGTCGTTGCCGAGCTCTGCATCCATCAACCAAGCGCTCGCGACGGCCAGGCGCATAGATCAGCCCGGCTGAGCCTTTCCATTGGCACCAGTCTGGGCTAGCGGAGGACAGGCGCGTACCTAAATTAGCGAAGAAGGTAATAACCCCGTTTACAACGCCGAGGCACGCGCCGTGTCTCGAAAGCATCAACGATGCGTGTGACATGAAGCCAGTAATTAGGAGAGCCCAATGAACTCGCCAAGCAACACAGTACACGTCGCTCTGGACTGCCCAGCCAGTGAGCGAACCGAAATTCGACGAAAAGCGCAGCGCCCCAGCCTGGGCGTCGAAGCACTGGAATACCATCTACTCAAACCTCGCACATCGCGCCATCCGCTCTTGCGGAGTGCGTACGAGCTCTGGCGCGACGAGTGGCAAGCCACCTTCGCAGAGCTCGAAGGCATCACCCACATCCATTCCGACGAGTTTGTCCGGCAGGATGAAATTAGCGTGCTGTCCATCGGTCAACGCTGTGTGTCGGTGACAGGGTTGCGCTGGCTAGATCTGTCGCTGCCCATGGCACGCGAAGACTCGTATTTCACCGGCTGGCCTGAGGACGTGGTGCAACGACTTGGCAGCGGTGTCGTGGGCATCTCAGGCAATACGATTGTGCGCTCCGAATGGCGGGGCACCCTGGTAGATCCATCAGCCGAGCTTCAGGGAAACCCGATGCCGCTGTCTCTTGCGACGGTCGCGCTCGCAATTCGACGCTTCATGGAGGTGGGCACTGAAAATGTCATCGGCGTCACCCGTAACGATCGCTCCATGAATCGTGTCGCCGAGGCTGTCGGGGCCATAAAGCTCGGTCAAATCAAACTTCACGGCGTCGACAGCGACCTCATCGTGATCACCCGCGCCAATGCAACCCCGTCAGGGCCAGTGGTTGATGCGCTCTGGGGACGGCGCTCCTAGCCAGGCTAGCTCACCTCGGATGGAGCAACGTACCCGGCTGTTGCGTACCCGGTAACCAGGGCAAAAAGCTGGGGCTGCCCGACGGGCGCCGTGCTTCGTGCACCATTCCGACCACCATGTGAGGTGATGGAGATCCAGACTTGCCGCCCGCCAAAAAGCGCGCCGCAGCACCCACGGTATTGAACACGCGGTGTGGATAAGAGGGCCTGGAAAATAGCGAGATGCCAGCAACGACTGCACGCACACTTGCAGCGCGAAAGCCCTCACCTTCAAAAACCAGACTCGAGCGCTCAACCTTACCAGCCGCCCGCTTGAGCATGGCCGCGAGCTCAATACGGCACTCTAAAGGCGGCAGGGGCGCAGCGGCTTCGACGATGGTCAAGAGCAGAACACCTCGGTCCGGATGACGGCCCGCGTGGCGCTCGACGACTTGTTCGCCTCTCCGAACGGCGGACAATGTGGTTTGCCCTCGCCAAATCGCGAGCACCACGCGATCCCAAACAGCGAAGGCATGTTGGTTGGTGGATTCCTCGATGCGTAGGTTCATGGTGAACGCCGCACAATACCCCACTTTTGCCACATGTGACCAGAGCTGGCTCCGCAAAGCCTGACGCTCCGGCTCTGACGCACCGAGTCAGCGCTCTAACTCCGCTCCTTATCGCCACAAGCCTACGAGCCGGGGGCGGGTGCCGTCGGCGCCCCTGGCACCTGCAACGGTGGCCGGCCCGAGCGCTGCCGGAGCCCATTGATGGCCTTGAGCACGCTGGGAATGATCATCAAGCGATGCTCGATGCGGCGTTTTCCTCGGAAATCCATGAGGGAGAACGCCGCGAGTATCGTGAGCAGCCCCTGACCCGGAAGCACCAACATGAGCACCCCCAGGATGAGCAGGATGCCGCCGAGCGCATTCCTGATGAACAACAAGGCCCGCTTCATGCCGCGCGCCGGTGGGCGTGAATCATCGGTGAGTAGGTAGTCGGCCGGGATGCGCCGGACAGCCCAGGAAGCGCCGACCAAGCTCACCACGAACAGTGCTCCTGAAAAGGTGCTCAGACCGACGAGGACCGACGGAGACAGCAATTGTTCGAGAAACCCGGGCATGGTCGCCAGTCCCGTTCGGGTCTAGCTGGTTGCACGCGAGCGAGGTGCCGCTTTCGCCTTGGGCAGCTCGATCTTCGGCTTCTCGGCATGCCGCCGATACAGCACCAGGATGCGCCCGCTGTGCTGGACCAGCTGGCTGCGGGTGCGGGTGACCAGATCCGCCACGACGTCCGCCGGCTCGACCGAGCTCTCCGTGTTGAAGCGCACCTTGATCAGCTCGTGGGCCACCAGCTGCTCACTGATCTGCTGAATCAAGCTGTCTTGAATGCCTTTTGCCCCGATCTGAACCAGTGGTTTGAGCGGATGGGCAAGGGCACGCAAATGCTGCTTTTGTTTGGCGGTGAGCTCCACAGGGGCGTCGGTTAGCCCAGGTCCAGGACGAACGCCATATGGAAACGCCGCTTGACCCGCCAGGCCGAATCCCCGACGGGGGCTCACATGACAGTGACCGACTTGGCCAGATTGCGCGGTTTGTCGATGTCGTAACCCAGCTCGAGCGCGGAGAAGTAGGCGTAGAGTTGCAGCGGGATGACCGTGAGAATGGGCGACACTGCCGGATGGTGCACGGGCAATGGAATGACCTCATCGACCAGGTTGGAGACCTCCGTGTCCTCGGCACCGGCCACCGCGGTGATGTGCGCGCCGCGGGCTTTGAGCTCTCGCAAGTTGCCCAGCATGCGCTCGCGGGTTTCGTCGGGGGGCACCAAAGCCCAACAGGGCAAGCCGGGCTCGATGAGAGCGAGCGGCCCGTGTTTCATCGCGGCGCCCGACAAGCCCTCCGCCGGCACATAGGCGATCTCTTTCAACTTCAGCGCGCCCTCCTGGGCCACCGCCACATTGGCGCCGCGCCCGATGAACATCGTGAACTTGGACGACGCAAAGCGCTTGGCGAGGACCTGGCACGCTGGCGCGCAATCGAGCATCCCCCGCACTTGGCCTGGCAGCTGCTCGAGAGCTTTGACCCAGGTGCGGCCGTCGGCGGCGCTCAGATCGCGCATGCGCGCAAACTGCAACGCCAGAAGCTCGGTGGCCAGCACCTGAGCGGTGAACGCCTTGGTCGAGCAGACGCTGATTTCCGGGCCCGCGTGCACGTAGGTGCCAAAGTCAGTTTCTCGCGCGAGTGAGCTACCCACCACGTTGGTCACGCCCGCCACCAGCCCGCCCTTGAGGCGGACTTCTCTGAGGGCGGCCAGGGTGTCGGCAGTCTCCCCGCTTTGCGAGATGGCCACGTACAGGGTCTTGGAGTCGACGATCGGGTTCTGCACGGCGAGCTCTGCGGCGTCTTGGGCCTGCGCCGGCACGCGCGCGTACAACGACATCAAGTAGGCTCCGACCGCCGCGCTATACAGGCTCGTGCCGCAACCAAAGAACACGACCCGCTGCACCTCGAACAGGCGCGCCCGGTGCGACTGCAGCCCGCCGAGGTGAGACGAGCCCATGGCGGCATCCAACCGGCCCCGCATGGAACGGTCGATGGCCTCGGGTTGCTCGTAGATCTCCTTGAGCATGTAGTGCGCGTAGTCACCCAGCTCAGCCGCCTCTGCCTGGTGCAGTATCTTCTCGATCCGCTTGGTGCGGTCGCGATTGTCGAGGCCCACGGTGTTGAAGCTGCGCGCGGTGAGCTCGGCGACCTCCCCGTCCTCGAGCACCACCATGCGCTCGGTGAACGGGCGTAGCGCCAACGGATCGGAGGCGACCCAGCTCTCATTGTCTCCGATGCCGAGCACGACCGGGCTGCCGATGCGAGCCGCCACCAGACGATCGGGCCGCTCACAGTCGAGCGCCACGATGCCCGCGGTGCCCTCGATGCGCTTCAACGCGGCAATCACGGCGTCCAGCAAGCTCGCGCCCGAGGCCAAAGCCCGACCCACGAGCTCTGACAGCACCTCGGTGTCCGTCTCCGAGCGGAATAGCGTTCCGCTGGCCACGAGCTCGCGCCGGAGCACCTCGACGTTGTCGATGATGCCGTTGTGGACGAGCGCCACACGCTGCTTTGAATCACGGTGGGGGTGGCAGTTCGCCACCGTCACACCGCCGTGTGTGGCCCAGCGCGTGTGCCCGATGCCGACGTGACCCGGCAAGCCTTTGGGAGTGGCCTCTTCGAGGGAGCGAATATGGCCCACTTGACGCGCGATCTGCATTTCGCCGTCGGCCACCGTCACGATGCCCGCCGAGTCGTAACCTCGATACTCGAGGCGCTTCAACCCGCCCAAGACCATGTCCCACGCCGACCGGTGTCCGATGTAGCCTGTGATGCCGCACATTGTCGTTCGTTCCCTCTTCGCTGTTTTTCGTTACTGCCGTAAGCTGCCGCGCGCCTGCCCCATGCTGCTCGAGACCACGCCCAGCTCAACCGTAGATGCGCCGCCGGATTTGCCGAGCGCTGAGCGGGGGAGCGGCGAAACGCAAGGCGGCGAGCTCACGCGCGATGGTTTCGTAGATGGCTTCGTTGCGGACCCCGCGCGCTTGCAGCTCTTTGTGGCGCTCGGCAATGTAGTCGTCCACTCCCCTCCACAGGCAATCCAAGGTCTCCGTCACCGCCCGGCGCGCTTGCGCGGGTCCAAGCCCCAGTAGCCGCTCGAGTCGCTCCTGAGCCATGTCCAGCGGGTGAGCCACGAGCACACCATGACAGACCGAGCGGAGGCCGTCATGGACTTTACCCGAAATCGGGCAAGTGACTGATTTTTGTACTGCACCCGTCGATAATGAAGCCGCCTCCGGAGCTGGAACGGGGCTGCCGGCTGTGGCAGGCTTGCCCGCGCCCGCGCATCCCCTCCCTGCCCCACCGCCTCTCCTCTACCCACGGCCCATCGCCTCTCCATGAAGTACCCACCGCTCACTCCCTGGCAGGTGCTCGAGCGCAGGCCCGTGCTACGCCGCTCGTTTCTAGAGGTCTGGGAAGAAGGGGTGCGCCTGGCGAACGGCAGCCAGATCGATGATTTTTGCGTGATCGAAGCCCCAGATTGGGCGGCGGTATTGTGCATTACGCCGGAGCGACAGATAGCTCTCGTTCGACAGTACCGGCACGGCATTCGCAAAGACAGCTGGGAGCTGCCTGCCGGCGCCCTGGAACCGGGTGAAGCTCCCCTCGCGGGCGCCCAGCGCGAGCTGCTCGAAGAGACGGGTTATGCCTCCGCGCACTGGCAACCCTTGATGAGCGCGTCGGTCGACCCGGCACGGCAAACGGCACGGGCGCACTTCTACTGCGCGCTGGGTGCCGAGCGGGCCAGCGTGCCGCGCCTGGATGCGAGCGAAGATTTAGAGACCGTGTTCGTGTCGAGAGCAGAGCTGCTCGATTTCATCGATACGGGTCGTTTGGTTCACGGAATCCACATCGCCGCGATCCTGATGGCAGAGCGCCGCGGCCTCCTCTAACAGGGATCCGGCGACGCATCTGTGAAGACTCGGATCCGACAGATCGCAGCTTCCAGCAGATCGCGGCACACGTCATGTAGCGAAAGGGCGCATGATTTGTGGGCAATCGTCGCTCGAACACCGGTGTTGCAGCGGTAATACGCCAAACGTCCTCTGGAGTTGTAGCGGCCGAGCCTTCCCAGTGGGCCCGAGGCCTGGCAACCGGCAGCATTCGGCAACAGATTGTCGCACCAGGCCTCCGATGGGGTATCGTACGGCATGTTGTCACGTCGCCTCTCGCTGCTCACCGCGTGTGCAGGTCTGCTGGCATGCACGACCGGCATCACGGGCAACGAAGGTGTAGGCAGTCGCCAGACGCCGGGCGGCCCCTCGTCGCTCGCCGAAGAACGCCCGGCGCCGGCGGGGCGTTTCGCTCGTTTGACGCACGCTCAATGGGAAAATTCCGTGCGCGACTTGTTGCTCCTCGGCGAGACCAGCGGGCTCAGCAGCACCTTCCCAGCCGACGCTCGCACCGCCGGCTTCCTGTTCGACAACCATGAGCTTTCCCTCGAAACGGACCAGGTCCTGTCGAGCGCCTACGCCAACGCCGCGGAGACGCTGGCTGCAAGCATCAGCGCTAACCCGGCGACCTTCTCACGGCTGGTGCCCGCCAGCGTCGGCACCGGTCGCGAAGGCGCCCGCGCGTTCATCTCGAGCTTTGGTGAACGGACCTTTCGCCGGCCGCTGACCACACCGGAAGTGGATCGCTTCCTTCAACTCTACGACGCGGGCCTCACGCTCTACGACGACGTGACGGGTTTCCAAGCCGGTATTCGCCTGGTGCTCGAGGCCTTCCTGCAGTCTCCACACTTCTTGTATCGAGTGGAGGGGAGCACACGCTCGGTTGCTGGGTCCATCCCGCTGTCGACCTGGGAGATCGGCCAGCGCCTGAGCTACCTGGTGACCAACAGCACACCCGATACCGAGCTGCTGAGGGCGGCACGCGCGGGCGAATTGTCGACGCCGAAGGCCGTGCGCGAGCAAGCCTTGCGCCTCTTGGCCTCGCCCAAGGCCCGCCCCGCCCTGGTCCATTTTCACGATCAGCTGCTCGAGTTCGAGAAGTTCGAGGGCATCAATCCGTCAGCGCGTGCCTACCCCGGGCTGTCAGCGAGCTTCGCCGCGGATGTCTTGGGCTCGAGCAAGCTCTTCGTCGAAGACCTGGCCTTCAACGAGGCCGGCACGTTCGAAGATTTGATGACGTCGCCGGAAGCCTTCGTCAACGACGGCCTGGCGGCAGTCTATGGGGTCGCCGGCAGCTTCAATCGTTCGTTCGTCAAGGTGGCTTTGCCTGCGTCCGAGCGGCGCGGCATCTTCAATCAAGTCGGGTTTCTCGCCGCCAACTCCACCAGCATCCACCCTGATCCGATCCACCGCGGGGTCTTCATCGCCACGCGAGTGCTCTGCCTGAGCATCTCCGCTCCTCCCGACGGCGTGCCGCCCTTGCCTCCGGTGACCCAGGGCACAAATCGGCAGGTCGTGGCGAACCACACCGAGAGCTCGCCCACGTGTCGGGCGTGCCATCAGAGCTTGATCAATCCGTTCGGGTTTCCGTTCGAGAATTATGATGCTTCTGGGGCGTACCGGACGACGGACAATGGCTTTCCGGTCGACGCGAAGGCGGCGCCCTTCATGGATGGCGAGCAAATCGAGGTCGACAATTCGCTCGAGCTCACCGACGAGCTGAGCCAAAGCCCGCAGGCGCACGAGTGCTTCGTGTCGCATCTGCTCGAGTACGCCTTTGGGCGCAGTCGCAACAAGGTCGACGAAGGGCTGATCGACAACCTCACCCAAGCGTCCCTGGACGGCACACCCATCACGGAGCTGTTGGTCCGAATGGCGGAGTCCGGCGCCTTCATGACCCGCAGCACGGAGGAGCTCCCATGAAGGCAACCAGCTTGAAGAAGATGTCGAGGCGGCTCGTGCTTGGAGGCCTGGGTGGAGCTGTCCTGGGCTTGCCCTGGCTCGAAAGCCTGCGCGGCACTCGAGCCTGGGCTCAAACGAGCTCTGTACCGCCGTTCGCGATCTTCCTGCGTCAAGCCAATGGCGTCGCCGCCGCGCAGGAAACGAACGAGATCGGCGACGAGCCCGAGCGCTTCTGGCCCACCACTACGGGCGCTTTGAGCGCTGCGACGCTCGCAGACCGCGCGCTCGCCCAACTCTCCACATATTCGAGCCGCCTGCTGGTCGTGGGCAACGTCAACATGGAGGAGTTCAACTACGGCGACGGCCATGCCCGCGGCGCCTTGCAGGTTTTGACAGCTCAGGGCCCGACGGTAGAGGGTCGAGGTGGGGATTCCGAAGCGGGCGGCGAATCCATCGACCATCGCCTCGGCCGCGAGCTCAATGGCAACGGCAACGACTCTTTGTTCCTGTATGCCGGGCGACCAAGCGGCTGGTTGGGCGGCCCCTGCATTTCTTATCGCGGGCCCGGTAATCGGCGTAGCGCGCTGACCGATCCGTACAACGCTTACCAGGCGCTGGTCGGTGGCGGCGCTGGGCTGCCCCAGCCGCAGCCGGGTGAGTCCAAGCGCAGCTTGCGGCAACGCAGCATCAATGATCTGGTGCGGGGGCAGCTCAGCGAGCTTTTGTCACGGCCCGAGCTGAACAGCATCGATCGGCAGCGGCTCGACCTGCACCTCTCCAGTGTTCGAGATCTGGAGGTGTCGCTCAGCTGCCGGCTGGCCCAGGCAGACGAACGCGCGCTACAGGCCGGCGCTGAAAGCGGCGCGGAAGACGGGGACACCGTGCTGGCCGCCGCGCGGCTGCACATGGATGTAGCGGCGCTGGCGGTGGCCTGCGGCTACACCCGCTCGGTGGCAATTCAAGTCGGCAACGGCAACGACGGCTCGACCCGCTATCGAGACCCGACCACCGGCACGCTGATGGAAAACTTTCATTTCGTGTCGCACCGCCGCCAGAGTGACGGGGCCGATGGCAACATCATCCTAGGCTCCGATCTGCTGCACCATCGCGTCGACGTGCAGTTCGCGCAGGCGTTCAAGTACTTACTGGACAAGCTCAGCGCCTACGAGCTACCGGAGGGGTCGTTGCTCGACGCGGGCATGGCCGTGTGGGTGAATGATCTCGGTAATGGCCCGGCGCACGGCCGGGAGAACTGCCCGGTGGTGATCGCGGGCAGCGCCGGGGGCACATTGCGACAAGGCGAGTACATTCGCATCGACGGTGGGAGCTCCGATCGCGTGAACCACGCCCGGGTGCTCAACACCATCGGCTCCGCCGCGGGCCTGCGCAAAGCGAACGGCGACATGATCGATGACTTTGGAGCTGCTAGCCTGAATCGCTCGGTGCTGACCGAGCTGCTCGCCTGAGGCCCTGAAACGACGTGCCGCCGGAGGCCCTGAGGCGACGACATCACCTCTACGCGTACGGTACGCTACAGGTGTCCGAGGTGCTCAGACAGGTCATCGGAAGGGGGGTAGCCAGTCGCCCCGCGCTGCTCGAAGATTACGCCCGTTACCGCCTGCGCCACCGGCTGTACCCGGGCATCGTGGAACACCGCGGGGGGCGCGTCACAGGCCTAGTGTACTCGAGTATCGACGCACACGAAATGGAGCGACTGGACGCTTACGAAGGGTCGCTCTATGAGCGACGCGCATTGACCCTGTGGGTGGAGGGTCAGAAAATCGAAGCCCAGGGGTACGTGCTCCGCAGCGAACACCGTGGGCAACTGTCCCAAGACCCGTGGAACCTCGAAGCATTCAATCGAGAGCACCTGGCGGGTTACCTGAAGCTCGTTCCGCATGGGTTTGAAAAGCGCGAACCCACGTAAGTACGCTTGCCCGCTTTTGACTTTCACAGCTTGGACATTTGGGCGTGGTCGCCCTTCCCCATATGCTACGTTTTGCGAGATGGCGAGTGTGCTCATTAGTGGCGCTAATCGTGGTTTGGGGCGGTCGTTGGCCGACAAGTTCGTAGCCGAGGGCTGGCAGGTATTCGCGGGTCACCGTGGCCTGGCGGGGCAGAGCGTAGCTCCTCGTGAGAGCTCAGCCCAATTGACGTGGGTTGGCCTCGACGTGCAGGACAGCTCGTCGATCGCCGCCGCTGCCCGCACGGTCTCTGAGCGCACGCAGGGCCTGGATGTGTTGATCAACAACGCCGCGGTCAACCTGGCAGAGGACAATGTGCCGCTGGGCCAGCTGGATTTTGACGCGCTCGCTCTGGTTTACGACGTGAATGCCGTCGGCCCCCTGCGGGTGATTCAGGGCTTTTTAGCTTTGCTCCAGCGCGGCGAGCGCAAGCTCATCATCAATGTGTCGTCGGAAGCGGGCAGCATTCAGCAGTCGTGTCGGGACCGGCAATACGGCTATTGCATGAGCAAAGCCGCCATGAACATGCAGACGACCATGCTGAATCGCGGGCTCGCGGCTAAAGGTTTTAACGCCATCTCCATCCACCCGGGCTGGGTGCGTACCGACATGGGTGGGCCCAGGGCTGCTCTAGATCCGATGGAGTCGGCTCGTGCCATGTACGAGGTCATCAGCAAAGCCAACGCGCAAACCCCTCGCTTTCTGCAGCACGACGGTAAAGAGCTGCCCTGGTGAGCTGGAACGATTTCCCCCGACGGCTTCGATGGGAATCGGTGAGGTCCGCAAGACCACAGGCTGACACTGTGGTCAAGCGCCGCACTCTCGGCGCGGGATGAGCACCCCAGGTGCGGATTCGGGCCTGCATCCTGCCGCCAAGGGGGAAGCTCCCGAGGAGATTCGCCGTATACTTTTGTCAGGTGTCTTTCTTCGCTCGCTCCCATCCTCGCGTCTCGTGTGTCTCGTCCTGCCTGCTCGCCATCGCGCTATGGCTGGGCTACGAGCCCGCAGCTCGGGCCGCGGACTCCGAGGAAAAGCCAGTGCCCGCCGACCAGGTCTGCAAGACGCACTGGACCATCGAGGATGATTGGTTGCCCTATTGCCGAAATCAACGGCTGGGAGAGCCCCGCGACAGCATCCGACGCGCCGTGGTCATCATCCACGGTAAACAAAGAAACGCACACAGCTACTTTGACGCCGTCAATCGCCTGGCGACGGAAGAGGGGCGCCAATCCGACACCCTCATCCTGGCGCTGCAGTTCCTGACTCAGATGGACGTCAACGCCAACAAGCTGTCCAAGCAGGTGTTGTACTGGGAGCGTGACGGCTGGAAGCACGGGATGAAGTCGGTCAACGGCCCCCACCTGTCATCATTCGAGGTGCTCGATCGCGTGCTCAAGCGCCTGATCGACCAAAACCCCAATCTGCAACAGATCACCATCGCCGGGCATTCTGCCGGAGCCCAGTTCGTTCAAAAGCACGCCTCGGGGCGTCGGCTCGACACGTCGGCCTGGGCGGGTCAGCTGCACTACGTGGTTACCAACGCAGGCTCCTACATGTACCTCACGCCCGAGCGCCCGAGCTCGACCGTGGCGTGCAAAGACAGCTACAACGACTACCGCTACGGGCCTGAAGACAACCGGCTCGAATACTTCGCGGGCACCAGCCCCGACAGCCTGTGGACCAAGCTCGGGCAGTACCCGGTGTCTCTGCTACTCGGTGATCAAGACACGGACGGCGCCGATGGGGAGACCAATTGCGCCGCGCTCGCCCAGGGCGAAAACCGCTTTGAACGAGGCAAACACTTCCACCGCCTCACAGTCAAGAACCGCCCCGCGCACCTGTCCGAGGTCAACCTGTCGCGCCTGCGCATGCACATCATCCCACACGTCGGACACGAGTTCGAGCGCATGTGGGACTCGCGCTGCGGCCGCCAGCTCCTGTTCGGTGATGGCAACTGCGCGACGACTCCGCCGCCCAAGGCAGCATTTCCCCTCTAATCCTATTTGTACGCCGAGTCGTGATCTGGATGGAGCGAGACAAACCGCATGTATTCGCCGTCGCGAAATGCAAGACCCCGGATCTTCTGACTGAGCCGCACGCTGTACACGGTGGACTTCCCGTCCGGTGCCGTCAGGTGGTCGATGGCCTCCCAGTGCAGCCCCTTCGAGGCGTACACATTCGACCAGGTCAGCTTCGAGATGCGCCCTAGGCTGCTCGCGACCTGGGCGAGATCGGCGCCTTCGAGGCGCAAAAACACGTCGAGGAATTCGGGCGAATTCAGGTCGAGGCGGACGTGTTGCTGGGGCGTTTTTGGCACGCCACCCCCTCAACGCTTCTTGCGGCGCGTCGCCTTCGCGACGAGCACATCCAGATCCGTCTCCTTCGGTGGGTTTTCGGCAGCCCAGGCAAGGCCCCGCTCGACGCGCGACTTGTGCGGCTCACTCAGCGTCCAAAGCTGGCTCTCCGGAACGTCAACCACCGGCGTGAGCAGCAGCCGGCCGCCCTCGAGCTGTTCGAGGCGCAGCAGCTTGCCCGCGAGCTCACGCCCGATGCTGATCTGCCCGCTCTGCCCGACACGCTTGATTTCCGGACGCATGATTGCATGATAGCATGATTTAGAGGGCTGCGCGCCTGCCATTTCCGGTGCGCCGCCTTCGTGCAAGCCCGATGTGTTGAGCTCGAGGGGTGAGCTTGTTATGTTGCCGCTGCCATGCAGCTCGGCCGCTTGCTAAGTTTCATCACGAGCGTGTGTTTGGGGGGCCCGGTGGCGTGGAGTTGTGGCGATGCTGTCACGCCACCCAAGACCATCCCGCAGGGCGGCCCCGCGGTTGCTTCCGGGGGTTCACCAGCGGTCGAGCAGACCGTGAGCCCCAGCGGGGCGGGGGGCGCGATTGTGGCTGGGCCCGATGCGGCTTCCGGGGGACAAGCGGCCTCGCCAGAGCTCGACGCCGGGCTGCCCAAGGCGCCCGCCGGCATCGTGGTGGATGGCAGGCGCCTGCTGAAAGACGGCCAGCCGCTGCTGCTCTCCGGCTTGTGCTGGAACCCGGTGGGTGTGGGCGTTCGTCACCCCGAGGGGCTCGACTTCGCGGGCTTCGCCGACCTGGACATTCCGCTTTTCGTAGAGCTCGGAGTGAATGTCGTGCGCACCTATGAGCCCCTCTTGGACAGGGGCGTGCTCGATCGGCTGGCGGCGGCGGGCATTTACGTCATCAACTCCGTTTATCCCTTCGGCGGGTCTGAGGTCGGTGTGGTCACCGAGCGAGTCCGAGCAGTCAAAGATCATCCGGCCGTGCTGATGTGGTCGGTAGGTAACGAGTGGAACTACAACGGCCTGTACATCGGGTTGTCGCACGAGGAGTCACTGGCGCGCTTGAACGAGGCGGCTCGGCTCATCAAGGCAGAGGATCCGTTGCACCCAGTGTCCACCATCTACGGGGAGCTGCCGAGCACCGCCACCCTAGAGGCCATGCCGGACATCGACGTCTGGGGCATCAACTCGTACCGCGGGTTGAGCTTCGGCGACCTCTTCGACAGCTGGGCGGCGTCGAGCGGCAAGCCCATGTTCATCGCCGAATACGGCGCCGACGCGTATAACGCCGGGATCCCGGCGTATGATCCGGAGAGCCAAGCGCTGGCTGTGGCCGCGCTGAGCCGGGAGATCCTCGAGCAGGCTTCCGCTCTGGGCAGCGACGGTGTCGCGCTGGGGGGTACCTTATTCGAATGGGCGGACGAGTGGTGGAAGGACGAGACAGGAAGTCTCGATGCGCAGGACGTGGGCGGGATTGCGCCGGGTGCCGGCCCTTACCCTGACCAAGTCTTCAACGAAGAGTGGTGGGGCATCGTCGACGTGCAGCGAACCCCGCGCCCCGCCTACGAAGCCCTTCGGCCGTGTTCTCGGAGGCTAAAGACGCGCAGTAGCATGCCTGGCGGCTCAGCGCACGATGACGGGAGGGCGAGGTGGGATGACGAACTCGTCGAAGGCGGGGGTGAGGTTGCTGGTTTGAATCGGTGTCACCACCGGAACGGCCGCGTTTGGATCGGTGATTTCGAAACGCCTGGTTCCAGAGATACATGGCCGGGTACGTCTGAATGCTACCGTCCGCTAGCTCGACGAGCGTGGTCAAGTATAGCTGCGAAGCGGGCCCGTTTCCGAGGCGAAACGGTGACTGACGCGCGGAGGAGAAGAGCAAAAAGTAGTAGCGCTTGCCCTCGTGCGCCGTACCCGCAGGGCCACCACGGACGGTGGGCGACCACTTGGCCCAGCTGTTGGTCACCCCTGGGCTCGCCTCGGCGCTGCACATCGGCGGATCGTTGGCGGCGAGCCGCGTCGCCTGGCCTCCGTTAGACGGCACGACGTAGATCTCACCCTGTGGATGATAGTACATGCTGCCGCGACCGGCCTGCACGCGATTGAATGCGACCCAGCGATCGTCCGCCGAGAAATCGGGATAATACTCGGCCACTCCGGGCGTGCTGGCCCCCGCCAAGGGTGCTGCCGCGCCACCCTGACCGCCGACGTACGGCACGGTGTAGATGTCGGCTTCGTTGACATTGCTCCCCAGGCGCCCGTCCGAGGTGCTGTCGGTCGACGAGTAGACGACGCGGGTGCCATCATGACTCCAGTCCGGAGTCACCGCCCCCCGAGCATCCCCGCTGCGTCCGATCACGCCCCAACCTTCTCCGAATGCATCCAGCATGGCCTGGCCGACTTCCTTGTCGTCGTTCAGGCCATCGAGCACCGGCGGCGTACCCGCGGCACCGAGGTCGATCCAGATCAGCGCGTCGCGCCCGGTCTGGTTCTGGCTCTGACCAAAGCCCATGTCCTGGTGCGGCGTGTTCGGGTTCGGCACGAAGCCGGCGTTCATGACGTTGCGCGGGCCCGCAGAGGTAATGACGATGCGGTTACCGAGCGCCCAGTCGTCGCGCGAGGTGGTCGAGACGCCGAGCCAAGGCATCTGCAACAGGAGCGCCCCCATGGGCGTGACCAGCGCCGGACGCCCGCCGGTGCCTTGGGTGATGTCCGTCACCGCGAGGTTCCACGGCCAGTGATCGGCGGTGATCACCGCTTGCCCGTCACCGGTCGATGTGTGGCAGCCCACGCAGCGCGCCTGGCCGAGGGGTGCGCCGTATTCTGCCCTCTTGATTTGAGCGTTGTCGCCCAGCATCGTCTCCTTCACGTCCCCGGGGCGCAGCGCCGTGACGACCGCTTCTTCCCCGACCCCAAAGGCGAGTAGCCGCGTGGTCGTCAGACCCGGGTTCTCGGTCGTGGCGCGCCCCAATACACCATGCTGCCGCCCGCTTGCACCGGAGCGATGCGGAAGTTGACGCGGCTCTCACTCGGCGCTCCGCTGCCGCTACTCGTCTTGACGGTGACGGTGATGTCCTCCTCGAAGACGTTGCGGCTGAGCCCATCCCAAATTTCCGGCGGAATCAGCCAAGGGTTCTGCCGCGTGTACACGACGAGGTCATTGGCCTCGCGCGGGGTGTGGAGGGTGATTTGATGCAGCGTGCCCTGCGCCGTAAAACGCACGCGGGGACGCAGCATGTTCGCGGGGATCAACATCCCATCTTGCGGCTCGATGATGCACGGCCCCGCTCCCGCCGACGGCGGGTTGAACAGGTTCTGCGCTTCGGCGCCGAGGCCGTCTTCGAATAGCGCCTGCGCCGGGAAATGCTGACACGCGTCGCACTCGGGGATACCGGTAAACTCTGGGTCTACACCGGGCGCCGGAGCGAGCCCGCTACCGAAGTCGACGCCGGGCGTCGGCAGGATGTTGCCAGCGCCGAAATCTACTTCGCCCGCGGGGATGTCACCCTGCGAGGCTGTCACGCCGTTGGTCTTGCCTCCGCCCGCGGAACAAGCCGGAGCGCAGGCGATGGCCGCCATCAGCAGGCAATCCCCAATGGCCCCTTGGCGCAGACGTAGTCGGTTCATGGCGTGGTCCTGGGCGCCGCAGACTTTGGCGAGGCTCCCGCAAAACAATACTCCGTCCCTATGAGTGAGACCAGGTGCCGGCCGCGGCTTCACAGGACACGTCCACGAGCTCCACGATGCGAGCCCATCTGGCCCCGGCGCCGCACTGGCAGATCGCAGCGATATCAGGCGCACGCAAGCTAGGTCAGTTGTGAGGAGAGCATTGAGCGTCGCGCCCCCGCACGCCACGGAGTGCGCCGAACGGCTCACTAAATCCGCGTTGAGCTGAATCGCGACCGTCAGGCGCGATCTTTTCTGGCCAGCCGCAAATACCCAGAGGTCTGGCGTTCACGCCTGGGCCGCGGCGATGTGGCCCATTCCGGTCGGCTGGATCCCACCCTGCTCTGAGAGTACAGTCACACATACCGATGGCCCATGGAAATGGCCGCGGGCGGAGCTCATCAGATGACAAGATTGTTTTTGGGAGTCACAGGCGTCTGCGTCGCCGTCGGGTGTTCCGCGGGCGGCGGCACAGGGTCTTCAGTTGGCTCTGGGCAGCCAGGGCCCTCTGACTCCAACAGCAATGCGCCCGCCAACACGATAGCGGGCTTGGTGCCGGACACGAACGGAGACCTGATCGACGACTCGCAGCTCGGCAAGCCCGATGAATGCGACGGCGTGATCCCCGTCGTGTACCGCGACTTCAACGACAGCCACCCCGATTTCGAGATGGCCTTCAGAGGAGACGTCGTGCGTCGACGGCTGGTCAGTGATCAACTCGCCCCGGATAACAAGCCCACGTTTCAGAGCAGCCTCGGTTGCCCGGCACAGCAAGGCACGCCCACAGCGTGCGCGGACTGGGCCGTGGAAAACATACCGGTCATCACCAGCGCCGCGACCTTCGACCAGTGGTACCGGAATGTCGCCGGTGTCAACATCGCGCTCGAGAGCACGCTGGAGTTACTGGAAACATCGGCGGGCTCGGGCCTGTACAAGTTCAGCAGCAACGACTTCTTCCCGATCGGAAACGACCAGGGCTTCGGTGTGACTCCAGCAGGCCAAAGCCGCAATTACCTGTTCACGACCGAGATTCATTTGAATTTCGAATACATCGCGCGCCAGCGCTTCACCTTCCTGGGCGATGATGATCTATGGATCTTCATCAACGGCAAGCTCGCGCTCGATCTCGGCAGCATGCACGGCGCAGAGTCAGGCACGATCGACTTCGACGCTCAAGCCGCCACTCTCGGCATTCTGCCCGGCAGAGCCTACTCGATGGACATCTTCCACGCCGAGCGCCACACGACAGGCTCCAACTTCAGCGTAGAAACCAACATCGCCTGCTTCACCCCCTCGATCGTGTACTAACAACCACGCCTGGGCCGCCGTCGCGGATGGGTTCTTCCGCTCGGAGGTCTTCCTGCGAGCGAGCGAAGCGAGATCGAGAGCCGCGCTGACAACGTCACACAGGCCGAGGTCGGGGGTGGGTTTTTCCGCTCGCGGGAAGGGTTCCTGTGTCTGAGCAAGCAAG
>JANOIG010000385.1:0-23577 GCA_031407405.1 Deltaproteobacteria bacterium
AATGCCGCCACTCTAACCAAGCCGCTTCCCGCGTTAGCCGGCGACACCGAAGTAGCGCGGCAACAAAAGCACTATGCTCGGCACATACGTCAAGACGACGAGCGCGATCAAGAGCGGCACCAGCCACGGCAAAATGGCCAAGGTGGTCCGCTCCACGCTCAGCTTCGCCACTCGAGCCAACACGAACAGCACCATACCCATGGGCGGATGCAACAGGCCGATCATCAAATTGAGCACCATCACCAGCCCCAAGTGAACCGGGTCAACGCCGAGCTCGAGCGCGATGGGCAACAGCAACGGTACGAGGAGGGTAATGGCCGCGGTCGGCTCGAGAAAACAGCCCACCACCAACATCAACAGGTTAGCCAGCAACAGGAAGGCCCAGGCCTGGCGTGTAAACCCGAGCACCCAATCCGCGAGCCCTGTGGTCGCTCCCGTGGCTGTCAGCATCCAGCCAAAAATGGACGACGCCGCGACGATGAACATCACGGTCGCCGTCGTCTCCACGGTCTCGAGGCAGATCTTGACGAAGAGCTTCCAGCTCAACGTCCGGTACCAGGCGAAGCCGAGGAACATGGCCCACGCGCTCGCGGCCACCGCGCCCTCCGTCGGCGTGAAGATGCCGGCGGTCATGCTGCCGATCAAGAGCACCGGGGTCATGATCGGGAGCACCGCTTGGAACCGAAACACCCGGTCCGCGACAAACAAGCTGGCCAGGGCCGCGAGCACACACGGGCGCGCCGGCAAGCCCGCCCGAATGAGCCAGTAGGCGCCGAAAGGCCAGGCGAAGACCACGACCATTTCGACCAGCGCCCCCCCAAACCGCTGACGCGAAAACCTGACATCACGCCCCCAACCGTTTCGGTGCGCGAAGTAGGCCACCATGCCCATCATGAGCAGCGCCAGGAATAGCCCGGGCAAAATGCCAGCCAGAAACAGCGCACCGACGGAGACATTGGCCATCATCGCGTAGATCACGAAGGGCAAGGAGGGCGGGATGATCGGACCCAGCGTGGCGGAGGCAGCGGTGACCCCGACGGCAAACTCGGTCGGGTAGCCATGATCCTTCATGGCCTTGATTTCGATCGTGCCGAGCCCCGCCGCGTCGGCAATGGCAGTGCCGCTCATGCCGGCGAAAATGACAGAGCCGACCACGTTGACGTGCCCGAGCCCACCCGAGAGCCAGCCCACGAGCGCCAGGGCGAAGTTGTAGATGCGATTGGTGATGCCCGCGTTGTTCATCAGGTTGCCGGCGAAGATGAAGAACGGGACGGCCAACAGGGGAAAGCTGTCGATGCCGCCGATCATGCGATGAACGACGACGAAAGGCGGCAAGTCTCCGCTCACCCAGACATAGACCAGCGACGCACCCGCCATGGCAATGGCCACAGGCACCCCGCTCGCCATCAGCACCAGAAACAGGACCTGGAGCATTCAGTTTTCGGGTCGGGTGAGCACGCTATGTCCGCGTTTCCAGTGCGCACCGAGCACGCCGATGGATCGCCACGTCATGGCGGCAAATCCCAGCCAGCACACCGCGTACAGGATATTCATCGGCAGAGGCACGATGGTCATCTCGTAGTCGCCCATTTCGCGCATCAAAAGTGCGGTGAGCCACACCATGCTGGCGAAGAAGGCAATTCTCACCACGTCCACCGCAAGCGAGAGGAAGTGTCCTGCACGAGCGGGTAAATAGCGATACAGAACGTCGACCTGGATGTGGTTGTTCTCGCGCACGCCCACGCTGGCCGCAACAAACACCATGCCGATCAAGAGATAGCGGGCTATTTCTTCGGTCCATGCCGCGGAGTCGTTGAACAGGTAGCGGGTGACGAACTGGTAGGCGACGGTCGCGCCAAGCAACCAAAAGATGCCGAGCGCCAACCAACCTTCGACCGCCGTCTCCGAGAGGTCGACCGCCTCGTCCGTGGCGTGAAACTGCTCATCATCACCGAGCAGCTTGGGCCCGCCGCCGTCCGTCATTGAATCGCCACGATTCGATCGAAGTCCTTCCTGTCGAGACCGAGAGACTCGAGCGGTGCCGCCTTCTGCACGGCGTCCTGTAAGCTCTTGCGATCCACCGCGTGGATGCCGATGCCTTTGGCTCGAAATTCGTCCACGAGCTCACGTTCACGCTTCTGAACGTCGGCGCTGGCCCGCGACGCCGCTTCCAGCGCTACCTCTTGGAAGAGTTTCTTGTCTGCGTCATTCAGCGCGTTCCAGACGTGCGGGCCCACCTGGGTCGTCACGCCATCCACGATGTGCGCGGTGAGCATGACGTGTTTTTGGACCTCGTGGAACTTCTTGGCGAGCATGGTCGTCAGCGGGTTTTCTTGTGCGTCCACCGTGCCGTTCTGCAGCGCCATGTACACCTCGGCGAACGCAATCGGCGTGGGGTTTGCCCCGCAGGCGCGCGGTGTGATGCTGTACGTGGGCACGTCCGGAACGCGAATCTTGAGGCCCTTCATGCCGGCGCAGTCCCCAAACGGCCGCTGGGCGCTGACGTGGCGCGCGCCATAATACGCGTACGCCAAGATCTGGATGCCCGTCTTCTTACGCAAGCCGTCCGCCATTTCCTTGAACAGATCACTTCTCGAGTAACCGAGCAGGTGCTCGGCATCCCGGAAGATGAATGGGTAATACGCTATACCGAGGCGCGGATAGCCGCGCGCCGCAAACGCCACACCGCTCGTGATCATGTCCACCATGCCGAGCTTTAGGCCCTGGTTGATGTCCGTCTCCTTGCCCAGCGAGGAAGAGCCAAACACCTGAATGTCGAACCTGCCGTTGCTGCGCTTTTTGATCTCTTCGCTCGCCCACACCGCCCAAATGTGGAACGGCTCCGACGTTTCGTAGACATGAGCCCACTTGAGCTTCGTCTGCGCGGCGGCGACGCCGGACCAGGCGCTGGCGGCGGCAATGGCTAGCCAGGCCCAAACCAGCCAGCGGGCGTATCGAAGGCGTGCTTGCATGACTTACCTCGCCCGATACTGGCCCAAATGGCACCGAACATAAAGCCGCTCCGTACAGCCAAGGTTCTTTCCGGGTCGAAGATTTACAGAGCAGAAGTCGAGCTGGCGCGCGCGTGGCTCGCGTTCAGCATTTCTGCTCGAACCGCAGCGGGCTGGACATGCTGCGTGCCCGGCTTACATCTAACCCCGCGCCCACCGGGGCGCCCCATCACGCCGGTCACGCCACGCGGCGTAGCGGCACCCAGGGCCGCTCGCGCTCGACGTCGTGTGAGAGTATCATCCACACCCATGCCGCCGCGCTGTCTCACGAGCTTCCCCTGGGCATGGCCTGCGCACGCTGCCTGCCTCGCCAGCAGCCTGGCATGTGGCGGGCACAGCACAGGCTGCGAAAGTGGCATTGATTGCTCGACGGTGCCCGTATCGACCAACCCTGTCCAAGGGCGCCCCACAGCAGGTCAGGGCCCGGTGTACGTCGGCGACAGCAGTGGGCCCGCGGCAGGGCCCTGCGAGCTGCCGGACCCGCCTCCCGCGCCGGGCTCGAGCGGGCAATGTCTGGTAGCTCGCTCCGTCAGCACAGCCCTGACGGGTGCCTGCTCTGAAAGCTGGTGCGGCGAGCCGCGGTTCCCGACGCTCGTCACGTGCGACCCAGTCCAGATGTCATTTGCGGGTGGCTATCACTATGTGCTCGAGGGTGAAGGCTATGTTGCCGACTTCATGTTCGCTCCGGTCAACGTCGGGCCAGATCCGAGTGTCGCCGAGCGAGAAGAGCTCGGCTGGATGCACCTGACGTTTGTGGTGGGCGAGACGGCCGAAGGCGGGGTCCCCATCACCTGGGACGCCTTTCTGGACTCTGAAGACGCCTTCAGGGCGGGCCTCGACGTGGTGGACGGTACCATCGTGGGCACGTTGTCGGCGCGCATTTTGGCTCAGCACGCAGAGGGGCCATTGTATCACGCCAGCTGTCAGCCTTCGGTTGGCTCGAGCCCAGACGCAGGCCCTGGTGACGCTGGCTCTGCGGGTGACGCCCCGGGCGCTCCAGCTCCCGACGCTTGCCCCTGCGCCTTCGAGGCAAGCAGCCCGGCGTTGGCGCTGCATATTCCCCTCGGGCCGTTGCGATAGACCCGGTTGCTTCATCGAGGCTGAGCGAAGCACCTGACACGCGAGCTGGCCGCACACCACTCAACTGCGGGGCGTGACCTCATGCCCTTCGCGATCCAGGTCTCCGACGATCCGGCCGGTGCTGGCATCGAAGACACGTGCACGGACCTTGTATTGCCGGCAGATCGCTTGGACCTGCTCGATGGTGTGCAGCTGGTCCTGGAGGCGAGTGAGCTCCGCGTCGACGGCTTCGTTGTCCGTGCGGCCGAAATTCGCGCGGAAGGTTTTTGGGGTCGCCACTTTAATGAGTGTACTCCGTGACACTCTCCAGCCACGATTGCTACAAAGTTTGCAAGTCTAGCGCGTCATTCGCGGACACGATACCCTCATCGTCGGCGAGACGCGCCAGCTGGCAGCACGTCGAAGGCTGTTACACGTCGCTCGTGATCGACAAGGCGCAGCGCAACTCCGCCGAAGCCACACGCCTCCTCGAGCTCGATCTCGTTTCCACGACGCGGACGTCAGGAGAACGGGCACCCCTGACCACCATTCCCCCTGACCAGCAGAGTGGAAGCGGTTCGACGCACGGTGTATAACAGCTTGGGTTCCCGTGAACGAAACAGAGGGGCAGGCAGCAACATCGGGCTGGATCGGCCGCGTCATCGATCGGCGCTACCGGATCATCAAGCGGCTCGGCGAAGGGGCCATGGGCGAGGTGTTCGTGGCTGAGCATCTCAAGTTGCACAAGCAGGTCGCGCTCAAAGTCGTGCGGGCTGAGCTCGCCGGGAACCGAGAAGCCTTGGCCCGCTTCGCGCGTGAGGCCATGGCCGGTTCCAAAATCGATCACCCAAGTGTCGTGGCCGCCCTCGACTACGGCGCACTCGATGATGGCGGCGCCTATCTGATCATGCCGCTCGTGCCCGGGGAGTGTTTGGCGGATGTCCTGCAGAACGCGGGTCCCATGCACTGGGCTCAGGCAGCCGCGCTGGGAGCGCAGATCGCCGACGCGCTCACCGCGGCGTGGGCCCAGGGCTTCGTGCATCGCGATCTCAAGCCGGACAACATCCTGATCGAGCCCCGAGAGGCAGGGGGGCCGCTGGCCCGAGTGCTCGACTTCGGGGTGGCCAAGCTGTCCGAGCCTCTCGGGGGCTCAGCCCCGCCGTCGCCCAGCGGCGGCGAGCAACTGACGAAGGAAGGCGCCATCATCGGGACACCGGGCTACATGGCGCCCGAGCAAGCCTTGGGTCGCCCCGCCACGCACGCCGCGGACCTGTATTCGCTCGGCGTCATGTTGTGGGAAGCCATCGTGGGCCGCCCGCTGTGGCAGGGAGATAGCCTCCACGCCATCATGCGAGCGCAGCTCAAAGGCTCGCACCCCTCGCTGCGCGAGGCCAGCTCCGACACGAGCATACCGAGGGCGCTGGATCAACTGGTGCAAAGCCTGTTAGCCGTCCGCCCCGAGCTGCGGCCCGAGAGCGCTGTCGAGGTTCGCGATAGGTTGCGTGACATCATCCAAACGGGCGCCGCACTTGCATCCGTACCCACGCCGGTCGCCCCAGCCGCCCCGGTGCAGGGCTTGGCTTCGGTGGCATCGGCACCGCCTGTAGCGCCGGCACGAGCCATGGCAGCGGGCACCGCGGCGGCGCTGGGCGTGTTAGTCGCGGGAGCGGCGATCCTCGGGTTACTCGTCGTGGGTCCCTTCGAGCTTTCGGTGGCGGACGACCAGAAGCCGAGCCCAGTCACCTCCAGAAGCCCGGCCAGCGGCCTTCCAGAACGCCTGAAGCCTGCCCTGCAGGAGCTGCTCCACGGCACCTCCTCACCCGCCCGGGCTGCCGCAGCACGGCAAGTGATGCAACACTCGGGCGCGGGTGCCGTCCCCGACTACGCCGCGCACATCGCCCGGCTCGAGCTGGCGGGCACGTGTCTGGAAAAGAAATCCGCGTTGGTCTCGCTCAACCGCCTCGGGGACCCGCGCGCACGCCCGGTGTTGAGTCGCTTGTCGAGCCAATCGGCCACCGGTTGTGGCCCGCGAAAAAATCAAGATTGCCTGGGCTGCTTACGCAGCGAGCTGCGCGAAGGTTTGGCCTCCAAGCCCAAAACTCGCTGAGCCCCTACTTCGAAGCGGGCGCCTTTTTCTTGGCGAACAGGCTCTCTACGACCTTTTGCTCGACGTAGGGCTCCAGGATGATCTCGATGCGGCGGTTCTTTTGGCGGCCGGTATCCGTCGAGTTGATCGCGATGGGATCGAACTCCGCGTAGCCGGCGATCACGAGCCGCGTGGGGGTCACGCCATGGCGCGTCAGTGATTCCGTGACGCGCACGGCACGAGCCGCAGACAGGTCCCAGTTACTCTTGTACTCCTTTACCGCCGGCACATTGTCCGTGTGCCCGCCCACGAGGAAACGATGCCGCGGCACGTTGCGCAAGATCTTGGCCAGGCGGATCACGGCGTCGGACCCTGCTTCCGATAGCTCCGCGCTCCCGGAGTCGAACAGTACCGCTGCCGGCAGCTCGACGATCATGCGCCCGCGCCGGAAGGTGATGTCGAGCGTGCCGCTGTCAATCATGCGCTGAAACTTCGCCTTCATGGCGTTGAATTCGGCAAGCCGCGCGCCCATGGCCTCGCCGGCGTCTTGCATTTCCGCAAGCTTCGCGCTGGTCGCCGCGAGCGCCGCCTGCAGCTCATCTCGCTCGGTCGTAGCCTTTAGAGAGCGTGTCTGCTCCTGCCCGTTCTCTTCTACCAGCGCCGCGACACGCTTCTGGGCCTCGTCGCGAGAATGCTCGAGCCCCGCCACGTCGCTCTGTAATTTCTCCTTCTGCTTCAGCAGTTGCCAGGCGTAACCGCTCAGCCCGACCGCTACCAAGCATAACAGGGCGGCCACCGCGAACACCGCCATGCCCGCTCGGCGACGGTCGCGAACGTCGGACTCGGGCTCGAGGACGATGGTCCCGTCCTCGGATGTTTCGTACCTTGGGTCAGGAGCTGGCTGCATCGGACGAAAATCGACGGCCCAGCGGCAGCGCTGCTTAAGTGACCGGCATCGGTCTTGGGCTCACCTCGCCCGCTTGTTGCCTTCCTTTGCTTCCTCTAGCAGCGACGGCAGCGCACGTTTCACCCGCACGCGACGGGACTCGCCGTCCGGGCTGTCGAGCCAGTAAATTAGGCCCGCGGCAATGACGATGGCGGCGACCGCCAGCCCGCTCACCAGCACGGCCCCGCCACGCAACACACGACCGAGCAGGCTGCCGCGCCGGGACGGGCGCCTGCGCGCGGTACGTGGGTGCGTAGGCACGCGAACGCCCGGCGAAGCCGGCCGCATAGAACCCCCAGTTTGGGGCAGTGCGTTGCCAAGAGCGCTCGCCATGGACTTGGCATCCGCGAAGCGTTGCTCTTTCTCTTTGTGGGTGGCGCGCTGCAAGACCGCGTCCAACTCGGGGCTCGAGCGTGCCCCCGGCAGCACCTCACTCAAGAGCGGCATGGGCTCGACCAGCTGCTGCCGCAAGACCTCCGACTCGCCGCCCTGAAAGGGGCGCCGCCCCGCGATCATCTCGAACACGAGCAAGCCGACGGCATACACGTCCGTGCGGGCGTCACTCACGCCGCCGGTGACCTGCTCCGGCGACATGTACGCAGGTGTTCCAAGCACTTCGCCGCTTCGTGTGACAGACGCCTCGGTGCTCCCTACCACGAGCTTGGCCAGCCCGAAGTCTAGAATTTTTAGCCGTTCGCTGCCCTGCACCGCGCGCTCCAAGAAAACGTTGCCGGGTTTGATGTCACGGTGCACGAGGCCGCGCTCGTGAATGAACGCCAGACCGTCCAGCAGCTCTAGGCCGAAGCGGCAGGCCAAAGTTGCCGCCAATGGCCCTCGCCGCAGCCGGGCCTCGAGGCTTTCTCCCTCGAGCAGCTCCATCACCAGGAAGGGTACGTCCTGGTCCATGCCGCAGTCAGTGATGGCCACGATGTGCGGATGCGCCACCTGGGCCAATGCCTGCGACTCTCGCTCGAAGCGTTTGCGGGACACCCAGCGCTCGTTGTGCTGCTTGCGCAGCACCTTCAGCGCAACGTTGCGGCCGAGCGCTAGATGCACGGCGCGGTAGACCGTGCCAACGCCTCCAACTCCGAGTTGTTCCTCGATCCGATATCGCCCCTGGATACACTTTCCAATCCAGGATCGATCGACGCGCTCAGGAGCAGGTGCAGACACGGCTCGTTGCCGCTCAGCCCGTTCGATGGGAGGCATCCCGGAGGTTAGCACGCCCGTTGCGGGGCTACTCGGCCGCCACTGGCGGGCCGAATGATGAGGCATGTGCGAGCGATTCCACGGCATTCCCTGCAAGGCTGAGAATCCATCAAGGTTCCCGGCCAGCGCCCGATCAGATCGGCATGCTTGGTCTGTCATCCGACCGCTGCGCGCATTGCGTACAGCGGGCCTCCTTGGCGGTGTTCCACCGCTGCTGAAGGTGCAACACGGATGACCAGCCCAAACAAACCGAAGCAGTTTTAGAAAACGCGACGGTCCAGATTCCATCAGGCTAACAAGGCGCAGGTCGGCTCGTGCCGGTTCCCATCGATTGCCCAGCGTGCAAAGGGCGTTTGTTCATTCCAGACAAGCTCTGGGGGCAACGCTTTATTGGACGCGTCCAGCGCATGGCATGCAAGAAGTGCCAGGGGGTGATCTCCATCGATGGCTGCAAGGCCGGGCCGGGCAGCGGCGCAAATGTCGCAAGGCCAGACGCCGAACCGCAGGCCCAAGCTCCGTTGCAGGTCCCTGCGCCGCCAGCGGCTTCGGAGGTCCAAGTCCCGGCCGCCCCTACTTCGTTGCAGGTCGCTGCGCCGGCAGCTAATTCGGAGGTCCACGTCCCGGCCGCTTCGGAGGTCCGCGTCCCGCCCGCTGCGGAGGTCCGCGCGCCGCGAGCGGCTACGAAGTTCCGGATGCCGGAGCGTCGTGCAGAGGTTCGTGTGGCCCCCCCTCCATTGCAGGTCGTCACGCCGGCTCCGTCGGAGGTTCGTGCGGCTCCGGCTCCGTTGGAGGTTCGTGCGGCTCCGGCTCCGTTGGAGGTTTGTATTGCTACGGTCGCTTCGGAGCTGCGGGTGCCGCAACCTCGTCCGCAGCTGACCGCCGCCCGAGTCAGCCGTGTCCCACCGCGACCCCCTCGCAGCCCAATCGCACCTGCGCTCCAGGTGAGCATGACTCGGACGGACGCGGCCATCGTGCTCGAAACTGCTTTGAGCTCGGCACCGTTGCGGACTTTAGAGCAGCAGGCGCAGTCGCTCGTCGCATCAAAATTTCCGCGGCTTGCGGCACCGGCGGCTCTCGAGACTCCCAAGCCAGACTCGCCACCGCCATTGCAGCTCGCGCAGAGCGCTCCCCTTCAGCACGAATCGGAAGCAACTCCAGAGCCAGAACAAACCACGACGGGGATCACGCTGGCTGTGAGTCGTCCGGCGCTGCCGACCCTGGGCGATCCCAACCTGTGGCTGCAGCCCCTCGACGAGGTCAAAGCGCAGCCACAGCCCGCTCGCGACGAGAGCGACTCGCAGCCGCAAGCGTCTGGGGTCGGAACGGCACTGACCAGATGGCGTGCCGCGGGACGCAGATATTGGCTCGGGTTCTCGAGCGGGGCCGCGGTGACCCTGGTGGGCGCCGCCGCCTGTTGGATGCTGTGGGGAGCCGAGCATCGCGCCCCCCCGGACGAAAGCCCGACGCAGGCCTCTCTCGCCCCGCCGCTCGCTGCCGCCCCGATCGAGCGGGTCTCTCCCTCTACGCCGCGCATCGAGTCAAGGGTCGAGCTTCCGCGCGGCGAAGAGACGCGGATCGCGGCTGCGTTCGCTGCCGCGTTGTCCGAAGGTGCCGCCGCGACCAGCGCCTCTGACGACAAAGGCGCTGCGAACCGGGCCGGCGCGCGGCGTGCTGCCGCAGCCCCCAAACGTGCCGCCGCGAGCAACAAGCCTGCCGGCAAGGGCGCTGCGGAAGCACCCAGCTCTGTGCCCTATGACGAGTCCAAGTTGAAGCAGATCATGAGCGTGGCCGTGCAAAAGGCCGAGCAGTGTGACCGGTGGGGGCGCGCTACCGGGACGGCCGAGCTGTTCATCACGTTTGCGCCCTCCGGCAAGGTGAAGGGCGCTCGCCTTTCGGGAGAGCCCATTGCCAGCGCACCGGTGGCGCGCTGCATCTTGCATCACGCGCGCGCCAACTCCTTGCCGCCCTTTGCGGGTTCAACCTTCACCGTCTCGCGCAAGATCACCTTGCGCTGAGCTCGGCGCTCGAGATCTCACGGCTCGATGGACGCGACATCGTTCTCGGGCTGGGGGTCTACGCACGAGCGACAATACACGGTGGCCACGAGCTCTCCACCGGTCCCTTCCGCGCTCGTGTCGAACGCAGCCGCATCCGAGCTTCCGTTCCCCGGGGCAGGCTCGAGGTCGATGCTGACGCTCACTGGATCCCCGTTGCGGAACAGTGCGGGTAGGTTCGAACACTGCAACTCTCGCAGGCAACGTCCGCTGAGATGCAAATGATGCCGGTGCCCGGGCAGTGAGTGTCACAGGGCACCTCACTCTCCGAGCAGCGCCCCGAAGGGAGGGACCTCGTGACACGCAACCCAGCCCAGCCAGAGCACCCATTGTAGTCCGCGTCTCACCCGCTACAGTGTTTCTCACACTTTAACCCGGGGCAACCGCTTTAGGCCCACGCTCAAAAACACGATATGCCAATTTGGAATATCGATTGAGAGGGTGTGGCCCGGGCTGCCTCCACGCGGCGCCGCGCGTCCACTCGGGGCGCGTCAGGCTACAGAATGGCGCCCGCTGTGGCGCTGACGATCTGTCTGACGCAGACCGCTTGGTCGGGTGTGTACGAGTAGCTGAGCTCACTCGCCGGGAAAGCAGTGGTGCTCTGCCAGCTTTCGGCGTTGGCGAGGGTATCGGACTCCGTGGACCAAGTGATGCCCGCGCCCACGTAATTGTTTCGAAGCTCCCAGTAGCCCGCGACGTCGCTGTAGCGTGAGGTGACGGGGTTGGCCGCGTTCTCGAAGTAGTTGGACTCAATCAGGGCAACACCGCCCATGCGCACGTTGATGCCACTGCTGAGAATGTTGCCGTAGTAGTTGTTGTAGAGGTGGATGTACCCGAAGCGGTGGAGCGGCGTCCGCGACACCACGTTTTCGTAGCGGTTGTGGTGGAACGTCACGTAACGTTCCGTGTCGTCGCTGTCGCTAAAACCCATCAGCCCTGTCTTCTGATGGTCGTGGAGGAAGTTGTACGAGACAGTGATGAACCGCGCGCCTTTCTTGATGTCGATGAGCCCGTCGAACTCCGTGTCACCAGCGCCGGCGCAGTCTTCTTTCGTCGAGCTGAACAGCTCGTTGTGATCGATCCAGACGTTCTCCACGTCGCCGTTTTCCCCATTGCCTTCGATGGTGAGGGCGTCGGAGCTGTCACCGCCAGGCAACAGGCCCACGGTCATGTTGCGAATGATCACGTTCTTGGCCCGGTTGACATGGATACCGAAGTTCGCGCTGGAGCCTGGAGCGCCTTCCAGCGTCACGTTTTCCATCTCCTTGATCGACAAGGTCTGCGGCTCCTTCACGTGCTGCGCACAGACATCTGTGATGGTCGAATAGTCGAAGGTGCCGGTGTAACGCAGCACGAGCGCGCTCGTCGTCCCTGCTTCGAACGCGTCTCTGTATTCGGTCAACGCCGCCTCCGCCTCCGCGAAGCTGCGCACGACCACGGGTGTCGCGTTGCCGCCGCCAGTGGTCGCAGCTCCGTAACCGGTGGGACTCGAGGACGGCGTCGGGATAGTGCAGTTCGTCGGCTCGTCGCTTCTCGAGGCGCTGCTGCCACCACCGAGCCCAACCATCACCGGGGGAGCGCCCTCTCGAATGCGGTCGCCCTCCGGACTGCCCGTGTTCCCCGAGCCGCCCGTGTTCCCCATCTGGCCCGCGTTCACGACCGGGTCGGAACCATCGGTGGGCGTAAACCCACGCCCTTCGTTGCCCACTAGTGTTCCGTCGCCGCAGGCGGTCCACACGCCGGCCGAGCAGAGGACTCCGAGGAACAGATGAAGAGGCGTTGGGCTCACTCGAGCTAATGCGCCAGGAGCGCCAAAAAATCACGAACTGTGACTTTGCTCGAAGAAAGTGCTCGCAGCATCGCCTAAGCCAGCGCAGCACAGCGATCAGCCGGATCACCCCGTCCTGAAACGACCGAGTTGCGCTCGGCTTCACTCGAGCCGAAATGAGGGACATCGTTGCGTTCTTGCGCAGCGAGGCGCCCCCTTGGCGTGCACGGCACGCCGTAGCGCATGCTACATCTCAATCCCACACACGGTAGACGACTAGGTCTCCCCCGTCCACCGTCGCCACGATGACGCGACCATCGGCCTGCACGGCGACGTCCACGGAGCTGCCCACTTCGACCGCACCGTCGAGAGGCGCCACGCCGCCAGCGCCAAAGCTCGAGTCCCTAGCCCACGAGGTCGAGTATCGAACGACGGCGGGGATTCCGGTTTCGCCTGTTGGATCGGGCAGCGCGGCGGCAACGTACAGGCGATCCCCGGAGAGCTCGATCCCCTGGGCAGAGCGGCCTCCGTTCCCGAGGTCATCGACCACCACGGTGAGATTCAGGGCGCCCGGCGGACGCAGGGCTTCCGGCACGAAGCGCACCAGGTTGCCGCCGCTCGCGATCGCGAAGTAGCGGCCCTGAGCGTCGGCCGTGGCGTCGAGGATCGACGCGGTGTCGGGGGAGAGGTTCGTGACGCGGTTTGGGCTGAGCTGAGGTGGCGTGGGGGCGTCGTTCAAGCGGGCAAAGCAGGCGTTGGGGTCGCAGTTGCCGGCCAGAATGAACTCGTTATCCGCTGGGCTCCAGAACACGGCCTGCATCGAGGCCAGAATGGCTGGCTCGGTGAAGCGCAGCGCGTTGGCGCCACTGAGATCCGAACGGTAGAGCGCAGCATTGCCCAGGGTCTGGCCGACCGCAAACAGGGTGCCGTTCTCCACGGCGACGTCGGTCAGGCGCAGACCGCTGCCGAGTGTGGGTGCTGCGAAGTCGGCCGCGCGATTGCCCGCCGCATCCAGTCGCGTGACGTACGATGCCTCCTGAATGATACCTTCGCCGAGCGGACCCGCGAGGACGTAGCCTCCCGGCGCGAGAGCCACGCCGCCGAGAAATGTGGTGGGCCCCTCGCGGAGGCTATCGCTGCCCGGCGTCTCGAGATAAGTGCCGCCATCCGCAAAGCCGGCGTCGACCGCGCCATTCGAGGAAAGGCGTGTCAGGCTGGCCCTTGCGGGCACGTTCAGGGGATCGAGAACGAAGCGGCTCGTGGCGGCCACGAGGATGCGATCGTCGCCATCGACGACCACGCGCGTGCCCTGAAAGCCCGGCGCCCCCGGGGGCGCTGCCGTCGCCCGACCGCCATTGCCGAAGGACAGATCCAGGCTGCCCGCCTCGCCGCGCACGAAGAGCTCGAGCGGCTGGGTCACGACGTTGAACCCGTCGCTGGTGCGCACGGTCAGCAGCGTGCGCACACCCTCCGCCGCTTGCGCGGCCACGTTGAGCGTGAGCGTCGCGAAATCTTCGCTGTCCGATAGCTCGAGCGCCTCGGCGTTCACCCCCGGCGGCAGCCCCAGCACCGTGACGTCCACCGGCAGCACATGCTCGTCGTCCCGCACCAGGCTGAGCGAAACGCTAACCGACGACCCCTGGACGACCTGCACGCTCGCGACCTCGAGCGCGAGGGCGTAACCGGCAACCGCCTCGCACAGGCCCGTGCTCTCGACACAAAGCTGATCCGCGGCGCAGGCCACCGGTGCGCCTGAGCAGGTGCCGTTGCCGCACGAGTCGTTCTCGGTGCAGGCGACGCCGTCGTCACAGCTGACGGCGCTGCCCGCCGGGGTGAAGGCGTCGGCGCTGGCCGCGACGTCGCAGAGCTCACAGGGGTTGACCGGATTGGCGGCCCCGTCGGCGTGGCAGATGTTGGCCACCACGCAACCCGAACAGGTCGTGCCGCACTCGCCCGAGGCGGCACCACACACTTGGTCTTCGGGGCACTGTGCGGCCCCGAGCGCGCATTGATCGAGACCTTCGTCACAGGAGTCCCCGACCGTGCAGGCGACCCCGTCGTCGCAGTCGCGGACAGCTCCGCGGCACGCGCCCTCGTCGCAGGCGTCCCCGACGGTACAAAACTGGCCGTCGTCGCAAAGGCCCCCGTCGTTATCGCAGGCAGGGGCCGGCCCCGAGACGTCGGGCGTCGTGTCCGGTTCGACGCAGGCGCCGTCGTCGCATGGGGGCATGACGGGGGTCGTCTTGACCGTCGGAATCCGCTCGTCCACCGAGCAGCTGACTACGACCGCGACTGCCAGCCAGCGCGGTGCCCATCTCGTCGAAAAGACCATCGGGGCGTCTTACCACAAGTGTCGAGGGCGTCACTTGGGTCTCCGCCGCATGGCGCGCCACACGCTCGCAATCACTCACGAACGAGCATTCAAATCTGGAATGTGCGAGACCCAGGTGTTCTGGCCGCGTATTCCGATTTGGAATGTCCAGTCCAAAGGGCTCCGCCAAGAGCGATGCAACCGGAACACGCGAAGCCCAGCGAAAGGCGTCGCATGACCTTCCGAGCCATTCGCTCGATCGTCGCTGCGTCGGAGCCGGAGCAGGTCGCGGCCGTCATGAACTTGCACCGCATGGCCTTCGAGCCCACCATTGCATGACGCCAAACGGCTCAAAAAACGGCCGTTGCGCGTGACGTCGCCGCGCTATTGGGTGCTGTCATTGCACCACCACGCAAGAAGTTCATGCGCAGCATCATCGGCTTCCTAACAGTGTACGCCCGTGACAATTCGTGACGCCCGGGCCAACGGCTCGAGTTGACGTGCACCCAGCGGTTGACTAGCGTCCATCCGGCAACGCCGGAGTGTTGGCCAGGCGACGAGAAGCACGGAGCCTGAGCTTTCCTGCTTCTACGTAACTGCCATTAGGACCAACCGAAGTCGGTTTTTCCGGGAACTTTGGCGTGTGGCGGTGGGCGGACGTCGGCTCGAAGGAGAGAATCCATGAATTCCATAGAAATTAAGGGCTTACCGGTGCCAAACCGGGTGCGTTACCCGCGGGCTCCCGCAAGATCCGCGTGGTCAAACCTGCCGCTGACGAAGGGCGTCTTGCAGGTGTTCGCGCTGGGCCTCGCCCTGTCGTCCGCGGGCTGCGGAGAAGAGGAAAGCAATCTGCAGGAGCTCGCTGACGAAGCGCTGAACGAAGAAGATAGCGCGTACGAGGAGCTCGTGGAGGGCATCGAGGAGATGGATGCCAACGACGGTCGCGACCATCTCGACCAGCGCGCCATCGCCAGGTGGGCTGTCGACGGCAGTGAGGAAGACAAGCTCGAGTTCCTGTTCGATCACGGAGACGAGCTCACAGAGCTTCAATTCACCGCAGCGGATGGCATCGGTTCGCTGGTGACCTTCTCCCGCTTCTCGCGCTACCCGACCGAAGGGCTCTTCACCGGTCCCAATGCGAGCTCGTGCGGCTCGTGTCACGATCAGCCATTGGGTAACGGTGCCGGCCTAAACGTGGCCAATGTCGTGCAGGATCCTGAGCCCGGCGTCGAGGGCACATTCAACGTGCGCAACACGCGCAATATGAACGGTGATGCCTGGCTGCAGCTCGCTGGCGCCGAAATGACCGTGGACCTACAGGCACAACGCAGGGACCTCAAAGCCAACGCTGAGCGCGCAGGTGGAGCCCGGGTCTCCGCACCCCTCGAGACCAAGGGAGTGAGCTTCGGAAGCCTCACGTGTTGGCTCGAGAGCACCCTCACCCCGGCGGCCGTGCAGTGCGACTACGCCGCGGTCGATGGGGTATCGATCGACTTGGTCGTGAGGGCTGGCGGCTGGAAGGGCAATCACCCTACCCTCCGTTCCTTTTCCGAAGACGCATTCTTCGGCGAAATGGGCATTCACTCGGACCGCTTTGCGTACCATGTAGAGCAGGCGGGCCAGACCTTGCCGGACGACATCCACATGGCTCCGCCCGACGTGGATAAGGACGGTGTGGACCACGAAATGTCCGTCGGTGACGTCACGTCCATGGCCATCTACCTGGCAGCGCAAGCGCCTCCAACCACCTTGCTCGAGCTCGCGAGCGAGGGCAAGCTCCGGCTCAGCCCAGAGCAGGAGGACCGGATCAACGGCGGTGAGGCAGCATTTGCGCAGGTGGGGTGCGATTCCTGCCACCTCTTGTCCGTCCGCGTGAATGACAGCTGGTACCGGGAGCCTGACGCGCGGCATTTTGCTTACCACGACTATCTATTGGCCCAGACCAACAACGGCTACGACCTCGAGGACCCCATAACGATGAATCTGGCCACGGACGAGGTGGTTGAACGTCATCTCCCCGCGACCGAGCTCGACGGTGAACGCTTCTTCGAGGTCAAAGCCATGACCGATCTCAAGCGGCACTTCCTCGGTGATCACATGTGTGACGAGTCGAAAGCTTACACACCCGTGGATGGCAGCCACATGCCAGCGCGCGTGCCGGCGGACTCGGCGGATCGAACCGTCAGCATGGCCATCGATCGTTGTCAGTTCATGACGGCCGACCTATGGGGCATCGGGGGCACCGCCCCATACATGCACGACGGCCGCGCGACCACCTTGCGCGAAGCCATTCGCAGCCACTGCTCATCGGGCGCACGAGAAGGGCAAGCAAATCAGTCGTGTTTGGCTTTCGATGCGCTCTCGGCGCAAGATCAAGATGGGTTGATCGCCTTCCTGCGTAACCAGGTGATGGAGCCGGAGCCGGAGTAAGCCCAGAGTCCGGTCCCGGGCTCGACTATCCCAGGACCGGGACGGGGGATTTCGTGCTAATGGTCGCGCGATGACACCCCCCCTCGAATTGCTCGCAAAGCGCGGCACTCGCGCCGCCTCCGCCAGACACCTCGCGCACCCAGCCGCATTACTGATGGCGCTGGGTGCTTTGACCGCAGCCTGTAAGAGCAACGAGGCGGCGAAGGCGCCAGAAGCGGAGGTGGAGGCTCCGGCTCAATCCGCCGCTAGCGAGACCGCTCCGCCGTCGATCCACACGCTCGCGATGAAGCGGCTGGACGGCACGGACAGCTCCCTTTCCGCTTGGCAAGGCAAGGTGCTGCTGATCGTCAACACCGCGTCGAAGTGCGGGTACACACCTCAGTACCAGGGGCTTCAGCAGCTGCACGCGAAATACAGTGCGCGCGGCTTTGCCGTGCTGGGCTTTCCTTCGAACGACTTTGGTGGGCAGGAGCCGGGCACGTCCGAGGAGATCGCCAAATTCTGCATCAGTATTTACGACGTCAACTTCCCCATGTTCGAAAAGACGAAGACCGTCGGGCAGGAGCGCAGCGCGCTCTATTCGCTGCTCTCGGAAGATCACGGCGAGCCGAAGTGGAATTTCCACAAGTACTTGGTCGACAAGCACGGCAAACCGGTACAAGCCTGGCCGAGCGCCGTCGAGCCGGGCTCTCCCGAGATTGCGCTAGCAATCGAAGCGCAATTGGCGGCGAAGTAGCGCGTCATGCCGCGTTGCTTCCCGTGGCGCGATGCTCTCGAAAGGCGCTTCATCCGCTGGCTCGTCGCTGCATGTGGGGTCGCCTTGTGCCTCGGTGTTCGGCGCAGCGCGGCGCAGGGCTCCGTCTCCGCCGATGCCCCTTCAGGCTCCCAGCTCTATGCGCGCTACTGCCAGCTCTGCCACGGCGCCGATGCAACGGGTTATGCAGCGGACCATGCCCCGTCCCTCGTCAGCCCGACGTTCTTGGCCAGCGCCGATGACACCTTCATTGCACGCGGTATACAGCTCGGGCGGCCCAACACGGCCATGGCGGCCTATGGCAGGGCTCGCGGCGGCCCGCTCGACGATGAGCAGATCGCAAAAATCGTGGCCTTCTTGCGTTCACGCGGGCCTCGCGCGGCCCAATTGCCTGAGCTGAAGGTCACGGGGAATGCTGCGCGCGGTGCCTCGGTGTTCCGCCGAAATTGTCAATCCTGCCATGGCACGGCGAAGCAGCCCGGGCAGGCGCCCCAACTGCACAATCGCGAATTTCTCGCCGCGGCGTCGCCGGCATTCCTATCTTACGCGATCTTGCGTGGACGCCCTCCGACCAAGATGCCCGCCTTCGAGCCACGCCTCTCGTCCAGCGAAGTGGACAATGTCGTGGCGTGGTTGGTCAGCCTGCGCCAGGAAAGGCCAGCCGCACACCAAACGAACCCCGTCGTGCCCGACGACCTACCCATGGTCATCCACCCCAAAGGTGGGGCGCCTGACTTTACGTTGCGAGAGGGTCGCTTCGTTTCGGCAGAACAAGTCAAACGCGCGCTCGACGCCAAGCGCCGCCTCATCATCATCGACGCCCGCACCCCGTCGGATTGGATCCAGTTCCATATTCCAGGCGCAGTGCCCATCGCCTACTACGAGGCCGCAAAGCTAGAGCGCGTGCCCAACGATGGCACCTGGGTGGTTGCGTATTGTGCCTGCCCCCACCACGCCTCGGGTGAGGTGGTGGACGCCCTGCGGCAGCGCAACTTTCCGAACACGGCGGTGCTCGACGAGGGCATCCTGTTCTGGCGTAACAACGGCTACGCGCTCGAAGGCGAAGACGTCTCCACGGCGGCGCCAAAGAAAAAGCCCGTGCAACGCTGAGTGGGTGTCTGAAGGGTGAGCTTGGGTCGGGAGCGCTACCTGCTCGAAAGGCGTGAAATGAAGAGATGGATGCTTGGGTTCGCGACAAGTCTGTGTTTGGCGGGGGCGGCGGCATGCATAGTGAGACCGCCTCAGCCGCAGCCAGCTCCTCAGGTTGTGCCTACCACTCCCGCGGCAGCGTCGCCCGCCACGTTTTTCACGCCGCCCCTCCCCTTCGACGATCCAAAGAGCTGCCATGACCCCTCGGGCGACGAGGACCTGAAAGATGACGGCTCGGCGGTCGCCGCCGATGAGGAAGCGATCGGCACCGAGCTCCAGCGTCGTATCGTGGAGCGGTCCGCCGAGCTCGTGGCCTGTCAACCCGCTGCGCGTGGAGTCGAAGAAGTCGACGTGGCCCTGGTCATCGCATCCGACGGCGCCACGCGCGCCCACGTGCTCGGCACGAGCTTGGCAGACTGTGGCGTCGTCAGCTGTGTTCGAGCTAAGCTCACGGGGCTACAAATCGCTGCTCCAAGAGCCGGGCAGCACTTGCGATTCCGCTGGCTGCTGGCCATCGCGCCCCAATCTCCCATTCGCTTGTATGCGCCAGGGGACCCTGCCAAGTGGTTCGGGAAAGCCCCGGAGAGCAGCATGGCGTGCCTGGACACTGCGAGCGCGACGCCAGTATCGGGTCGCCTTCCGCCGGAAGTCATCCGGCGCCTCGTGCGCGAGCAGTATGGACGCTTCCGGACCTGCTACGAAGCCGGCCTCGGACGCCACAGCGACTTGACGGGCAGGGTTACCGTGCGCTTCGTCATTGGCAGAGATGGCAAGGTTTCGAACGCTAGAATATCCGAACAGACGGACCTGCCAGATTGCGGCGTGGCCAGGTGCATTCGGGACGCCTTTATGCACATCGAATTTCCGAGGCCCGAAGGCGGCATCGTCACCGTACAGTACCCGGTCATGTTGCAGCCGGGCTAGGCGGATAGCGCCTTCGAGCGACAGTCGCACGAACGCAAAGTATTCCCGGCATTAGGCATTTTGCGCGGCTCCGCCGGCCAGGCGGCACAAATGGTGGGTGCTGCAGATTTCTCGACGAGGGTGAGACGGATTTCGCAGGCTCGCGCGTAAGACGTTCGTGCCTCAAAACTCAGGGCACGCCTCATGAACGGAGAATCAATGATGAACAAGCGCAGCATTGGCGCGACGGTGACGGTTTGCCTGATCGGTCTTTCATTCGCCAGCTTGGCGCTGGCGGGAGGTGGCGAACACAAGGGCCACCGCGGCGGGCCCGGTCGGGCAGCATTGAGCGCCCACGTCTTCGAACGGCTCGACGCGAACAAGGATGGCCAGGTCGCTCGTGGCGAGGCGGAGGGCGAGACACAGCGCCTGTTCGACCGCATGGATGCGGACAAGGATGGGGCGTTGCTGCCACAAGAAGGCGAAGCGGGAGTCCGCGCCGTCGCAAAGGAGGAGATCGAGGCTCGCTTCAAGGCGCAGGACGCGAACAAAGACGGCAAGGTGACGGCGGAAGAGGCGAAGCTGCCCCCGCGCTTGTTCGAGCGGCTCGACACGAACAAGGACAAGGCAGTGACGCGTGAAGAGCTGCAAACCGCTCCCCACTTCGGCACGGGCAAGGGCAGGCTCGTGTTCAAGGCCACAGACGCGAACAAGGACGGCAAGGTGACTCGCGCCGAAGCGACTCAGGCAGCGCTGACCCGATTTGATCGCCTCGACGGCAATCGCGACGGCGCGGTCACACGCGCCGAGCTAGACGCCAGCATGCACCGGAAGGGCAAACGCCGGGGAAAACACCCGAGCGACAGGCAAGGCCCAGACGCTAAGCCACTGTAATCATGGGACCGCCCTGCGCTGCCTGTGTTTGCAACTCGAGCCGCGGCCTGGTACGCGCTGGGCATGTCAGCGCGGCTCGACGCCATCGCAAGCTTGTTCGGCGGACACTACTGGACGGTGCGTCCGTTCGTTCCATTCCCCCTCGCCGCGAGCCGCTCTCGGGTCTGGCACGCCACATCGGCGCCCGCATGGGCTCGGGGCGCGCCGGGCGGTCTCGCAACCGCCCAACCGTGGTCAGGCTACGTAAAGGACGCCCAGCTAGGACGGGTTCTCATCACGGGGCAACTGCACGCCCCCATCGGGGCAGAGAGCCTGCTTTTGACTGTGCATGGTCTGGGCGGTAACAGTGAAAGTCCCTATCTCGCAGCGTCAGTGTGGGCAGCGGCGCGCTCCGGCTGGGCCTGCCTGCGGCTCAACATGCGAGGTGCGGAGGGCAGCGGTGAGGATTTCTATCACGCAGCGTTGACTGCTGATCTGCATGCCGCACTAGCCAGCCCCGAGGCTGCGCGATTCAGCAACATTTACGTGCTCGGCTACTCGCTTGGCGGACACCTGGCACTATGTTTTGCCGCCGAAGCCCACGATGCCCGCGTGCGTGCCGTGGCGGCCGTGTGCGCCCCGCTCGATCTGTCACGATCGGCGGCGGCCATCGATCGACCCATGAGCTTGCCCTACCGCCATCATGTGCTGCAGCGGCTGAAGCAATCCTACGCGGCGGTCGCGCGGCGGCAACCGGTGCCTACAGCGGTAGAGCGCGTGCAGCGAGTCCGCTCGCTTCGGGAATGGGACGCCTGCACCGTAGTGCCGCGCTACGGTTTCCAGAGCACCGCCGACTATCATGCACGCGCCAGCGTGGCGGGTCGTCTGAGCGCATTGCGCGTGCCCGCGTTGCTCGTCAACGCCACACATGACCCCATGGTGCCCGCCCACACGGTGCGCCCCGCGCTCACGCACGCGGCTCCAAACCTCGACGTGCGCTGGCTGAACAAAGGAGGGCACGTGGGCTTTCCGAGCGACGTCGACCTCGGTGAGAGCGGGCCGCGTGCGCTCGAAATGCAGATATTGAGCTGGTTCTCGAAACGAGCCTGAAGCAACGAATCAGCCCGGCGTCACCCGCCGCACCAGCGCGTTCACCCAGCGCACACCGGCGTTTTGAACGCCATCCGTTACCCAGGTCTCCTCCATCTCTGCCCCGTGCAGTCGTGTCAGCACAGCGGCCAACGACTCCGGCGTGACGTCGTTAAAGTAGCGCTCGCCATCCATTCGCTCTTCGTTACCGAACTTCAGCGATGCGTACAGTACACCCCCCGGCCCCAACAACCCGATGAGGTGCTGTAGCGTCCCCTCTAGCTCGCCTCGTGGCACATGCAACAGGCAGGCAGAGGCCCAGATACCGTCGAACGGCCCCTCCGAGCGGAACTCCCGAAACGTGCACTGTGCGACCTCGAGCCCAGTCAGCTCTCGAGCGGCCCGCACCATCTCTCGGGAGGCGTCGAAGGCCGTCACGAGAAAGCCGGCCTGCGTAAACGCCTGCGAGTCCCGCCCGCTGCCACAGCCCGCATCCAGTACCCGCCCACCCACTGGCAACCGTTCTACAAACCGCTGGCGCAAATGCGCCACGTCCAGGACGACAGTACGGGCCACAAACTCCCGTGCATGGGTATCGTAGTAGTTCACCATGGTAGCGTATCCCATCCTTTAGGCTGACGCGGAGATTTTGCGACGGCACTTCAATGCATTGTTAGGGCTCGGAACCCTCTCCGTTTGAGCCTCCGCGGAGTAGGGTAGCGCCTGCATGTGGACCCGCACCCAAGGCATCGTGCTCAGCGTGGCCGGCGCCTGGCTTTGGTCGTGGGCGGTCGGATGCGGCTCGCGATCGGGGCTCCAGCGGGAATGCAGCGAGGGAATGGAGCTTGCGTGCGAAGACGCTTGTGGCTCCGGAAGCCACGCTTGTGTGAACGGCTTCTGGGGCGCGTGTCAGGTCCCCGCCCGAGAAGAGTCATGCGAGGGCCCCTGCGGGATTGGATCACGGCGCTGTGAAAACGGCAGCTTGGGCGAGTGCGTCGTGCCATCCGTCACCCGCGAGTGTCAGAGTGCATGCGGAGTGGGCACGGAAACCTGCATCGGCGATCTCGTCTAGCTCCACGGACGCGGACTGACGGGCGTGCACGCCGCCCAGGTCGATCACGCGATAGCCGTTGACGAAGACCCAAACATCATCGTCCCCCTCGAACGTGAACGTCTCGCCTCCCATGTAATCGAAGTCCGCCACCGCCTCGAGCGTAAAGTGGTAGTTGCGAGGGAAGCCCTCGTTGCCGAAAAACTCTTCGTCGATCGGAAAAAACGGGATGCCATCGAACACGAAGAGCCTCTCGTCCGCGCTGGAGACGCTGAGTGGAAGCTGCATGGGACGCGACTGATTGATGCCCATCACGTCGCGATACCACTGGTCGAAGCTTGCGGGGCCCGTGGTGGTCGATGAACCCTCGGGCCCCGCAGCATACACCGGCTTTCCGTCAGCGCCGAGCCACTGCTCGACGATACCCCGATCATCATCCAAACGACCTGATTGAAAATCGGGGTGCGTCTCGGAAAAATCCCGGATGACCGCCTCGAGCACCGGCGGCAAGACGCCCGGCGCCGTGCAACTTCCCCACTCGCCGCCGTCGCAGGTTTCCGTGCCCACTCCGCACGCGCTCTGGCACTCGCGGGTGAAGCGGGGCACGACGCACTCGCTCAGGTTGCCGTTTTCACAGCGCCGTGCTCCGACCCCACAGGCGTCCTCGCAAGGCTCCTCGCGCAGGGGGACCTGACAGGCGCCCCAAAAGCCGTTTACACAAGCGTGTTTGCCGGAGCCACAAGCGTCCTCGCACGCGAGCTCCATCCCCTCGCGGCATTCCCGCTGGAGCCCCGAGCGCGAGCCGCAGCCGACCGCCCACGACCCAAGCAAAGTGCCGGCCACGCTGAGCACGATGCATTGGGTGCGGGTCCACATGCAGGCGC
>JANOIG010000395.1:0-15427 GCA_031407405.1 Deltaproteobacteria bacterium
GGGCGCCTGGGTTTTAAGTAAACTTCGCCTGTAAAAACGACCGGCATCCACCCCATTGCTGTCGTGGTGGGGATACTACGTTTGGCCCGGGCTTCTAGCCGTGCTTGCGCTCAGCCTCGTCGCGTCCCTAACGAACGACGAGGCGGTGCAAGCCGACGCAGAGCAACGCCCGTGAGCCCAACTACGGTCGTGCCAGGAGCCATCGGCTTGCCTCGGCGTGACCATTGATTCCGGGCAACGCCGAAGGTCGACGCGCCAGCCTCCGATTCGAGCAACATGTGCAAGACCTGCATTGCCCCGAGACGCCGGACGCCACCGTGCGGCGCTGGCCCGGCCCTTCTCTTCTCTCTCGATCGACACCCACCGGTGTCGGCGCTCAACGACGCACCAGTCAGCGCGCCCGCGCCGACGGTCCCCTGAACTGAACTGTTACTCTGTACAGAGCCAGACGCGAATTTCAATCCCAGAGGAGCCGCAGTATGCAAGCCGTGCCGCACAGGGACAAGCTGGTTTTCCAGACTACCTTTTCGAGTTTGGACTTCCCCAGATGCAGAGCATCCCCGAGACTCGACAGCACGATGGATACGCCCACGGCCACACCAGCGGGACGCTGAGTCTCTCTCAGCAAGACTTCGTACGTGAGCAAGGCCACCCCCGACAGGAGAAAGAAACGCGACAGCGTCCCGTCGAGCTCCGTCAACCGCCGGAGCTTGCCCGATGCAGCAGCCTCATGCTCAGTTCGGAACGCCTCCACTCGCGCATCCTACGACGCCGCGAGGTCGTGCGCCAGACCGGAGTAAAAACTCCAAAATCACCAGGCCTGCGGGGTTCCATGACGCAGAGTGAGCTGCGACGGGCGCTGGGGAGGGGGCGATTGAGGCGCGGGTCAGCAGCCTGCGCCGGGACAATTGGGTCACCAGCGGTCCCCGCCAACCTACGTGCGCAGCCTCTGCAGGCACTGACTAACGGCAGCGTAACAGGAGTCGGGCGCTTCGCCCGCAAACAGCCCATCGAGCCCGACGCGCTTTCCGTCGATGTAGCACTCGCACAAGCTCGTGAAGGTGCCGTCGTTTTCGCCGTCACATTTGACCTCGAGGCGCAGCCCCGCGTCGCACGTGAACGGGATGGTGCACTGGTCCGTGGGCGTCAGGTCCGGTGTGATCTCGACGCCGAGCATCGAGCACCGCGGGGCGCCGAGTCCGCCGTGTAAGATGTCCCGCTGTGCGGCGGCAGGCTCCGGCGCTCGCAAGGGGCGGGGTGCACGGCCATCGGCGCCTTCGCTGTCGGCACCGCGTTCCGGCAGCGCGGACCGAGGGCGGCTCCGCTCCGCGCGAGTGGCTTGGCCCGCGATGCCAGGGAGCCGCTCGGGATCTTCGAAAGCTTCGCTGCCGCTGTCCCGCACGCCAGCGTCCGGCGGGAATGCCCCGGCATCCGCCGAGTCTTCGTCGGAGCTTACCGCCCCGCTGCAGGCGGCGAGCCAGAGCACCAAGCCCAGCATCCCCGTTCGAGACACTACCTGTACCATAGTGAGAAACCATCGAATGTACGGGCTTGCTGGCGGGGATCTTCCTCACGATTTCAGAATGGGAGGAAGGTGGGCCGGGCTCACGCCGCACCCAACGTCCGGCGCCTCGGGGCACTGGGCGCAAGCATTTCTCGGCCCCAACGCCCTCCAGCCCCGCTGAGGCCGTCAGAACCAGTCGACGATCCGTAGCTCCGAGACGGCGGAGAAGTGCCGCGTGTTGCTGGTGACCAGGGTGAGTTGAAGCGTGAGAGCGTGCGCGGCAATGAGGGTGTCAAACTGCCCGATGGGGCTGCCTACAGAGGCGAGGCCGGCGGAGAGCTTGCCGTACCGGGAGGCCTCGAGAGCCCCGAAGGGCTGGACGGAGACGGCCCCCACGAAGGCGTCGATCAAGTCATGGAGCTTGGCGGAGCCGCGCCTGTCGGCCCCGTAACGCAGCTCGGCCACCGTGATGGCACTGACGCAGACCTCGGAGGGGACGTGAGAGCGGAGGTGAGTAGCAACCTGACCCTCACCGCGCAGAGCATGGCTCACAGCGTTCGTATCGAGCATGAAGGCGAGGGTCATTCGAACGGATCTGGCCGTGGCAAGGGATCGGGCTCGGGACGCGGGATATCGCCCTCGTCCCAGGCGCCCAAGGCGGCCAAGAACTCGCCGGACCATTCGTCGACCGGCTCGAGGATGATGCGGCTGCCGTCCCGGTGCACTGCGACCTCGGTTGCCCCGTCGGGGAAGCGGAACGATTGGGGCAAACGCACCGCCTGGCTGCCACCGTTCTGAAAGAGCTTCGCGCGAGTCGTCACAGAAAAGTATATACAACGGTATATACCGATGTGCAAGGGAGAGCGGCACGCAGGCGGCGATGCCCCTTCCCGGCGCGCCATATCGGCGAGGGGGGCGGACCTTGGCTTAGGGCAGCTCGCCTTCGAGCGTCGGCGTCGTCCAGTCGATGAACGGACCCGGCTCGGCTCGGACGCCTTCCCAGTCTGTGGTGAAGGTGCCTGTCGCGGCGTCGTTGCCCAAGAGGAACTTGCCGACGCTCGCCTGGACGGCTTGAGTGAACATGTCGGTGTTCTGGCAATGCATCACGTTCTTAGAGTCGTAGGAGATGTGGGTCGGGACTCCGAGAGCCGTGAAGATTTCTTTGCCCGCAAGCGCCGTGGCATGTTCGCTGAGGTTGTCCAGGTTCAAGTAATACTGGCCGTTGCCACCGGTGTTCCCCAACACCAAGAACCCGCGCGGAGCGACGAGGCCGATGATTTCGTGGGTATCGACGGGGAGCCTTTGGAACTGCCCCACGAGGGAAGTACCCGGCAACCAACCGCTGTTGATGGCGTGCTGAGGCTGCTCGGGGCCCGTGCCAGAATTCGTGGGATTGGGCTGGAGCATGGGGACGATCTTGTACGAGGGCACGCCACCGATGCCCGACTCGAGCGGGATGACGAGCGCGAAGCGTTCGTCGAGGGCGCCGGCCGCAAATGCTGCCTTGCCCAAGAAAGAACAGCCCGTGACGGCCAACCTCGTGGAGTCGATGATGGTGTCTCCTGCTGCTTGAAGCACGTCGATGATGCGGCTCGCACCCCACGCCCAGGCAGCGAGATCACCCGCGGTGTTTTGGGGATAGAGGCGTCCAAAGATACCGCTGTTCCTACTGCCGACAGAGCCCTGGGTGAAGTTGATGACCGCAACGCCCATGGCGGCGATCTGCTGGACGGGGCCGCTGTTGCTGAAAGAAATGACGGCGGGGAATGGGCCTTCTCCGGCCGGAGTCGAAATGTTGACGCTGAAGGTTTCGTTCAGCCCGTTGTGCTGAATGTCGACGGTGACCTCAGTGCTCGTCACTGTGCCACTGACGCTCTCTGGCTTCGGCGGCTTTTGGCCATAGATGTACTGGAAGACCTGCCGCAGAATCTCTTCCCGGCGGCAGACCCAGTCACTCTTCTGAGTGATAGGCGTTCCGTCCAAGCGCGTGAACGGATCGGGGAGGTTGGGAGCGTCCGGCAACGTGCTGCCGGCAGGAAGAGCCGGTACCTCGCAGCCGGCTCCTCGATTCTCTACCGTGCCAATTGGAACGATGGGTCCGGGCTCGGCTTGACCGGAACCGCCAGCGCCCGCGTTACCCCCGCCGCCGGACCCGTCGTCACCGGGCGGAGGTGAGCCGTTAGGGTTCAGGCGCCGCCCTTCGCTATCGCTCGAGCAAGCCGCGAACAAGAGTGGTGCCGCAAAGGTCAAGAGGGTGAGGCGTCTGAGGTGCATGGGGGGGTCCTCCTGTCAAGCTGAGGTGAAGCGAGCACGGTGGACCTGCTTGATCGACTGCTGGCAGCTGCCGACTTTGTCAGAAATGCGCCGTGTGAAAACGTTTTCATACACCCAGCGCTCGCCGAGACAATGATTTTCTTCCCGGGATCCCCCTGCACTCGATTAGGCGATTCCATCAGGCTGCCCTCGGCCGACTCATCCACCCGCCGCGAGCCTGGTAACCTCATATCGATCCAATGTGGGATCGGCGCTAACCAATGTACAAGCCTCGGCCACCGCCTGAGCCACCCGCATTCGATCAAAGGGATCGCGGTGGTGCATGGGGAGCTCGGCCAACACGAAACAGTGCACGGGTTGGATGGGCAGATTGATGAAGCCATCCAGGTACGCAAAAAATTTTAACACTTACGGTGGCTTACAAAAAACTGAGGAGCCTGTCGATCCGGCGACCTCTGCTTCGTCGCAGTTCCAGAGCGAGGGAAAAACCCCACGCTCGAACCCAGACAAAGGAGAGCCAATGGCCACCGCAACCTTGAATGTACATGCAGCCACCGAAACGAACGAACAAACGGCCGCCATGATCGGCGCCACTCGCAACGACGATCAGAGAAAGGCGACGGTGGGGACCTGGATTGGCCGCGTGATGAGCGGGCTGGTGATCGCCTTCTTGCTGATGGCGTCCGTGTTTCCGAAGCTGTTCATGCCCGAGCTCGCGCTGGAATCGATGCAGCAGCTGGGTTGGAATGCGAAGCACTTGTTACTCATCGCCGTCATCGAGCTCGTCGGCACGCTTCTGTACGCCATCCCGCGCACGGCGCCCTTGGGCGCCGTCCTGTTGACTGGACTCTTCGGGGGCGCGGTCGCAACCCACCTTCGGATCGACAATCCATTGTTCAGCCACACCCTGTTTCCGCTCTACGTCGGTTTGTTGATGTGGGGAGGGCTTTGGCTGCGTAACGCCCAAACGCGAGCGCTCTTGCCACTCTTGGGTGGCAACAGGCGGACGCGGAACAGCGCCTAGGGTTCGCTGCGCGAAGCTGGGTTTGATCAATGACGGCGCGCACGGCAAACGCAAAGCGCGCTACGCTGGGCGGCAAATGTCAGAGCAGCGCGTCGCAGACCGGGAAATAGCCGGGGCCGTACCCGGGCAGACGGGCGAGACCGGGTTTGGCGAGCGCCTGGGTGCCGCGCTGGCGTCCCCCATCGGCGTCATCCTGATCGTGCCCGGGTTGGTCGTTGCCGTCGGCCTGTTCCTGACTCTGCTCGGCCAAAATGCGCTGCGAGAGAGCACTTCGACCTTGGGTCGCGACAGGTTCGCCGAGCAAACCAGCTTCGCGGCGCGCGGAGTTGCTGCGAGCCTCTCCCACGCCAATCCGCTGCTCAACAGGATGCGGGAGCTGACCCGGAGCTGGACACCTGACGACCCCCCAGGCCCCCTGGCGCACGAGCTGCGCGGATTGGTGCAGGGGCGCCCCGGAGTCGCCTACGCCAGCGTCAGCTTCCCCGACGGGACGTTTCGCGGTATCTATCTGGATCAAGGCGCGCTTCGGTTCGTGGAGTCGCGGGTCACGCCTGACGGCTCGATCGGGCGCCGTTACGATCTCGTGGGCGTCGACGGCCTCACGCTGTACGAGGAGCAACGCTGGACTTACGATCCTCGCGAACGCGACTTCTATCGTCTAGCCGTGAATGCGCGCCAGCGTGTCTGGACCAAGCCCTACTCATTCTTCTCCTCACACCAGACGGGCGTCACCCTCACCGAGCCGGTGTTCGAGCCCGGCCCGGGTGGTGCGCTGCGCGCGGTTCTCACCGCGGACTTCGACGTGCAGGCGCTCTCCGGCAGCATGGTCAGCGCCCCGTTCGCGGGCGCCAAGACGCTGCTCTATGCCAGTGACGGAACTCTGCTCGCGTATCCAGAAGGTGCAGCGGCACTTGCGGGCATGGCGCTACCCCCCGACAGGGCCGTCGAGATCGGCGACCTCCACGATCCGGCCATCGACGCGTTCTTTCTCGCCGCTCGCCAGGCGCCCGCGCCGCCCGGCGAGCTTTTGCGCTTCTCGACTCACTCGGAGACCCTGCTGGCCATGCTGGCCCCCGTGCCGGGGTTTCCGGAGCTAGGCTGGAATGTAGCCGCCATCGTGCCGGAGCAAGTGTTCTTCGCTGCGCGCATTCAGCACGAACGTCAGAGCCTGTGGGTGGCGGCGTTCTCGCTCGTAATGGCTTTGGCCATCTCGGTGGTGTTCGCCCGCCATGTGGTGCGCGTGCGCCGTCAAGCAGCTAGCGCGAGTGATCGCGCGACGGAGCTGGGTAGCTACCAGTTGGTCGAGCTGCTCGGTAAGGGAGGCATGGGCGAGGTCTGGCGCGCCGAGCACCGGCTGCTCGCGCGGCACGCCGCGATCAAGCTGATCCGCACCGAGAAGCTGGCAGCGTCGCGCCAATCTGCGTCCAACTTGCGCCGGCGTTTCCGGCGTGAGGCGCAAACGCTGGCCACGCTCAAGTCGCGCCATACGATTAACTTGTTCGATTACGGTGTCACCGGCGATGGCACATTCTTCTTCGTCATGGAGCTGCTCGATGGGATGGATCTCGACACGCTGGTGCGCCTCGACGGGCCGCAACCCGCCGGCCGCGTCATTCACATTTTGCTTCAGGCGCTGAGCTCGCTTTCGGAAGCCCACGACGCCGGGCTGGTCCATCGCGACGTAAAACCGCCGAACCTCTTCGTGTGCAGGGCAGCTGACGAGGTAGACATCGTCAAAGTGCTGGATTTCGGGATCGTTCAGAGCGCCAGCGACCAAAGCTCGGAGCCGCGACCGCCCAGCACACCGGCGGAGCTCGCCGAAAGCGGCCTCACCCAAGGCGGGCAGCTGCTCGGCACTCCCACGTTCATGTCACCCGAGCAAATCCTCGGGCAGCCCACCGACGGTCGCGCGGATCTGTATGCGCTCGGCTGCGTGGCGCTCTGGCTGCTGAGCGGCAAGGTGCTATTCAAAGAAGAAACCGTCCTTTTGACGATGCTTGCGCACGTCACCAAACCGCCCGCTTTGGCGACGCTGCTGCCAGGCGACGTGCCCCCCCCAGCTCGAGCAGGTTCTCGGACAGTGTCTGCAAAAATCGCCGAATGACAGGCCTCGCGACGCGCGCGCTCTGGCCGCTTCGCTGCGAGGGATCACGCTGCCGCTCGAAGACACCTGGACTACGGAGCGCGCACAGGTCTGGTGGGCGCAGCGGCAGAGCCAAGCACCGAAGCCCGAACCTGTGACACGCAGGGCGCTCCGTTACTCCTGAATTTCTCGTACGCAGGGGGCCCACCGGCCCCCCTGCCCGGTTCGTCAAAGACCTGCAAACGGGTCGCGCCAGACGTCGATGTCCTCGAGCCGTGCCTTCAGGCGGCGGACGTGCGGGTAGGCTGACAGATCGATCTGCATTTCTTCGACATAGGGAAAGACGGTGCCAACGCGAAAGTCTGCATAGGTCACCCTGCCCCCGATCAGCCAGTCGCGGTCCGCAAGCACACCGTCCAACAGCCGCGCTCCACGATGGAAGTCGGCGACATGGCTCGTCACCGTTTCGGGAACGAGGTGCTTCAGGCCATGCTGGGCGTATTTGGGTACGGTGATGCGATCGAAGTAGATCGCGCCACCGTTCTGGACGAAGTCGTAAGCAGCCCAGCTGAGCCAGCGTAGCAGGTCGGGCAACTCTGCACCTTCCGGAAAGAAGCTCGACCCCGTCAACCGCGCCAGGCGGCAGACGATCGCATCGGTTTCCCAGAGCGAGCCGCCGTCTTCCACCAGGATGGGCACCAGCAGGTTGGGATTGAGCGGACGGAAGAACTCGCTGCGCGCAGGATCCCGGGGGCTCGCAAACTCGTATTCGACCGGGGCCCGCAAGTATCTGGCTGCGGCGACACAAAGACGCGGATTGAGATTGTCGGAGTAGTAGAGCTTTTTCATCGTTTGAGGCCTCTCGGGTTTCGGCGCCGTGGCCGGTTTGACTCGGGCTGCAGGCGGGCGTTTCATACGGGAAGGACGAAACTGGAAGGCAAAAGGATTCGGTGCAACGATGGGGTTGACCGAAAGCCACTCCACTTGACCGAAAGCCACTCAACCCTCTCCAGCCTCCAGCAGGCTCATCGCGATTTCCTCGAGCTGATAGGGGATGTGCGCCCAGAGCTGCACCGCTACTGCGCGCGCATGACCGGCTCGGTGATCGAAGGTGAAGACGTCGTCCAGGATACGCTGGCGCGGGCCTACTTCGAGCTCTCTCAGCTCAATGAATTACCTGCGCTACGCGCCTGGTTGTTTCGCATCGCCCACCATCGGGCCCTCGATCACTTGCGCCATCGACAGCGGAGTCGAGAGCAGGCGCTCGACGACAGAGCGGAGGTCCCCGCCAGCTCCATGGACTCGGATGCCGTGCTCGAGCAGTCCGAATCGGTTGGCGTGGCGATCGCCAGGTTCTTGGAGCTGCCGCCCGCACAGCGCGGCTGCGTTGTCTTGAAGGACGTGCTCGGACATTCGCTCGACGAGACCGGGCTGGCGCTCGAGATGACGCTGCCCGCGGTCAAGGCGGCGTTGCACCGCGGTCGCGCGCGGCTACGCGCACTGGCCGTGGCGCCCGAGGCGACGCCGGCCCGGGCCTTTCATCCCACCCTCGCGCGCTACGCCGCGCTGTTCAACGCACGCGACTGGGATGGTGTTCGAGCGCTGCTCGCTGCGGACGTCAAGCTCGATGTGGTCTTGCGCGAAAGGCGCTCGGGAGCGAACGAGGTGGGGCAGTACTTCGGGAACTACTCCCGCGTGCACGACTGGCACGCGAGGCTCGTCTGGCTCGACGGTCGGAGCGTGATCGCCATGAGCCGGCAAGATGGCCCCGACTACGTCATCGAGCTGTCCATCGAGACCGGGCGCGTGACACAGATCCGCGACTTCCGTTACGTGCCTTACATCACCCAGGACGCCGTCTTCGAGCCGCCTTTACCAACCGTTTGACTGCTGGCCGGTCACGCAAAGAGCCCAGCGATGGGTGTCGTGTGCAAATCCGCATCACCTAGCACGAAGCCTGGCATGCCGAAGGCCTCGGCCACAGGCCACCGAAGCTCACGTGGTTGTTGCCGGGAGCCCACTGGAAGGTCACGACGCGCGTGAGATCGCAGCGGAAGGCTGCCTTGATCACGGCCATGTGCAGCGCGCCGATGCGCGCGTGCGTCTCATCGTCACGCTGCGCCGCGACGCCGTTGCCTCCGTACGAGGTGAGCTCCGTGGAGACGCTCAGCACTTCTGGTGCGGCGGGCACTGCGCAACTCGCGAGGTCCCCGGGCACCGCGTCGAATGCGAGCTCCATTTCTCGGATCGCGGCCGCGTGCATGTCCAGCTGCTCGCGCTGCGAGGCCGGGGCCAGCTGCCGCAAGCGCGCGTGATCTCTCTGCATGAAATCGAGGACGCTCTTGCGCTGGCGGCGAGCTCTGAGCAGCGTGGCCTGGTCGTTCGCCCCGCCCGGCAAGAGCGTGCCGAACAGGTCCGTCTCGCGGCCGGCATCGTACACCGCATTCAGATCGGCGATCTCGGCCTCGAGCACCGGGCGGCGAAAGGCGTGGGCGGCCAGCGTCGCGATGCAGGCGCGCGCGCAGGCATCGTCGCGCGCGACGCAGCCGGTGACCTCGGCGACACGGCCCTCGAGGCTGGCGGACGCGCGTCCTGCCAGATCGAGCCGCGTCTGCAGCAGCGACAGGTCGACCACGACGCCGTTCTGGGAGAACGGCTTGAGCGAGGCGTCGGGCACTTGCTCCGCGTCGAGCGCAGCCGGGCCGAGCAGCCGCGTGACGGCGTGTGCAAACTGGAGCTGGCTCAACCAGACCGCGCGCCGAGGCAGCCGCCCCGGTATGCACTCCAACACGGTCACCGGCATCTCCTCGAAGCCACTCGAAGTGCCCATGCCATTGCTGCCCGCGTTGCCCGTGCCCGGCGCGCTCGGCGTGCCCTGATCGCTGTCAGGGACCTTGCCACACGCTGCAACAGCGAAGCCCAGCGCCAGCGCAACGCCTGCGCGCGCGAGGCACGGCGCACGTGCCGGGGCGACGGCCGAGATGGAGGTGTGTTGCATGATTGGGGTGCAACAAAGCCACCAGCAGGCCCGAGGACGGCTCAACTAAATGGAGCAGCCAGCCTCTCACCGGTCGGAGGGCGGGGCTGCGCAGCTGAGCGCGCGGGGACCAGCGTGGGGCGTAGAGGCTACGCGTTGGACGAGCGTCGTTGAGCGGGACTGCGTCGCTGCCAAATTCAAATACTTACGCGGACTTACAAAAACAATCGAGGAGCATGTCGATCCGGTCATCTCTGGTTCGTCGCAGTTTCAGAGCGAGGGAAGAACGCCCCGCTCCAACCAAGACAAAGGGAGAGCCAATGACCACCGCAACGTTGAATGTACCTGGAGCCGCCAAAACAAACGAACAAGCCGCCACTCGGAACGACGATCAGAGAAACGCAACGGTAGGGACCTGGATTGGCCGCGTGATGAGCGGCCTGGTGATCGCCTTCATGCTGATAGCATCCGTGTTTCCGAAACTGTTCTTGCCCGAGCTCGCGGCGGAAACGATGCGGCAGCTGGGTTGGAATGCGAAGCACGTATTGGTCATCGCCGTCCTCGAGCTCGTCGGCACGGTCCTGTACGCCATCCCGCGCACGGCGGCCCTTGGCGCCGTCTTCCTGACTGGACTCTTCGGGGGCGCGGTCGCAACCCACCTTCGGATCGAGAATCCATTGTTCAGCCACACCGTGTTTCCGCTCTACGTCGGTTTCTTGATGTGGGGAGGGCTTTGGCTGCGCAACGCCCAAACGCGAGCGCTCTTGCCTCTCTTGGGTGGCAACAAGCGGGCGCGGAACAACGCCTAAAGTCCCGCGTAGCTCGCGATGGCGCAAAGCTCAGCTCCTGACTCGGTCAAAGTGACGGGGTACGTCTCCTAGAGACAGGAGCGTTCAAAACCTTCGGACTGGCGAACAGATGCCAGCAAGCAGCGTGAGTGGGCCGCCCCCCTTCAGCCCACTTGCGCCAGTCCCACACGTCGCAGGGCCGCCCGGACGGGTCCCCCCGTCAGCCGCCCGAGGCGCTGGCGCTGACGTCCAAGCTGGCCCGGAACGACACGCTCACCGAAGCGCTCGCGGCCACCGACGCCTGAGCCGCCGCGGTGAAGTCGCCCACGATGCCCGCGCCCACTTCCAACGCGCAGCCCGCTGCGTCGACGGATACAGAGCCCAGATCGGCGACCAGGCCCGCGGCCGCCTCGCCCGCGATGATGCCTTTTTCGGCGACCTGGAGCAGCACGGGGAGCTGCGCCCGCAGGGTCGCCGCGAGGGCCGCGTCGATGTTGCCCACGATCTCGACGGCGGCCGGCGTGCACTCGGCATCCAGCGAGGCAGAGGCCTCGCAGTCGGCGTTGCAGTCGACGCTCGCCGAGCCCTCGCAGCTCGGCGGCTGGAGAGCGCCCTCGCATTTGGGCTCCCTGAAGGTGCCTTCGCAACCGCCCTGGCAGCGGGCTTCTCCCGTACACATGACCCCGCCCGTGGCAGTGATCTCGCAGCTACCCCTGCAGGTGCCCTCGCAGGTGGCGCTGCAGTCGCCTTCGCAGGTGCCGGTGCAGGTACCGGTGCAGTCACCGGCGGCGTTTCTCGCGGTGCAAGTGCCGGTGCACTCACCGTTGCAGGTGCCCGAGCACTCTCCGGTGCAGACGCCCGAACACTCACCTTCACACGCGGCGGCGACGTTGACGTCACCTTCGCAGGTGGCACCCACCTTGCACGTGCCCTCGCACTGTACGCTCAGCTCACCGGGATCACAGCGCACTTCGACGCTACCCGGATCGCACGTGAGGTCAGCTTCGGCCTGGCAGGAAGCCTCGCAGTTGAGCTGCGCTTGCGCGTTGACCGTACAGGAGGGCGGGATGATGGTGATGCTGACCTCCGCGTTCAGCGCGGCGTCGAGGCGTGCCTTCGCATTTTGGCACAGCGTCGTGAGCTGAGCGTCCGTCGGCATTGCCCCGGGCGGCGTATCGCCGGAGATGGCTGCGCAAGCGGCGACCACGTCGACCTTGATGTCGGCCGCAAGCGCGGTCAAGGCGTCGGCCGACACGCTCAAGGCCTCCACGCGCGCGCCGATCACGGTGCAATCCACGGGCCCGCCGGAGCCATCATCGCCGCAGCTGACGGCGAGCAAGCTCGCGCCGGCGATGAGCGCCAGGGAAGAAACAAGAGAACTAAGTTTTAGTTTATGGCTCATCAGAGCGTCTCCAATCGGTCACGTGCAGGTTTGGGGCGAATGCTTTCGGCGTAATGCAAGTTTCCCCCACTGAGCGTCATGCCGCGTAACGGCCGCGCAAAAGGAATATTAGTCCGGCTCGACGATGGTGCTGCTCTGGATGTTGACCGCCGTCTGAGCGAGCAGCCTGCCGTCGATCGACGCGCCCGTTGCTAGTGTGATGGCGGTCTGACTCAACACGACGCCTTCGAGGTGAGCCGTCGTGCCCACGTCCACGCTGCCACTCACCTGCCAGAAGATATTCCTCGGCAGCGCCCCGCCTGCGAGCACGACGTCGACTCCGTTAGCCACGGTGAGGCCTTGGGCGATCTGGAAGATCCAAACCGCGGTGCCGTTGCCATTCAGGGTAACGTCGCTCGGGATCAACAGACCGGTGCTCCACTTGTACGTGCCCGGCACGAGCGTCATGCCACCGATGTCGCCAGCGCCCCGCTCGGTAAAGTCGGGGGCGCGCCCCGCGGCGTCCGTGAAAGCGGTTTCCATGTCAGCGACCGCGGTGGTCAGCTTCGAGGGAGTGGGCGCCGCGTAATCAGCGGAGTATATCCTGCCGGTCACCTGGGGCGAGGTCGCGAAGGTCCCCGTTGCGTCCGCCGTCGACGAGAAGCCAGTGATGTACGTTGCCGCGGCGGGGCTGCAGCCGACGTCGCCGGTGATGACCGACGGCGGCACCGTGTCGACGCCTGTCTTGGCGAGAATGGCGAAGTCACCCGACGTGCCGAGATCGACCGGATCCTGAGCCGCCGCCATATTCGCGGTTCCGCCGCCCGAGCCCGCGCGGTTCGACGAGCCGCCGTTTCCGGAACCCGCTCCCGACGCCCCAACACCCGAGGCCGCTCCCGACCCGCCAGTGCTGGAGTCATCGTCCGCCTCATCTCCGCAGGCATTCGCCAAGGAGAGCAGCAGCACGGCCGCAGCGGGTTTCAAGAACGAGGATCTAAGATTCATCATTACGCGACTTCGCCTTTGTGTGAGAGCTGACAACGAGCGGGCTCGCTCCCGAGTGAGCCCATCGCGTGGCGAAGACTTGGGAGGTGCAACGCTTCGCACCGGCCTCGGTGCCCCTAACCTCAACCCGCCAACCACGCCTTACCTCACCGCCAACGCGGCGTCTAACAAATGACCCTAGCGTATTTGCGTACACCAGCCTCACTGAGGGCAAGCGGCGAAAGCTGCAAAGATGGCACACGTGCGGCATGCACGCCGCCGCTGAATACTTCGCGAAAAGGCTAGTCTGGATGGTGAGTGGGGCAAATAGCGCCGCCGCCGCGCGGCGTACACCAAGGACATCGGGCCGCGCGGCTCAAAGTCCCGAGTAGCTCACGACCGCGAAGGTGTCGCACTGGCGCGCGTCACCGCCGTCAAAGCCGCGCCGAAACCAGCGCATGCGCTGCTCGCTCGTGCCATGGGTGTAGTCGCCGGCGCTCGAGTGGCCCAGCGCATCGTCGCCGATCGCGTGCGCCGCGTTCACCGCTTCGCGCAGGTCCTCATCCGTGATCTTCAATGACGAGCGCGCGCTGTGGCCCCAGACCCCCGCGAGGCAGTCCGCCTGGAGCTCCACCCGCACCGAGCTCTGATTCTTGGTGTCACCGGGCGCGCTTCGCTGGTTCGAGCCAATGAGGTTCTGAACGTGGTGACCCACCTCGTGCGCGATCACATAGGCCTGCGCGAAATCCCCGGGCGCCTTCAGGCGCTGCTCCATGACCCCGTAGAAGCCCGGATCGATGTATAGCTTGTGATCCCCCGGGCAATAGAAGGGGCCCACGTCCGACGACGCGCTGCCGCACCCCCCCGTCGCCACTCCCCCGGAGAACACCACGAGCGTCGGCTGCTCGTAGCGCGTCACTGGACGGCCATGCTTGGGAAGCCGCCCGTTCTGAAATTCGCCGGCCCAGACATCCTCTGTCGAGGCCAGCACCGCTCGCGAGAAATCGCACGCCTGGCCGTTACCGGGAGAAACCTGGCACACGCTCCCCCCCGAGCTCGCCCCGGGCGCGGCCGCCCCGCCTTCCGACAGCGCCGCCAGCACGGTCTGCTTGAGGCTCGCCGGCAGCAGGAAATACCCCACACCGAGCACGGCGGCCAGCACCAGCGCCTTGCGCAACCCGAGCCTCCGCACGATGGCAAACAACGCCGAGGCCCCCATCCCACCTCCGGCAGCTCCGCGCGCGCCCTGCCCGCGATCCTCGAAGTTATTCGACCTACGACGTCCCTGAATGTCCATGCTAAATCTCCCTCGAGCCCTTTGGCTTCAAAGCAAAAACCGGCGCGCACAGGAGGCCCGCTGCCGGAGCTCTGCCACCCAGCTCGGAACCGTTCGGGGTCGTGTACACATCGGCGTCCATTACGGGGGTATTGTAGGCGGCGAAATCTGTCGAGGGGGATCTGCCGGGTAGCGCCGCGCTGGCGCCGTTCGATGCCGTCGATTCACGCCTCAATCAAGGCCTGAATCTTGCCGAGTGTTTCAGCAACAATGTCGACAGGCGCGCGCTCAAAAAGCTTCGCCTGACGGGCGCGCCAGTCGAGGCTCTTCACTTGATCTGCCAAGATGACGCCCACGGTACTGCAGCCATCGGGAAACGCGACTTCGAAAGGGTAGCCTTTCACCTGGCTAGTGATCGGACAAAACAGACCGAGCCCGATCTTGGCATTGTAGCTACGGGGGGAGACCGTCAAAGCCAGCCGATGCCCCGCTTGTTCGTGCCCCGCCTGTGGATCGAAAGACAGCCAAACCACGTCCCCACGCTCCGGCGCATACCGTGCACGCCTCACCACGCTTCGCCGCCACGCGGTTTGCCCGTGGGGACCTCAGCATGAATCTGCTCAGGCCGAACCTGCGCCAACAAGTCCCCCAGTTGATAGCGGTGAACGGGCCGCAGCAGGATCTGGCCATCCCGAGCTTCGATGCCCACGACGGAGCCCGCGCGGATTCCAAGGTCATCGGCCAACGCCTTGGGGAGGCGGATCGCCAGGCTGTTGCCCCAACGTTGAATACGACCTAGCATTTTGATGTATATACAATGAAGATACTGCCACGTCAATGCTCGCAACGGTAGCGGTTTCGTGCGTCGAATCCCGACTTCGAACAAACCGACGCGATACTTGGCGAGCAGCCCCAGGGCAAGGTGCTCGAAGTCCAGAGCACCGCTGTGCAAGTCCTCGCCGGTGGAGCTAGCGCGCTCGAGGCGCGTAGAGTTGCAGCTGCGTTCGCCGCGTAGGCAGCGGCCTGAATGACACTGTCAAAGCGTTCCGGAGTATTTCACGCCGCTCGGTGGTGAGGGGCGCGACGACCGGCGAATGCGGGCGTCATAGTCGTGTAGCCATCCTGGCTGCGGCATT
>JANOIG010000405.1:0-18506 GCA_031407405.1 Deltaproteobacteria bacterium
GGGGCCCTGTGTCTGAGCAAGCAAGCGCCAGCGCAGCGCGCGAGTTCGGGGCGGGGCCCGCGCGGGGAAAAAGCAGACCCGCGCGAAAGGCCGGCGCTCAAATGCTCAGCATTCATCGGAGACAGGGGCCACGGGGCGTAGCCGTACGATGAGGGCCCCCTCACCACCCCACTTGCGTGGAGCGGTACAGAACGCCAAGATTTCGTTCGCCAGCTCCTCGCTCAGCCGCTCTGCAGCAACGTCGGGCAACACCGGTCCGTCTGCACCGGAATGCCTGCCCTGCCCGCACACGACGAGCAGACATGACACGCCGTCGCGCCGTGCCTGGCGAACCCCAGCGTCTAACATTTGGCGGGCCTCGGCAGCGCTCCGCCGGTGCAAATCGAGCTGTCGCCGCGGCACCACACGCCCCGCTCGCAGATCTTCGAGTAGCCGCACCGGTACGCCGTCGGCCCGAGCGCACACCCCACCCGCTTCTGTTTCGACCGAGAGCCTGAGCTTGGGGGCCACTGCTCGAGTCGGTGTCGGTGTTGGGCCGGGCAACGGAGGAGCCTGCGTTGTTTCGGGCAACGGCCGCACGCCCGCCGCGAGGTCCTTGAACGACTGACCCTCTGGGTGCAAAGGACGCTGGGCAGCACCCGACACGGGCCCGGTGCTTCGGGCGGCGCTTGGCGCGGGTGCAACGCCCGGCGGCAACGCCTTCACTTGCTCACGCAGCGAACGCCCCGACGGGCGACCTTTCAAGGCAGGATCTGACGGGCGTTTCCGTGGGGTCACTACTGGTGCGATGGCTTGGGCGTGACCGGACCCGGTTCGAGGCGATCCGCCAGGCCCCGAGCCAGCCCAACCACATCTACGCCCGTCACCGCCCGTAGCTGCTCGGCGGCTCCAATGCTCAAGCGAGCCACGTCCGCGCCAGCGCTCTGCGTGGCGGGAAGCACGGTCATTCGAGCCACCTTCAGCGGCCGGTTAGACCCCGTAATTTGGCCGAGCAGCGGCAGCAGCTTCTGGAGCACGAGCACCTCCCGCGCGGCAGCGCCGCCCTTTGTGTAAGCCTGAAGCAGCAGGGCCAGGCTTTCGGCGTCAGCCCGACCCCGTTCGGTGATCTTGGCGGCCTCGCCACGCGCGGCCTCTTCGACCGCCCGCAACTGCGCCAGCGCCGGCTCGACCACGTCCGCGTCGAGCTGACGACGCATCTGTGGGGCGCGAGCGACCTGCCGTTCGATGTCGGCCTTGGTCTCGGCGATTTGCGCCAGCACTTGGCCCTTTGATTCGGCGATCATGGCGGCACGCCGGCTGGTCGCGTCAGCGATGCGCTTGAGCGTTTCTTGCTGTGCAATCTTGAGGTCCGCCGTGATCTTTGCAACCTGTGACCCGCACCAGTTTTGGACCTGCTGCACGCGAGCGTCCGCCCGCGCCATTGCTTCTGCCGCGGCCTGGCGTTGGTTGAGGTCGGCACCGCGGATACGACCCAAGCTCGACAGGTACTTGACCTTGTCCGCCACGTTCTGAATCTTGAGTGTGTCGAGCACCAGGCCCATCCTCGTCATGTCGTGCTCGGCCTCTTCGAGCAGCCGCTCCGCAAAGCGCTGTTTGTCCTGGTTGACCTCTTCGGGGGTCAGCCCCGCGAGCACGCCTCTGAGATTGCCTTCCAGCGTTTCCTTCGCGACATGATAAATTTCGTCGCGGCTGCGCCCGAGGAAACGTTCGACCGCATTGGCCAGGAGCGGCTCGTCGCCGGGCAGTTTGACGTTGGCAATGCCCTGAATGTCGAGCGGGATGCCACCTTTGGTGAACGCTTGCTCCACGTTCACCATGACGGTGAACATGTTCAAATCCAGGCGCTCCACCCGCTCGAGGAACGGCACCCGCATCGACCGACCCCCTCGCACGAAGCGGTAGCCCACGCGTTTGTCACCCACGTAGCGCGTAGAGCCGCAAAAGATCAGGACCTCGTTGGGCGTTGCGACATATAAGAGCTTCTTGATCAACGCATAAAAAACTCCCGCACAGACCACGAAGGCCATCGCGGCAAACAGAACGAGCGCTGCCAAATCGTTCATCCTGCTCTCATTCCCCGAGCTCGCGTAGCGCCGCTCGCCCAGTGACGCCGGCAGGCCGGTCACCTCGCAGCAGCTTGGCCATGTTCACCCCCAACACCTGTCCAACCGCTTCCAGCACCCGCGCCACGGCCGCGGGATACATCGCGACCGCTTGGGTGTAGCTAGCCCCATCACCACCGTCGACGATCGACAGCTCACCCACGCTGCTGTTCGAAACGCGTTCTGCAGCCTCGGCCACGAGCTCGTCCAGGTGCTGTAGTACGTACAGCTCGCGCCCGACCGCGCCGGCGTGACCCCACTGCTCGGCCAAGAGCGTCAATGCCGCGGCGGTCGCCTTGCCCGTCTCCAGAACCGGCGCCGCCTCCCCGCGCGCCCGTGCTTCTGCGGCCTTGCGCTGGGCCTCGGCGGGGATTGTCACGTCGACCTCCAACCGCTTGCGTTCCAGCTCGGCGCGCAGCAGCTGCAGCTCCTGCTCCGCTTGAGCGCGCGCGGTTTCCTGCGCAATCGCCGCTTCGTTCTCGATGGCTTTGGCATCGGACTCCAGCTTGGCTAGCTCCGCGCGCAGCTGATTCTGCGCGGTCAACACGGTCGCTTCCGCTTGCTTGGTGGCCGACTCTGCGCGCTGGCGCGCTTCGGCCTCGGCCTCGGCAATCACTTGTTTGGCGCCGTTTTCCGCGTTCTCGGCGTCGCGAATCATGTTGGCAATCAGCGCGCGGCCGAGGTTCATCAGGTAGCCCTGTTCGTCGGAAACGCTTTGGATTTTGAGCACATCGAGCTCCAGGCCCAACTTGTCAAAGTCGTCCTTGGCGTTTCGCATCAAGGTGGCGGCAAACTTCAAGCGGTCCTCATTCACCTCTTCCGGGGTAAGCTCTGCGACGACCTCCCGCAACACCCCCTCCAAGGTCTGCTGGGCCACCATCGCGATCTGCGACGTCGGAACGCTCAGCAGGCGTTCGATTGCGTTCCTCACCAGCACCGGATCGGTAGCGATCTTGACGTTGGCGACCGCGTGTACCACGAGCGGAATCCCGCCTTTGGAGTAGGCGTTCTTCACCTCCACCATCACGGGGATGAGCCGCGTATCCATGCGGTTGATTTCCTCGAGGATGGGGATCCTGAGGCCGCGCCCACCGTGCAGGACTTTATAGCCAACGATCGACCCGTCCGAAAGCACGTGGCGACGGCCGCTAATGACGAGGATCTCGTTCGGGCCGCAAATCGTCAGCAAGTGGCTCACGATCGTGAGCACGATCCAGACCACCGCGACCGTGCACAGCGCAACGGCCAAGAGCCATGGGTCTTCGGCGAAGGCAAGCACCCCTGCTCCGTCCTTCACGACCGCCAAGTCATCCATGGCCCGAGCTTAGCCCGGGGGCCTATTCTGGCAATAGCTCGATGGGCGCGGCGCACACGTGCAGGCGTTCCGGGTGCACTTCCTGCACGATCACGGCCGCGCCGGGCATGAGCCGCGCGTCATCGGTGGAGGCAATATAATCGATGATTTGACCTCGCACGTTCAGCCGGACCTTGCCGCGCCCACCTGGCTCGCACCCGACCAGGACCCGGCCGACATGACCGACGAGCTCACTCGGCCCCGCCCCCGAGCTCAAGGTCTGGCGACCGAGGACCCGAAAACCGAGGGAGGCCAGAACACCCACCAGAAACGCCATCGCCAGCGCGACCACGAGCGTCAGAGCCGGAGTGCTCACCCGAAGCCACGTCGCAGGCGCGCCCACGACGCCAAAAGCAATCGCCGCGAACATGTAGAAACGCAAGGACAAGAAAATGCTGGCCCAATCGCCGTGGGCTGGCGCTAGCGCCATGTCCGCATGCATATGCGCATCGCCTGCTAGGTGTTCGCCTGCCAGGTGACCGTCTGCATCCGTCCCAACCTCCAAAAAGGGCGGCTGGGCGCCGTGGGACGAGTCATTGGGCGAAAACAAGAGCTGGATCACGAACGTGCCCAGGCCGAAAATCAACGCCGCCAAGTACAACGTGAGCACTAGGATCGAAGCTTCCCCCCACCCGCCCCTTTAGTCAAACTGGGAAAAGTGAGTCTTGTGCCACAGCCTCCCTCCCCTCTACCGATCGACGAGCTGCTCGGTCCGCTGGTGCAAGAGCTGAGCTCGCACCGCGCGCTCGTGCTGGAAGCTCCACCGGGTGCGGGCAAGACGACGCGGGTACCGCGAGCGCTGCTGGAGGCCGGCTTCGGAGGAGGCAGGGAGATCTGGGTGACGGAGCCACGTCGCGTCGCCGCGCGCTTGGCCGCGAGCTACGTCGCGCGGGAGCTCGGCTGTGAGCTCGGCGGTCGGGTGGGTTATAGCGTGCGCTTCGAAGAGCGAGCCAGCGCGGAGACTCGGCTACGTTACGTGACCGAGGGCGTGCTGTTACGGCGCCTGCTCGGAGGCGGCAGTGACCCTGGGCCAGGCGTCGTCGTGCTCGACGAATTCCACGAGCGGCACATCGCCACGGATCTCAACCTGATCTTGCTCAAGCGCCGTCTGCAGCAGGACACCGAGCTGCGCCTGGTCGTGATGAGCGCCACCCTGGATGGCGAGGCCGTCGCACGCTATCTCGGAGGCTGCCCGCGGCTGCGCTCGCTGGGGCGAGCTTTTCCTCTGACGCTTCACCATGACGAGGGCGAGGATGACCGACCCCTGAATTTACGCGTCAAGAGCGCGGTCAAGCAGCTCGTGCGCGAGCCGGGCCAGGGCGATGTATTGGTATTTCTGCCCGGTAGCTCTGAAATTGCGAGCGCCGTCACCAGCCTGTCGGCGTTCGCCGACGAGCACAATCTGAGCCTATTGCCCCTGCACGGTGAGATGCCCCTCGACGCGCAAGCGCGAGCGATTGCGCCTGGGGACCGCCGCAAGGTCGTTCTGGCAACGAATGTCGCCGAATCTTCGGTCACCGTCGAAGGAGTGACCGCCGTCGTCGACTCCGGGCTCGCTCGCATCGCCGAGCACTCGCCGTGGACCGGGCGGCAAAGCCTCGAGGTGCGGCCCATCTCTCAGGCGTCAGCCATTCAGCGCGCGGGGCGCGCCGGGCGCACGCAGCCGGGGCAGGTGATCCGCTTGTACACCGAAGCCAATTTCCGTGCGCGCCCGAGCCAAGAGAAGCCGGAAGTGCAGCGGCTCGATCTGGCCGAGAGCCTGCTCACCCTGTACGGGGCAGGGCTGCCGATCGATCGTGAGCTTTGGCTGGACGCGCCTGCCGACGCGGTGCTCGAGAGTGCGCAGAAGCTGCTCGAACGTCTGGGCCTGGTCGATGCCCAGCGCCTCAGCCCGCTCGGGCGACGTGCCCTGGCGCTACCCCTGCATCCACGGCTCGCTCGAGTCGTGCTCGAAGGACAGTCTATCGGCATCACGGACAGCGCGAGCCTCGCCGCGGCGCTGCTCAGCGAACGGGACATCCGCCTGAACCCTCGCGCCGCGCAGCACGACCTGAGCCTCTTGGGCTGCAACTGCGACATTGATCAACTGATCGAGCTGTACCGCTTGGCGGAGGCCGACCGGTTCACGGCGAATGCTCTGAGGCGCCTGGGTCTGCATCACGGGCGCATGGCGACGGTGCGGCATGGCTACCAGCAGATCCGCCGAGACCTGCGGCGGGCGTCAGCCGGGCCGAGTGCCCGCGCACCTGAGGCGTCAGAGCACGGTAATGAGCAGCGAGCGTTGAGCTTGGCGCTGCTCGCCGGCTTCCCCGATCGCGTCGCACGGCGTCGTCAGCCGGGCAGGCGCGAGCTCATTTTGGCGAGCGGGCACGTGGCAGAGCTCGCCGAAGAAAGCGTAGTGCGCTCGGCAAACCTGCTGATCGCCGTGGACGCGGAGGATCGCTCGCACGCTCCCCCAGTCCACGCTCGCGGGGTCAAGCAGGCGCCGCGACACGGCATCCGGGTGCGGCTCGCCGCGCCGCTGGAGGCAGAGTGGCTGCTCGACTGGGCTGCCGAGGGCATCAGCGAGCGGGAAGAGCTCGCCTGGGATGAGGTCAAGGAGCGTGCATTCGTCAGCAGCCAATTGTGTTGGGGCGCCGTAGTGCTCGAGCAAAGCCAACGTCCGGCGGTCCCGGGCGACGCGGTAGTCCCACTGCTCGAGCGCGCGGCCTTGGCGCAACAGGCCAACATCTTCGGCAAAGCCGACGCGCTCGATGCGCTCATGGCGCGCAGCGAGCTGTGTGCCAAATACCTTCCGGGCGGCGGCTTCGACGAGCTGCGGGGCCTCGGCAGCCGGGGCCTCTTGGCTCGTGCGTGCCGTCACGCGACCTCCCTCGCGGAGCTTCGTTCGCTCGACTGGCGGGAGGTGTTCCTCGCTCAATTGAGCATGACGGAGCGCGGCTATTTGGAGCGAGAAACACCCGAGTGGGTTCAACTGAATGCTGGCCGCCGGGTGCGCGTGCAATATACAGAGGGTCAAGCGCCTTTTATCGCCTCTCGCCTGCAGGACTTCTTCGGCATGCAGCAGGGGCCCCGCATCTGCAGTGGCCGGGTGCCCTTGACGCTACACTTGCTGGCTCCGAATCAACGGGCCGTTCAGGTCACGACCGACCTCACAGGCTTCTGGGAGCGCCATTATGCGACCATTCGGCGCGAGCTCAGGCGGCGCTATCCGAGACACGCCTGGCCCGAAGACGGGGCCAAGCCGACGTAAGCGGAGCGTGATGACAGCGAGCGGAGCGTGATGACAGCGAGCGGAGCGTAGAAACGCGTGAGCGCTCAGAGCGCCGTGCCACCTTTCTGCTGGCATTCGGCTTGGCTCACTTTGAGCCAGCCTTTGCCCTTGCATTCGTTTTGCCCAGCGCACGCGTGCCCCCCAGGGGCGCCACCACACTGCGCCTGACCCTTGCAGGCGTTGATCCCCAAGCACTTGACGTCGGCGCTTGGCTCGAGCGGCGCCTCGCTCGCCGCCGAAGCCGCCTCGGCGCTCTCGCCGCCCTTACTGCACCCGCCGACGAAGAGGGCCGCAACGGTAACCGCAAATGAAGTCTTGAAAGCTGGGCTCATGTCGATATCTCCTGGTTCTCGGGAAAATCGCGCCGGGATGCTCAATCGGAGCTGGGGTGACAGCCCAGGCAGCCGAAGCCTTTTTGAGTTTCGGGGTCATAGGGCTCCATGTCCAACAACTTCGCCATCTCCGGAAGCACCACGTCGACCATGAACTGGGTGGTCTCCTCATCGTACTCCTTGGCGTCGGTGACGGGGTCCGCCGTCTTCAACGAGTAGAGCTTGTTGGGCATCTTGAAATCGACCATCTCCATGTCGTTGCCATGGCAGGTCTGACACGCAAACGTCGAGCCCTTTTCGGCATCAAATTCGACGAAGGCGGCCCGCATCTTCGGGAACACTTCGAGCCCCATCCAATCCATGCGTTGCTCGCGGGATTTTTCTTGCCACGTCTGCTTCGAGTCGGGCTCTGCGGCGCTCGGGTCCTCGGCCCCCTTGCGGGAGCCACCACACGCCCCGAGCGACCCCACCACCAACACGCCGAGCGTCAACGACGCTACCCCCATCCTCTTATCTTTCACCAGGCGCCTCGCTGCAAATGTTGATGGTTGGACTCCGACCAGAACGCACCCTCATAACCGTCGGGCCCGCTCCGGAGCAAGCTCCGGCAGTTCCATCGCTTCAATGGATTCGGCTTAGCCGCCCAATGAGGTTATAAAGGAGGCAAAACATGCACTGTTCGTTGCTTGCTCGAGTGGCCGGCCAGGCTTTGCTCGTCTGGATCGCGGTCTGCGGCTGCGAACGCGAAGCGCCCGGGCCACAGGAGTGCGTCCCCTTTGCGGATGCCTGGTTTCGATCTCGGCGAGTCCCGAATTCTACCCGGTTGGCCGCGGAGAAGGCCCACGCTGAGCTCGTACGACATTGCCTGACAGAGCCCTATGATCGGGAGCTGGTCGCTTGCGTGGTCGGCGGTCAGCCCCAGGAGCGCTGTCGGATCGACTACGCGCGCCGGGTGGAGGCGCGTCGGACAGCTCCGTAAGTCAGCCGCGCAGCACGATTTGCTCAGCTTCGAGCTCCACGGCGATCGTCTGCCCACTCGCGAATTTCCCAGCCAAGAGCCCCTCCGCGACGGGATCCTGAACATGACGAACGATGACCCGCTCGAGCGGCCGCGCTCCGAACGCCGGCTCGTACCCTAGCTCGACGAGGCGTGCCTTGGCCGCGTCACTGACGCTGAGGGACAGACCGCGAGGGTCGAGCAGACGTCGAACTCGATCGAGCTGAATGTCGACGATGCGGTGCAGGTGCTCACGGCTGAGAGAGCCGAAGATCACGATATCTCCAATCCGATTCAGGAACTCCGGGCGGAAAAACCCCTGCAGCTCCGAGCGCAATGCCGTGCGCAAGTCTTGTGCGCCGATCTCCGTGTCGAGCCGTACCGGATCGGCGTCGACTACCATTTGCGAACCGATATTGCTGGTCATGATCACCACGGTGTTGGTGAAATCCGCGAGCCGACCCCGACCATCGGTGAGCCGCCCGTCGTCCAAGACCTGCAAGAGCAAGTTGAATACATCCTGGTGCGCCTTCTCCACCTCGTCGAACAGCAACACCGAGTAGGGCCTTTGGCGCACGGCCTCGGTGAGCAACCCTCCCTGCTCGCTATCGGCGTAGCCGGGTGGCGCTCCCAGCAAACGCTGGGCCATGTGACGCTCCATGTACTCGCTCATGTCCAGGCGTGTGAGCGCGTGCTCGTCATCAAACAAGAACTCCGCGAGAGCCTTGGCGAGCTCCGTCTTGCCCACGCCACTCGGCCCCAGAAAGAGGAACGAGCCAATCGGGCGGCGTGGGTCTCGGAGCCCTACACGGCTACGCCGCACCGCGCGAGCCACCTTGTTCAGGGCCAGCTCCTGACCCACCACGCGCCGCGCAAGCCGCTCCTCCATGCGGGTCAGCTTCTCGGTTTCGGCTTCGAGCATCTTGGCGACCGGCACACCCGTCCAAACCGCCAGCGTTTGCGCGACGTCCGTGCTCTGCAAGATGGGTTGGCCCGAATCGACCCCAACCTGCTTGCCGGCCACCTCGGCGCGAGCCAGACGGCTCTCCAGGTCCGGAATGGTGACGTGCTCGGCTTCCCCGGCGCGGGCCAAGTCCCCACGTTTCGTCAAATCGGCTCGAGCAGTGCGCGCGGCCTGGAGCTCGACGCGCAAGGCCCCGAGGAGCGCCCGCGCCGAACGACGGCTGTCCAGCGTCTTGTGCATGTGCTGCACGCCCGGCGCAAGCTCGTCCGCTTCGCGCTGCAAGCCTTCGCGAGCCCGCCGGGTGACGTCGTCATCTGCGCCGTGCAGCGCGGCGAGCTGCGCCTGCACGGACTCGAAGCGGCGGAGCGGCACGTCAAATTCCGGCGGTACCCCGTCCATCTCGACCCGCTTGGCTGCGGCCGCTTCGTCCAGCAGATCAAAAGCGCTGTCCGGCAGAAAGCGGTCAGGGACGTAGCGCTTGGCCAGCGTCACCGCGCTGAGGATGGCATCCTCGCTGATTTGCACGCCGTGATGCTGCTCATAAATGCCCGCCGCGCCCCGCACCATCTCCGCCGCAATGGCGCGCGACGGCTCGAGCACCGGCTGGCGAGTGAGCAGCTGATATAATAGCGGGTCCCGCTCGACGATACGCCGTTCACCCTCCGGGGTCGTCGTCCCGATCAGGCGAAAGTCTCCCCGGTTCAATGCGGATCTCAACAGATCGCCCAGGCCGCCGAGCTGCGATGAAGCGGCGTACAGCTGCTCGAAACCAAACACCACCAGCACTGCTCCTTCGAGCTCCGCGAGCGCATCCATGAGCTTGCGCGTCCGCCCCTCGAGCTCGCCACGCAGCCGCGTGCCCGCGACCAGCGCGCCCACGTCGAGCTCGAGCAGCTTGAGGGTGCTCGAGCTACCGGGCACATCGCCCCGCGACACGCGTTGGGCAAGGCCGCGTACCACCGTAGCTTTGCCTACACCGACGTCGCCGACCAGAAGAGGATGATGCTTCCCACGCCGCTCTAGAATCGTGAGCAAACGGCGCAGCTCGATCCCGCGGCCGATCATGGGCCCGTATTGGCCCGCACGCGCAGCTTCGACCAGGGACGAAGTGTACAGACCCAAGATGGGATGCTCGCCGCGCGCCGACCGCACCGGGCCGTCGGGCAGAGCGCGCAGGATGCCAAGATGCGGCCGAAGCGACCCAGGGCCGACTTGAAAGGCCCCGAGGATCTCGCCGGCAGCGCCGCGCACTTCTTGTGCCAAAGCGTTCAAGAGGTGCTCGACCATCACCTCCGCGTCCGGCGCGCGCAGCGCCTCACGCTCCGCACGCCGCATCAGGTCCAACAACAACCCGGAGAGGCAGGCGCGGTCGCGGGCTACGGGCTGGCGCGCCAGCGCGCTCTCCACGGCAGTCTGCAAATCCGGCAGGTTGACGCTGGCCTTCCGGAAAACCTCCTGAATGGCGAGGTCGCCGCTCAAGCACTGAGACAGGAGATGCAGCGGAGTCACCTCCGCGTGCCGGCTGGCATCCGCCAGCGCCTGAGTGGCGACGATCAGTGCCTTGGCGTCCGGGGCATAGCGGTCCAGCGAAAGGGTCGTGATCTCTTGTTCTGCCATGGTCGACAGAGTATCAGTTGTCGCGCAGCGGTTGTCTCCTCCTGCCGGCGCTCGACACCATCGGTCATCTCCCAGCAGAATGGTCCTAGCAGAAATTCCTCCGGCCTTCCTGATGGTGCTGGCCGGCTTGCTCGGCCTGCTCTTTGGCAGCTTCAGCAACGTGGTCATCTACCGCCTGCCGCGGGACGAAAATTTGGCCTACCCTGCCTCCCATTGCCCCGCCTGCGGGGCGGCCATCAAGCCCTACGACAATCTCCCCGTGCTGGGCTTCCTCTGGCTCGGAGGGCGCGCACGTTGCTGCAAAGCCCGCATCTCCTGGCGCTATCCGTGCGTCGAGCTGCTGGGCGGGTTGTGGGCGCTCGCGGTGATGCGCGTCATCGTCCTCGACCTGCCAGGTCAAACGGCACTCTGGCGGGCCGGGCTGATATTCGCCCTGTATCTCGGCCTCGGCCTGACGCTACTCTGCGCCATCTTCATTGACCTCGACCACATGCTCTTGCCCGACCCACTCACCTTGGGTGGGGCATTCGTCGGGCTCGTCAGCGCGCCGCTACGGGGGCTAGGCTACCCGAGCGCCGCGCTAGGTGCCGCAACGGGTTTTGTCGTCGTCTGGTTGCTATTCGTCGAGGGGTACCGCCGGCTGCGCGGCTACCCGGGCATGGGCCTCGGTGACGCCAAGTTGCTCATGCTGACAGGCGCGTGGTTCGGCTGGGTGGGGGTCCTGTTTGCTCTGCTCATGGGTTCCATCCTCGGCACCGTGACCGCCGTTTTGGTGTACGTCACCCGAGGGCGGCTCGACGAGCCGGAAAGCGTGACCTTGGAGCGCAAGGAGCTCCAGGAGGAGCTGGAACGGCTACAAGGCGAGGAGCGCGCTGAGCTCGCCGCCGAGTTGGCCCAAGACCCGCTATTTGCGGAGCCCAAAGCCGGCTTGGGGCAGGCTCGCTTGGCGTTCGGACCTTTTCTGGCCATCGCCACCCTGGCCTACCTTTTCGTCGGCCCCACTTTGATCGACGAATATCTCAAAGTCACCCTGCCATGACCGCACGGGCTCGCTTGAAGGCCGGGGGATCTCGGGTGCTGGTCAGCATCCTACTCGGGTGCGGGGGTCCGAACATCGCGGTCCCCAGCCATCCCCAACCTGAATTTGCGACGGCAGAGCTGGTGGCCACCTCCCCGCCTCCCGCGCAGATCGAAAACCTCGACGTCACGCCCCCCGCGCCTGGCTGCCTCTGGGTCGACGGGCAATGGGCCTGGGCAGCCCAGCGCTGGGAATGGCAGCCTGGGGGATGGATCCGCCCGCCCGAGGGCTGCCAATATTCGGCGCCGATCGCCAGCTGGGTCGCCACAAACGGTCCGGGTGTTCTGTACTATCGACGTGGGCGCTGGTACTCCGTCGCGGCGCGGCGGGCCTGTCCGGAGCCCGAGAAGTGCCCGAGCACGAGCCCCTCGAACCTCCCAGCGGACGCCCCTCTCGACTCATGAATGCGACGGCACACTCACCCCCTGCTCGGGGCGAAGTCTGGACCGTCGCTCGGGTCTTGCGCTGGGCGGCCGGCGACCTCAGCCAGCGCGGCCTGAACGATAGCCCGCGGCTGGACGCCGAGTTGTTGCTCAGCCACGCCATCGGGCTCGATCGGGTGCAGCTGATTGTGGACGCGCAGCGCCCGCTACACGCGGATGAGCTCGCCCGTTACCGAGAGCTGCTCATGCGGCGTCGGCGCTTCGAACCCGTCGCCTACATCCTCGGCAATCGCGAGTTTTACGGGCTACGTTTCAGTGTCAATCGGCACGTGCTGATCCCGCGCCCCGACACCGAGACTCTGGTCAAGGTCGCGCTCGGACGCACGCGGGGCCGCCACATGCACGGGCGCGCGCTCGACGTGTGCACGGGAAGTGGTTGCGTGGCGATCGCGTTCGCCAAAGAAAGGCCAACCTGGCACGTGACCGGCAGCGACATTTCGGCGCCCGCGCTCACGGTAGCCCGGCACAACGCCCTGCGCCTGGGCACCATCTGGAACCTCGACTTCAAGCTCTCGGACCTCCTCGCCAACATCGAGGCAGAGCAAGGCTTCGATTTGATCATGGCCAACCCACCGTACGTCCCGGACGCCGAGCTCCCCACATTGAGCCCCGACATCCGTAACCATGAGCCGGCCGCCGCCTTGTGTGGGGGGCCCGACGGCTTGTCGTTGCTGCGGCGCTTGGTCAAGGCGGCGCCCGGCTTGTTGGCACCGGGTGGCGTGCTGGCGGTGGAGGTGGGAGCCGGGCAAGCCCAACGCGTCGCCAAGGGTCTGAACGCATATGGATTTTCAGAGGTGCAACAGGACCGGGACTACGGCGACATCGAACGCGTCGTGAGCGGTCGGCTTCCCGAGTGACAGGCGCCCGGCCGCCAGCGGACCTCGGCCGACCCCGTAGGCCCAAGTTATTTAAAGCCGGGAATCGCGGCAGCCGTTTGTACGTAGAGTGACCATCGCGAACCCTGCTCCTGCCCCGGCAAAGTCCCGATTCGACACGACGCTGATCGCGGACGAGGGTCCCTTTGGCTACCGTCGTGCCGCCCATCGCCGCAGGCGCACCGGCAGCCTGACGGGCTATTGGCGGCTGGCGTCAGCCCTGCTCACCGTCACCGCGCTGTCGTTCACCTCGGACGCCAGCGCCGACATTTATCGCTACGTCGACGCCGACGGGGTCATCCACTTTTCCAATACCAGCAAGCGGGGCAAGCTCGTCTCCAGGGGCGCTCCCGCTACCAGCAAAATGCGTGGCATTCGCGAAGCGCAGGTGGACAGGAACCCCTCCCGCTACGACCCGTACATCCGAGAGGCCGCTAGCCTGTATCAGATCCCCGAAGCGCTCGTGCGCGCGGTGATTCGCGTCGAGAGCAACTTTGATCCGCGCGCCATCTCGCACGCCAACGCGCGTGGTTTGATGCAGCTCATCCCGGCGACTGCGGAGCGCATGCTGGTCAGTGATCCGTTTGATGCTCGTCAGAACGTGCTCGGAGGCACACGCTACCTCAGGGTGCTGGCCAACCTCTTCAACGGCAACCTGCAGCTGACGCTTGCCGCGTACAACGCGGGAGAAAACGCCGTCATTCGTCATCGCGGCATTCCGCCCTACGAAGAAACACAGAACTACGTGGTCAAAGTTCTGCAGTTCTACAATCTATATCGCGGCAAGAAGCAAGCTTAGCCCGCCGGGGGCGTTCTCGAGTGGCCGATGTGGGCATGGAGAATGCCCTCCCCCGCCCAGTCCTCGCCGCCTGCGGCGGCTGTGGGTGGTCGCCCCTCCCCGGCGTCGTGCTCGGCCTCTGGCCTGTGCGCGCCGCGGGCGGGGAAGATCCGCATCCGCGCGGCCATGCCTGAGAACTATCCCGTCTTCTTCGACAGTTGCTGCGCGTCCCAGATGTCCACGTTCATTTGCAACCGCATCCAGTACTCTGGAGACGTTTTTGCAAACGTCCGTGCCAGGCGCAAAGCGCTATCTGCAGTCACGCCCCGCTTATCGTTGCAGATCAAATTGACCCGCTGGAGCGGTACCCCCATCCGCTCAGCCAGCTCAGCCTGAGTCATACCCAAGGTGGGAAGAAACTCTTCTCGCAGCATCTCTCCCGGCGTGGTTGGCCGCCGTTTCTTTGGGGCCATGGCAGTTCCTTTCTTCAATGGTAATCTGTAACGTGAACGTCGAGGCGTAATCATACTTGAATACCGTCAAACGGTATATTACGGCGCTCCTGACACCAGAACCCATGGCGCCCAGTACTGGCGCAATGGCGCTGCACCGAGGCGGCTCACTCTCCCCTCCCACCATACCTTCGCTCGAGCTCCGCCGCGATACGGGGCAACGCTGCCTTCGATCACTTGCGCTTGCCGACGGGCCGCACCAGCGCTGGATCGTACGTGGCAAGCGTTGCTTCCAGCTCTTGTTGAACTTGATCGCGCAGGGCCTGCGGCTCTATGACCTGCGCAGAGCGCCCCAGTCCCAGTATCCAGCTCGAGAGCAGCGCCGGCTCGTCTACCTGGAGCGTGAGCCGCAGACCGCCACCGGCCACCGCGGCTGACTTCTGCGACGGATGCAGCATCGTATCGCGCACGCTCCGGGCCGCTTGGGCGTCGAGCTCGATGACGACCTTGACCGGAGCCAAGGGGGACAAGGCCCCGAAGTCTCCGCGAAAATGCTCCTCCACACGGAAATTGGCCGGCAGCTCAAAGCGTTCCTCGTAGATCGCCTGTGCGTCGCGCATGCGATCGAAGACAAAAGTTCGAATCTCCTTTTGCGCGACGTGGTACCCCACGCAATAGACGGCGTCGCAATACAGCACCAGGGCGTAGGGGTGGATCGTCATCCGCTCTTCGCGGCCGTGTGCGGCGCCCTGACGGCCCGCCTTCGGGTAACGCAGGCTCAAAGGGCGCAGCTCCGACACCGCCAGGAACAGCTCATCCAGCTCGTCCGACTTGTCCGAGTAGTCGCGCGTCAAACGTGGTAAGTACACGAAGCGGTCTTCCAGGCGGGCATTCGCAAGCCCCGCGTTCGGTCCTCGTCCCGGCCGGTCAGCAAAGGCGCGCAATTTTCCGACCGCCATGTCGATTTCGTCGAATAGCGCTGAGCCCTGGAGAGAATCGAAGATGCGGCGTGTGGCCAGCAGGGCGTACGCCTGCGCTCGCCGCATTTCCACTTTTCGTGGCAGCTCGCTCGGGTCGATGCGCCACAAGCACGGCCCACCGCCGCGAGGGCGAAGAGGCGACAAGTCGTACTCGCGCTCGACCTCCTTCAAGTATCGGCGCATGGTGCGTGGGGCAACGTCCAGCATTTTGGCCAAGTCGTACAGGGTGACGCCGCCCGGGTGGCGCGACAGTAGCTCTCTCAGGCGGTCGATGCGCCGGTGCTGCGTAAAGCTGACACCCAGCTTGAGCCCGGGGCGCGTGCGCATGAGCTTTGACCGAGGCCCGGCAGAGCGTGGATTCGGGAGCTGTTTCACGGTGGCCACGCTGACATCGGGTGTATCGCCGGAGCGGCCAAAGCACAACGGAGTCTCGTCATGGATTTCATGGATCTAAGGACGCGCACGTCACTGTTCTGCGGCGCGCTGGCCCTCGCCATCGCCGTGTCGATGCTGCTCCGGCGCAGGCCGCGGCGCGCCCAGTGGTTTTTCGCGGCGTTCAGCGCAGACATTGGGCTCTGGTACCTCGCACAGTGGCTTTACCTCGTGCAGTTATCACCGATCTGGGCGCACTTCACGGCCGTGTTAGTCGTGCTCATGCCACAGTTCGCGGTGCACCTCTTCGAGGCGCTCTTTCCGCGCGCCGGCGCACGGCAAACATTACCTCGGGTCGCCGGTGTTCTGTTCTTCCCGATGCTGCTCCTCGTGTTGTCTCCCGAGCATACTGCGGGCTGGGTACGCGGCGCCGTCATCCTGTATGTCTTCGGGCTGCTCGCGGCGGGCCTCTGGTCGCTCTGGCGGCGAGGCGAAAATAGCGGCTCCCGATCCACTCAAAAACGTGTTCGTTTCGTGGTGGCCTGCGGGGCGCTGGCCGCAGCATTCAGCCTGGCAGACTTTCTCTGGTTCGTGGGTGTTCCGCTGCCCCCCGTCGGGGCGGTGTTGAGCATCGTCTTTCTGTTCGTGCTGGCAGAATCCTTGATTCGAGAGCGCCTAGTGGACCTGTACGAAATGGCGGCTCTCGCCGTGGTGTCCACGGCGCTCGCGTTTAGCCTGGGCGGGATCTTCTACGTCTTCGTGCAGCTCCTGGGGCAGTTCCAGACCATGTATCTCAACGCCGTGCTGGGTGGGATCGTGATGCTGGTGCTATTTGAGCCCTTGCGCGACAAGATCACCGCGTATCTGCATCGGGCGCTCTTCCTCGAGCGCGCCGACCTCGAGCGTGCGGTCGACCGAGCCCGCCACGAGCTCACCCACGTGCTGCAGGTCGACCGCATGATGCACGTCGTGGTCGACTCGCTCGCTGACTCGCGTCGCGCGACAGCTGCGGCGCTATACCTGTATCATCCGCTGGCCGTCGATTTGGAGCTCGGCCTCAGCTTTGGCGTCAAGCCACCCGAAGGCATACCACTCGCCGGAATTCGAGCCCTCACCGAGCGGCTAGAACGCGTCCCATCGCTCGGGCTGGAAGAGGTCGAGCGCGACCTGAATGAAGGCCGGCGACACGCCGCGAGCGATGCGCTACTTGGTGATGAGCAATTGCTGCGAGAGGCTGAGCTCTTCGGGCCCTATCAACGCGGGGTCATCGTCGCGCTGCGAGCACGAGGCGGTGAGCTGCTCGGCATCCTGGCCGTGCTGGACGAACGCGTCAGCGACGCCTTCTCAGCGGATGACCGCACACTCCTCGAGTTATTGGCTCGACAGATCTCTGTGGTGGTCGAGAACTCGCAGCGCTACCTCCAGATGCAAACTCAGGCCCGCCTGGCGGCGCTCGGCCAGATGGCGGCGGGTTTGGCTCACGAGGTCAAGAACCCGCTCAGCGCCATCAAGGGCGCCGCTCAACTGCTGGGTGAGCCGACACCGGGTCAGGCCCCTGACGAGGCGTCCTCGGAGTTTCTCGGCATCATCCTCGAAGAAGTAGAGCGGCTCGACCGCGTCGTGTGCTCCGTGCTGAACTACGCACGCCCGTCGCACGGCGACCCAGGGGTGATCAACGTCAACGCTGTCGTCGATCAAACCTTGCGCTTGTTGGCGTCGGATCGCGACGGCGGCTGCGAATACTCGACCCAATTCGAAAGCGATCTGCCGAGCGTGCGGGCCGATGCAGAGCAGCTGCGTCAAGTCTTGCTGAACTTGATCCGTAACGCCGGGCAGGCCATGGGGGGGCGGGGGACGATCAGCATCGCCACCCGCATCCGCCGCGCCAAATCGTCAGACCGGAGCGTCGAAATCGCCGTCACCGACCAGGGCCCCGGAATTCCCCCTGAGGTCAGGGCCCATCTGTTCGTTCCGTTCTTTACGACCCGGGCGCAAGGAACGGGCCTCGGGCTGGCCATCAGCGAGCGCATCGTCCAGGAAATGGGGGGGCGCATCGAAGTCCTGACCGCCGTGGGCGTGGGCAGCACCTTCTCGGTCCAGCTGCCGCCGGCGCTAGACCCTGCCCTGGCCGTTCCGGCACTCGTTTCGACCTCACTTACATAAGAATACCCGCAACCGGGCGGCGCTAGAATGCGGGAAAAAAGAAAACCGAGTCATCTTGTGGGCGAAAGTATCGCTTTCGCAGTAGAACTAAATTGTTCATTGGCCAGGTGGACTTGGGACGCGGATTTCGCACAGGCAGATTTGGAATCATGAGCTCGAAACGGATGGCTTGCAGGTCGGTAGCCGCCCGGGTAAATTGTCCGCCCTTTCGGCATAACCGTTTGCCTTCGGAATGAGACTCGCGCTCCGCTTCATCTCCGGCAAGTACCAGGGGGGCGAGTTCCCGTTGGAAGAGCAGCGAGAGATCATCGTCGGTCGCTCCAGCGATCTCGACATGGTGCTCGTCGAAGAAATGGTTTCCCGCCGCCACGCACGCATCCAGCTCGTGGGTGGCTCGGTAAATATCGACGACCTGGGCTCGACGAACGGTACCTTCGTCAATGGCGAACGCGTCACACATGCGGAGCTCCAGGAGGGTGATCGCGTCCTCATCGGCAGCAACATTCTGAAGGTAGTCGCTACCGACGGCGCGGTGCCGCTCGGCGAGCCCATGGCAGCAGTCCACAACCGCGCGTCACGCGGCACCGGTGGCGACGCGCGGATGACCGGATCTCTCGAGGAGATTCCCCTGCCGGATCTGCTTCAACTTTTCGGCTCGTCGCGGAAGAGTGGCACTCTAGTGGTGACGAGCGAAGGCAAGATTGGTCGCATCCACCTGCGAGGTG
>JANOIG010000011.1:0-7926 GCA_031407405.1 Deltaproteobacteria bacterium
GCGGCCAAAGCGGCCAAAGCGGCCAACAGTGGTTGAGTCGGGATCATCATCCATGGAAAGAACGGCTCGTGATTCGTGGCAGCGCGTGAGTTTCTCAGCTAAGAACGGCTTCCATGCGGCGAAGCCTTGACTCGGGTCCGCGCGGGGAAGCGTGTCCCAAGGTCATCGATTGCCGTATCGGCGAGGTCCTGAAGGGCAAGTACCAGATCCTACGTCGCCTGGCCGCCGGAGGTATGGGCACGGTTTATGAGGCTCGCGACGTGCTTCTCGGCCGCCGTTTCGCCGTAAAGATTCTGCATTCGGAGTTCGCGGGCTGCGCGAGTGCCGTGCAGCGCTTCTTGCGCGAGGCGGCAGTCATGGGGGCGCTGCAGCACGAACATCTCGTCGCCGTGGTCGACTCGGGTGCGGTGTGTGGCGTGCCGTTTTTCGTGATGGAGCTCTTGAGCGGTCAGGATCTGCTTCAGTTGCTGGTCGCGCTGCAGCGGCTATCGGTGCGTCGCGCCGTGAGCCTCGTGCTGGATGTCTGCTGTGGTCTGGGCGCGGCGCACGACGCGGGCTTGGTTCATCGCGATCTCAAGCCGGCCAACATCTTCGTAACCTGTAACCGTGAAGGTCGCGAGGTTGCCAAGGTGCTCGATTTTGGGGTAGCCAAGATTCTCGATGTTGCCGGCGGCACGGGCGAGGGCACGCTGATAGGAACGATCGGATACATGGCACCCGAACAGTTCACCTCTGGGCATGAGGTGGATCGCAGGGCGGACATCTATTCGCTAGGCCTCATCCTGTATGAGGCCATCGCTGGCGGGCGAGCTCATCAGGGCAACGGTCTCGGCGCCCTCTATGGTATTGTCAGTGAGGATCCAGCGTCCCTCGATCTACGCCGCCGAAATCTGCCGAGCGGTCTGGCGCAGGTCGTAGCGCGAGCGATGGCTCGGGCGCCCGATGAGCGCTACGCGAGTGTAAGCCAATTCGCCGCCGCCTTGCAGCCATTCGTCCGCTCGCCAAAGCTGGCGAGCTCTCCTTCCGAAGCAGCCACGGTGCCGTCAGCTCATTGATGGTTATCGAACCGCAGTCTCGAGTCTGCGTTGCGGATAGGAAGGGCTTTGACGCGCGCGATCTCTGGCGCCGCACCGGCGCGCTGCGCTCTTGCGAACGGGGCACCACGGCAGTTGGGACAGGGTTGCCAGGCGTAATTGTCACTGACGTGTAGCGCGCAAAGGGCTGATTTGAGCTCCATGCCGAAAAACGCGGGCCCGGCCGTCCGCTGACCCGTTCGGCGCGGCATGTGCATTAGAAAAGGCATGAAGGTAGTCTTGGTTGAATGGGCCGCTTACCCAGTCGAGCGAAATAAGCTCGTGGGAGGCCAGTTGGTGCGTTGCGGGTTGGGGCGGTCTCTGGAGGCGATGCAGCGCTGGCCGGCGGGGTTGCCGCTGGAGCTCTCGTCATCATCAATCGCGCTGAAGCTCCTCCGCCGGCGTCCAGTGCCCGTGGGAAGCTGAGGGGCAGGTTGCAACGGGTGCTCGGAATCCATCCAGCTCAGCGCGTTGGGCGGCGCATGCGGACTTATGCTGATTTCACCGGCCGTTACTCCTTCATTCACTCGGTCCATTTTCGCAACAACCGCGGGCAAGATTTTGGCGCCTATGATTTTGGCTACCGGCTTTTGCAGGGCCAGGGCTATGACGGCGACGTTTTGTTCATGAATTCATCGGTCTCGGGGCCCCATGGGGCGAACTGGCTGGCCAAGTACCGGGATCAGTTTTACCGCCATGAAAACGTCGGCCTGTGCGGCATCAGCCTCAACTCCCACAACACCGCGCGTGAGCCGGAGGCGTTTGCTCCGCACGTCCAATCCTATTTCCTGTTCACGAACATGCGGGTCCTGAAACATGCGCTCGGTCCACGGCTGTTTCAGGCCAATCCGACTGAGAAGCTCGACGTGATCGAGCAGGGGGAAATCGGCATCAGCGGACGTGTGCTGGACGCGGGCTACGCCATCACCGCCACCACTTTTCCGGACTTTGCGTATCATCGCGGCGGCGAGTGGTCGATCCCGTACGGCGACCAACGCTTTTCCGCCTATTCGTCAGCGCCGGCCAACACCATTTGACCTTTGACTGCCCTACATCTGGCTGATGACGACGTTGTCGATACCGATGCGCAGCTGGCCGACGCGGTTTCGGCGCTCGATGATGGCGCCGGGGCGCAGCACCCCGGCGTCGGCGAAGCGTTCACGGATGCGGTGCACCCAGACGTTGATCTCGGACTGCTCGCTGTGCAGCATGGCGGCTAGCTCGGACCAGTGCACCCAGCCCGCGCCCGGTTGGTCACGCTGCGCGAGCCGTATACGCGCCAAGGTGAGTAGCAGGTAGAACGCGCTGCGGCTGCCGAGGGGGATGACACGACCTTCGCAGCGTAGATCGAGCTCTACCGACTCTTCGTCAGCCGACACTCGAAACACGAGCTGGGTCGATTCGAGCACGAGTGGCAGCTCGCGCGGGCTCTCGGTGACGTTCCAGGCTTGCGGGCGGTGAAAGCGAAAGTTGGCGCCGGCGACCAGGAAGACAGAGCCATCGGCGATCTCGTCGACGCGGTCGCCTGTCTCGAGGAGCCAGCTGCCGCCAGCGCCCTGATGGATGCTCGCGAGTGGCTGCTCTGCGTTCGGGATGGCAATGATCCCGTGGGCCATCAAGCAGGGCGCGCCGCCGCCCATGGGCAGCACCATGGGGCAGGGCTCCGAGGCATCGCTGAGCTCCCACTCCGTCCGCAGGTCGCCAAAGGCGATCACCGCACCGGCGGCGCAGCGGTAGGAGACGGCCATCTCCAGGCGTGAACCGTTGAGAAAGGTGCCGTTGCGGCTGCCCAGGTCACGCACGTGCCAGGCGCCATTTTGCCAGCTCAGCGAAGCGTGCTCACTGGAGACGACAGGCTCATCCAGCCGGAGGCCACACGGCTCCGCACGCCCCACCAAGGTATGACTCTGTAACTGGCGCGTCTCCTTGGTGCATCTGTTCAGCAGCACCGCCACGGCGCAATGTGTAGCATGCTGCCTCGGTCTCACGGTACCCCGGTTCCGTTTGCAGGGGGTCACCCGTGGGGTGTGGGAGATCGGCAATGGATCCTTTCGAAACCAGACTGCAACTCGCGCCTCACCTGGTGGTGACGTCGACCCCCGACGGCAGCACCTATCTTACGGAAGCGGCGCGGTCTTTTCGCGTCAAGGAACCGCTGCAGGCGGCTCTGCTTCAGAGCGCTGACGGCACGCGGACGGGAGAGCAGCTGATGCTGGCTTTCGACGGGCAGTTTGGTGGCGCCCAGGTGTTGTATGCGCTCGGGCGGCTGCAAGAGCGCGGCATGTTGGTGGAAAATGGCTCGGCGCTGACGGCGTCGGAGGCCGCGTTCTGGTCGCCGCAGGGGCTCGAGCGCGGGGGCCTCGGTCGTTTGGCGAGCACAGCGGTTGAGCTGGTGGTGATCGAGCCAATCGACGCCACGCCCCTGCTCCGAGCGCTGCTCGGAGCGGGTGTTCGAGCTGCTGACGCCTGCGGGGAGGGCGGACTCGAGTTGGTCGTCGGAGCCAGCTATCTCGAGCCGAGGTTTCTCGGCCGGCTGCGCGAAGCGAGGTCGCGCGGCGTGGCGTGCCTGGCGGCCAAGCTCGAAGGTCAGTCCGCGTGGCTAGGCCCCTTCATGACCGGGGGTGACAGCGTGCCCTGCCCGGCCTGCCTCGAGCAATGCCTGGAGCGTAATCGGCCCATTGCCAACTACCTGGCGCGAGAGGGCCGCGATTATGTGCAGCCCGCGAGCGGCAGCTTGCCCGTCAGTTTGGAGGTGGCCGCGGGCTTTGTGGCCTTGCGCTTGGCCGACTCCATCGTCAAAGGCGAGCTGAGCGCCTTGACCGCCAAGCTGCTGTCGCTCGACTTGCGCAGCTTTCAGCTCACCGAGCACACGGTGACGCGGCGGCCGCAGTGCCCAGAATGTGGCAGCGCACGCTGGATGCACGACCAGATGCTGCGTCCGGTCGCCCTCACCGAGCGCGAGCACGTGCACGGGGACGACGGGGGCTACCGCACCATCTCGCCCGAGCAAACCCACGAGCGTTACCGCCACCTCGTGAGCCCGGTCACGGGTGCGCTGACCAGCCTGGGCGAGCTGCGCGAACGCAGCCTCGCGCTCTTGCCCGTGTACGCCGCCGGCTACTTCGTCTCGCCCCTCGCCAGCGCGGCGGAGAGCAGCGAGACCTTCGACCGCACGAGCCTCGGCAAGGGGCGCAGCCACGCTCAATCCCGCGCCAGCGCTCTGTGCGAGGGCCTCGAACGTTACGCCGCGGTCTGGCAGGGTGACGAGGCTCGCGTGCGCAAGAGCTTCGCCGAGCTTGCGCCCGAAGCGATCGACCCGCGCGAGCTGCAGAATTTCAGCGAGGGACAGTATCAAACGCGGACTGACAAAAGCGACCGGCGGCGCATGATCCCGTTGCCGTTCGACCCGAAGCAGGTTTTGGACTGGAGCCCGGCCTGGTCGCTGACGCATCAGGCTCGGCGCTGGCTGCCGACCGCATACTGTCTGACGCACACCCCCACGGCGCCGGAAGAACGCGTGGCCACCTACAACCCGAACGGTCACGCGGCGGGCAACTGCCTCGAGGAGGCGGTGCTACAGGGGTTCTTGGAGCTGGTCGAGCGAGATGCCTCCGCGATCTGGTGGTACAATCGTCTGGAGCGCCCGTGCGTCGACTTGCGCAGCTTCGACGACGATTTCTTCCGGCAAGTCATCGACTTGGATCGTTCTCTGGGGCTCGACCTGCATGTGTTTGACCTCACACATGATCTCGCCATTCCCGTGATGGTGGCCCTGGGGCTCGAGGAGCGCACCGGGCGTTACTTCATGGGGTTTGGTTGTCACCTCGACGCGGGATTGGCCGTGCAGCGCGCGCTCACGGAGCTGCATCAAGTCTACGACCCGACCGGCACGGGGGAGTCTCCGTTCAAACGCGGCGATTTCGAGCACGAGCGCTTCCTGCGTCCGAGCCCCGAGCTGGCGCCCACGCCGGCCAGCGCCTTCGAACGCCCGCGAGGCAAGAGCCTGGCTCAGGCCATTCAATACTGTGTGGACGCGGTGGCGCGCGCCGGTATGGAAACCATCGTGCTCGATCACACGCGGCCTGACATCGGTTTGGCTACGGTCAAGGTGGTCGTGCCCGGGCTACGTCACTTCTGGCCGCGGCTGGGCCCGGGGCGGCTGTACGACGTGCCGCATCGGCTGGGCTGGCTCGAGCGGCCGCTCAGCGAGAGTGAGCTCAACCCAGTACCGCTCTTGATGTGAGGCATGATGTCGAGTCCAATGGGAGCACGCACGCCGCCGGACTATCCGGTCATGGACGCCGATCGGCACACGGTCGAGCCGCTCGAGCTCTGGCAGCGTGAGCTGCCCGAGAAGTGGCGGCAGCACGCGCCGTATTACGGTTGGCCCGATCGGGAAGAGTTCACGCTGGCCTTGAAGGAGCGCTTTGCCCCCGACGCGGCGCCCAGCATCGAGCCTTTGCCGCTGGTGATGCAAGGCGGGCGACCACTGACGTCAGGCCTCGGCATTCGGGCGCAAGTCGAGCTGGCGCTGGTGACTCGGCCGCGGGTCGCCACCTGGTGGAGCGGCTCGACCCCCTTCGGTCAACTGACGGCCATGGACCACACCGGCATCGACCAGGCAGCGCTGATCCCCACCTGGACGTCGTACCTGCTCGCGGTCGACGACATGCAGCCAGAGCTCGCCGCTAGTTTTGCGCGCGTGTATAACGAGTGGCTCTTCAGCTACTGCAAGGCGGCCCCGAATCGGCTCATCCCGGTCGGTGCCCTCTCCCGTCATGACCCCAAGGCCGCCCTCGACGAACTCGCGCGCCTGGCGGATCAGGGCTGGACGGCGATCGTGACCCGGCCCAATCCGATCGCGGGCCGCACCCTGGGCCACCCCGACTGGGAGCCGCTCTGGCGTGCCTGCGCCGAGCGGGGCGTGGCGCTCGTGTTACACGAAGGCACTCATGCCCGCGCGCAAACGGTGGGCGCGGATCGCTTCACCACCCGCTTTGCGCAACACGCCTGCTCACACCCCATCGAGCACATGTTGGCGTTCACGTCATTGCTCGAAGCCGGCGTTTTCGAACGCCACCCCACATTGAAAGTGGCTTTCCTGGAAGCGGGCGCGGGCTGGGTGCCCTTCTGGCTGTATCGGCTCGACTACGAGTTTGACCAATTGCACGGCGAAGTCCGCGGACGAGTGAACCTGAAGCCGTCGGAGTATTTCAAACGCCAGTGCTGGGTCAGCGCCGAAGCCGACGAACCGATCGAGCAGCTCTCGAGCAACCCAGGCGCGGACCGGCTCGTCTTCGGCACCGACTACCCGCACGTGGATCACGAGCTGCACGGCATTGCCGACCTGTTCGGCGCAGTGAACCCGGAAGCGAGGCGAAAAATCCTGAGCGATAATCCGCTGCGCTTGTACGGCAGAGGCTAACGAGCCCATCCTTACACGTACTCACACCGGCGTCCGAATTTGAGATGGGCGCGTTCGAGCTCATGGAGCGCTACGCCGACCGCCCCATGGATTTCGCGGACGCTTCTTTGGTCGCGGCCGCGGAGCAGCTGCGAACTACGAGAATCTTCACTCTCGATCGGAATGATTTTGCGACCTACCGTGCTCGGATTGGGCGCGCTCAGCGCGGCTTCAGAATCCTGGCGCCCTGACTGCGCAGCACACGGCAACTGCGGATCCCGACCACCACCTCTCCACGGGCGCTGATGGAATCAAGGCTGACCGGCAAATGAGAGCCCGAAATGCGCGGCTCGAGGGCTAGATGTGCACGTGCCACTCGAAGTAACCCCGCTTCGGGTCGTGGCGCCCGAGCGCGACGTGGGCCTGCGTGGCGTTGCCCTCGAGCACATACGCCGCAATGGCCTCGAAGGTCGCCACCCAGATCAACGACCAGGTGTCGCCCTCGGAGAAGCACGGCGGAAAATCCTCGTACACCGCGTCTAGCGCCCGCCCGCTTTCAGAGATCGAGATGCGCAGCTGGCCGGCGTTGCGAAAGATGTAATGCAGGCTCGGAGGAAGGGCGCGAAAGATCGTGAACGGGCCTGCACCGTACGAGCGTAGCGCCGCACGCGCGGGCTTGGCGAAGAGCACTGGATTGTGCAGGGACGCCAAGATCCGAGCGGCGCAGTACTGCTGGTAAGCTGTTGGCCCTAGCGTTGCACGCAGCGCGTGCAGCACCGCCATGTGCACGTCGAAGGGTAGCCACCCGATGGCGACGGACTGTTCGAGCTTTCGATGTTGCACAATCGGCACCGCTGCCAATGCGCGCGCGGACAGCTGGGGAGACAGGGCGCTGACACCACCCAAGATGTGCCGCGTCCAGCCCGCCCGGCATTGCGGCGGCTCGATCCCGCCGGTGCTCATGCCAAGACCGACCACCGCCCACCGCGACGTTGGCCGCGAGCCGCTGGAAGCGATGTCCGGTCAATCCCCGTCCGGTGCTTGGGCATACCTCTGCTCTTTGCCACCTCGCTGCGGTCATTTCAAGATAGCCCGTTTTGCCGCACCAGTTTGGGGCCGACGTGAAACACTTCCGCTTCGGTTGCCGCGCGGCGGCTCTGATGGCAGAGGAGCGGTCGTGCTGCTATTCGGCGATGAAGCCTTGCGCCCAGGGCACGTCGGCGGGGGGTGTGGACATGACCCGTTCGGTCCAGACCTCGTCGGTCAAGCGCTCGAAATCTTCGGTGATTTGCTCGTGGTACGCATATTCCATGCCAGCGTACGCACGTGGGCCGGCGCACGTGTCGACCGTCATCGTCAACAGGCGGGGCAAGCCCGTGCCCACGTGCAACACCTTGCCCACGATGTTGCCCCCTTCATCGGCAGGTTGCGTGTGCACGTCGGCGATGG
>JANOIG010000025.1:0-4145 GCA_031407405.1 Deltaproteobacteria bacterium
GTAGGAACGCCGTGCGCGGGCTGAGCGCAAAAACCCCCTCGTCTGCCGAACCGACAGCTCCACTGGCGAGCGCTCCCAACGCCCCCGCCAGGTTGCCCGCCAAATTATAACGAGCGAAAACGCTCGTTCGGCTCGGCGCAGCCACTGCTTGGCTCAGCACCGCTTGCTCCGTGGGCAAGAAGACGCTCACGTCGCCAGAAGAGGGGTTGAGCGTCCCGATTGCAGCGACGACGATGAGCGGCCAAAAGGCGCTCAGGCCCGAGAAGCTCAGCCCCGTGACGACCATGAGGGCAGAGGCCAACAGCAAAATGGTGCGCCGCGGCACCGAACGTGCCCACACCCCGACGCCGATCGTCAGTGCCGCCGAGCCGAGCAGCGTGGCGGTGACGATGGCACCAATCTGGATCGGCTCGAAACCGAGCGCCGACAGGTGCCGGGCCAAGAGCAAGCTCACCATCCCGTCGACAAATCCGCGCAAGGCGCGGGTCCAAATCAAGCGGCGCGCCGCCATTCACTTCGGTGTCTTCACGGCCACGCTGCGGCTGAAGTCCTCGATGGCGCGGTACTTCGGGTGCTCCAGATCCGTTGCTGAACGGGCGTTTGCCCAGGCGTCATTCTGTGCCACCCAACCCCACACGTTGAAGGTGCTGCCCCCGGCTTGCCTGAAGCCCTCGTAGTTGCGCAGGTATAAATCATACATGCGGCGGTCCTCTGACATCGCCACGAAGAACTCCTTGACCTCCTGGCGGTCGCCCTCCCGATCGCCCGGGTACTCGAAGTGGGTGCCGCCTTCATACACTTCGAGGCCGAGGCCGCGGCGCGCGGCCAGCTGCATGAAGTACTGATAGGTCTCGATGGTAAAATCGAGGTTGTCGACGGCCTCGTCATCACACTCCTCGATCAGCCCTCCATGCTCGAGCTGCTGGAAACCCTTGGCCAGAGCTGCTTCACGCCCTTCAGCGAGCCAACGCATGATCACATCGGTGTGCGCGGGCAAGCAGCCCGCGAAGTAACCGGTCACGTTGATGGCATCCACATACTTGGTACACGACTCGTCTTCCGGGTGCAGCTTCACCCAGGCGGGGCAGTCGAGCACCTCTTCCGCCAATTCACGCCAGCCCGTCTGCGGGGAAATCAAGCAGCGCAAGCGCTGCTCTTGCCCTACGAAGACCTGTTTAAACAGCCGGCACATGTGGTGCGTGCGCGCCGCCATATATTGCACCCACGCGCTGCCCTCGGTCGGCCAAAGCTCGGTGCCTCGCGCCTTGGCGTAGTCGGCCTGCGGAAAGCTCCAGTTCCAAACCTCGTTGGAGTACTCAACGCTGACCGGCAACTCCGGCTCGAGCCGTGCCCTGACGTATTTGGCGAGCTCGAGCACGTACTCGTCCTCAAAATGCGCGGGGATGTTAAAATGTGGTGCCGCGTCGACGGCATTCGCCAGCGCCACCATGGTCTCGAGCGGATATCCTCCAACCTTCGCACCGCGCTCTGGCGCAGCGTTATCCAGGAACTGACCCGAGCTGAACTCCATGGCCTGGTCAGCGGTGGGGCGTTCGCTCCAGCGTCCGGGCATCACACACACACCACCCCCATCACAGACCTCGTTGCTCACTGCGTAACACGACTCACCATCGCGTGGGCCACCGCTGCAGCGGCCCGGCGAGTTGGACTGCATCCAATCCATGAAACGCAGGCTGCGGAATGGCCGCAGGAAATGCAGCATCTCTGGATTGAAGATTTCTCCCGCGCGAAGTAAGGCTTCGTGCTCGGGGCGAAACACCTGAATGTCGCGTAGGTAGTCCCCGCCTCGAGCGGGATCGATGGCGGTGAGCCGAAGCACCGTGATGTCTTTGGGCAGCGTGAAGCTGATGCGCCGCTGCTCTGGGTCGTGCCGGGCGTCAGAGCTGCCATGGACCTCGATCTCGCCCAGCCCTTGCCAGGTGATGACGAAGGGCTTGCCCACGTCCGAGCGCTCGCCGCTCGTGTTGAGGATCACCTCGATCCGATCATAGGCCAGGGTCGGGTCGTCGCGATAACGTAGGCTCTTTACCCAGCCGTGCGCGTCGAGGTCCAAATGAGCAGTGGCGTGGCAGTCCGGGTCCGCATGTGCACAGGCGCCCTGCATCCCGCGCGCGTTCTTGAAATGGTCGATGAACGGGGGCAGATTGGTCCAGTCGCCCGGATAATCCAGGTTATAACCCAGCCTAAAATCGGCCACGGGTGACACTTCGATGGGTGGCTCGTAGCGGTACCAGCGGCGTAACAGCAACACGCCTGCAGCGGCGATGATGCCGAGCGCGCCCAGCCAGAGGACGCGTTTTCGTTTCATGGCTTCGCGCCGTCTTTTTCAGGATCGGCCTGCGCTTGGGCGGCCAGCTCTCGATATGCCTTGACGATGGCCCACGCGAGAACCAGCCACACCACGACCAGCACCGCGTTCGTGAGAGCAAATCCGCGCACGCCCAGCCCGAGCACCGCTGCGCCCAGAGCGACCCACGCGCCCGAGGCGACGTCTCCCATGCGCACAAAGAAGGTGTCGACGGCTTGCTTGGCCTTATACTTCATCTCACGGCTGGTCGGCAGCCACAGCATCTGCCGCAGCGTATTGTTCAAGGAGTAGTCGGCGGAGTTCTCGGCGACCTTGCCGACGAAGATCACAGCCAGCACCGGCACGGCGGCAACGGCCAGCCCGTCCACGAGCGCGATCACCGGCAGGATGAAAAACGCGCGCGAGATACCCGCGCGCTGCACCAGGCGCGACACCACCAAGAATTGCAGCACGAAGCTCAGGCTGTTGGTCCAACCAAAAAACGCGTTGTATCGGGCGGCGATAAAGTCCTTCAGTTGCCCCGGCTCGAGGGCACCGCTGTCTATGGCGCCGTCAGCCGCTGCCTTGATCAGCTTACCGAGCATGTATTCACCGTTCGTGTTGACGAACGTGAACACCAACGAAAACGCCGCGAGCAGCGCCAAGTACCGCGTCCGCAGCACCAGCGCGAAAGCGCCTTTTGTGGGTCCCGTTGGGGCGAGCGGAGACGGCCCTGGCCAGGCTCCCGCTCGAACGTGCAGCGCGTTCTCCCGCCGGTGCACGAGCTCGGCGATCAGCGCCACACCGCCCAGCGCCGCAGCGCTGACGAGCAGCATCTCAAAGATGTCGAACACACTGGCGAGCGCCGCCTGAACCACGTTGCCTGCGATGGCACCAATGGACGCGCCGAGCCCCACGATGACAAATAGCCGCTTGCCCTGCTCCTGATTATAAACATCATTGGCGAACGCCCAGAGCTGCGCGACGAGCATCACGTTGAAGATGCCCACCCACACGAAAAATATGAGCGACAGCCAAAGGCTCTCACCCATCGAGTTGGCCCAATAGAATAAGGCCAGGTGCGCGGCAAAAAACAGGGTCACGCCCGACACCAGGCGGTTGCGCGGCAGCCCATCCACCGCCCGTGCGTACACCGGCACGACCAAGAGCAAGAGGACGGCGATGGCAGCGCCCAACCAACTCTTGTACTCGGCGCCCGCCTCGTGCTGAAGAATGAGCGCCTCTCGCACCGGCTTGATGATGTAGTAGGCCATCAACAAGAGAAAGAGCGCCGCGGCGAGCAGCAAGGCAGTGACCCCTTCGCCCGCTCGAACGGGTGCCACGATGGCGAGCGCACGCTCGAGCAGCGACAGCGGAGCAGCGGGCGGGGGCGGCGAGTGGGGCGACGCGGTGGAGGGTGCTTGGGTCATCTGGCAAAGAAAAGTAAGGCGGACGGCACCGCTCCGGAAGCGGGGGCGGCAATCTACCCGAACACCGTTCTCGAGGCTGCCTTTTATAAGTAGGCAATTTGGCCGAAGCTGGCCTTCTCGGGAACAATCGCCAAACTCGTCCGCCCGGGCTCTCCTGCCCGCGCTCACGAGGCCGCAGAAAGGCTTTCCATGTCCAACCTATCGGATCGCATCGCCAACGCCAGCGTGGCCCCCTGGAAGGAACTACCCAATTGGTATGTCACCAACGGCAACGCGGTGGTGGGTCCCGTCAATACCAACCTGTTGCTCCGGGGCATCGCCCACGGGCGGGTGGACCGCGGCTGCTATGTCGCCCAGCACAGCTGGTCCAACTGGCGGGAGCAGAAGCACATCCGTGAAATTCGTTC
>JANOIG010000091.1:0-6347 GCA_031407405.1 Deltaproteobacteria bacterium
TCAACCGTCTTCATTGGTCAGCAGCTCTTGTTGCGTCCCCACCTCAAACTTTCAAGCGCTGCACTTGACGATGCCCTTGCCGAGCTCCGAGGCATGCTTCTAAATGCCCCACCCACCTGATTTTCGTGGGGATCTCTCAGAACGGCGGGTTAGGCCGCTCACCGAAGCGACAGTAGGACGTGATCGTCCGCCTGCTGGCCGCCGGGACCGTGGTCCCGAATGATTTCATCCAGCCAGTCAAACACGGTGGGCCCCGAGCCGGACCTCGCGGTGGCCAATTTACCCGCGACCGCCTCGCGGTTGGTCGGGTGACAGCGCGCCAATCGCTTCTCCAGTTGGCGAATCGTCTCAGCGTAGCCGAGACGGTCTCGAGACAACGCGTGGTCTTTCCAGATCAGTTCGAAGCCTCCTTCTGGTGTCCCGAATCCGCCGCGCAGAATATCGTTGAACGCGTCGAGGTTGTGCCCCCACGCGACGTCGGGAATCAGTACCCGACTGACTTCTTCGAAGAAGCCCTCAAGCGTGGAGAACGCTGATCCGTCGAGCACGTAGCTGATCATCAGTCGGCCTAACTCTCTATTCACCTGCAGAGCTCTGCAGGCTAATTTCCACCCTGTCCACTGCAGGCGAGGGGGTGTTGGCGCCGCAGCGAGACGCGCCGCTGGAGCAGTAAATAGCGGATCTCGTTCTTGGACGGGCGGTGCTGGGACTCTAGACGGGTCTGGATAGCAGCCGTGGGCCGGATTCTATGCAGGTCTGCATATGCGCATGAGCGCGATGGGCGGAGAGAATTCTGGCGTGACCGGCGCCCGCCACTCGCGCACCCCACCGCCGTGGATACCGCGTTGCGGGCAACCCCTGACCCCAAGCCCCTTCGCGTGATGCTCGAGAGCCGGCACACCTCTTGCCGACTATGGCGAATGGCAGACCAGTTAACCCGCGACTCGAGAGAGCCACCCTACAAACTATTGGACCAGGTGCGCGCAGCGCCGCAGGTGCGGCACTACAGTCCGAACGGTCACCACGTGCGTGGGTTGGATTCGGTCACCCACCTCGCGAAGTAACCACTTGGACAGCTCGAGCTGCACCAGGGTGGGAACGACGCACTGGCCTTCTCTGGGAATTGTTTTGCGAGCTTCTTGCTGAATGCATTGCCGAGCAGCCATTCAATCCAAACCCAGGTGTCGCCGCGCATCAGTATCGATCTGAGCGGTCCCGATAATTCTTACCGTTTTTGCCGCGGGCCAGCCCGCTGAGCTCCTCGAGCTCCGGAGCGGGCAGCAGCAGAACGCCCTTGTCTTTGGGAATGAAGACAAACTCTCGCCCGGCCACCCATTGCTGCTCCTCACGAACGGCTTTGGGAATGGAGATCTGGAACTTGCTGGATGGTGTCGCAGTGGCAGCCATCAGGTCCTCACTAAATCTCCGCCAACTCTCGAGCGAGGCGCTGGCGCCCTCTAAATAGCCGGCTCATCACCGTGCCGATCGGTACGCCCAAGGTGGCCGCGGCCTCGCCATAGCTATACTCTTCGAGGTCCACCAACCTGACGACGCAGGCAAACGCTTCTGGCAGGCTCTCGAGCGCGCGCTCCATGCTGCGCGTGAGGAACGGTGCCGGCGCCGTGGCAACGGCCTCCCGGTGGCTGGCAGCTGCACGCAACTGACGGAGCGCTCCATGTGCGCTCTGCTCCCGCCGACGCCGTGAGATGAACAGGTTACGCAGCACCGTGTACAGCCACGCGTGCAGGTGATTCTGCGAGTCGAAGACTGCCTGCACGCCGAGCGCACGCAGCAGAGTTTCCTGGACCAAATCCTCCGTTTCTGCTGCGTTGCGACACCAGCGCCAGGCGCGGCGCCGCAGGGCCGGCGTCATCGCAATGATTTCGGACGCAACCGGCACGCCAGCCTTCGCAGGCGCGTCGGAGCTCGGCTCGGGACAGACCGCCAGGTAAGGGCGGGGTGGGGCGCAGCCGAGCGCCAGGGGCAGGACCGGAGCAGCACTGGAGGACATCACAGCCAATATGCAGAGCAATCCGTGTGCCAGGTGCACGTGGCGCGTCTCGCAGCTTGGAAAGCCGCAAAAAACGCCTTAAATCTGGCTAAAATAGAGCGCATTCCGCCTGTCAAACTGGCAGCGTGCAGCGGGCGTTTGCCAGGGCGGCAACAACCTCCCTCACCCGCGTTATCCCGGCCCCGGGGCTACGACGTGCAGAAATTTAGTCAGACACTGGCGGTGGTCTGCATGCGACGCGCCCGCCACTCGCGCAGGATCTCGATCACCGCGGGCAACACGCTGAGCACGATGATCGCCAGGATGACGTAGTGGAACTGCTTTTTCACAAAGGGCATGTTGCCAAACCAGTACCCCAGCGGCACAAACAGGCCCACCCACGCCACCGCGCCCACCACGTTGAAGTTGAAGAAACGCGGGTAACGCATGTGGCCGATGCCGGCCACGAACGGCGCAAACGTGCGGATGATGGGGATGAAACGCGCGATGATGATCGTCTTTCCGCCATAACGCTCGTAGAACACCTGAGTCCGGACGAGGTGCTTCTTGTTCAATAGCAGCGACTTCTCACTCCGAAACACGCGCGGGCCGATCTTGCGGCCCACCGCGTAGTTGACCGCGTCCCCCAGCACCGCCGCCACGATGAGCAGCGGAATGATGGCACCAATGCCGAGCGGGGATCCGTCGAGCGCGCACAAGGCACCCACTGCAAACAGCAGCGAATCACCGGGCAGAAACGGTGTCACCACCAAGCCCGTTTCGCAAAAGATGATGACAAACAGCACGACGTACAGCCACCCGCCCATGGATTGCGCCCATGCCGCCAGGTGCACATCCAGGTGGGTAATGACGTTCCAAAAGCTGAGTATGAGCTCGACCAAGTGGGCTTCTCCTAAATTGGCAACCCGGAAAATGCGCTCCACCCCATACCAGAACTCCGCCTACTGTCGAGTAGACGCTAGCCGGGCCCGGGCCTCGGGCAGAAAGTCGGAGAGCTCGCGCGCCAAGAGGCCTCGGTCGGCGCCGGCGTGCGCGCGGACCCAGAGCTGCGCGGCTTGGCCGTGCAGAAACGAGGCGGCCGCGCCCGCGCGGAGCAGCGGCATGTCGACGGCAAGCGCACCGCACATGCCAGCCAGCACGTCGCCAGAGCCTCCGCTGGCCAGCACCGGGTGACCCGCAGACGTCACCCACGGCGGCGTTCCCGGCTCCCCGATCAAGGTGTGAGGCCCTTTGAGCAGCACCGTTTGCCGGGTCAGCTCGCACGCACGCTCCAGCGCGCCGAAGCGGTCGGCTTCGACCTCCGCCGCAGTGACGCCGAGCAGACGCGCAAGCTCACCGGGATGTGGCGTGAGCAGGCAGGGGCCCGCCGCGCTAACGAGGTCGTGGCCTCGGCGGCTCAGGTGAGTCAGCGCATCGGCGTCGAGCACCTTGGGACACGACGCCGCCCAGACGAGGTGATCCACGACGTCCCGAGCCGCCTCGGACAGGCCCAGCCCCGGGCCCACCACGACCACGTCGACCCCCTCGAGCGCGTCATCGAGCGACGCGGCGATGCGGTCGGGGTCGATGCAGCGGGTCATCACCTCCACCACTCGCTGATCGAGACTCTTGGCGACCTCCGCAAAGGTGCAGATCGTCACCAGGCCGGCGCCCCCCCGCAGCGCCGCGCCACTCGCCAAGAGCGCCGCTCCGGTCTTGCCCGCGGAGCCCGCCACGATCAAAACCCGGCCCGAGCGACCTTTGTGAGTTGAACGCGAGCGTGGCACGAGCCAGCCCCTCACGTCCTCCTGCTCAATCCAACGGGCCCTGGGCTCGCGAGCGGGGCCGAGCTCACGCGGGACCCCCAGGTCGCACAGCACCAGCTCACCGGTAAAGTCCGTGGCCACGCTGGTCAGCAAACCCGGCTTCGGATGGCCAAACGTCAAGGTCACCGAGGCTCTGACCGCCGCGCCCATGACGGCTCCAGTGTCGGCGTTCATCCCAGAGGGAAGGTCGAGAGCAAACACCCGCAAACCCGCAGCATTGAGGCTGTCGATCAGCGCTCGAAAGCGCCCGGAAAGGTCGCGGCTGAGCCCGGTACCGAAGAGGCCATCGACGACGGCGTCCAGGTCGTGCCACAGCGGCTCGAGCGCGTCCGATGCATCGGCACCCGTCGCGAGCAGGCGTACCTCCCCCCCAACGCCTTGCCAGGCCTCGAAATTGACCCGCGCATCTGGCGCGAGCTGCTCCACGAGACCCACTAGGAGCACCCGGACGGAATGCCCACGGCACGCAAGCTGGCGAGCCACCACCAGGCCATCGCCGCCGTTATTGCCCACGCCACACACGCACAGCACACGGCTCCCGGGCCCGAGCCGCTCGTGTATGGACAGTGCAGCGCCACGCCCCGCGTTCTCCATCAAGAGCAGGCTCGGCACCCCGCACTGATCGCTCACGTAGCGATCAAAGGCGCGAGCCATCGCCGAGCTCAGGATGGGGATCACTCTTCCTGGAACTCCCAGTCTGCCGCGAACGTATCACGCTTGGGCGTCGCCAATGCTTCGCCGTTCGGGCCGTCACGCCGCACCACCAGGGTCTGAGCGGTCAACACATCCTCGTTTTCACGCGCCACGACCGTGATGATGTTCACACCGGGGGTGAGCTCGGCGTCAAAGGAGAAGGGCAGTCGTTTGATGTCGGTCGCCTTGCGATTCGACATGTAAAAGACCTTGCGCGAGCCCACAAACACATAAGCGTCTCGCACCTGGTCTCCGTCCAGGGCGACCCCAGCGACACGTACCCGGTCCGAGCGCGTCGCCAGCGTGGCCGGCGCGACGTCGAGCACCGGAGGAGAACGCGTCAAGATCGGGTCGAACTTGAACGCCTCCGCGTCCTTCGTCTCCCCCAGGTCGTCGCTGTCGACATACCCCACTCGCCCATCGCCCAAACTGACGCGGCTAAACGATTTGTACTGGCCCGTTCGAGTCACGCGCGAGCCCGCGCGCAGCGTGCCCACCACGGGCGCCGCCGCCAGCGGCTGGCCCCGGACCGCTGCGTCGTCTTCCACCCAGCCGCGATCGGTCTGGTCGGCCACCACGAGGTCGGTGCTGGCCAGCGGGATGCTGATCTTTTCACTCGAAACCACGCGCAGATCATGATCGACGACCGAGATTTCGACCTTTGCCAGGTTGTCTTTCAACACGTCCAGCACATCGAAGGTGAACACGACGGCTCGCCGCTCACCGGGCTTGATGTCGGAGATGTCAAAGCGGCCGGCGCGCAGAAGCAACCCGTCGCCGGTCAGGTTTCGGAGCAGAGCCTGGGTCTCCTTGGAGGGACCTTTGCCCACGTTCTTGACGTCCAGATAGATGGAGACGCCTTCGCCGCGGCTGATTTGCCCATCGCCATTGCCGGGGCGGTTGTCCAAAACCTGAAAGCTGTAGGCAAAGTTGGGCTGGTCGAGCTGCACCACCGAGGGTCGGATCTCGGCGTCGGGTGGCGGCTCGCCGCCTTCGGCCGTAAACCGCACCTTGACCACGTCATGCCGAGTCACCGAATCGGCGGGCAACTTGCACTCGCGCTCGCTGTCGGGTTTCGACGGCTCCGAGGCGCGCTGCTCGACCGTGCACAGCCCCAAGGGGCTCTTGGCCGTCCGCGTCTGACCCGGGTCGATGCGACCAAAAACCAGCTCGCGTTCATCAAAGTTGCCGTTGTCACTCTTGGTGATGGCGCGCATTCGATAGATGGGTGATGTGCCGCGATTGGTCACCTCGACCTTGAGCGACAAGGGCTCCCCGGCCTGCACGCGGTTGTCTGGACGGTCCGTTGCCACCTTGACCAGGTAATCCTCGGGCTCAGGGCCTTTGCTGGTGCCCTCGGGTGCTGGCGTCCAATCCACACCGATCTTCTGCAGGTCGGTCGTGATCTTCTCAATCTCCGACTGCTGAACCTTCTCGATGAATGGGCCCGCGGCGGTCAGCTGGTCCTGCCGCCGAACGCGCGGCAACTGGGCCACCAGATCGCGAGCAAAGCGCACCGGGAAATCCAGACGAAAGTCGTCGACTTCGGTCCCGAGCTCGCGCAATTCCTGGCGCTCGCTCTCGGGCAGGTTGAAGCGCAACGTCACCCAAGGCCGCTCGTCATGCCGGACCGCACCGTTCGACAGGCTCTTGGACAGGTCGCGCTCGGAGAGCCGAGTCTCGGAACGGAACAGGTCCATTTCGAGCGTATCGGCGGTCATCGGAACGAGCTCTACGTCGGGTGTGACGCCGACCCCCTTAATCGAGATCCCGACCGGAGTCAGATACTGGGCGATGTTCAGCTTGAGCGCCGCTCCGCCCGCGATGCGCGAGAAGAC
>JANOIG010000101.1:0-13562 GCA_031407405.1 Deltaproteobacteria bacterium
CCATCCTGTTTCTGTCCAGCGAGGGGATTGGTTGGAAACTGCCCGCTGAGCAAGCCATCTTCGAGTCCGAAGAGAAGCTTCCCCCAGGTCGAAAGCTGTACAAGATTTTTGGGCAGCAAGGCCTCGTAGTGGAGCGCGATAGTGCAACGCTGCAGCCTCATGCTTCGCCGGAGCATCAGCTCTACCCCAATGGAATGAGCTTTGACGATGCCGTGGCGGTAACCCGAGACGCAGTGCGCGGGCAATCGGCGCCTCGCACGGTCCCGGACCACCCTGCGCCCCTACCGGAGCGACCATGGCGAGACCAGCCGTTCCAGTGAGCCGTGCGCGGGCCCGGGTGTTCCGCCCAGGCCCGCGACTGAAACTTCGAAGGACCCCAAAAGCGCGCACTTCGGATTAAAGGGGCAGGTTGAACGCTGCGATCTGCGGGACAGAATTGGGGCTTCACGGAACACTCGCCTGCCGAACTGAGTACGCTAGAGGTCCATGATGAGAACAGCCTAATAGTTAACCCCAAATGCGTTGCTTGCGCGGGGGGTCAATCATCGTGTCGAAGGACTGGATTCCTGGAGAGGTTATCATGGATTCGAATGGCCGGAGCGCCCCAGCACGTAGCAAGTTGGAGCAAATCCTGACCCGTTGCGCGATGTCATTGGACTGTGCCACGGCACTAGATCCGTCGGGTGCTCGTGTCACGTTAGTATTGCGACAGCAGATCTCCGCCAACCTTGTCAGGTCAGATCTACTTGAGACAGCCCTCAAGTTGGGCGTGCCAACAAGAACTTTGCAACGTCGGCTCGCCCAGTTGGGAACTACCTTTGCGGCCGAACTGGCCGCGATCCGACTTTCTGAGGCTCAAGAGCGGTTGACCGAAACGGACATGTCTGTGGTGACAATCGCGCGTGGACTTGGCTTCTCCTCTGCGCAGAGCTTCGCCCGTCAGTTCAAAAGACTGACGGGACAAACTCCAAGTGAATGGCGCTCCCGGCGCCTTTCGGCGCAGCAGCCTGTCGACGGCTATGGGCTCACCGAGCTTCCGCACCCCATGGAACGCTTAACATTCCGAGCCGTTCGGCCATGGTGCACGAGCCAATCTCGTTGTCTGCTGTTACCGAGCCTGATTTCCGTCGAAACTCTGAACAATCAACCCACAAGCCGATCGCGAGTGGGCTGTTCGTGGGTCAGGGGGACTCAGGACTTTGGTCGGCGGTTCTCGTCCCCGCGGGGGAGGTGGGTTTTGGCCTGAGCTTCCGGCCTCCACGTGCGCGATATCTCTGCCCCTCGGTCACACCGGAATGGTGCACGACGCTGTCCGATGACGCGGAAGCTCAGGTTACGTTGGGGAAAATGCTAGGCCAGTCGCGAAACGCGAGATGGCAGTAAGATGCTGTTCATCTTCATATGGGAACCAAGCGAAGACGTTCCACAGGCGCTCGGAGATTCGACCTTCCTCGTGGACTGCGCCACCGAGAGAGCTGGAAGCTGAGGGGCCAACTGCGCCGCTAATGCGGCCTAGCTCAGATCTCTGCACTTCTCTGTGCTACAGTCCCGCCGTCTTATTTGGATGGGGAGGGAAGCCTAGAGCCGAACACATACGGGCCGTACCCTACCTTAGGCTTGCAGCGGTGGATTGATCTCGAAAACAAGACTGTCACAATGGCATGCCGGGTCCGGGCTCTGTCGTCGTCGCCCGCTCGCTTTCGGCCCCATCGCTCGATGAGCCGTCGTTCTGCACGATGCGCACGAGCACGGCGGTGATGTTGTCCTCGCCCCCGTGTTCATTGGCCAGCGCCGCCAAGCGCTGACAAGCGGACGCCAAATCCCCGTTCTGGCCTGCCACCTGCAGGATCTCGGCATCCGAAATCATACCGCTCAGCCCATCCGAACAGAGCACGAACGTGTCGCCCAACCGCGTATCATGCGCCAAGAGGTCCACTTCTACGTTGTCCTGCATGCCCAAAGCTCGGGTGATGACGTTCTTCGGGAGCTCGCTGCGCTGGTCCTCCGGCATGTCCGGCATGACCTTGAGGTAGTCGTTGACCAGTGAGTGATCGCGAGTCAGCTGGGAGATCTGGCCATCTCGAATCATGTAGGCGCGGCTGTCACCCACGTGGCCCACATACATTTTACGCGTGTCGGGATTGAACAGGGCGCCCACGACCGTGGTCCCCATGCCTCTCAAGTCGTGAGATTTGAGGCTGTGCTCGTAGATCTGACGGTTGGCGAGGCGGATGGCGGTCAGTAGGCGATTTTCGCTCTCGGATAGCGCCGAGTCAAAATGGAAAGGCCACGTCACCTCTTCCCCTGCGGTGCGTTGGAAAAAATCCGAGATCGATTCCGAGGCCAGGCGGCTTGCAACGTCGCCCGCCCGGTGCCCACCCATGCCGTCGGCAACGATAAACAGATCATGCTCCGCGAGGACCGCAAACGTGTCCTCGTTATGATCTCGCTGCAGGCCCACGTCGGTGATCCCCACCCCACGCGCCTTCAGCGACGTTGCTGCTACATGCTGCTCTGACACACTGCTTACAACCACAGATGGTCTACCACCACAAACGGCGCCACGACGAGCCACCCCAAAAACAAATCAACGATCCACCCAGGCCGACCAAAAGGCCTATCAACCGCCTATCAACCCTGACGCCCACCCGAGTGCCCAACCCCCGCTCTGATTCGCTTCCAGTCCACCCTTCCCAACAGCAAGCTGCGCCCTAACGCGGGCCTCAAATTGCCAGAATTTCCTTTTCCTTGTTTTGTACGACTAGGTCAATGGCTTGGCCGGAGGCTCCAACAATCTCCTCCACCCGCTTCTTGGCGCGCTCGATATCGTCTTCACTCGCGGCCCCCTCCTTCTTGAGCTCCGCCAACATGTCGAGCGCCTCGTGCCGCGCCTTGCGCACGGAAACCCGGCAGTCCTCGGCTGTTTTCTTTGCGATCTTCACCAAATCCCGCCGCCGGTCTTCGGTGAGTGGGGGAATTGGGACTCGAATCAACAGGCCATCGACCTGAGGATTCAGACCGAGATCGCTTTCGCGTAGCGCTCTCTCCACGTTCTTGATTTGGTCTTTTTCCCAAGGTTTCACGGTCAACATCCTGGGCTCCGGCACCGCCACAGTCGCCATTTGTGGCAAGGGAGTCATTTGCCCATAGTAGTCGACCCGGATGCCATCGAGCATGCCCGCGTGAGCGCGCCCGGTCCGCAGCTTCGCGAGATCCCGCTTCAGCGAGGCTTGCGCTTTCTCGATCGCATCCTCCAGCTCAGTGGTGACTTCTTTCAGCATGTTCTTCAGGCCCTCTGCAGCGCGTACAGCCTATACCACAGTAGGGCAAACACCATCCAACAGCACGCGAGTCGCACGGCAGAAACTCGAGCCCCACGCGAGGACGCGTTTGCCACACCTCGGTCCGCGACCCGATTTTCTTCTTGCCGGGTGGCATGCCGGGAGTAGGCTCTGGCGAGTGGAAAACGGTTTCGTAAACCTGCTGGCCATCGTCGGATTTCTCATCGTGGCCATTGGATTGATTCCCGCCGTGCTGATTTTGGGCAGCCCCAAGGCCAAAACCGAGCGCAAGTAGGCTCGCCTGCTGCCGCGTTCGCGCCCGGACGACGCGATGGGTCGAAAGCCAATCACTCCTCGAGCGCCCGCGGCTGACGTTCCCGATCCTTTCGCCTGGCAGCGCCAGCTTGCGCACAGTCTGGATGAGCTCGCGGGTGAGCTGCCCAACGAGCTCGCATGCTCGGAGAAGGCGCTGCATTCCGACGTGGTGTCGTTACTGGTCCAGCTCGCCCATGCAGCGGTGCTCGAAGGCAGGGGTACGAGCCAGGACCTGGAGGTCATCTACGACCACCTGAAAGCTGGCGCGGTTGCACGAGCTTGGGCCGATCTCGAGCGCTTGCGAACCTGCGAGTGGCTGGAGGCGCCTACCATCGCTGGCCTTACGATCGGGAAACTTGCTTTCAGTGCGTCGACGCTGCTCCACCTCATCGATTGGCTCAGGGAGCTGGCTCGTAACGCCAATCGCAGCCTGGACGGTCCCGTGCAGCAGCTCGGTGCGCTTCACGAGGCCCTGCTCGGGGCTCGGTTCGAGCGGCTATCGACGCCTGCGCGGCGTCTGCGCGGGAGCCGCGGCTGGCTCCGGCCCACGTCGGTGCTCGGCTGGGCTCCCGAGGTCCGCGCCAAGCAGCTGCAACGAGACCTGCGGTTGAGCAAGCGCAGCGTCGAGGTATTCAGCGAAGCTCTGGCTCGAGCAGCGACGGTCCGCGACGTCGAGCACGCCATGACCGAGCTCTTCGATCCGCGCGCGGCAGAGCGACCAGCGGGCGCGTGGGTGGTACAACCGAGCTCGCAGCGGCGCCGTAGCGGCGCGCATTACACGCCATGGCCGCTCTGCGTCGAGTTGGTGGAGCGCACGCTCGGCCCCATCGTGCGCGCTTTGCCCGCGCCCCAAAGCCGCTCTCTGCTCGAGATTCGGGTCTGCGATCCCGCGATGGGGGCGGGTGCGTTCCTCGTGGCCGCGACGCAATATCTGGCCACGGCATTGGTCAAGGCATGGCAGAAGGAGGGGCTGCGCAACAGCTCGCGCGACGCGCAAAGCCTGCACGAAGAAGCCCGACATGTCTTGGCTCGTACCGTAGTTCAAGGTGTAGACCGTGACCCAATGGCGGTGAGCGTCGCTCGCTTGACGCTGTCTCTTTTCGCTTTTCCAACAGGGCAGTCGGCGGCCTGCCTGCGCCAAAGCTTACGCGCCGGGGATGCTTTGGTTGGAAACGGCGGCTCCGCACCTTCACCCCTCGGCGAGAAGCGCGCGCTCGAGCTCGGACACCCCCAGCACGTGTTTCACTGGCCGGCGACGTTTCCGAATGTGTTCGACAGAGACAACCCAGGTTTCGATGCGGTGGTCGGCAATCCGCCCTGGGTCGCGTACGTCGGGCGCGCTGCCCAGCCGCTCGAGCCTGTGCTGGCGGCGTACTATGCGGCGACCAATCCGGCCTTCAAGCGTTACCGGACGCTGCACGGCCTGTTCGTGTATCGCTCCGCCACGTTGCTGCGCCGAGGCGGGCGCCTGGGATTGATCCTCCCAACGTCGGTCGCGGATCTGGATGGCTACCGAGCCACACGCACCTCCCACGACGAGCTGTGTGTCGTGGATGCGCAGCTCCCCGATTGGGGGGACGGTGTTTTCGCAGGGGTCTTCCAACCCTCGATGGCGCTGCTTTCGACGCGTCGCGATGTCAAAACCAGGCTTGCCGGCCCCGCTACTTGGCCCTTGGCGCACGACGACCTCAGCGCGACCGAACGGCACCTGCTGGAACGGCTGCGCCGTTTGCCACGCCTCCCGCCAGAGCTGTTTGGCGAACGGGGCTTTCAGACCACGCGAGATGATCAAGCGTACCTGCGCCGCTCGAGCCACCCCTCTGCCCCATTCCGCGTGGCCCTGCGCGAGGGGGCTGATCTCAGTGAGTTTCGTGCCCGCTCCCCGCAGCTGTTCGCCGATCCAGAGCCGTTGCTAGGGCGCCTGCGCTCGCCAGCAGAGTGGGGCAAGGTCGCCCTCCTGATTCGCCAGACGGCACGCTTTCCGATCGCGGCCTATAGCGACGGGTCGGCCTTTCGAAATTCCATTCTCGCCGGTTTTGCCAGCCCCGATTGGCCCGCGCCGCTGCTGCTCTGCTTGCTCAACTCCGGCCTCGTGCGCTGGCTGCATTTCACGCTGCATCGGGACGCCCGCCAGGGAATGCCTCAGTTGAAGGTCGGTCATCTGCGCTCGCTGCCCGCGCTTCCCTCCGATGCGCTGCGGGCTCGCGCAGCCCTCGAACAGCTCGGTTCAAAGCTCGCTGAGCGCAACGCTGGCATTACGGCACCCGAACGAGCCGAGCTCGAGGGGTGGGTGGCAGAGGCTTTCGCGCTCAGCGCCAAAGAGCGAGAGGCAGTCGCGACGTGGTGCCTGGCTCATCCACCCCCCGTATCGCGGCGGCAGGCGCTGGACCCCATTCCCAATCGACCGGTGGGCCTTCCGGCTCAGGGGCTGTAGCCGGCATGGGCCGACACGTGCTAGTCGGCGCCATCGTGCAGCCTTTGTCAGCCGTCCAGGGCTCGACGTTACCTACGCCGCTGGCTTCGGACTTGGTGGTCCCGGAGGTCTCGATCGTCATCCCTGGGCTCAACGAAGCAGAGTCGTTGCCCGACCTGGCGCGCCGTGTGGACGAAGCGCTGAGCCCGCTCGGCTCCTATGAGCTCATTTTCGTCGACGATGGCAGCACGGACGACACCTGGCAGACCATCCTCGACTTGCACCAAAAAAACGCGAGCGTCCGCGGCGTGAGGCTGCGCCGCAACTTCGGCAAGGCCATGGCCCTGAAGGCCGGCTTCAAAGTCTCCCGAGCGCCGGTTCTCGTCATGATGGACGCAGACCTCCAGGACGATCCCGGCGATCTACCGCGCTTCATCCAGAAGATCAGCGAGGGATTTGACGTCGTCGTCGGCTGGAAGGTGAAGCGCCAAGACCCGCTCAATCGGCGTATTCTGTCGAAGATTTTCAATGGAACGGTCAGCTGGCTTACTCGCGTGAAGCTGCACGACATGAATTGCGGGTTCAAGGCCTACCGGCGCGACGTGATCGAGACAGTTCCGATCTACGGGGACTTGTTTCGCTTCATCCCCGCGCTCGCCTCCGCGCAGGGGTTTCGTATCGGTGAGATCCCCGTCACGCACCACAGTCGCCAGTTTGGCAGATCTCGGTACGGCCTCGAGCGAGTGTTGAAAGGCTTCTTCGACCTCGTCAGCGTATTGTTCTTGATCCGCTACTCGCGCAGCCCCATGCACCTGTTCGGCCTAGTAGGCTTGGTGCTCGGTTGTGGCGGCCTGCTGATCAATGTGTATTTGAGCGTGCTTTGGTTCTGCGGCGAGTGGATAGGGAGCCGCCCCTTGTTACTGCTCGGCATATTGATGACGGTGACCGGAGTGCAGTTCGCGTCGCTCGGCTTGCTCGGCGAGTTCCTCACCTACCAAGGTCAGAAGCGAGGTTATCGCGATACGCTCCCCGTTCGCGAACGGATTGGTTTCTAGAGCTCGCGATTGCTTTTGGAGCAACATCTATCAAGCTCAGCACGTGGCGTACGCGCAGTGTATCGAGGCTCAGCTCTCGCCGGTCCGGCACTTCAGCAACACTCGGCGCTCCAGCACTCGATGGGGGGCAGGCGCTCTCACCGTGCTGGCCACGCTGGCGCTCACTCGAGCCACTAGCGCACGCCCCAACACCCACGGGCCAGCGATTTCCACGTGGGACGGCCGAGCCTCCAGCGTGGTACTCGGTTTGGGACGTGCGGTGTCGGGCGACGGCGGCTTTACCCTGGCCAGTTACAACGCGAACTTCAGCTCGACGAGCGGCATCCTCAGCGCTCAATTTGGCGTTCACTACGTCACCTACGAGGACACTGACAGCTCTCCCACCGCACGCGGAGTTTCCGCCGGCGGTGTTGCCCTGATCAGCGTGCCTTTGTCCGAGCGTTTTGCAAACGGCATCGCCGGCTCGAGCTTCGCCTTTTACCTCGGCGGGGTACCGACCGCGCTGTTTAGCGGCCAGCTCAATTTCATCTCCGTACCGCTGGTGCTGGGCCTGGGCTTGCCGTTTTCGCCGGCAGATTCGCTGACATTTAGCCCCTGGGTCGAGCTGTCACCGGGCTTGAATTTCGACACCCGTATCCAATCGGTATCGACCGATTCCGCCATCCAATCAGCCTTGGACGGCACCTTGACTCGTGAGGAGGTCGAAGACCTGGTGGAGCAGGGGTTGGTCATCACGCGCGAGACGACGGTGGGTACGCGAGCGGGCCTCTCGCTCGAGGTGCATCTGGGCGAGCGCGTCGATTTCGACCTGGGCTTGCTGATCGGAGCTGGCCATCCGGGCGCAGTGGCGCTCGGAGGCGCGCTCGTATTTCGTTGGGATGCCATGGTGCCGGGTGTGCTCTCCGACCGCGACCGGCTCGAGCGTGAGGATTGCGCCGCCATAGAGGCCCGGTTCAGAAGCTGCCCCGCGGGTCGACGCTCGCGTGCCATCGCAACGGATCCCGCGCCCGCTACACGGCAACGGCCGCCGTCTTCAGCGCGGCCGAACGAGCCGCGGCGGGCGCTCCGCAGGGCTCGCCCGGCAGCAAGCCGCGGGGCTGCCGAGCCTGCGCCCCAGAAGCAGCCACCAGAGAAAAGGAAGCCAGCGGCTCTCCCCCGCCCCGCGCCGGCCCCAACCCAACAGAAGCCCAAGAACAACGATTTTCCCCCATTGCAAGCGGCCCCGCCCAAGCCCCCAACATAGAGCAGTAGCAGGCGACATGACCAGACACCGACTTACCCGAGGCCACGCCACCCCGCCGCGGGCGGTTGAGAGTGCCCGGAAGTCCGAGTAGGCTGGACGGCGGTTGATCGACTGAGCTCTCCCGAATTCCCAAAGTGATGGATCGAATAGCCAGACCAGATGCGCAAGATCTTCATTCTCGACACCAACGTTCTTCTTCACGATCCTCAAGCCATCTTCAAATTCGAAGACAACGATCTGATCGTCCCCATTTACGTGATCGAGGAGGTCGATCGCTTCAAGCGTGACTCGAGCGAGCGGGGGCGAAACGCGCGTGAGGTCGGTCGCCTCATCGACTCCTTGCGTGAAGAAAGCGGCGGCTCGCTAGCCACGGGTGCCCCTGTCGGTGCCGGTGGAACGCTAGCGGTATACGTACCCACGCGCCGCGCCGAATTGCGCTCAGCGCTCAACCCCACCTCCGGAGACAACTCCATCCTGCAGGTGGCGACCGAGCTGCGTGACGCGAACCCCGATCGGCCGACGGTCTTCGTCACCATGGACACGAACCTCAGGATTCGCGCCGACGCCCTGGGTATCAAGACCGCGAACTACCAGAACCAGTCGGTGCAGCCGGACAACTTGAAGCCCGGCGTCATCGAAATCGTGCACCCGCATCTGGACGCCTTCTTCACCACCGGGGAGATCGAGATCGACGATGGGCGCCTGTATCCGAACCTGTGCGTGATGCTGCGTAGCAGCGACGACGAGAAACGGACGGGCCTGGGGCGCTGCGTCGGGGGCAACAAGATCCGCCGCCTCGCCGTACCCGCAGAAGGCATCATGGGGCTTCGCCCGCGCAACCGTGAACAAACTTTTGCGCTCGATTTGCTGCTCGACGACTCCGTGCGCCTGGTGACCTTGGTGGGCGTCGCCGGAACTGGCAAGACGCTCTTGGCCCTCGCCGCCGGGCTAAAGCGCTGTGTGCAGCACGGGGCGTATACGCGCCTGCTCGTCAGCCGCCCCATCATCCCGCTCGGGCGAGATCTGGGTTTTTTGCCGGGTGACATCGATGAAAAGCTAGGGCCGTGGATGAAGCCCATCTTCGACAACCTCGAGTTCTTGCTGCTGAGCGGGGGTAAGCGGCGCGGGTTGCCGGAGCTGGACGAAATGATGACGAGTGGAATCATCGAGGTCGAGCCGCTGACGTACATCCGTGGGCGCAGCCTACCGCAGCAATACGTGATCGTGGACGAGGCACAAAACCTCACGCCTCACGAAGTAAAGACCATCGTCACCCGCTGCGGTGAAGGCACGAAGATCGTGCTGACGGGGGATCCCTACCAGATCGACAACCCGTACGTAGATGCCGCCACCAATGGCTTGACCATCGCCGCCAATCGGCTGCATGCCGAGCCGCTGGTGGGTCACATCGTGCTGACCAAAGGTGAACGCAGCGCGCTCGCCAACCTGGCCGCCGCCAAGTTGTAGTTTCCCGGTAGAGTGCTAGTTTCCATACGCGTGCCCTCGGCCCCGTCGTCGCGCAATCGACACTCATGGGGTGCTGCCCGGCGCGTAATCCCGCTGCTTTCTTGCTGCTGGGCGTTGATGGTGACGGGTACCGCCCCGGGCGAGGACAGGCCTGCGGGCAGCAACGCGCGCAAGGGGGACGCGGTGCTCGTTGGCTCGTCGTCTTTCAGTCAACCTTTCGGACTCATCATCGCTCGTGAGCTCGAGCGCTGGGGGTACAACGTAACCCGCAAGGGTGTGCCGGGAGCGGGTCTGGCGCGCCCGGACTATCGCGACATGAATCAAGCGCTAGAAGACCTTCAGATCGGTCCTAATACCGTCGCGGTCTTTGTGTATCTCGGGGTGAATGACGCCCAGGCGCTGTGGCTGCATCCGCACGAACGCGACACCTTTGGTCTTACATCCCTGCCCTTTGCGAGTGCGGAGTGGGACACCGAGTACCTGCAACGCGCGCGCAACTTCTACGAACGAATCTGCAAGCGCGGGGCGCAGCGTACAATCGTGCTGTTGCCTGTGGACGTTAATCGAGCGGCTCTGCAGCAGCAGCTGCACCGAATTCGTAGCCTGCAAATGCAGGCTGCAGCCCTCACGAGTTGCGCCGTAACGCTCTCCACCGCCGGTGATGCAGGGCACTTCGAGCGGAACGGGGTCGCGCACAGGATGCCCGATGGTTATCACATGAGCTCCGAGGGCGCGCGAGTGGTATGGGAGCGCATTCGAGAGCAGGTCTTGGTCTTGCTCGACGGCGCTCCGTAGCCCGCGCGACGCTCCGCAGTCTGTCAGCGGCGGTCGGTCCGGGAAGGTTGGCCGCGCGTGAGGAGCTTCTCGAGCTCAGCTCGGAAGACTTGGAGCGTATAGGGCTTCTGGAGAAAGCTCGCCAGGTCCTCGGGAGTGAAGCGGTCGGACATTTCCTGCTCGCTGTAGCCGCTGCACAGGAGCACGGGAACGTCGGATCGGCGCTTGCGCAGCTCCTTCAAGACCTGGTCGCCGCCGAGGTCGGGCATCGTGACGTCGAGGACGACCACGCGCACCTCCTCGGCGCGGTGTTGGAATTCGCGAATGGCGTCGCGCCCGTTCGCGACGGCCAGCACGTCGAAGCCGATGTTGCGCAAGAGGAGCTCGTTCACATTGCGGACGCGCTCGTCGTCGTCGACCAGGAGCGCCAAGCCCTTTTGGAACCACGTGGTCACGGTGTCTGGTTCGGGCTGAGCGACGGCGGTCGCCGGCGCGTCGGTGCACGGCAAGAGCACCTTGACCGTCGTGCCCGCGCCGAGCGCGGTGCGCAGCGCGATTCCGCCACCGTGGCCGCGGACGATGCCTTGCACGGCCGACAGACCGAGCCCGCGACCGGTGAACTTGGTCGTAAAAAACGGCTCGAACAGCCGCGCACGGGTGTCTTCGTTCATGCCCGTCCCGTCATCGATGACTTCCAGAAACGCGTACAGCCCGGGTGCGATCGTTACCGGCCCGTACAGATTCTCCAGCATTTCGCCGAGGCGCTCCGTGCCTGTTCGCACTTGGATCGTGCCGACGCTATCCTCCAGGGCATCCGAAGCGTTCGTGATGAGATTCATGATGACTTGGCGGATCTGCGGCACGTCGGCCTTGACGGCAGGCAGGTTGGCCGCCAGCTCGTACGTCACGCGGGCCTTCTTGGAGATCGAGGCACCGAGTAGGTGACCCATCTCGCTCACGACCTCGTTCAGCGAAATGGGGCGTACGTCGAAGTGGCCGCGGCCCGAATAGGCGAGCATCTGATTGGTGAGCTCGGCCGCGTGCCGTGCGGCGTTGCGGACGTCGCTCAGGCGTTCGCGGAGGGTCGTTGCCGCACGGATCTCGGTGCTTTCGACCAGGGCGAGCTCTGCGTTCGAGAGCACACCGACCAGCAAGTTGTTAAAGTCGTGCGCGATACCGCCGGCGAGGACGCCCAGGCTCTCGAGCTTCTGAGTCTCCTGCATGCGCCGCTCGAGCAGACGGCGCTGCTCCTCGGCGTGTTTGCGATCGGTGATGTCGCGCGCCAGCCCAACCGTGCCGATGACCAAGCCGCGCGCATCGCGAATCGGCGTCTTGAACGTCTCGAACCACTTCACGCTGCCGCCGTCCGCGATCGGTTCCTCGACGAAGAACTGCTTGCCGCTCGCGATGACGCGCAGGTCGTCGTTCATGTAGCGTTCCGCGTGCTCGAGGGGCCAGACATCGCGATCGGTCTTGCCGAGGATGTCTGCCTTGTGGTGCCCGCACGCGCGGGCGAAGGCCTCGTTCACGGCAAGAAACACGCCGCCCGTGTTCTTCATCCAGGCCATGTGCGGGATGTTGTCGAGCAACGCCTGCGCCTGGGCGCGAGCGCCGAGCACCTGCTCTTCGGCTTCGGCGAGCCTCTCGAGCTTGCGCTCGAGGTCTGCGACGCGGACGCGAAGCGTCCGAACCTCCTCTGTGGCATCAGCCATGCCGACCCTTCGCTACCGCGATCGCTCGCATCCAACAAGCTCCAGCAACGACCGGAATCCGCTTTGGCTGTAGCGCCGTTGTTGCATGATCTGGGCGTCGTGCCTACTTACTGAAGCTCCGACCCGCGCGGCACTTTTGGTTTTCCTCTGCGCAATGCGGCCATGAGCGCCAATGCGTGCACAGCCCGTCCTGAGCAAAAGCTGCCAACGCTCGGGCGCGGCGCGCTTGATATGGCCGCAATGCTTTGCGTTCCCGGTCCCAAGATCGACAACTCGTCATTGAGCACCCTCGGGGGTACTCAGTACGAATGTAAGATCACGACGCAGCTTGATGCGGGCAACTGGTGGGTGTGGGCCTGTTCTGGTTGGATTGGCTACGATCCAACGCAGTTGGCAACCGATGTCCCAGCGAACCAAAGGATTACCTTCGATTGTCTCCAAACCGGCGCCTGGTCGTTTAAGTGGTATGGAGAGGTTGTCGATAATACTCCGGCATCGTGGACAGACGCGGACATGGGTCATGGCTTTCCGCTCTTCGGATACGGGGACGCCGCCTATATTCGAGAGCCGCGATTCTATAATGGCAGCTGGAATTGGATGGTGAATAACCCGCTCACGGTGGCGGCGCCCGGTTCAGGTTATGATCCCGCTTGCTATAGCAACGGCAGCATGCAGAGCGGGTCCGCACCCTGGACTCGTTGGTTCTATGTCGGCGGGGGCGGAGGAGACTTTAATGGGTGCAACTAAGAGCCTACCTGCCGGCCATGACGAGGGATACTAGTGGCCAAACACACCATTTCGGTCGCGCTCAGCACCGTTTTTGCCGTTGCGGCGCTTGCCATTTCCGCCTGCGATTCGGCTTGTTCCGACGATGGCGAGTGCGAATCCTCTGAGTTTTGCGATCGAGTGGGGACCTGCGAGGAAGTCAAGCTCGACGTCAGGTACGGAACGCCATGCGACGAATCGAGCTATGACGGTATGGATCGCGATTTGAACACCTGTGCTGCTTACTTGTGTCGCGAAGGGCGCTGTCGTTCCTGTGAATCGGATGCGGAGTGCGTCTTAGAACATGGTGCGCCGGCTTGCACGCAGCCGTCTGTCCCTGGTTGGCCTGGCCTGAGTTGCGGTGCCGTCGCAACTCAGCAGTCTGGACACGACGCGGCGATAAACAAGCGTGTGCAAATGCAAGCCATCCGGCGCGCCAGGCGTTGATTTTCGTATGAATTTTCTGCGATAAATGCTGTACAAAACTTCGATCACCGGGTAAGCGCAAATCGATAACACCTGCCACGCGTTGACCGA
>JANOIG010000104.1:0-5159 GCA_031407405.1 Deltaproteobacteria bacterium
GTCGACTTCCAGCGTCAGCGCGTGCTGAATGCGCGGATCGACCGGGTTGCGCTCGTAGTGATAGCTGATCGCCTCTCGCGCATGGCTAAAGAAGACTGCATGCCGGCTGTCGCCTCGGGGCTGCAAGGCGCGAATGGTGAAGTTCTGTTCGGTGACGGAATACGGCGCGTGGGCGCGCTTGACCTGGTCGGCGGTGGCGTTCGGACCGACGTCGTCGGCGTAGACCTCCTGCCGCAGCATCGAGCCCTTGAGGGCGCGGCAGGCTTCGCGCTCTTCGTCCACCGTCAGGCCAGGGGGCAGTACGGAATCTGGCAGCAGCAGGGCTCGGGCTTCAGCATCGGTCAACCCGGGCTCGCGGAAGTACTCGCCCTGGTCGGTGGCGTTCAGCAGGCCGGCGAAGTAGTCGGAGACGTGATCGCGGCCAAAGTAGGCGCCGGTGTGGAACCAGGTCCTTGTATGGACCGGCGGAACGTGCGATGCGGCGGCGCCGTTGTCTGGGGGAACGCTGCCCCCGGCCAAGGCCGCGAACTGCTCCGTATCCCACTGCTCGACCATGCCGAAGCCGCGAAACTCGCGCTCCTCACCGTCGAAGTAGCCGTGGTGGTAGGCGTAGCGGGCGACAAAGCGGTTGCGGCTGATGTGGTCGTAGGTTTCGACATGCTCGACCACGTGCACCGGAAACGGCAGGCGAGTGATCCAGGGTTTGCCGTCGCGCTTGTCCTGCAGGTAGAACTTGGTCGAGGGGGCATAGTCGACGCGGGTTTCGGCGCCGAGGTTGTTGATGGTCTTGACCAGCAGATGCGGCTTCTGGCCACCCATCAGATTGACGTAGCGCATCGGCCGCCGCGCATCGCCCGGCAAGGGTGAGGACCAGACTAGGCATGCGGTGCCGTTGCCGAGCAGATCGGTCGGGACGATGCTGACGAGGTCGTCGACGCGCGGGAACACCTTCAGCGTCTGAGCTTGACTCCAGCCATTGCCAGACTGATTGAAGTACAGGCGCACGCCGTCACGGTGCAGGTAGATGATGTCGGTGGTGCCGCTGCCGTCGATGTCGGCCAGGCGAATGCGCCTGTGGTCGAACTGGTCCGGGTTGTCGAACCAGGGCGCGTTGTCCATCGTCACCTTGGAGCCAAACCGGGCATAGCCCAGGTTGGGCCAGTAACAAACATCGCCGTTGCGGATGCGGACGATATCGCCGAGGCCGTCGCCGGAGAGATCAGCCAAGTAGATGGACTGCGTTCCGTCGGCGAAGACGATGCGTGGGCCCTTCTCCTCATCTAGCGCTTGTGCGACGCGCCGGGCGGGGCCAAAACCTTCTTCTGCCAGCGATGCGTGCCAGACGAAGGCTTCGTTTTCGGTGATCAGCACATCAGCATGGCCATCGCCGTCGAGATCGACAAACTTGACGTTGGGGTCGCGCAAGTCGCGGTTCAGGCGCGAGGTGAACGGGCGGAAGGGCTGCCAGCCTTCGGCGTCGTCGTGCTCAAACAAGCCTGGGGTGGGCCCCTCCATGACAACGACGTCGGGCTGACCGTCGCCAGCGAGGTCCATGAACTCTGCTCCACCGCTCAAGGCGACATTGGGCTTAAGGGCAACAGTCTGGAGTGGGGCGAACTTGGCCTTCAGTACGTTGCTGCCATCCGACAACTCGATCGGGATCGGGCTCCAATTGCTCTTGTAGTACCAGGCCCCGGCTTGCTCAGTGAGGACGCCGGGGATGCCTTCACCGTGCAGGTCTACCCAGCGATATGACGAGCCGTCCACGCCGATGGGTAGATTCTGAAGGCTCTCTGGATCCACCTCTTCCATTGCGTCCTGTACAACGGGTTTGGTGTACTCGAACTCCACCGGCGGCGGGCTACGCCGTATGGTGGCGCCGCCTTCATTCTTCCACCCCGTCTGCACCACCCGCTTCAGGAAGCTGTAGACGGGCCGTGCGGCCAGACTGGGGTCGAGCTCGTCGTCGTAGATGAACTCAGTGCTTCGAACTACGCCCTCGTAGCCAAGTTGCGGCGGCTGATCCGGGATGTGATGCAGCATCAGCACCCGCTCGCAGCGGCGGCAGGTGCGCACCTCGAAACCCGAGCGGTAGCTGGAGAAGGCGTCGGGGCGGTAGTGCCAGGGCTGCTCCGCCTGGCCCGTCGGATCGGCGTCGTTCAGCTCCCCGTAGTCGAAGCGCACCTCGAATAGCCAGTCCGCAATGGTGTCCGACGGCGGATGGGGCAGATCGCTCAGGTATCGGGGGCGCTGGCCCTGGGCATCCAGCAGGGGATTGCGGTTGCCATACAGCACCCGCTGCAGATACCGCTGGGCGGTGCGGCGCTCATCGTTGGCATCACCGCGGTTGAGCTGATGGGCCTGCTGAAGCGGATCGGCCTGACCCGGCCGGGCTTGCCAAGCGCCGTCCTCCTTCTTGTAGATGTAGCGAATGCCGTTGCCCTTGTCATCGCGTGACTCGCAGATCAGCCAGGAGAAGATGCGGCTGCGGTCGAGCGGGTCAGCAATGCGAGAGTCCGCGTCGCGGCCATAGAGGGTGAGGATGTTGTCCTTCGAGATGGAGCGCCAATGCACGTCGGCTGGGGTGCCCACCTTGGACCACCGCTCGATGCGCGCGAACAGTCCTTCGATGCGAGGTCGGTAGCGACGCACGAGGTAGCCATCGAGTGGGTCTTCATGGGCTACCAGCTCACGGTGCTCGTCTCGCACCCAGAATGGGTCCGGGTCTCGGGTGGATCCGGGATGGCTCGCCACCCACGAACCCGTCGGATCCTGCCGATAGACCGGCACCAGATCTTCGGCACCGGACAGGACGAACACATCGGAGTCGCTGGCGTCCAGGTACTGCGGCAGCCCCTTGTCGGTCTTGCGCGTGATCGACGGCAGCGAGAGGCTCCAGCCGAAGCTGAACGGGCCGTTGCCGGCGCCGGAGTCGTACGACAGCGACAGTTGCGGCCCGAAGTCCGAACGCCCGGGGCTCGTGGCGATGGGGACCGACATCGATCCGGTACCGGTGACCGGATTGGCAGCGAACTTCTCGCCAATGCCGCGGATGGCCCCGCCGCCCTTCGGCAGCGAAACCTGAGGGGCAGACACGGCAAACGACTGCCCGCTCGCAGGATTCTCCTGCGAGGTTGCCGTCGCTCTGCGCTGGTCCGCCACAGGCGTTCTCCCGCGCCGATTCGTTCTCTGTCGGGACGAACCGACTTATTGGTTGTTGAGAACGGGTGCGTGGCACTATTTGGCGCACCCTGGGCCGCGTATTCTGCGCCTTCAACAGCGTGAAGACCTACAGCGCCTCATCAACTTGTACGAGAGGTCGGGCCCGTATCGGAACCTTGGTGAGAAGTTGATAGAGCGCGGGGTGCCGGCTCGTCTCAACATTCGAGCCGTGAGGTGGGAGTGATCGACCAACGCCATCGTGTCAGATGGCCCGCCTCTCCAACTCGTCACTCGCCGGGCTTGTTGCCACTGTGAATCGCAGCGCCCACAGCTTCAGCGCAGTTCGCTTCTCGGGCATGTAGTCGTGGCGGTCATAGTGGCGCGCCTGAATGCCACCAAGCCCGTGCGACTGAATCTGCGCGCGAACATCGCTGGAGATACCCAGCGCTGCCATGTGTGTTTCGGCAGTCCGGCGAAGATCGCGCATCGAAAACGGCCCGCGCTCAAGTTCACCGGCGGCCTGCATGGCCTTCGCGATTTCGGTGACCACGAGCCCCACCGTCTCTTTGCGCAGCGGCACACGTCCATTCGTGCTGAACAGCGGCAAATCGACGCCCTCGGTCTGGGCGAGGCGCCGACGGATCACCGGCATCAGGTCCGCGTGGATGGGCAGCAAGTGCCGCCGTGGATTGGCATGGCGATTCCGGCCCTTGGGATCCAACAGGGTCACTGTGGCGCCGGACACGTCGACTTGTTTTGGTGTCAGGCGCAACAGCTGGGTGGGCCGCTGGCCACCGAGGTACATGCAGGCCATCAGCGCGTCCCTCGACGGGCTTTCGGGTGCGTTCTCCACGCGGCACCAGAACGCGTGGAGCTCTGGAAGGGTCAGTGCACGGTCGAGTGCCTTAGAGAACTGCGCCAGGCTCGGCAGCCGGTCGGCGGGGTTGACCTGGATGTCGAACGCCGTCAGCGCTTCAGGCAGCGTCGGGTCCAACCCCGCACGCATCGCCATGCCGAAGGCGGCGCGGAGGAACGCTCGTAACTTGGCGGCAGTTCGCCCCTTGCCGGCCTCGATCAGCCGTGCCAGCACATCGCGCAGTTCTTCCGCCGTGACCTGCCCGGCCGGACGCGCGGCCAGTTTCGGGAAGGGTCCGCTGAGGTGCAGCTTGAAGACCGACTGCGTGTCGTAGTGCGACTCACGCCCTTCCAACGTGCTCACGTAAACACGGTACATCGCGGCCAGACTGCCGCGTGAGGCATTGCGCCTCGCCGCGAGCGCAACCTCGGCAGCGGCGGCCCTCGCCTCCTCGCGCTCCAGCAGCAAAACGCGCACGTCGTTGCCGCCACTCGCAAACCGCACCAGATCGCCCGCCTTCTCTCGGGCATCGTGCAGGGTGAGACCCGCCACGCCGTGTGGGTCGTAGTCGCCAACTCGCAGGGTGTCGCGCGTTCCATCGGAGCGCGTGTAGCGATACATGCAGATCCGCGCGCCGGACGGCGTGCAGCGGATGGTGAAGCGACCTCGGCCGCGAACACCGGGGTCGGTCAGCCAGATGTCCTTCCGACTCGCCCTGGCCTTGCTGGTTACCACATCAATCTCGCGAGCCGTGATCACGCCCGCACGCGCTACCTTGTTTCGCGTCGTCCGGAGTGCAGCCGGCACCGCCGTGTCTGCCGTCGTTATCGTTGCCGCATTCATTTCAACCTATCCGTAGGTGGACCCGATTTAGGATCCGATCACGCGCCGCCCGTTGCCGTTTCTCGCCGGATCGTCCGAAACGCTGCGGCACGTCTCCAGACAAAATATAGAGATAAGTTGTTGATCTGAATAGGGTTGTGGGCCTTCCTGGGACGACCTGAAATTGTAAAAGTCGAGCCTGTTAATCCGTAGGTCCCTGGTTCGAGCCCAGGTCGGGGAGCCAAGATCGTCAGATGAATGAAGCACTCAGGTCACAAGCCTGAGTGCTTTTTTCATTTCGGGGGTTGGGGTCGGCATT
>JANOIG010000170.1:0-42480 GCA_031407405.1 Deltaproteobacteria bacterium
TGCCAGGCGTCCGAGGACACCTTGGAGTTTGAAGCCGAGGTCGTCGCGCGCACTCGCGACGGTCGCATCGACACGCGCTTGTCAGTGCTCATCAGCGCTGCCCCAGAGCGCGGCAGCATCGGCGAGATCTGGGTGCGCCAGAATGGGCCTGGAGAGTACAGCTCGGTGCTGGTAGATATTGAAGCGGTGTATCACGGGGCTCGACGCTCGGGCTCGATCTCGCTATCGGGTGTCGACCGCCAGGCGCCGAGCGCGCCAGGAACCCAGACCAGCGCCGTGATCGCGACAGGGCGCTGGGCGCATTAGCTTGCAATAGTAGCGGTCGGTGCACGCTGCGCACGAAATGCGAGATCTGCCACGCCGAGTGAGAAGCCCGCGCCTGCTTTTGCGCTACGCTGCCGGAGTGAGCGAATCTGACCAGGGTGAGTTCTCGGGCAACGGCGTGGTGAACGGAGCCCGGGGGCTCACGCCACGGCAGGAAACGCTCCGCACGTGGGGCCAACAGCGTCTAGCAGCTCGGAGCGCCAGCGCCCCACGGCGCGTGGACTGGCCGTTGATCGTGGGAGGCGGGCTGCGCTTGCCTTTGGCTCAGGCACCCCTGGCGGCGCCCGATGCTTTCGCGGTGTTGCGGGCCAGTGACGAGCTCGCTCAATACCGCGACCTCAACACGCTGCTCAGGCGCGCGGTCGAGCTCGCCCGGCGCGAGCTGGGGCTGGAGCGGGTGGCCATCTTCATGTGTGCCGAGTCACCCGATCTGCTCGAGGGAACCTGGGGCACCGGGCGCGACGGAGAAACGACGGACGAACGCGAAATCGCTTTCCTCATGGGGAGCGCCCATCGGGAGGCCATTGCGCGCAGCGGTGCTGGCATCGGGCGCTGGCTGCTGCTGGATAGCGCGCCGCTCACAGCCCAAGTGGAGGGGAAAACGTGTGTGCTCGGTTATGGCTGGAACGCGCTCACGCCCATCGTCTCCGCGCGAGGCCTGCTCGGCATGTTCGTCAACGACGCCGGCATCAGCGGCGCGGCCGTGGACGAAACGCGGCAAGCGCAAGCCGTCATCTTTTGCGCCCTGCTCGCCAACCTTCTCGAGCTGGCGCGCGCCGAGCGCCGGTCAGTCACCCTGGCCGCGAGCGACCCCTGCGCAGTACCGTCGTGCGGAGTGCCATTGGACGCCGCCTCGGGTCCCGCCGCCGCGATCGTCGCCAAGGTGGTCGCCTTGCTGCAAAACGACCATGCCTTGAGCCGCGCCGAGCTGGCAGCCCGCCTGGGGCTGAGCGTGAGCGGGTTGAGCCGCGCTTTCAAGTCAGAGATGGGGCTGTCGGTGGCTCAGTACCGCAGCCGCCTGCGCCTAGAGCGCTTTCTCACCTTGGTTGACCCGCGCGCAGGCAATCTGCTGGCCGCGGCGCTCGATGCAGGCTTCGGCAGCTACGCTCAGTTTCATCGAGTGTTTCGCTCGGCACTGGGGAAAACGCCCAAAAAGTACCTAGCCGAGCGCTAGTAGGACAAACCCGAAGTCCGCGCCGGGTTTGTCCCAATGTAAAGGAAGTGCCGAGCACGCAATGAGGCGTTCGAGGGTTCGCTCGGGGCCCTCACTTGCTGGGGCCTCGGGCGAAACCCGGCACGAACTTCGGGTGCGAGGCCACTAGTGCCTCATGCCCTAGCCCACCCGAATGTTCCCAAACCCGCTGATCAGGCCAAACACCTGCAACAACCAAATAATCAGCAGCAGAACCACGACGATGTTCAGGATGCTGCGGACTTTCGAGTCCATGGGCACGAAGCTGTTGAGAGCCCACAAAAGTACGCCCACGATCACGATGACCAAGAGAACGGTAAGTATCGGCATGTCGGCGTAGCGAGAGCAAACGGCGTGCCAGCGCACGGAGCGCCAAAGTCAGCGCGCACTGCCACATAAACGCCACAAGCGTGGCAGGCTGGCGGGCTACGCTAGCCCGGGCTGCTGCAAACAGCGGAAATTCCCGCGTGCCAGCGGCATGCGACTCGCCTGCCCGCGAGGTCGTGTTAGGTTCGGCACCGTGAGCAAGTTATTACGCGGTGTTGCAGCGGGTTGGGGTGCGAAGAAGCTCGGCGGCGGGTGTTTCAGCACGATCATCATCTTCATCGTGCTCTGGTACCTGCTCGGCAACTTCGACATCTTTCGGTAAGAGCGGACCCATGGAAGCGATGGGATTCTCGGCGCCACGTCAGGCGGCGACGTCCTGGTCAGCCCAAAGCTGCGCCGCGAGGACGTTCAACATGCCAAGCGCTTGGGACGCGTCCGGCATGCCCGCCAGCCGCTGCACGGCGCTCGACGGCTCTAGCTGAAGCTCACGTCGTAGCTCGCTCTGGGCTTCGCGCTGTTTCACCGCGAGCTCGCGCAGCTGCTCCGGGGTGAGCCTCGACTCGAGCCAGGCCTGGATGCGCCAGGACAGCTCGGCGTGACGGGTTTCGTCCGCGGCGATGCTGGCCATGCGGGTGCGCACCAGCGGATCACGCGCCGACACCGCTTGATACTTGGCAACGGCGGCCCCGAAGGTCTCCCGAACGCAACCCTCCACGACATTGTCCAGCGCAAACTCGAATAACGTTCGCGCTGGGCGGGAGTCCACGATTGCGTGACCCGGCTCGGCGCCATAGCGACGCGAGAGCTGGGCGCAGAGCTCATGATGGCGTCGCTCATCCGCGCAAGCAGCTCGGGCGTCACGCCGCAGATCGAGCGGCGCGCCGAACAGCTCGAGCTCCGCTTCGATGACTTGAAAGGCCACTACCGCGGCGGCTTCGAGCGCCGCCACTCGAGCGAAGAACTCACCCACGTCGCTGCCCGCGTCGGAAGCGCCGCCCGAAACACACTCGCCCGAGCCAGAGCCAGCTGCTACGAGCCCCGGCGGACGCCGCCCCACGCAAGCCGAGCCGTTGGCGAGCCCCGGGTGATCCACCCGAACGACTTCGCTGAGCCTGCCGTCAGCCGAGATGTCGACGACCACGTTTTGATATTTGATGGGGCAGCTCTCGACCATCTCATGCGTGTTCAGCCGGTACCCTCCCAGATGCTGAGAGAGCTGCATCGGCGGCAGCCCAAAAAATGTTTCGGCTTGGCAGCGCAGCGTGTAACCGTTGGCATCCGCCCACATCAGGGCTTCTTGTGGCGATTCAATCTCGCCGAGCAGGGCGCGGAGCGCTGCGAGGCTCTCGTGCAGGTGCACCTCGTCACCCCAGTTGGTGACCACCCCGTAGCTGTTGCAGCCCGCCTGGCCGCACTCCACCCAGCCACTGTTGGAGCTGGGCCAAGCCGCATCCAGCTCGGTCCGACACGACACGGGGTCGAGAACGTTGATGCAGGCCGTGCCGCGTGAATCCACTTCGCGCCGTCCCAAGACCGATCCGTCGAAATCCACCACGCCACTGCTCGCACGCAGCGCGACAAAGTCGTATTCCACCGTCAAGCTCATGTGCGCAAACCGTGACTCATCCTCCGAGAAACAAAGCAGCGGTACCACCTCACCCGACGCAAGTGGCGTGACTGACCCCTGTGGACCCATACCTGGCTCGGGGCGAGGAGCACCGGACGCTGAATCATCGCCGGGAAAACTGAACGGCGGCTCGAGCGCTCCAACGTTTTGCTCGACGGACTCCCCCCCACATGCGGTCACCCCTGACAACAGGGCACAACTCACCGCGTGATCCAGGGCTCGACCGAGCTGTAGGTGTTTCATGCGCTCGCCCGCACTGTACCATGTCGGGCGCCATTCGGCCACCGGGCTGCCGGAGGCCCAAATTCCCCTGAATTGCCCGCGGCCTGGCCAGAACGGGATGGCGGCGGCGGCCCGCACCAATGCCGCGGGTTTCGACACGTGCTGCGAGTGGCCAGATCGCACTCGTCAGCGACGAGTAGATTCCGGCACAGCGCGCGAACCAGGGACAGGGAATTGTTCAACCCAGCAAAAAATAGCGTGATCGTTTCCCGCCAAAGCCTGGACTCGTCCCCTGTCGGCAACGTACGCTTGGGCATCGTCATGAAGGTATCCAAGCCAAGCCATATCTCTAGGTCTGCTGCCGCGTTGGCAGGTGCGTCGTTACTCGTCGCTTGCTCCGCGGGTGAATCAAACCTCGAACGCGGCGCCCCGCAGCAGGGCAATATGAGCATCGCGCCGTACGGCGGCGGGACCACGCAGACACCTTCGACGCAGACACCTTCGACGCAGACGCCCACGACACAGACTCCACCGTCTACAGAGACGCCGCCGACGACACAGACACCCGTGACTACGCCTCCCGCCACCGCTGGGGGGCTCGGCTCCGCCGTGATGGGTGGCGCGGGGCAAACCACCGATCGTTACCGCAAGGCGGACGTCACCCGCGACGGCCAGAACTACTACCTGATGGCTAACGGCTGGGGCCCGGGCTTCCAGTCGCAGTCACTCTCCTGGAATGGAACCTCCTTTACGGTCGAAGCCATGCAGGGTGAGCAGGGCATGAACTATGAACCCGCCTCCTACCCCACGGTGTTCTGCGGCGTATACTCGACCGACCAATCGCGGCCGTGTGGGCTGCCCGCCACGGTAGCGTCACTCACCACTCTCCGCACCGGGTGGAGCTGGCGCCCGAACGATAACGATCCCAACGCCGAATACAACGCTGCATACGACATTTGGGTCGGCAACGGCACCACCCGCAACGACCACTCGGGCTTCTTGATGGTGTGGTACCGCGAGCCCCCCGGGCAGCAGCCCGCGGGCAGCCTGCAGATGCAGAACGTGACCGTCGCCAACGTAACGGGGACGTGGGACATCTGGACCGGCAGCGTCGGAAACAAACCGATCATCAACTGGGTGCGAAGGCAGGGGCAAGACACCCTCGACATGGAATTCGATGTCATGGACTTCATCCGTGACGCGCAGACGCGCGGGCTCACCATACCCGGCACGCACGTGCTCAGCGTCGCGGTCGGGTTCGAGATGTGGAACGGCCCCATCACCAACCTCGAAAGCGTCGACTTCTACGTCGACGTCAACTGACTCGAGTTAGGCGCGGTGCGCCGGCGCGCACCGCCTCCCCCCACGACGTCGCGTAGACGGGCTTGTATTGGGTGAGTCAGGTGGCATCCTAGAGGCATGCGGAACTGGCATTGGTGCGCTGCTCTCTTCGTGGCGAACCTAGCTCTGGCCTGCACGGAAGGCGACCTCAACAGAGCTCGAGAGCCTAGCGCCGCCCAACCGGAAGCGGACGAACTCGACGTCTCGGATCCGGCAGGGCTCTCTCAGGGCGGGGAAACGTCGGAGATTGGCGGACAAATCGAATATTGCCCAGAGCGCGCGAGTGAGGCACGCGATCTGCGAGACCCTGAGGTCGCAGCACTGGCCGCCATGGCCGAAGGCCATCATGAGCTGACGCTAGCCTGGCGGCGCGAGTTCCTGATGGATACAATTACCGGTTTCCAGCCGAGCACGAGCGTCTCGCTCGACGTGACCGTACTGGGGGCTCGAGACGTCGAGTTCGGGGCAGTAACGGACTCTGGGGAGTCTTGTGAGGGTGGACCCGAGCTCCAGTTGGACCTGAATGTACAGATTCAGACCGCCGATGGGGTGCTGTCCGGGTCGTTCGAACACCGGGTTACAGCAAAGGCCGCCATTGCACCAACGAGCGGTCGACAGTTGTGGACCACGTGGCAGCCAGGCGGCGGCATCTACCCACTCGAAAATTTCTCTAGTTCGCTCGACGTGGGCATGGGTTCTGACCAAGAAGTGCGGGGACGGCTGTGGGTTCGTCTCGTGTTCGACGGTTCGTCCGTGCGCGGCGAGCTGACGCCAGTCATTCTATCCGAGACGGAGGCGCGAAGCTGGCCGCCCGTAGTGGGCCGTTTCCCCGATGATGGTTGCGCCTACATCGAGCGCCCCGTGTTGCTGGATGCGGTACCCGTAGGATTCATTCAAGACACTCCCCGAACTGTGTACGACCGCATCCATTCGGTTTTGGAGGCGAGGGGGCCCTTCCCTGCCCATTGGGAGACAGGTGAAACCACTGAAATGACCCTTCGTGCGGGCGCACCCACTCACGCTTGCCAGTTTTCCTCGCTGATTTACATTCATGGCTCTGAGCGTATCGAAACCGCCGATGGCAACGTGGATTTCGAACATCCCGTCATCGTAAGGTTCACTTCCGGGGGGACTAGTGCTGTAGTGGGTGGGCTTTCAGCAGCGATACCTTCGGACGCCTTTGAACCGACCACCGGCATTAGAGGGATAGACCTCGAGGGCATGGAATATGCAAATGTCGAACTGGGGAATGGTGTCACGTTCTACGATAGCTCTGTGCGCGGTAGCATTCGCGTGCACAAGTGGCCGGATTTGTACCGGCTGGAAACCTATCCTGCGCTCGATTGGTGCATCGGCGATTGCGCCTTTGATTCGCTCTAGCGCGCGGCACCGTCCTCACGTCGGCGCGGCAGCCCAAGGGTTTAGCAGCGAAACACCCAGCCCGCGAAAATCCGTCACGTTCCGGGTGGCGATCTGGAGACCATAGGCGCTGGCGATACCCGCGATCTGGAGGTCCGCGAGCTTCGTCGGAATCTGTTGCAGTGCGAGCCCCTCGTTGCGTGCATCCGCAAGCAAGACCGCCGCGGCGTGGGCTGCCGCGGTGTCGAACGCGTAAGTCCTGTCGGCGAAGCGCCGGAGCGCTCGCGTGATCGCTTTCTCCAAGGTATCCTTGCGTTTGCCGCTCGCCAATATTGACAGACCCGCGCGGAGCTCGAAGACCGTTAGGCTCGATATGGCACACTCGGCGAAATGTGCGTCAAGCCACGCAATGACCTGGGGTGCTGGCGCAGGCTTCAGGGCTTCAGACAAGACGTTCGTGTCCAGCAGGATCACGAGCTTATTCGAGACCGGTGGGTCGTAGCGGCGCCGCTCGCAACACCTCGATGGCCGCATCCAGGTCAATACCCGGGCGCGAAATCGCTACGAGCCAGGTACCAAATGGCTCAACCTCGTCCGGAGATGATGCCTCCTCATGCGCCATCCGTTCCAGAGTCTCGCGCAAATCCGCTTCAAGACTGACACCGCGCCTTGCCGCTCGGCGCCGCAATAGCTGTTTTGTCTTGGGGGATATTTTTCGGATCAGGATGTCTGCCACGTTGATATCATGATATCATCCGCAGCGCTTGTCGTCAAACCGCAGCCTCGTCGCGCGCTGCATCAGGGTGCGGGGAGCCGCTCGTAGCGCACGCTCCCCTCCACCTCGAGCACAAAGTCTGCCCCGAAAGCCCCGGCGGGCGTCAGGGCCCCACGTGGGCGCTCCTGCATCACATGCTCGAGCGCCAGCACGGCGCTCTGGGCGGTGAAAGCGTATCCGTCAGCCGTGTCGAGCCAAGCCTCACACGTTCGATGGTCCGCCGCCCGCGCGCGTGCCCATAAGAAACACCCCCCCGCCTCGCGCTCCCGCGCGTCTGGGTCGCTCACGAACGCGTCGATGACCGAAAGCACGGCGCCACGTACCTTGGGCCGCGACAGCGCGCGCAGCACAGGCGGCAGAAAGCGCGACGTGTACGGCAGCGCGCGGGAGAGCAGCCGTGCCGTCGTTGACGGTACACCCATGTACGTCGTGATGTTCGGGATGCGCGTGGTGCGGAACGCCGTTTCCAAGTCACCCCACGGGATAGGCAGCGCGCTGCGCTTGCGGTCGGAGAACTGCACGTCGATGACGCCCTCGCCCAGCGTGATCTCCCGGAGCTCACCCTCGCGACGCACGAAGGTGCCGCGCAAGAGGCCCTGAAACGACGACTTGGTGGTTCCCCCACTGGGGCGCCCGAGCGTGGCAAAGGCAATGTCCAGCTCTGTCGCCCCCGGCACCGCGTCCGCGACGAAGCGAGCCAAACAGTCGCTCGGCACCACGTCAAAGCCGACCCCGGGCAACAACGCCACGCCGCGGCGCCGAGCCGGCTCGTCGAGTGAGAAGATACGCGCGAAAACCGGCAGCTCTCCCGTGATGTCCACGTAGCTGGTCTGGGCGGTCAGACACGCATCGACCATCCGCTCGCTGGTGTGCACGAAAGGCCCCGCGGCGTGGCACACGACCTCGACCCGTTCGAGCGCGCTGACCAGAGCCGCCGAATCCTGGAGCGCCACCGCCACACTCGGTAGGCCGAGCTCACGAGCCAACGCTTCGAGCGGCCCACGCTGCCGCCCCGCCAATAGCGGCCGATGGCCGCGCGCCACGGCCCGGCGAGCAATCAACTCGCCCGTGTAACCGTAAGCCCCATAAATCATGAACCCGGAGCGAGACATGGCCGCCTCAATAGCAGATGGTGAGCGCCCGGGATTACTCTGAAGCGGGAACGCTTCTAGGAAGCTTGGATTCCAGCACGCTCAGCTCGACTCCTTTTGGCCTCCGGGGTGTGGCGGTCTGGCCAGGCAATGGGGCGCGCCGGCAGTTGGGATGGCACGTCGAACGAGTGGGCACGAGCGCACTGACCAAGCGTCCTATCGTTCGGCGTGGTGACGAGGCGTTAGCGTAAGTATCGAGACGCAGACGACGCCTCTGCGTTCCCGCCCGCGTCGAGGCTCGCCCTCTGGCCCCTTCAACGCCACGCGTCGAAGCATGAGGTTACGCTCATGGCGTGACGCTTGCACGCATGAGCCGCATCTATGTACTTCCCAATACGGCTGCAACACTCGTTACCACGTGCGTGGCACGTGTTGTCTGAAACTGCCCAGACTGCCGCTGGCATGTCCGGAATTTTCCTCACGCACCTCACTCCGTTGCGTGTTGCCGTCTCGTTGACGGTCGTACTTTTGACCACCTTTTTTCTCGGCACCGATCCGGCCCTGACGCCCGGTGCCGCGCTGCTGGCGTTCACGACGGCCCTGGCCGCGCGTTACGCATTCTTGTTCGCGAGCTTCACGCGCGACGGCATTGCGCCGAGGCTGAAGGAGCGCTGTGGCAGTGAGCTCGGCTTTTCCATTTACGAAGCCGCGACCGCGCTATTGGTTTTCGCCCAGCGCCTAGCTTTCGTCCGGCTGTTGTTGGCCACTGCGAGCGCTCCGTCCGGAGCCTCCGGCACGGCCTTGGTCTCCTCGGGGGCGTTGCTGGTCGTGCTCGGTGTGGCCGTGAGCGTCTGGGCCACCTCGGTCATTGGCCTCGACACGTACCACTACCGCGATCTGTTCATGGGGCCGCGACATGTCAATCTCCAGCTGAAGGGCCCTTACGCAGTGTCGAGTAACCCCCTCTACGGCATAGGGCAACTGGCGGCATACGGCGCCGCGTTGCTGGTGCTCTCCCCCGTTGGCGTCTTGGCGGTCACCCTCAATCAGGTCATTCTGTATGCCTTCAATACATTGATCGAGCAGCCCCATTTGAATGAAGCCGCTCGCCTCTCGATCGACACGGAGCTGCGCGACAACCTGTCGCGCACCCTGACCGAGCGCGGTTGGGACTCAGGGGCTGGTCGTCGCTCGCTTCCGCCACGCAAGGGCCGCGTTCGCGCCAGGGTCAGCTGAGCAAACCTTCTACTTAGACCCGGCGCTCGTCACAGGCGAGTCGGCCCGGCGACCACGCCCGAATCCCCGCTGTCACTTCGCAGATCCCGGCATTTTTGGGTGCCGGACAAGAATGCAGCCAGCGAGCCTTTGAACTGTAGCCACAATCAGGCAAAATGTTCGATGAGTGGCTGTGATGTCGGATGAATCCACCCAGCAACTGTTGCATGCGTTGCGCGAGCGCGTGGATGCAAAGATTCGCGCGGACGTGGCAGCGGAAGAGCAGGTTGCGAACGCGCTCCGGGAGCAGGTGCTGGACGCGGTGCGCGGCGCCGTCGAGGCGGCACGCAGCGAAGCGCCATGCGGTCGTGTCTGGCTGTTTGGCTCCTTCGCGTGGGGGCAGCCGGGTGAGCGCAGCGATATTGATCTGCTGGTAGAAGGTGACGACGAGGCATTGGCCCGTCGCGTGGAGCAAGTGTCAGGTCGGGAAGTGCACGCCGTCCGTCTGGCAGAGGCCCCAGCTAGCCTGAGGGAGCGGGTCCTGAGCCACGGCCTACCGCTATGAGCCCGACGGACGCACGCCGCGCCATGCTTCGAGCCGAGATCGAACGCGATTGGGAAATGGTCGTTGCGCAACTGGCTGTCGCGCGAACCGTCGACCCGAGCGCGGGTGCACCCGAGGCTGCGCTCGTCGCCCTATCCCTCGACCACGCTTACCAAGCTTTCGAAAATGTACTGGTTCGTCTCGAGCGGGCGCTGGGTTTGCCGACACGCACCGGATCAGATTGGCACCGGTCGCTGCTAGCCGATGCTGCCCTGAGCGTGGCCGGGTTGCGCCCAGCGCTCTTCCCCAGAGAAGTCGAACGCGAATGGGACGAACTCAGGCGCTTTCGGCATTTCTTGCGGCACGCCTATCCACTGGACCTCGATCCTCACCGCCTCGCGCGTAACCTGGAGCACCTGGGGCGAGCCATCGCTGAGACGAACGCCCCACTGCGGGCGGTTCTGCAAGCTCTAGAGTAGACGCCGGCGGGAATGCGACTACCAGCGTCCTCGAACGACCTCAATTCATTCAAAAAACTAGTTAGAGTCGCCTGAATGCAGCTCAGCTGGCAGCCGTTGACCCTCCAACTGATTCACCCCTTCCGGATCGCCCATGGGGTGAGCGACACGCGGGAGAATGTGCTCGTGCGCGTGGAGGGAGGTGTGGGCGAGGCCGCCGCCGTTCCTTATCATGGGGAGACGCGTGACGGCATCATCCAATATTTGCAGCGCCTGGACCTCACGCGCTTTAGCGATCCCTCCGAGCTCGCGAACATCTTGAAAGAGCTGCCTCTGGGCTCCACGGCCGCGCGGGCAGCCATCGACATTGCCCTCCATGACGCCTGGGGGCAGGCGTTGCAGCAACCGCTATATCGTCTGTTCGGGCTCGATCCGACACGTATAGCTCCGACCTCGTTCACCATTTCCCTCGACACTCCCGAGCACATGGCCGAGCAGGCGCGCGCGAGCCATGCACTCATACTGAAGATCAAGCTCGGTACGGATGCCGACGAGGCGCGGCTGTCCGCGATCCGCCGCGCCACGAACACGCCGCTGCGCGTGGACGCCAACGCTGGCTGGACGCTAGCGCGAGCGCGGCAGCTCTTGCCGCTGCTGGCCGAGCACGGGGTCGAATTGGTCGAGCAACCTCTGCCCGCGGGCGACCTCGACGGCTTGCGCGCGCTGCGCGAGCTCCGCTCTCGTCCAGCCATTTTCGCCGACGAGAGCATCAAGACCAGCTCCGACATTCTCGCCCACCAGGGCCTAGTCGATGGAGTCGTGATCAAGCTCAGTAAGAGCGGTGGCCTGCACGCCGCGCGAGAACAGATCACGCTGGCCCGCTCCCTCGGGCTGGAAGTGATGCTGGGCTGCATGATCGAGAGCTCCATCGCCGTCACCGCCGCCGCACACCTCGCCCCGCTGGCGCAATACATCGATCTGGATGGCCCGCTCTTGATCCGCAACGATCCGTTCGTCGGCGTGGAATACGACGCGGGCCGCGTGCGCCTGCCCGATCGCCCCGGCCTCGGCCTATTGCCGAGAAGCTGAGTCCGGCTCGGCTCAAACTGGGCAGAATTCGTGCACCGGGGACAGCGTGCTCCGGGTCATGGTGCGCGCCCGGCATTTCAGCCAGGGCACGCGCTGCAGGCGCATGCGCTCTCGCACTGGCTCAGGCTAGGAACGGAGCTGCCATTGCAAGCCGCCCGGCAAGAGCCTGTGCCACAACCCACTGTCGTGCCCGCGCATGCAGCGCCATTTACGCCGCACTCGATCGCGCAGGATCCCGCGCCACAATCCAAGTCTAGATCGCCGCAGCCATCCTGGCCGTCGCAGACGAGCTCGCACGCGTGGATTCGTGGGCAGCGCACCGTCGCCGTGTCGCAAGCGTCAGTGCCAATGCAGACGACGCGACACGCGTAGGCTTCAGGGCACACGATACTTTCCCCATCGCAAGTCGCCGTACCCGAGCAATCGATGACGCACACATTGCCCGGCTGACACCCGCCCGTGCATTCGACCGGACACAGCTCCAAACCGGGCGCCACAGGGGCGGGTGGACACGACCCTTGTGCCGACGAGCCTCCCACCGAACCGGACGCATCGCCCTCGAAACCGAGGCCGCCACCTCCGCCCAGCGAACCCACGCTCGCATCCAGCTCGCTCGACGCACTGCCCGGGTCGCCACCGGCGTTGGCCGAGCCGTTGCCTGTGCCGGCTCCGCTCGTGCCCGCGGCGCTGCTACCGAATCGAATGGCGTTGGGTGCGCTCTCGTCGTCCGAACCCGCAGCGCCAGAGGTCTCTCGACCGCCTTGCGCACCGGGCACCGTTGTTGCGCCGCCCGCAGAGACGGCGCAACAGCTCGAGTCAAACAGGTCTCGCTCGACGCCCACGCACGCTGTCAGGCCGAAGCCGACACCGAGCGCAAGCACGGACAGGGCCGAGAACAGAGACACGATTGCGGACTTCGGCATGGCAAGAGGAGGTGGTAGAGCGACGTTCTGGTGCTTGAGTGCCAATCAGAGAATTTTCGGCTCAGCATTTTTCGCCCCCTGGCCCGCGGTCAGCGCTAAGTGGTAGCGGACTTGGCAAATGGCTCAGCTTTTTCTTGCCTGAATTGGGGGGTCCGCGCGCGGCCCGGACGCGCGGACCCCAGCGTCCTGCCTACTCGGCGCTCGGGCACGCGGCGTTGCTCAGCCTGAGCGTCACCGGAGCGACGGTGTCGTCGTCCTGGATGGTGGCTTCCACTTGGGCCCACGGCTCACCTGCGCTGCACTTGCCGTTGTTGTCACGGTCGTTGATGGCGCGAATGCGCACCTTGTCGCCCTCGAGCTCGACCTTCTCCGAGAACTTGCCGGGTGCGGTGAGCGTCGCCGTGTGTACGCTGGTCGGCGCTTCGCTGGCTTCGAGCACATCGGCAAGCTCCACGAGGATGGCCCCTTGTGTTTGGACGTCGGCGGGCGCTGACACCTCGCCTGTGACCTCGACCTCGCGACTCGCTCCGCAGCCTGCGAGCGCGGAGCTGACCGCACCCAAGACGACCCACGTAAAGAGTGAATTATTGCGCATGACTATGTCTCCTTCGACGCAAGAGCGCGTCGCGGAGCCAAGAGAGCAATCGCCATGCCAGCCCCACGAGTGCTCGAAAGGTGCCGCAAACAGCGCTTTCTGAGCCTTGTGCGGTACGCGCGTGGTCAAACGGCACAGTCGCCTGACGACGCTTCGCAACAGTGTGCCGGGCAGTGCGTCTCGAGCCAAGACGTGACAACCTCTGGCCGCGGGCGCCCGACACAGAAGACACCTTGGCGCCCAACACAGCCAGCGTGAGTGGTTTCCGAGCGTGAAATGATGAGTCCCAGCCCCAACAAGCTTCTCCTACTCCTGATCTGCGCAGCGCTGATGGGCTGTGGTTGGCTGCGCTCTCGCAACGACAAGGACGGGGCTGGCAGCCCGACGGCACAGACCGAGGATGCCCCACTCGAGCTGTTCGGGGTGCTGTACGGCAACGTGGTCATCAGCAAAGGGGATGGCCCACGCGCACTAGGCATTCGAACGGTGGGCGCTCGCAGGGTGGTTTCTCGCCGGGACGATCGCGATGACAGCTTTGTGGCGGACGTCTCCGTAGACCCGGGGTCGCTACCGCTCTCCGCAAGAGACTTGATGGTCGCAGACTACGCCATGTTCGGAGCGTCACCCGACAAGTGCATGGCGAGCGGTACGCAGGCTGAGCCCGCGCTACTGGCTTGGGCCGCGCCCCTCGTTGGCAACTGGGATGAGCTGCCCGATGATGAGCTGGCCAACGAGATCTTCAGGGTGGGCAACACGTTCCTGGTCAGCAAGCGAGCAGAGTGTCCAGCCGCAGAGTGGGCAACGCCACCCACCAATTCGGTCAAGGTGGAGCGGGCTACGCTGGGCGCAACTCTTCCTCACGACGAGGCAAAACAACACCTCGCGCACTTGCCCTACTTTGGTGCTTGGCAAGCCAAGTTTGCAGACTTCGCTGCCGCCGAAACCATGCAGCACTCGGACGTGAAGACATGGATCGACCTTCCGGGTGACGTGCAGCGGTGGGTATTCGCCGATAGTGAGCTGGCACAGCTCACGGCAACGTGTTTTGAGCGCCGTGCAACACCGGAGTTGGTGGGTCGCTTCAACGAGCCCAGCCGGCCGTGGTTCAATGTCGACGGGCTGGCGGTGTGGGCGCGTGCAGAGGGCCTCGGGGAGCTCTTGGGCCCCGTCGTCCCGGCGTTCGACCCCGCTCTAGTGTGTATCTCCTTCGGCACGGTGCGCGTTGGCACCCACGCACCCATGATCACGTTCGTCACCAACTTTGGCACTGGTGTGCTGCGAAATAGGAACGGGAAATACGCCGTCGTCGACGAGCTGACGCTGTCTCCGGGCCGGTAGCTCAGCCCCCGTCCGCGCCCGCGTCGGCTGGCACGTTGGGCAGGCCGGCGTCCTCCGCAGGGGCTGGCAATTCCCAAAAGAGCGGGTTGTCGATGAACTGAGCGACAATTTGAATGTCGCGGTCCGTCACGCGAGGCTCGACCCCGGGAGGTGGCATGCTGCCGTTCCGCATCACCTGGATCAGCGGTGAGTCCGCCGAGCTGAGCGGTACGACCAATCCCAGCGTGACCATGCGATCGATATCGGTGACCGAATCGAAGCCGCCCTGCACGTTGCCCTCACGGATGGCCTGGGCGCCATGACACGATCCGCAGAACCGCTCGAGCGTGCCTTGCGGTGATGACGATCGCCATCTGTCGATCTCAGGCGGGTCCTCGGTGGGCGGGGCCTCCGTCGGCATCCCCATCGGGCCAGCGCTCGGCGGCACCTCGCGAGGCGGCGTGCCCTGACGACCTGCCGGGCTTCGGGACGGCCCCGGCGTGAACACCGGAGGCTCGGGTGGCGCACCGACAGCCGTATCCGCAATGCCGCCGCAACCGGCGAGGGCAGCGGAGCGTTGCCAACGATATCGACCTGCCACAGCTTCGCACGTGCACAGCGTGTCCTGTTTCGCGATACCTCGCCAGTTGAAATCGCGCACGATTCCATCGTGTCACGGCACAAATGCCGCCGCCGTGTAAAAGCCTGACCCAGACCGAGCAGCCTCGAGATCCGGGTCGCGCTCGAAAACCGAGCGACGCTTGGCTCAGCGGGACACACCCGGCACGAACCACTGCCAGGCTGCAAGGAACAGAACAATCAACGCCACCCAGACCAGCACCATACGCGTCAAGCTATTGGTGCGAGGCCGGGGCCTCACGCTTGTGCCGAGCCAGTGCCGGATGCGTTCGATTTGCCCGGCGTCGAAGGCCCGCTTGGGAATGATCTGAGCGATGCGCTCTTGCGTATAGAGCAAGAAGGCACTCTCAGCGTCGACGTAGCGGTGCAGCATGCTGTACGAAAACGAGCTGTCCAAGGCTGCGGTCTTGATACGCAGGCCGTGCTCGTCGAAGCGGTAGCTGAAGTGGCGCTCGCCGTCGCGCATGGCAGCGATCATCCGGGCCCCCGCCCCCGGGCGGCGGAGCTGTGCATATGCGATGATGCCGAGCCCGATACCGGCCGGGATTAGATGCACGCCCAAGAAGCTATCTGCCTGCCAAGCGAAACTGAGCGGGTACAGAATCGCGGCGAGCCCGTAGAAGCGCATGAAACGGCGGACCCGAAGGTTTTCGGGCATCTCGGCAGAGGCGCGTTCGAGGTCCTCCGCGTCGAGGGTCAGGCTACTCTCGACGGGCTCCACCGCCGGGAATGATGCTAGAGCCCGCTCGCCCGCGCAAGCAGCGTCGGGGAGGGGTTGAGCCCGAAGACGAACGACGTTATGGACGAGCTCCAATGAAACGGCGTGATCTTCTGTGCGGCGCGCTGGCCAGTGGCTCGCTCGAGTTGCTTTCGGCGTGCGGCAGGGCCGCGCGGGTGACCCCCCAACCCCCAACCCCTCTTGGCGCGTCAGAGCCCGTCTTCGATGCAAAGGTTCGCGCGCTGGCGGAGCGCTGCATCGAGGCCGCGCGCAGCGCGGGGGCGAGCTACGTGGACGTGCGCATCGCGGACTACCGCACCCAGTCGCTGCGCACGCGCGAGGCGCGGGTGGTCTCCATCACGGATGACACCAGCCGTGGCTTCGGGGTGAGAGTGATCGCAAATGGCACCTGGGGCTTCGCCGCCAGCTCAATGCTCGACGAGGCGGAGGTGGTCCGAGTGGCACGTCAGGCGGTGGCTCTGGCGAAGGCGAATTCCGTGTTACAAGAGCAGCCGGTCCAACTCGCCCCGGGTGAAACGCACATCGCCGTCTACACCACACCCGTGCGGCGCGACGCCTTCGCCGTGTCACTAGAGGAAAAGCTCGACCGGCTTTTATCCATCAACGCGCTCGGCATGCAGCAACCGGGGGTCAGCTTCGTCGATTCGCAGCTGGCCTGCGTGCGCGAGCACAAATTTTTCGCGTCCAGCGAAGGCTCCTTGATCGAGCAGACCCTGCAGCGCATGAATCCGAGCTTTACGGTGACCTCGGTCGACCCGAAGCGCGGCAGCTTCGAGACCCGTAACTCGTACAGCGACCCCCGTGCCATGGGTTACGAGTACGTCGAAGACTACCCGTGGGATGACGACGTCAGGCAGGCGGCCAGCGACGCTCGAGCAAAGCACAGCGCGCCGTCGGTAGAGCCGGGCAAACGCGACCTGATCCTGCACCCCACACACCTGTGGCTGACCATTCACGAATCGATCGGCCACTCCACCGAGCTCGACCGCGCGCTGGGCATGGAGGCTGATTACGCGGGCACCAGCTTCCTCACCCCGGACAAGCTGAAGAGCTTCCAGCTCGGTAGCGAGCTCGTAAATGTGGTGGCGGAGAAGACGGCGCCGGGCTCGCTGGCCACCTCCGGTTACGACGACGACGGCCAGAAGAGCGTGGCTTGGCCGCTCATCGAGCGCGGAAAGTTCGTAAACTATCAGCTCACTCGAGACCAAGCGCATTGGATCGGAGCGCCGCGCGGGCAGGCTTGCTCGTATGCGCAAAGCTGGAAAGACGTGCCCTTTCAGCGCATGCCCAACGTGAACCTGCTGCCCGGTAAGGCCCCCTTGTCGCTCGAGCAGCTGATCTCCAGCAGCGACGACGCCATCTTGATCAAGGGCCGAGGCAGCTACAGCATCGACCATCAGCGTTACAACTTTCAATTTGGCGGGCAAACCGCCTGGCAGATCAAGGCCGGCCGCATCACGGGCCTGCTCAAGGACGTGGCCTACCAAGCCAGCACTCCCGAGTTCTGGGCGGCTTGCGACGCCATTTGCGGTGAATCCGAGTACTACGTGGGCGGCTCCTTCTTCGACGGCAAGGGGCAACCCAGCCAATCCAATGCGGTCAGCCACGGCTGCTCGCCAGCCCGTTTCAGGCAAATCAACGTGCTCAATACAGCGAGGCGAGTGTAGTGTCACGTTGCCGCACCCGGCCCGCAACGGGTGGGGGCCGGGCACGGCAACCCACAGCCATACGTGTGCTCGCGGTGTGTGTTTTTTATTGGGCGGCGCTCCGCGCCGGGAACTTTGGCACCTCCGCCAAGCGATGGGCAGAGACATGCTAAGCAAAGAGCAAGGGCAAGAGCTGATTGCGCAGGTGCTCGGGCTGAGCCGCGCGGATGACGTGCAGGTGACTCTCGAGGCTTCGCACACCACACACCTGCGTTTTGCCCGCAATTCTCCCTCGACGAGTGGCACTCATTCCGATCACACGCTGAGCGTGCGCAGCGCGTTTGGCCCGCAGAGCGCGTCAGCCACCGTCAACCAGCTCGATCTGGAGAGCCTGAAGCAGGTGGTCGCACGTTCCGAGGAGCTGGCCCGGCTCGCGCCCGACAACCCCGAGCACATGCCCGACCTGGGGCCGCAGACCTTCGCGAACGTGTCCGCGTACGACGCAAGCCTCATCGAACGAGGCTCTGCCGAAATAGTGGCGGGCAGCGGTCTGTGCATCAATCAGGCGCGCCAGCAAGGGCTGGTGGCGGCGGGCTTCTCCGAGGCCAGCGCCAGGGCGTCTTGGATTGGCAACCGCCGCGGCCTGTTCGGCCATCACCAAACCACGCAGGCCGCCTTCTCCGAAACCGCTCGCACCAAAGAACGCGGTGGCTCGGGCTGGGCAGCGGGCGTCGGCAACGCGGTGAGCGCGGTCGATTACGCGCGCTGCTCGGCGACGGCCATCGACAAGGCGCGTCGCTCCGCCGACCCGAAGCCCTTGGCGCCCGGCAAGTACGTCACCATCCTCGAGCCCGCTTGTGTGGCCAGCTTGATGCAGATGCTGCTGTTCAGCATGAACGCCCGCAGCGCCGATGAAGGGCGCAGCTTTTTCTCCGAGCCCGATGGCAAGACCAAGCTGGGCCAACCGCTGTTCCCAGAGTCGGTGTCCATTCACTCCGACCCCAGCGCCGCGATCGCGCCGGGAGCCCCCTGGGGCGAAGGGGGTCTGCCACAAGCGCCGCGCTCCTGGATCGAGCGAGGTAAAGTCGCGAACCTGTTTTGCGAACGCTTCTGGGCCCAAAAGCGCCAGCGCGAGGCGCTGCCACCGCCGAGCAACCTGCTCATGTCCGGGGGTAGCGGCTCGCTACAAGACTTGGTCGCCTCGACGCGCCAAGGCGTGCTCATCACGAGCCTCTGGTACATTCGCTTCGTCGACCCGCGGAGCTTACTGTTGACGGGCCTCACGCGTGACGGCGTGTTCTGGATCCAGGACGGCAAGCTCAGCCATCCGGTCAGCAACTTTCGCTGGAATGACAGCCCGATACGCGTGCTCAAGAACATCGACGCCATGACCGCGAGCCTGCGCACCTCCCCGCGCGAAGGCGCCGCCAGCAACATTTCCGTGCCCGCGCTGCGCGTCAAAGAGTTCGAGCTGAGCAGCGTGTCGGACGCGGTATGATGTTTTTTTGGCCCCGGATCTCCCGGAATTTCGCGGGGTACCTGGAACTGCCGGGCTGGAATACGTAACGGGCGAGAGCAACATTGACGCGCGGGCTTACCTCGAGACAATAGGGACCTCATGCACAGCGCTGTACTTCTCTCCCGACTTGCACCCGCCGCGGCCATCGCACTGGCAAGCCATTTCATGCTGGCCTGTAGTGAAGGGTCCGGCGACTACTACAACGCTCCCACAGGAGTGGCGGGCTCGCCCGGCGAACAGAGCGCTGCGGGCTCGGGCGGGCAACCGGGGACGGGCGAAAACCCGCCCGGCGTCGGTGGCGAGGGCGGCGGCGCCACGGGCAGCGTTTCTCTCGGGCTCGAGCAGGTTCGCATCGTGGCGGTTGGAGACTCGATCACCCAGTCCACCTGTTGGCGGGCGCTCTTGTGGCAGCGGCTCAGCCAAGACTTCGCGGGCCGCTTCGACCTCGTCGGCAGCCACACGAGCGACAGCGGCTGCACGCCAGCGGGCTACGACCAGGACAATGAAGGGTACGGCTCGGCACTGGTCACAGAGGTCGCCGCCAGCGTCACCGCCAACCGAACCTGCAACCCCGCCTGCCCCACCCTGGCGGACCTGGCCGGGCGCTTCATGCAGTCGCCAGCAGATGTGGCGCTGATGCATTTCGGCACCAACGACGTCTGGAACGGCATCCCGGCCGACACGATCGTGAACGCCTACTCGGCCGTCGTCGGCGCGCTGCGCGGTAGCAACCCGAACGTGGTGATCCTGGTTTCGCAGATCATTCCCATGAACGTCACCAACGCTACGTGCACCGGCTGCACCTGCGCGAATTGCGCGACCGCCATTCCGGCGCTAAACACCCGCATTTTGGCCTGGGCTGCGGAAAACACCACCACGGCCTCACCCATCCGCGTCGTGGATCAATACACCGGCTTCGACGCCACCCAGGACAACCGCGACGGCGTGCATCCAACAAACACCACGGGCTCCCAGAAAATGGCCGACAAGTGGTACGAGGCGCTGGCGCCGTTGTTCTGACCTGACGAGCCGCGCCGTGCACCCGATGCGCGCGTTCTCGACAATGGAGCCAGCGCTCGCCTGGGACGGGGAAAAGCGTCCCCGCCGCAAGCTCTCCCCCTCGGCACTGCGCGAGGCACTGCTCGCCTTGTATCCGCCCGCTGCCGAAGCGCTGCGCTAGCTCGCTTGCGGCGCGCTCGTTTCTCCCGAGCGTCGTCGCCCGCACCGGACGTCAGCCCGCGGGCGGCTCGCCCTGGCATCCTTTTCACGATTCAACCCTTAAACGCCGTCCGTTGACATACTCATGTGCATGTGCATACTACTACCGATGGCGAAGACCAAGCGCGTTCAGGTGCTCATGGAGCCGCAGGAATTTGCGGCACTGGAAAGGCTCGCTAAAAGCAGAGGTTCTTCCGTCGCGGACATGATGCGAGAAGCAGCTCGGGCACAGTATCTCGGCAGCGCCGACGGCACCCGGAGAGCTCGCGCCGCCGAGAGCTTTCTCAGCCTCCCAAGTACTCCTCTTCCCGACTGGGCGGTTCTCAAACAGGAAATCGAGGAGCGCCGTGGCTCGGATATTCCTTGATGCGAATATCTTCCTGTACGCGATCGGCGGCGATGGGCCACACCGTGAGCCCTCTCGCGCCGTGCTCGAGGCCGTTGGCCAGGGCCAGTTGGACGGCATCACGAGCAGCGAGGTCCTTCAAGAAATCCTGCATGTTCGGTCGCGTCGCGTCAGCGTACGGGATGGGGCAAGCGCCGTGCGCGCGGCAGCAGGTCTGGTTGCTGCCGTCTTACCGGTGAGCCAAGAAGACGTGCTCGAGGCGTGTCGGTTTCTGGAGACGCATTCGACTCTTGGCGCCCGTGACGCGCTGCACGCTGCGGTGATGAAGAACGCGGGCGTCAGCGTGCTCGTGTCGGTCGATCGCGACTTCGACGTCTTGCCAACTTTGAAGCGGGTGGCTCCGAAAGATGCACTCACCCTCGTCGGCTGAGACTCTGTGCTCAGCTCCCTCGCCCTCGAGTGAGTGTGTGTTTACTCCGTAGCGTTGAATCCTAAAATTTCCACGTTGCAACCATACTACTATGGTAGTATGGTTTAATTCGTGCCCAGAGGTAGCCCCGCCGTCAAACTTGCCATCACCGTAGACCGCGAAGTTCATGCCAAGGTGCTCGACGCTGCCGAAGCGGACGGGTTGAGCGTTTCTGCGTGGATGACCACGGCGGCGCGTCGCGCCCTCCTGATTCGCGACGGGCTCGCTGCTATCGCTGAATGGGAAGCCGAGCACGGCGCGCTCACGACCGACGAGCTCGCGATGGCACGGCAGCGCACCTCGAAGGGGCCCGGCCGCAGGGGGCGATCGAAACAATGAAGCCGGTCGTGTACGACGCAGGCGTTCTGATCGCGGCGGATCGAAACGAGCGCAGAGTGTGGGCCGAACACCGTGTTCGGCTGGAAGCGGGCCTCGCGCCGCTGGTGCCCGCTCCGGTCGTCGCGCAAGTGAGCCGCGCCCCCGGCCAGGCACAGATGCGGCGCTTCCTTCGCGGGTGCGAGGTCGTTTCATTCGCCGCGCTCGACGCGCATCAGGCTGGAGCTCTGCTCGGAAAATCGCAAACCAGGGACGTGGTCGATGCCGCGGTTGTCGCCTTGGCCATTCAGCGCAATGCCGACATCGTCAGCGACGAGGGTGACATTCTTCGGCTCCTCAGGGCAGGACGTGCGAAGCTCTCGGTTGGCCCGGTCTGACGAGGCGAGGTCAGGGTACGCAGGCGGCGCGCGCTACCTTCGGGCTCGGCCCGTTACTTTCGGTTGTCTCGCCGACTCCGTTTGACGCGCATGGCCGTCAAATGCCATAGCTCGAGCGTGAACGATCAGCACTTTCCCGTTAACGTGCTCGTCCGGCGCCCCGATGGCTCGAGCGAATCCGTTCGCGTCGGCACCGCCGTCCGCGCTGGCGATGGCTTCCAGCTGAGCCTCGGCGAGCTTTCCATAGGCCTCGTCGCTGACCCGGCGCCGTCGCGCGGCGCCCGTGACGCCCCCCCCTCCGGCGACCGCGGCTTGGTGTTCCCTCCGTATGGGCGCAGCAAGGGCGCGCCGATCGCAGGCGCTTCGGTGCAAGACCTCGAATACTACATGGCGGGTAGCCGTCGCTCACTCGATGACCCGTCCAAGTCCCGTTGGCATGACAAGGAACGCGCGTTGCTGGCTGCCATGGAGGCTGAGCTCGCGCGTCAGCATGGCGGTGGGAGGGGTGGCGGTGGAGGGAGCGGCAGCGACTTTCCGCCGCCCGACAATTACGATGATACCTCCGCCCCTTCGGACGAAGACATTCCATTCTGAGTCAGGATTTTAGCCGTTCTATTGAACCATTCAGCGGGGTCAGCGCGGTGGTATGGGTGTTCGCTCGGCTCGATGCCGTCGAGGAACCTGCAATACGTCACTGCCTGGCGCGCCGCAGCCACGGGCGCGAGCAGCTCCCGGGCGCGACTGGGATTGGAAGCAGGAAAAGCCGCACGCCAGCTGCGTTCCCAGTGGGCCTCGAGCCGAGGCCGCTCGGCCTCCGGAGAGCGGTCGAGAAAGGCTGCCTGATCGAGCAGCGGGTGCCCAACGCCAGCGTCAGCCCAGTCGAGCAGCGTCAGCCGGTCAGGCCCGCCGCGAACGTTCCCGGCGTGAAAGTCTCCGTGCACCAAAGTGTCTGGCAAGCCGCAGGTGGCAAGCTCGGCCAAACGGTGGTCGAGACCGGCGATGAAACTCTCGAGCACCTCCACCGCTGCGCGGCCGAGCTCAGGCAAGGTGCGCGCGAACGCGCTCTCGATCGCGACCCGCAGCGCTGGCCCACGCCAGTCGGGTAGCCCCAAGCCGAGCAGCTTCGGGACCTGCTCCGACCAGCGGTGCTGCAAATCCACCAGCACATCAATCATCCCGCAGCGTTGAGCGAGGCTCGCGTCATACAAATCTTCCCCCGGGATCTCCCGCAGCAGAATGCGCCGGGCGCCGTGTCCAAGCAAGACGGGCAGGTGAGGCCCGGATCCGAGGGCGGCCAATAGCTCGCCCTCGTGAGCGAAAAACCGGGGCACGGATTTTAGCCACACCACCTTCTCTTCGAGTGGGATGCGCCATAGGCTCGACAGGTTCCAAGTGCGCACTTGCACCGGGAGGCCGGCAACCGAAAGCCCATGCGCCGCCAGGATTCCGAAAGCCCATTGCAGCTCCGCGGCGGGACCGCCAGGGCGAGCGTAGGCAGCGCGCAGTGGCTGTTCATCCAGCACCACATCACATGCCTCCACTTCGACGGGGGATGCCACCTCTGCCAAATACGTCACGCGCCCGCCTGGAGGACGGGGCCGATCTGCCGCCAACAGCCGCAGCACTGTCACGTCGATGTCGTAGTGCTGTCGCACCGCGCGTACCACCGACTCGACCTCCGGCCACCACGGTGTGCCCGCGGCAACGGGCGGCAGCTTGCCCAAGATTTTCCCTGTGGGGCTCACCAAGACGAGCTCGGCCCAGCGCTGCCGGTCGGCGGCTTTGGACTCGAGGCTTTTTTCGCTCATCAGACCGGCGTCAGTGTGGGAACCGATGCACCACGAGCGGCGCCCAGCAGCCGCGCATCGTAGGCGACGAGGACATGGAGCTCAGCGCCGAGCTCCATGGCGGTCGCGAGGTGGATCGCATCCAAAGTATGGTCCAGGTAGATCTTCTCAACGCTCGTCACGCAAATCGGAAAGCTCTTCCGTCAGTGAGCAACGCGCTGGATCGCTGGGGAGCGGGCGTACGTTACGCAGCTCGTGTCGGGCTGGGATGAGCCGACCCGCAGCCACCAGCTGACGCAGCTCGCGCACTCCAATACGTTCCATATGCTACATTGTAGCACTAGACCACTTGTCGCAACCGCAATGAAGCTCAAAAAGGCCGCTCTTTTCGAACTAAAGGTCGACGTCCGCCCGCGCTCGCACCGCCCCGCTCAGCGCGCGAACACCTGCGTCAAATCCCGAAAGGACTTGAGCTCGAGCGCGTTGCCAGACGGATCGAGAAAGAACATCGTGGCCTGCTCACCCACTTCACCCTTGAAGCGAACATGGGGCTCTATGATGAAGCTGATCCCTGCACCTCGAAGTCGATCGGCAAGAGCCTGCCAGGTCTCGAGCGGCAAGATGGCGCCAAAGTGCCGCACCGGCACCGCATCCCCATCGACCGCATTGGTCGCTTGATGAGCGGCCTGCGCGGGAGCCACCTCGGTGACCAGGTGCGCGACGAGCTGGTGACCGTAGAAGTTGAAGTCGACCCAAGTGTCGGAGCTGCGGCCTTCGGGGCAGCCCAATAGCTCGCCGTAAAAGCGCCGTGCGGCGGCCAAGTCATGGACCGGAAAGGCGAGGTGAAACAGCGGGACGGCTGGGCTGGAGGGGTCCGACATGGCCTATTCCATGACACACGTCAGCCGGAGCAGCCCGCTTGGATCGTGACCGTGTAATCTCCACCCGGCGTCGCAATCTGAATGTCGGCGATTTCATCGCTGCGCAGCTCGTCCAAGCTGATGTCATGCAGCTCTGCGCTGGGCACGTCATCACCGGTCGAGGCGGCCGCTTGAAAGCCCTCCGACGCCTCGGGATCGGTCGACGGCTTGGCGCCCGACTCCGCGCTGGCAGCCCAGCTGGGCGAAGCTGCAGCGAGGTGGGCTGTGGCCAGCAAGATCGCGCAGCGTCGGGACCCGCGACGTGTGTGCCCAACGGGGGCCGAACCTTGCTCCCGCGGCATCATTCCTGGACAGGGGTACGACCGACCCGCGCTCGGCAATAAGTTGGGCCGGGCCTCCACCGCACGACACCGATCGCCACCTCGGGGCCGATGCCGGCATGAGGCTAGGGCTCGACGAGGCTCTTCTCCAACACGGAGAAGCGTAGGTCGTCGCGCAAGGGCAGGCCAAAGCGCGCATTGCCGTACGGAAACGGCTCGGTCTCGCCCGTCGTGTGGTAGCCGCGCCGCCGGTACCAGGCGATCAGCTCCGAGCGTTGTTCGATCACCGTCATTTTTGCCCGCACGGCGCCGCCCTCCTGCCGGGCGACACGCTCCGCTTCGGCGAGCAAGGCCCGGCCCAGGCCCCGCGCCTGCAGGGTCGGGCTCACGGCAAACATCCCAATGTGAGCCGTGCCGTGTGCGTGGGTCTTGATCAGCACACAGCCCACCAATTGGTCAGCTTCCAGCGCCAGCAACAGGCAGGCTCCGGGCTCTTCGAGCAGCGCCTCGACCTCCGCTCGATCGGTGCGCTGGCCCGCGAGCAAGTCCGCTTCGGTGGTCCAGCCTACCCGGCTGCTCTCACGGCGATAAGCGCTCTCGACCAGGCGCACGACGCGATCGACGTCACTCCTGCCAGCGGCGCGAAAAATGGGCATACTTCCCTCTATTCGGAGCTTTAGCCACGTCCCGAGTCGAGACCAAGCCCAAAAAGTCAGCCCGCCGGCCGCTGCTCCTGGGAAGGGAATCCGAACGGGGTTGAAAATGCTCCGTAAATGGCGTCCGCCGTGGCACTCATCCGTCCGCGCTGGCGGCGCGGGGGCACCGCGAGGGATTCTCGAGCACCACCCGCCTCGGTGCTATATGTTGGCCCTTCTGACCACGAAAAAAGCTTCATCATCATGCTGACCTGGGTAGCCAAGAAACTCTTCGGGACCGCCAACGAGCGCACGATTCGCCGCATGCGGGCGCGTGTCCCTCTCATCAACGCCAAGGAAGAGGCGATGAAGAAGCTCAGCGACGCCGAGCTGCAGGCCTTCACGCCCAAGTTCAAAGAGCAGCTCGACAACGGCGCCAAGCTGGACGACATCCTGATCGACGCCTTCGCGGTGGGCCGCGAAGCGGGCCGGCGGGTACTCAAGATGCGGCACTACGACGTGCAGCTCATGGGTGGCATGGTGCTGCACGGAGGCGCCATCGCGGAGATGAAGACGGGCGAGGGCAAGACGCTCGTGGCCACCTTGCCGCTATATTTGAACGCGCTCGAGGGCAAGGGCGTGCACCTGGTCACGGTCAACGACTACCTGGCTCGCCGCGACGCGGAGTGGATGGGCAAGCTGTACACCTTCCTCGGCATGAGCGTCGGGGTGGTGGTCAACCAACAGGCAGACCAAGAGAAGCGCTTGGCCTACAAAGCCGACATTTGTTACGGGCAGAACAACGAGTTCGGCTTCGACTACCTGCGCGACAACATGAAGTTCTCGGCGCTCGACTATGCGCAGCGCCCGCTCAACTACGCCATCGTCGACGAGGTGGACTCGATTCTGATTGATGAGGCGCGCACGCCGCTCATCATCAGCGGCCCAGCCGAGGCCGCCAGCGAGAAATACCGCACGTTGAACGAAGCCATCCCGCAGCTGCGGCGGGATGAGCACTACAACGTGGACGAGAAGGCGTTCAGCGTGACGTTGACCGACGAAGGCGTCGAGCTCATTCAAAAGCTGATGGGTCTGAGCAACCTGTATGACCCGATCAACGTGCAATCGCTGCACATTCTCAATCAGCTGCTCAAGGCGCACGCGCTGTACAAGCGCGACGTCCACTACATGGTGAGCCCTGAAGGCCGGGTGCTCATCATCGACGAGTTCACGGGGCGCGTGCTCGGTGGGCGGCGCTGGAGCGACGGGCTGCACCAGGCGGTGGAAGCCAAGGAGAACCTGTTCATTCAGGAAGAGAGTCGCACCATGGCGACCATCACCTTCCAGAACCTGTTCCGCATCTACAAGAAGCTGGGCGGGATGACGGGAACCGCGGCGACCGAGGCTCAAGAGTTCCACTCCACGTACAAGCTCGACGTGGTGGAGATGCCACCCAATCGCCCCATCGCGCGCATCGACGACGAGGACCTCGTCTACAAGACCGAACGCGAGAAGTTCACGGCGCTGATCGCCGACATCCTGCAGCGGCGCGAAGAGGGGCGGCCCGTTTTGGTGGGCACCACCAGCGTGGAAAAGAGCGCGGCCATCAGCCGTATCCTCGGCAAGAAGAAGGTCACGCACAACGTGCTGAACGCCAAGCACCACGAGAACGAAGCCTACGTGGTGGCTCAGGCGGGCCGTTCGAACGCCATCACTGTTTCCACCAACATGGCGGGGCGCGGCACGGACATCGTGCTCGGCGGCAATCCCGAGATGATTGCGCGCTTGCAGTTCAAGGAGGCGAACCGCTTGCCAGAGGCTGAGCCAGAGGCCTTTGCCGCCCTGGTGAATCAGCTCGAGATCGAGTGCCAGGCCGACCACGAGAAGGTGGTGGGGTCGGGCGGGTTGCACATCGTCGGCACCGAAAGGCACGAGTCGCGGCGCATCGACAATCAGCTGCGCGGGCGCGCGGGGCGCCAGGGTGACCCGGGCTCGACGCGTTTCTACCTGTCGCTGGAAGACGACCTGATGCGCATCTTCACGGGTGAACGCGTGAAGAACCTGATGGACCGCATGGGCATGCCTGACGACGAGCCCATCGAGCACCCGTGGGTGACCAAGAGCGTCGAGAACGCCCAGCACAAGGTGGAGCAGCGCAACTTCGACATCCGCAAGAACCTGCTCGAGTACGACGACGTGATGAACGCGCAGCGCAAGACGGTGTATGCCTTGCGCCAACAGCTGCTGCTCGGCACCTATCAGCCAGAAGAGGTGGATGAGCTCGGCAAGCCCACCGGAGTCAAACGCAAGTTGCCGGTGCGCCCGGAGATCAGGCAAGAGGTGGAGGGGCTGGTGAGCCAGCTCGTGGCCATGTTCGCGGACGCACCGTTACAACGCACTGATGCCAACGGCCGCCCACGCGCGCCCACGCGCGAAGAGCTGAAGGAGATCGCCGAGCTGGTGGACCTCGAAACGCTGCAGCGCGAGGTTTATCACTTATGGGGCGTTAAATTCGAGATCACACGCAAGAAGCGCCCCCCCGTCGAGGTCCACGACGAGCTGGTCGAATTGGTGGCACAGGGGCTGAGTGAGCAGCGCGAGCGGTTGCTCGACATCATCGACCGAGTGCTCAGCGCCATGGTGGAAGAAAGCTGCCCTCAGAACAAACCTCCCGAGGACTGGGACTGGGGCGAGATCCAGAAGGGCTTTCGCGAGCACTTCAAGCGCCCCCTCGACAAGAAGATCGAAGAGCTGGGTGACGTCGAGATGCTGGCGCGTTCCGTCTTCGACCAGGGCATGGCTGTCTACCTGGAGAAGGAAAAGCGCTTTGGCGTCGCCAACACGATGCGCTTCTTCCGCCACTTCTTCCTGCAGGAAATCGACAAGGAGTGGGTCGATCACCTGACCAGCATGGAACACCTGCGCGACGGTATTGGCCTGCGCGGGTACGGCCAGCGCGACCCGAAGAACGAGTACAAGAAGGAAGGCTATGACATGTTCTTGAACATGATGGCCAACGTCTCCTCCAGTGTGCTGGTCAAGCTGATGGAGTTCAAACCCGAAGGTAGCCGCGCCATCGAAACACTCGAGGCCGAAGCCGAAGAACGGCATCAGGCAGAGCTCGAGGCCGCGGTGGCCCGGCACCCCGGTGAAGACGGCGTGGTCCCGCCCCCCACGGGCGGCCCTTCGCTCGACGAGCTGCGGGAAGACGCAGCAAACCGGCCGCCACCGGTCACGCGCGCCGCCCCCAAAATCGGTCGCAACGATCCCTGCCCCTGCGGCTCCGGCAAGAAGTTCAAGCAGTGCCACGGCTCGGTGCTGGAAGACGACCAAGCCTCGGCTTAGGCGCGGCGCCGGCTCGGCGGATGACCTTTTGGTTCTGCGCCCGGGGTACTATCCAGCCCCGAGCCGGTGCTGCAGCGAAATGACCCCAAAAAAGCTGAGCCCTGAGCGAGGAGCTGTACCACTCAGGGCGATGACTTTGCCCATGATGGCCCAAGGTAGGCGAACACCGCTCCACACCTCGCACCGCAACCGCCACTGCTACAGCCTGCGAGTCCTAGCCCTGCTCCTCGGTCTGCTGCCCGTGCACTGGCCAGCGATCGCCGATGCGCAAACGCCGGCCCCAGTCGAACCCACAGCGCCAGCGGCGGGCGAAGCCCCAGCGCTGGATGCCAACGTGACACGTGACACGGAGGTCCTCCCCACTGAGCAAAATGGCCCGGCTGACGGGGACCCCACTCGGTGGACGCTGAAGCCGCCGAAGGTTTCGGGTTACATCCAAGTCCATTACCGGCACGCCTTTGCCACGGGTGTGGACCCGAACGTCGACTATGGCGACTTTCGTGTTCAGCGCGCCCGCATCATGTTCAAAGGCGAGGTGCTACCGTGGCTCGCATACGACGTCGAAATCGATCCCCGCGCCCCAGAAGTCACCGGCATACTCCGGGATGCCTATCTGGCGTTCAAGTTCGTTCCACGTCACTCACTCCGGGTGGGCCAGCAGAAGCCGCAGTTTGGCTACGAAAACGTCGAATCATCGAGCAAACTGTACGCGGTGAATCGCACGGAGCTTTCGGACAGCTTGTCCCGCGGCGGAGTAACATTGCGCGACGTCGGCATCGGCTGGGTCGGTAACCTGAAGCTCGGCGACGGCTTCCGCATCGAGGACGGCATCACGTTGGTCAACGGCTCCGGCATGAATCGGCAAGCCGACGACACTAAGATGAAGAACCTGTGGGGCCGACTTGGCCTACGCTACAAGAACGATCCGGGTGACTTCGTGCTCCGTATTGGGCTTTCCGGCGCCTGGGGCGATCAGATCGACGAAGGCGTCGACCCGGACGATCCAGCGGACGACTTTCTGACTGAGTTCAAGCGCATGGGGTCGGACGTCGAGATCGATCATTCGTGGTTCTTCGTCAGCACGGAGTTCGTGCTCAGTTGGGACACGGAAGAGACCGGCGAGGTGAGCGCCAGCCACGGCTACTACGTGAACCTCGTTGGCAAGACCCCGTGGCGCGTCGGCCCCATCGCCCGTTACGATGTGCTCGGCGACGAGTACAAGCGCTGGACGTTCGGAGCTTACTACGGCTTACCCGAGGAGACGCTGCGCCTGCTATTAAACTACGAGTACCGTCAGCTCAAGGACGACGTACGTGCCGACGACAAGCTCTACGTGTGGTTGCAAGCGCGCTTCTGAACAGTGGCTCAAAGCGTTCTCGGGTCGGCGCCTTCGAGCCTCAGGCCCTTCGCGACAGGCCGGCGTCGGCGACTTGGAGCGGGAGGTCATTGCGACCGATCCCTTTGTCCTGGCGGTGCGCCCCGAACACCCGCTCGGCAGAGCCAGCTCCGCTGTGCAAGCGTCCGACCTTCGCGACGTGGAGGTCCTTCTCCTCGACGACGGGCACTGCTTCCGGGATCAGGCGCTCGAGGTCTGCTCGACGCTACGCGCGCGCGAAGGAGAGTTTCGGGCGACGAGCCTTACCACGCTCATCCAAATGGTCGTCGGCGGCGCTGGCGTCACGCTCTTGCCAGCGCTGTCCGTCGCAGCCGAAACGAAGCGAGCACGCCTCCGCATCCGCCCGCTCGCGTCGGCGAAAGCGCATCGGACCATCGCATTGGTTTGGCGCAAGCAGACGCCACTCGCGCCAGCGCTGCGCGAGGTCGCGAGCATCTTGCGCCTGACCTGCCCGTGCCCGCCCATTGGGCGACAGCCCCACTCCCACTCGGCGTCGCGCAGCGCTAAAGGCCGATAATTTCGCCAGCAGCATCCGACCTGAGGTCGACTGGGCCATCGAAAGGCGGCGCCTGCATGTGCCCGAGCCGCGCGATCCTGGCCCTGGCCAAGAGCTGCCGGGCGCGTTGCTCGAGCCGTGGGTCCGCGCAGCCCACGGTCGTCAGCCACGGCTCGAGCGCCGACAGCACGGGCTCCAGCCGATCGAGAGCCAATACCTCCAGATGGCGACCCGACGGCAGAGCATCGGCGAGCAAGCTCGCACTGAAGCGAGCGGGCACAGCAGGCTCCAAGCGGAGGCAGACGCCGCCCTGCCCCGCCGGAAGCACGCTGCCAAAGCAAGCGGCACATTCGCGGTACCAGGTGATCTGCGCGTGCTCGGCGGGCTCAAAACGCCCGCAAGCTGTCGAGCGTTCGGCGTCGGCTAGGGCCTGAGCCAAGAGCTCGGCAAATCTCGAGATGCGTTGCGCATCGCCGAGCACGAGGACGAAACGCGGGCTGAGGCAACCCCTCTGGTCGAAGCACACCGTATCCCGAGCAATGGCCCGCGCAGCGCCGTGTAGCGACGTGTCCGTCGGGCCCGCTTGCGCTCCCCTGCCGAGGTCGACGAGGGCGACCCCAAACCCAGCGCCGTGCGCGTGCAAGACGGCGCCCCTCGGCAGCTCGCGCCGGAGCTCGCCGAGGGTGGCGTCACTGCCGTACGCCCACACGTGATCGCCCGCTTCGACCTCGAGCCGATCGACGCGGGTGAAAAGCTCCGGGGCCGCTGCGGCCAGCGCCTCGATCAAAGCGGGCTCTCGACGCGAGGGCTTGACGAAGACACGCGGGGACGCTGCCAGCGCCAGCGCCAGCGCGCGGTGCGCCGCCGCGAAGACGTTGGACGGCAAGATGACGTGCCCGCGCGGCGCGGCGGGCACGCTCGCCACCAAGGCCGCGAGCTCAGCTGCGCTCGGCGTGAGCTCGAGACAATTATCGATGCCGAGCTCTACTCCTGCCGCTGATAGCCCCGTCGTGGCGGCCAGCCGAGCGCACAGCTCGCGACGCTGAAGCGAGCTTGGCTCCACGAGCCGGCGCATCGCGTCCAGCAAACGCCCGATTCGCTCCGCGGCGCTGGCCGCCGCCGCGCTCATCCGCGCGCTGCTTCCTTCATGCTAGTGAGACGGGTTGTCTCACCAGCCAGCTCATCCACGGCCAGCGAGCAGCCGCGCAGACGTGCCCCCGCCGGGCGCCCCAAGAGGACCAAGCCGCCAGGCACGCGACGCACTTGGTCTTGCGTGAGCACGTTGAGCGCTGAATCGACATTGGCAAGATCGGTAAAGCGCGCCATACCGATCTCGCCTGCGGGCACAGGACGCAGGTGGATCGGATCGACGGGCACGACGCGCAGCCATGGCGGCTCGACAAATACGCTGTCCCCACCCTCACCCTGACCAAAGCCGCTGTCGTAGAGCTGACTCGAGAGCTCGGTCATGCCGTACTCACCGATGATGTTGGGCGGCTCCACACCGAGCGCCGCGCCGATGCCACCGACCAGCGCCGCGTCATCCAGCGTGCGCACGTGGCCCTTGAAGCCACCCGTCTGCAGGATGCGGCTGCCCGGAGGCAGCCGTAGGGGAGCATTGCGCAGCGCCTCGAGCAGCCAGGCCAATGCAAATGACGTGGCCAGTAGCAAGAGCGGCTCAGCCCTTGCTTCTGCCTGCTGGCTGCCGCGCCGGAGCGCTGGCAGGTCCACGCCGCCCGGACCGAGCAGCCAGCGCCCTGGCTCATGCGCATCAAACGGGCCCTCGCCCCACAGCGCCCGGCCGTCGAAACCGCACATGAACTGCTGCATCATGTAACCGAGCGAGGAGCGGCGCTCGGGCTCGAACGGCAAGGCCAGCCCGAGCACCGTCACGCGAGCCGAGCCGGGAAGGCCGGACAGGAGCGCGCGCCGTCCCCAAGTCACGCACAACTCTCGATACGTCTCGAGGGTGCGAAACGCATGCACGCCGGCGCCGCCTGTCGTCCCGCTGGTGTGAAAGCGCGCGACATCCTGCGAGGCGTCATGAGCAGACACGCGCCCCATTCGGAAGGCCCCTGCGGGGACCGCCGGTACGTCGTCGAGGGACGTGAGCGCCGAGCCGTGATGGCGTGCCAGCCGTGCCAACACTGGGTTATGTTGGGCTTGGTAGCGAGCGATGTCGAGCGCCAGTTGCTCGAAGCTGTCACTCGCGGCAAGGCCCCGCATGCTGGCCCCCGCGAAGCTCCGCACGCGGCCGTGCAAGAGCTCGCTCTCCTCCACCGCGTGGTGACGGGCGTCGCCGCTCTGGGCCGAGCCGCTCACGCCGCCACCGCGCGCAACGTAAGGGCGAAGGCCGCCACGAACCCGTCGAGAAGGGCCTCGGAAATGTCGAGCGCCGGTGTGAGCACGATGCTTTCACGCCGCCCCCCGCCCAATGAGACGATGTAACCTCGCCCCAGCAGGCGGCGCGCTAGCTCGAGCGCAGCACCCGCGGGCAAGTCGAGCTCGACCGCCAGCATCAGACCCGCCCCGCGCACCTCTCCCCGAGCCGACCCGACGGATCGAGAGAGGTTAGCACGCAAAGCTGCCGCGAGCTCGGCCCCCAGCTCCCGCGCGCGCGACACCAGGCCCTGCTGCTCGATCTCCGCCAGCGTGGCGAGCGCCGTGGCACATGCCAGCGGAGCCCCTGCGAAGGTGCTCGTGTGCACGACCTCGTCGGCCTGCGACCAGGCCGCCATGACGTGGGGCTGGCCCACGCAGGCGCTGATCGGCAGACCCCCGCCCAGGCCCTTGCCGAGACACACGATGTCAGGCTCTGCCCCCTGCGCTTGCGAAAAGAGCCACTCACCGGAGCGCCCGAGGCCGGTCCAGATCTCGTCGGCGATGAGCAGGCTGCCGTGCTCACGACACAACTCTGTCAGCTCGACCGCAAACCGAGCCGGCGGCACCCTACAACCCGCTCGGCCCAAGATGGGCTCGAGCACCAGCGCTCCCACATCACCGCGCGCGAGCTCCGCTTCCACCGCGGCGAGCGCCAGCGGGAGCGCTGGCTCATCACAGGGATAGTCGACAAACCGCACGCACGGGTTGAGCTGCGCGGCGAACGGCGCCCGGTAACTCTCGCGCAAGCCACACAAAGCCAGAGGCCCATAAGACAGGCCGTGATAGGCCCCGGAAAACGCGACGACACCGGGCTTGCCGGTATAGAGCAACGCGGTCTTGAGCGCCGCGCTCACCGCATCCGCCCCCGATTGACCCAGAATGGCTTGACCAGAGCCGCGTCCCACACGCTCTGCCAGGCGCTCCAACAGGCGGATTTTTACGTCGCTCGGGTGCACGTCTCCGAGTGACTGGACCAGACGCTGCGACTGCCGTTCCAGAGCTTCACATACGCTACCGGGGCGGTGCCCGAGCAAGAGCGACCCGAACCCCGCCGCGAGATCCACATAGCGGTTGCCGTCGACGTCGAGCACGTTGGAGCCGGCGGCCTGACTGTACACGATGGTGCTCGCGACACTGGCTAGCCCTGACTCGTCAGGCCGGAGCGCGTTCTGGCTAAAGGGCTTGGAGCGTGGCCCCATGGGCGCCGCGACGGCCGCAAAGCGCCGCAACCACTCGAACGACTGCGGCCCGGGCACCGACGTCAGCATTGCCGGAGGGTCGGTGCCGCCCAACCGCGACTGGGACTCTGGCGAAGAGGTCACGGATCGGGTCTGTAGCGGGGCCGGCGACTCGCGCGCAAGGGTTAGGGTCGGGACCCGGAGCGGAGCTCCGGCTCCTCTGCATTTAGCAGCTGGGCCGGACCCGAGTTTCTGTCAGGAACACACGCGATCACGGCCGGATCGCTTGGCCTGGTACAGCTTCTCGTCCGCTCGGGCGATCAGCGCGGTGGCCGTGTCGTCCGGCTCGACCGAAGCGCAACCCAGGCTGATGGTTACGGAGATCGACTCCCCCTGAAAAACGAAGCGATGCTCGGCGACTTTTTCGCGCAAGGTCCCCGCGAGGGTTACGGCCCCCTCGAGCTCGGTCTCCGGCAGCATGATCGCGAACTCCTCGCCGCCGTAGCGGGCGAAGACTTCATCGCGGCGAATGCGCTCTTGAACGACCTCGGACAATTCCCTGAGCACATAGTCACCGGCCAAGTGCCCGCACTCGTCGTTGATACGTTTGAAAAAATCGATATCGAACATGATCAAGCTGAGCGCGCGCGAGTGGCGACGCGCACGAATCAGCTCGCGTTCGAGCGCTTCGAATAGATACCGCTTGTTGTGGATCTGCGTCAGACCATCCACGATGGTCATGCGGTAGATCTCTTCGTAGTACTTCGCCTCGGCGTCGGCGCCGGTCAGGTACTTGAAGATGGTCGGCCCGACCTGGATGCGGTCATTGTTCTGAAGCAACACGCCTTCCGGAATCTGTCGTTCGTTGACGTAGGTTCCGTTCGTGGAGCCATCGTCGACCGCGTACCAGGCGTCGTTACGCCGCTCGAAATGCGCGTGACGACGGGAGACTGAATCACCGTCGAGCACGATATGGTTGTCCGTGCCTCGCCCGATCCGCACGACCGACTGTTCGAGCACGATGCGCTTCCCGAGTAGCGTCGGCTCTTTGGTGTAGATGACGACGACGCAGTCATTGGCAGCTTGGTCCGAGGGTGTCTCTTGCGAGACGTGAGTCACGCGAGTCTTCTCATCAAAATCGTTCACGGACGGACTGTTCTCCAAAGAACCCTCGGTACTTCTACGAGTCTAGTACGTAAAACCTCGCTACGCCCGCACTCGCTGCTCCAGAGACCAAGGTTGTAGGTGTTCATCCTCCAGTACCTCATCCTCCAGTACCCAGCGCCCCGGCTCCTAGTTTCTGCGCCACGAGAGCGTAGCGCCGCCGCTTCCACAGGGTCAAGCTGAGCCAGCTCACGCTGAGGCCTTCGAGGGTGCCCTGAAGGGCACTGTAGGACACTGGAGCGCAGCGGCGCACAACGCCACAGCCGTCTGTTGTTCAGTCTGGTTGATCCCGCGCGACCCGTGCCGGCTCCTGAATCAGCGGCACGCTCAGACCCAGGGAACGCATCAAAAGCAAGGCGTTGCCACCGGTTACGGGCCCAGGGCGAAGCTTGTAGTCAAAGCTCATTCGCTCGCCGTCCACAGTTTCACGTAAGTGCACGGTCCGCACACGAGTCATCAGATGCGGGGGCAGCGCGCATAACGCGAGGTCGTGCGTCGAAACTGCTCCCGTTGCACCAGCTCCAATCAACTCGGACAAAATCCAGCGTGCACCAATCTGGCGCTCCTCCGAGTTGGTCCCGTGCAGGATCTCATCCATCAGAAAGAACACCGGGAACTCCCCTTTGGCCGCCCCTAGCGCCGCGCGTAGCTTCTTCAGCTCCGCGTAGAAGTGGCTCACACCTGCCGACAGCGAGTCGCTAATGCGCATGCTGGTGTACACCGCGAGCGGACTGATCCGCATCCTGTGCGCGCACACCGCCGCACCGGCCAGACCCAAGACGGCGGAGAGGCCCATGGCGCGCAACAGCGTGCTCTTCCCGGACATGTTCGAGCCGGTCACGAGCAGCGCTGTCCCCGGCCCTTCTAGCAGCACATCATTCTCGACCCGCACGCGCGCCGGGATCAAAGGATGACCCAGGCCGTGCGCCTCGAAGACCGACGGCTGATCGACGACCTCGGGGAAGCCGAAGTCGGGATTGTCGTGCGCCATGCCGCCGAGCGAAGACAAGGCCTCCCACTGGCCCAGCGTCGTGAGCCAAGGACGCAGCGCTTTTCCCGAGTCTTTCTGCCACCTCTCGAGCGCCACCACCGAATGCACGTCCCATAGAAAGAGCACATTGATGAACGGATAGAGCATACCGTTGTGTCGCAGCTCAAACCAGCTCAGGACCCGCTCGAAACGCCGCAGCTGCTCGCTCGCCGAACGCGTACCCTGCCCCAGGTTGTCGGCGAGCCGTTTGAGAAGCGGCGCCTCGAAGCGCGTATTTTCGATCAACTTCAGAGTCGGCCGCAGGCGAGAGAAGGCACCCGGCGATGACGACACCGCGCTGAAAACTCGGGCGGCGTCCGCTCCGCAGTGAAACGTCAAAAAGATTTGGCACGTCAGGGGCAGGGCCCACATGTAAAGCGGGCCCTCGAGTAGCTTGGACGCCAGAAACCCGAGCAAGGTGATGGGCGGCAACAAGCGCGCGGCCCAGACCAGAGCGGCGCGCGGCAGCAGCGCGGGTTCGGATTCGGCCCAGCGAATCAAGACTTGTAGGTCCAGAACCGCAGGGCTCTGCGAGGCGCGCTGCCCAGGAGGGTTGGCGCTCTTGAGCGTGAAGGCCTCGAGCTCTTGCCGGAATTCGAGCGCAGGCTGCAGCTCCCGCACGGCCTGCTGCCGTGAGATGATCACAGCGCGCCCGTCCGTCACCGACAAGCAACGCGCCAGCGCCGCCTGCCCGTACGAGGTGTGGGCTACGTTGAGAAACTGAAACAGTGAACGTGGCCCGAACAGATCCAGGTCGGCGCTGAAGGGGTGCTCCGGGTCTTGAAACTCGGCGCCATCCTCGGGCAGGCTCTGCCATTCATCACGTGCGCGCTCCCCGGCGTTCTCGTTGACCCGCCAAAAGCGCCAGGCCAAATCCTCAGAGGCTAGCACCCGCGCATGCCAGACCACCAGAACGCCAAAGACGCCCGCCCCCAAGAGCGCCGCGCCGAAGCCCAGGCGAGGCTCCGCCCCCGCGAACACGCTGATCAGCCCGACCACGGCCACGGCAAAAGACAGCCCGCGAAAATTCGCCAATAAGCCGGAGCTCCGGGCAAGGCGCTCCGCCTGAGCTCGATAGGAGGCTGCGCGCCGCTGGTACTCTTGATGGCGTAACGCGCGACCTGCTGCCGCCCCGCCCGTCGACCCCGCCTCGGAGGCAAGCTTCATTGATGACCTTTCAGCGCCCGGCGCTTTCGACACCGAGATCGATGGTCAAAGTGGCCCCCACGATGGGAGCGGCCGGATACCCCACATAACGACGATCGATCACGTCGGCAATGCACTTGGCCGCTACGAGCGAAACCCCTCGGCGATCCTTCACTGCCACGCCCTCCGCGCGCCCGCGCTCACGCACCAAGAAACGCACTATGACCTGGCCCGAGTCCCCGGTAAGCCCACCATTGTTCTCGACGCACTGAGCGTAGCGATCGAGCGGCTTCTTCAGCTGCGCCCGCGCCTCCGGCAGGTCACCCGTATCGGCGCGGGCGGGGCCAACGTCCTTGACCACGACCTTGCGCCCTCTGCTCGGTGCCACGACTGGGCCTGGGGTGGCGGGGGTAGTGGCGGCGAGGGGCGGCGGCTGGAAGGGGAGCGTTGCCTCGCGTGCACGAGGCGAGGGCACGGCCGCCAATTGCGCGGCTTCGCTCTGCTCGATGCAGCGCACGAGCAGCCCTTGCCCGTCCGCCAAGCGCCCCCAGGGGCACACCGGATCATACGGGTAACGCGCCGGGGGCTCAGCTCGCGCGGTCGCGGATTCCTGTGCCGACGTAGCGGCTTCGGACCAGCCAAACGCTCCGAGAGCCGCGACGGCGAGAGCTGGCCAATAGAGGCGTCGAACCAGAAAGGGGTGAGTCATCAGGTGCCTAGCCTACCCTCTCCTCGCGCTTTGACCCAGTCCTGTGCTGAGGATGCTCGGAAACCCCTCGGCCCGACTCCGATTCCGTCGCGAGGTCACCTTTGCCCTCGATTCCGTGGCATCGAGGTACTAGAGCGCATCTCAGCGCCGGCCAGCGCTTTCGATCCGGCCCCGTTTCTGTCATTTGCGGGAGAGAATGCCCCAGAAATCCCACGTCATCCCCTCAGATATCGTGCTCACGCTCGTCGAGAGCGTTGGCCGTCGCGAGGATGCCGAATTCTACCTGCGGCTGTTTCGTCAGCTCCCGAAACACAGCTTCGCCATCGTGGCGCCCGACCGAATGGCGCTGGAGGAAGCGGACGGGCGGGTGGCGCTCGACTTGCGCTTTCTCGCCCACCTCGGGCTGTTCGCTCCAGTGGTGTTGGGCTTGTTTCAACCCGCCGAGGCGGAGGCAGAGGCGGATGAGTTGGGCCGAGCGCTGGCGGCAGCGCGGCTGAAAAGTCGTCGCTACGCGGCACACGCGCCCCGGCTCTTGGAACGCATCAGGGCCGATCTCGAGGAAAGCCGTATTCCCCTCGTGGTGTTCAGCGATCGGATGCCGGCGCTGTTCTCGCGCTTCTCGCAGGTAGGTGAGTGGGCACGGCTGCTCGCGGTGCGAAAATTGGTGCTGGTGCGCGGACGCGGGGGTATCGGGCCCCACACGGGCCAAAACATGGACCTCGGCCCTGATCACCAGCTGCCGACCACGGAACGCGGCATTTCGCTCATCAACCTGCGCCGCGACTATGACGCCCTGATGGCCGCCAGCGCTTTGTGCGACACGGAGCGTGAGCTGCTGAGTGGAATACGAGAAGCCATGCAGCACGCCGAGCCCCGGACAGAGGCGGCCGCCGGTTCAACCACTGATCGCCTCGTCACCAGCGTCACGGCCCCCATCAACCTTCTACACGAGCTGTTCACCGTCAAGGGCGCGGGCACGCTGGTCAAGCACGGCTCGTTGATAGAGTTTCACCCCACTTATGCCACCGTCGACCTGGCGCGGCTGAGCGCGCTGCTCACGGCGACATTCGGGCGGACGCTCAAGCCGAGCTTCTTCGAGCGTGAGCCGAGCGGGGTATACTTCGAGCAGAGTTATCGGGGTGCGGCAATCGTCAGCCGCTGGGGTGCCCAAAGCTTCCTCACGAAGTTCGTGGTGGACCGGCTGGCGCAGGGTTTGGGTATCGGTCGGGACCTGTGGGAGGCGGTGACGCGCGACCATGAACGCCTGTTTTGGCGGGCACGCCCGCAGAACCCCATCACCCAATGGTACCAAAGCCAGTGCCACGGCATGGTGCGCACCCCCGACTGGAACGTGTACTGGCGCGGCATCGGTCACGAGGCCATTCCAGCGCTGATCGAGGAAGCGCTGCGTCTGGCGCCGGACTTCGAGTCGTAACCCCCCGGGGTCTCGGGCGATGCTCTACCTGCTGCTGGCTTTGATCGGGCTCGCCGCTGTCGCAGATGCCCGAGGTCTCGGGGGGTCGTCTCAGCGAAGCTCAAGGGATCAAATACTTGACCGCTAGGGTTTGGGTATCCCAGTCCGACCTGACTACGTCCGCGTCCTGGTTGTTGTCGGTGCCTCTCTCGAAGCGCAGGCGGAACTGTGTCAGGGGGCGAGCTTCGGCGTCGATCGCCACGGCGGAAAGCACATCCATGTTCAGCACGGAGCCCACGGCCCCGGTCTCGGCAATAGGCCCCACGGTGGCCAGCGCCGGGGCGGTAAATGCGGCGACACCAATTTCCTCGAAAGCGATGTGATCGACCATCAGCCGTCCGAGGCTCCCATTCCCATTGCCAAATGGAGTGCCGTCGCCGCTCGTGATCTGAAGACCGAGGGTCGCCTCTGAAATCCGCGTCATCGTCGCGGGCAGCGTACCCAAGTCGAACGTGATGAAACCTTGCCAGCGATCATTGTCCGTCGCATCACCCACACACATATTCTGGGTGCTATCGCGAGCGCAGTTGGAAGTGAGGTTGGGCCCGTCATACGTACCGTCGCTGCGCCAGTTGCCGCTGAGGTCGCGATTCTGCACGGCCAAGAACGTGCCTTCGATCTGTCGCAGCACCGAGAAGGAGAACTCGGCGGTCGATGCCAAGCTGTCACCCTCGAGGTCCTCGGCGCTGGACGAGATGAAGAAACTGTGGCGGCGCGCTTCGACGCTCGCCGGATCCGGACCGCTGTCATAGGCGAGCGGCTCGTCAGGCGTGATGGTCAGCTCGGTGCCGCCTTCGTTCCAGCTAAACGAGACGCCGGTGCTCGGAATTCCCTCCGACTGGTACGCCGCCTCGGTCGCCGCCTGATTCATCGGCTCGCTGAAGGTGATGACGATCGGAGTTTCTCCGTCGACGCCGGTCGCTCCGTCCTCTGGAAACACTTCAATGATCGTAGGCACCGTCGGCTCGGGATCGAGCGGAGGATCCTCCGGAGGGTCCATATCCATCGGGTCGGCTTCGCCGTCGTCCTCACCGTCATCGACTGGATCTTCGCCGTCGAGCGGGAGATTGTCGTCGGGCTGTTCCGACGTCATGTCGTCGGGCGTGCCGTCGTCGGGAGGCATTGCCTCGCCGTCGTTCGGCATCTGCATGACGGGCGGATTGCCGTCGCTTGGCATCTGCAGGTTGCTCGGCCCTTCGACATCCTTGAACAAGGGCCCGCTGCTCGAGCCGCAAGCCGCAAGGACGAGGCTGCAAGCCGTCGAGTAGAAACTGAGAACTACAGGGTAACTTTTCATCGGCTCCTCCGTTCTGTCTCGAGCGCGCCTCGGAAGGACGGACTTGCTAACGGTAACAACGCGGTGCGAAGCAAGCAAGCAGCTCGTGTCGCAGATCCGATGAGCTCGGTGCTGAAGCTGCGCATGTCTGCAAGTGATCGAGTTACTCCGAGACATGCGCAGCGCGAGCTGCGTCATCCGAGCTTCGGACAGCGACTTGCGTGAAGTATTCGACCCTGACAACAAACGGACGCCTCGAAACCGGCCGCTGCGCTGTACCACCTTGATCACTGGGACCTGGGACTCGCTGCGGATCTCACGCCCAAACGCGATTTTTCTGCGGCCATTGCACACGGAGCCACGGCTGAAGATCTGCCCCACCCACTTGGACCTACACACCGTGCTCGAAATCGCTCCGTGTACCACCCAAGTGTGTCACCGCGGTGCTTGCGGCGCGCAGCCTCGGCCGCACGTCAGGTGGGCACTGGCGCGACCTAGGGAGGACCCTAAAAGGCCGCGAAGTTGTCAAGACAAAGTACAGATGTCGGGATCAAAGAACGCGTAGCCGCTGTCTCTCAGGAACTGGAACAGCGAACGCGTGTCCTGGCCCATCAGGATCGCGTGTGACGGATCGTAGCGATGACTTTACCGATGTCAATGCGGGCGGGCGCAGCATCACGCTCTCCTGGATGCACTACGACGGTGTCTCGCCCAGCGCGTGTGAGGGGCAGCATCTTCTCGCGGCTGAATTCACCGACGCCAGCGCCACCCTGCAGCCCTGCCTTCTGGCAAAGCACCAGCACCTGGGCGAACAGGCCGCCCAACGAGGCCAGGTGCTCTTGGCGAAAAGACGCGATCAAATCGTGGTCGGGGTGTTGATCGCCGACCAGTACTCGGAACGCAACGTCGTCGTGTGTACGTTTCTGCGTTACTCGCCCCGTGCAGCTTTCCGAGCGCGCTGCGGCGTGGCGCCGATAGGGGTCGAACAGTGCCTCCCGCATTGCCGCGCTTCGAACGGCACCGCGCCGTGGCGTGCGAACAAGCCGCCAGCCCGTGCTGGTCAGCTCAAACCTTCTGGCGGCGGGTTAGCCGGCACGCCCTTTCCCCCCTCCTGAGCGAGCGCAGCGAGCGATTTGGAGGGGGCACGCGCGCGTCAGCAAGCGTGGGGGGAGGCACCCTGTCTATCCTTTTCCCGACGCCCTGCTAGAGAGAAAGCTTGTCGTCTGCACCGAATCCAAGGCGAGCACCTCCGCAGCCTTGCGTTGAAGTCAGCCTCTTTTCGTGGACGTTGCGCAGTAAACCTAGCACGCCACGTTACCGCCCGAGCGCCTGGGCTCGGTTGACGATGCGTGGCGTGAGAAAAATCACGAGCTCACCGCGTTGGTCCGTGGAACGACGCCTCTGGAACAACAGCCCGAGCAGCGGTATGTCACCAAAAAACGGGACCTGATCGACGTTGCGCCCGGTGTTGCGCGTGTAGATGCCACCAATCACCGCGGTGTGGCCGTCCATCACCAAGAGGTCGGTCTCGGCCTCGCGCTTTAGAATGGTCGGGTCTCCCCGCGCGGAGGTC
>JANOIG010000188.1:0-49558 GCA_031407405.1 Deltaproteobacteria bacterium
TGGGAGGGAGACGTGGTTCAGGTGCCGACCGCGGCCTGGAACTCCGAGCTCGCGGCCGCGCTCGAGGCCGCGCAGCGCGAGCGCCACCTGGTCCGGGGCTTGGAGCTGATCCAAAAGACCCTCGAGCGTGAAGCGCGAGGGATTTCGCTCGTAGACGCTCGCAGCACGACGGAGCGCGGCTCGAGAGTGTCGCGGCTCCTACTCGTGAGTGTGCTTCTGGCGCTTTACCCCAATCCCTGACAAATGCCGCCTGCTCCGGACCCTCTGCTCATGACGAGCGCGCTGGCATCACATCCAAAGGAGAGGCGTTGGTGGCGGCCGATCGCCTTCAGCGTGGGCTTGGCCCTGATCATTGGCGTGCTGTATGCTATTGGATACTCGGCGTACGAGTCGCCCGAGATTCGCGCCGACCGGAAGCAATTGGCACGTATGGCGACCGGCGAGGGCGTCGTGTTCGGAAGCTCGCACGGCAAAAGTATCCTTCCTGAAGAAGTGGGCTTCGACGGTGTGAACCTGTCTCACAACGGCCAGGACGCATTCGAGATGGTGTACATGGCGCGCGCGGTGAAGCGTGCCGCCCCGAACCTGAGCCTCGTCATCTTTACCATTTCATATTTCAGTTTTGCATTCGACAACGCCGCTTACTTCAACCCGCAGGGCATCCAGGACAGACTCGGGCTCCGCGTGGAAATGTATGCCGCCTTTCCGAGCTTCGGCTTCATTCCCGGCGACGCCGCGTCTTACATGAAAGGGCTGCTTGCGCCCGTGGTCACGCGGGATCACTGGGAGAGCGTGCTCTGGCCGGGACAACTAAATCAGCCTGCCTCCTCGAACGTCGGCGACCTACCACCCGCTGCAAACAAACGCGTCCGCAAGGCGACCAACAAGAGGTTAGCATCGCACGCGAAACGTCGTTGTGGGCAGTTCGCGGAGCTCTTGCGCGTCATGGCATCGAACCACCCGGATCTCGACAAAGACGTTTTCAGTGCGCTTCGAGGTGTGAGCGAAGAGCTCGAGGGAGCAGGGATCCGAGTCGTGCTCGTGACTCCCCCGTATTTCGAGGCGTACAACACCTGCTTCTACCCGAAGGGCCAAGCGCTCGCCCGGGCGCTGTCGCAGCGCGTGTCAACTGAGACCGGCGCAGAATATATCGACGCCGGCGAAGACGCCGAGTTCACAACGAACAGCAAGTATTTCCGCGATAGCGACCACTTGAACGCCGGCGGCAAGCTCGCGTTCTCGCGCTGGCTGGGGCGAAAGGTCGCGGGCGAAGCTCGCCTGACGGCGCCGGATCGCTGAGGCGTGGTATGCTGCGGACACTCCTGGTCGAACACAAGGACAGCGAGAGCGCTGCCAGCGCCTACTCCGGAACGAGCTTGATGTCGTCGTAGTAAATGGAGCCCGCCCAGCTGCCGGTGGGGACCTCGATCCAGGTCCTGATGGCGACCACGTCGGAGGTATTCAGAGTGATGCGTCGCGACATGTCGAACCATTCGCCGCGCGGCGGCGGCTCGAGGCTCCGGAACTGGACTTCACCCCGTGAGGCCGATTCAAAGCGCGTGTACAGCCTACTTCCCGCGGGAAACGCCGGCCCATCGATGAAGAAGAAGAGCTGCAAGGTGGGCAGCGAGAGCTCGGCGCTGCCTGCGCTGCAGATGGGCAGACGGAGGCCAGTGCGACGGGCCGCGGCGGGGGGCGTTTTGCGGGATGTCGACTAACATTTCCAACGAATTTTGGCCGCCGTTGCTAACCGGAGAAGTGGCCAGGAACACCGGGGGCGTGCCCACACCGTCTGGCCCGAGACCGGGAAACAAGAGCTCGAAGTCATAGCTGCTCCGACCGCAGGAGGCGCTGAAGGGGCCGTCCGTGCAGGCAGTGAACCCGTCGTCGCATTGAAACGTGCACTGGTCGCCGTCGGGACACACAGCGACACCGTTCGGGCTGCTCGGGCAACGAGTGTTACAGTTGGTCGAGCCGCCGGTGGTGGGGCTGCGATCGAGAGCACAGGTCTGCCCGCACTCGTGGGCGAGCGGGTCACACGCAATGTCGCAGCTGACCCCGTCGCAGGTGGCGCGTCCATTGAGCGGGCTGGGGCAAGCCGTGCATGAGCTGCCGCAAGTGGCCGGCAAGCGGTACACGAGCCACCGCAAGAGTTGATATTGGTGTTGGAGACACACTGGCCCAAACACTCGTGAAAGCCCTGGCGACAGCTGGAGGCGCAGCGGGTGCCGTCGCAGGTCGTCTGCGCGTTGGCCCGGCTCGGGCAGGGCACACGAGGGTGCCACACGAGTTGATGCTGTTGTTGGCGAGGCAAAGGCCACTACAATCATGGCTCCCGCCTGGGAGCTCGGGAGAAGCTGCGCCGGCTGGCACTGGACGCCGCTCAGTTCGTGGGGAGGCGCTGTGTCGCTGCTGATGACTGGGAGGCTCTCCGTTCCTGCCGCTGCGCAGCTCGGGTCGTTCCGGTCAGAGCGGGCGGGCGGCTTCGAAGCCGCTGGCACGACCCGGCTTCGCCACTGGCTGTGCGGGGCCCAGACTCCGTAAAAACGCACCAGCGGGTGGCGGGGTGGGGCACCAACGCCGCCAGGCGGGCCATGAGCTGCATCGGCGTCATGAGCCGGACCTGCTCGGTGTTTTGATTCGATAGCTGATCCGACCGTCGTAGAGTAAGGAGAGGCGTTCGAGGGCGAGCGGGGGTCGAGCGCAATATCGAATCAAACGTTCGCGCGTGGCGAGCAGTCCACCAGGGACGCTGACACCGGCGTGGAGATTGAACCGAATGAATGCCAGCGCTTCGAGCACAGCGCCGCGCACCCCTCGCCCTGCACTCCACCCTGTCGGCGGCACTGACGCCGGTCAGGCCCTGCGGCTCGAGGCGGCGAAACCGACAGGGTGCCGTGAGCACCTCGTGAGCACCCTCGCTCACATGTAGGATGATGCGCCGGCCCTGCCCCAAAGGTGCGAGCTTGGCGGCGGTCGACTTGGGGGTACTTGCCCCCAGCCGAGGGGGCCGCTTTGGGGGCACGCCCCAGCGGTCGTAATCGAATTGCGCCGAAACACACGACACTGGCGATTGGCTCGCAGCGTGCATTGGTACCGCTCAGAACTCGCCCACCCTCCCGCTCTTCGGCGAGGCAGGTCAACCAGAGGACACGACAGCACATGAGCATCCAGAGACCTCGCACGGCACTTCGCACCCTACCCCTCTTACTTGCATGCGCGTTGCCGTGCGCCAGCGCCTGTTCGGAAGCCGAGTCGGGGCAGCCCCAGGTCACTGGCAACGACTTTCAAGAGATCGTGTATGTGGTGCGCCAACACACCACACTCGGAGCCGACGGCAGCGTCGACATCATGGTGACCGAGGGCATGGGGCAGGTCATGGATTACCGGCGCTACGTGCCGGGGGCCCGCATCGAGGTGCGCGAGCTCGCCAGCGGCAATACGCGGAACATCCTGGCCGGCGAGGAATACGCGCTGGCGGATGTGGTGGGCCTCGATCTCAGCTTTGACGCTCGGCAAATCACGTTCAGCATGCGGCGCGGCGGCGACGACCAGCACTATCACATCTATACCGCGAACCTGGCGAGCCAGGACGGCGATTACGGGATCCGTCAGCTCACGTTCGGTGATCGCGACGACCTCGGCCCGATCTGGGTAGCGGGGGACAAGATCGCGTTTGTCACCAACCAGGCCTACACCGAGATGGGCACGCGCGCCGACGAGTACAATCACGGTCGCGACGTGACGCAGCTCGCGACCATCACGCGAGACGGCGGCGACGCCGATCGAAAGCTGTGCTCACAGAACCTGTCACACACCGTCAACCTGTTCAGCATGCAGAACGGCAAGATCGGCTACTCGCGTTGGGAGCACCTCGAGAACATCAACGACCTCAAAGTGTTCGCCGCCAACCCCGACTGCACCAAGATGGTGGCCGTCGCCGGCCAACACGACAAATTCTGGAACTCGCTCGTGCAGGTGCAGGAGACCCAAGAGCGGAACGTGTTCGTCGGTATCGCGACCAGCCGCGAGAGCACCATTCAAGCGGGGGCTTTGATGCGTGTGGACGTACGCTCCGCGCAGGACCCAAACGTGCTCGACAAGGAGAACCCGACGTACGAGGTGCTGACGCCAGGCGTACCGCTCGACGAATCTCCCGCTCCCATCAACGTGGGCCGTTATCGCGCCCCTTTCGTGCTGCCGGATGGTCGCTTGCTCGTGAGCTGGGCACGCGGCTTCGTCAATGACCTCGACGAGCTGTCGCTCAGCCCGCCCGACTTTGGCCTATATATCTACAACGCCGAAAATCGCACCAACGAGCTCATTATCAATCATGAAGACTCGTGGGAGCTCGACGGGCGGCCGGTCGTGGCGCGAGCCGAGCCGCCCATCCTGAGCTCGGCTCAGACCTCGGACGACGCGACCGTGCCGACGACGCTGGGCTCGGTGGACGTCAAACAAACCTCACTCTACAGCCTGCATCAGAACACCGTCTCCGGCGCGCAGTTCGATGGCACCAGCATGGAAGAGGCGTTGCGCTCGGCCGTGCGCGTGCGCATCATCGAGGGCTTCTCTTCGGAGGGCGCCCCGGGCGTGACGATGTTTGGCCTCACCATGGCCGAAGGTGCTGCGCTGCTCGGCGAAGCTCTGGTGCGAGAGGATGGGTCCTGGCTCGCCAACATTCCGCCGTACGTGCCGGTGCACCTGCAGCCCATCGACGAATTCGATTTGATGATCAAGAATCAGACCACCTGGATTCAGGGCATGCCCGGTGAGTCACGCGTGTGCGGCGGCTGCCACGAGCGGCGCACCGAGGCGTTCAGCCCCAGTGACGGCCCGCTCACGCTGGCTGCCGCGGACCCACAGGATTTTACCCAGCCCGTCTCCGAGCGTGAGGAGTACCCCTGGGACAACGCCAGCCTGGGCAGCGAAACCAACGAGATTCAAGCCCTGCTGACCGCCAAGTGCGCCAGCTGCCACAACGAGACGACGAACGGCAGTGGTGCGCAGGAGACGTACACCATCTCGATGCTGGATGAGGAAACTGGCATGGCCACCAGCTACCAGATTCCACGCCTCGACTTGAGCGAGCGCCCGATCACGGTGACTTACGACAACGAGGTCGCAAGCTGGCCGGCATCCTACGTCTCGCTCTTCTATCCGGCCACGCTCGAGATGGAGATGTCGATGGGTGCTACGCTCAGCCAGGGTGCGCCGCCGCCGGTCTGGGCTCGACCGAGCGACGCTCGCAACAGCGCGCTGATCGAGAAGTTGAACATCACCGCCCTGGGCGACGAAAGCCGCACGGCCTGGCCACTCGGCGTGGGCTTCTCCAATCCGGCGATCCAGGGCGGCACTCGCACGCTTCACCCCGAGAACGTGGGGGTGACCTTGACACGAGACGAGCGGGTCAAGCTGATTCGGGCCATCGACCTCGGCGGCCAATTCTATTCGCGAAAGAACACAGGTTTTGAGCCGATGGCTCGTTGAGCAGGAAGCCGAGCAGGACACCATGAGAAACCTAGCCATGAAACGCCGTCAAATGCCCCACCGCCCCCTCGCTGTCGCCGCCCTCCTCGGCGCGCTCATGGCGCCCGCAGGAAGCTACGCCCAAGAGCGCGACGCTCAGGAGCTCAGCGCGGATCTGCGGGCCCACGCGGGCCGCGCCACCGGCTATCAGCAGCTCGACCGCGCCTCACTCGAGACCGTCACCACCCCCGATCGCTTGTTGCGGGTCGCGCAGGGCGGCTTTGCCCCCACCGAAATCTGGCGCGCGCTAGAGCACGGCGAAAAGGTCGAGTGCCTGAACTGCATCCCTTACGTCTCCGACATGCTCTTCGACTCTGACGCAAAGACGCGAGAGATTAGCGCCTGGTGGTTGCGCCGCCGCATCTTCGGCGTGTTTGGCCCGGGCCAGGTGTATGCACAAACCGTCGACGCGCTCAACGACAAGGCGGTCCCCGAACGGCGGCGCGCTTATGCGGCCGAGGCTCTGGGCGAATTTCTCTCGTCGGCGGGTACGCCGCATGTCGCCCGGGCCGTGGTCGACGACGAGTCGGCGCTGGTCAGGGCGTCCGCGGTGCGCGCCTTGCAGCGCCTCAACTCGGTGGGGCCGAACGGTGAGCTGGCGGTGGCGCTGTCCGACCCGGACGAGAAAGTGCGGCTCGCGGCCCTCCACGCCAGCACGCGCGTCAACGTATTTCGCGAGGTGGATCAGGTGGCCGCACGCATCGACGACGTGTCGTCGGCGGTGCGCGTGCGCGCCATCGAAGCGCTAGGCGCCTTGCGCGCTGGGGACGCCGTGGTGGGCATGATCGCCAAGCTTTCCCCCGAAAACGAGCCCATGCCGAGCGTCCGTGCAGCGGCTGCGGCGGCCCTGGGAGAAATTGGTGACCCGGCGGCCCGGGATGCCGTGCAAAACGCCTATGACAACGATACGGACCGCTTCGTGCGTGACGCGGCCGCCGTCGCCCTGCGCCGCTTGTGACGCCTTATTGGCCGATGGCCCCGACCCGTATCCATGCGCTGGAGTCGGGAACCCAAAGCTCATGCAGCGTGCGAATCTTTCCAAGCTACGTGGCCACGTGGGCCGGTGTGCGGTCCCTGCCCTCTCGGCGCTCCTCAGCCTGGGCTGCGAGCCGCAACGATCCACCGTCGGCGATTCGTTTTACGAGCGCAAGATTGACCCCATCCTCAGCTCGGGTTGCGCTACGAGCCCGAGTGGGTCCGGTTGCCACCTGATTCAAGACCAGCGCGGTAACGCCGTCGGCAACCTCAGCTTCGAATCCTACGACGCAGTCGGCAAGCGGCCGGATCTGCTCGTCCCGTACGGGCCGTACGCAACGCCCAATTTGCTGCTCAAGGCGTTGCCGCCCTTCCAGCTCGGCCTGACCCACTGGGACAGCGACGAGCCGGCGTACATCACCACCGACATCGCCCACGCCGGCGGCAGCCTGCTGGACGTCACCAGCGTTTCGTTCAGCGAGCTGTCACGCTGGATTTCCCGTGGCGCCACGGAGAACAACACCCTGGCGCTGGCCGACCCGATCGAATTGTCGCCGTGCAACACCGCCCCCGGCGCTGACCCGGCGTTCGATCCAGGGGTCGACCCGCAGAGCCTGGACTTTGCGACGTTCTCGGCCAGCGTCAATCCGATCGTCGGCGAGCGCTGCGCCGCCGGCAATTGCCACGGGTCGTCGGGCAATTCCATGTACCTGACCTGCGGCGACACATTAGAGCAGACGCGCTGGAACCATTTCGTCCTCGGTGACTACGTGTCACGTAGCCCGCGCACCAGCGAAATTTTACGACGCGCGTTGGACCCGGCCGCGGGCGGCACCTTCCACGAGGGCGGCACGGTGTTTGAAGATGCCCAGGACCCGGAGTACCGGGCGCTGCTCGCCTGGGCCGAAGAGAAAGGCGGACCGAACCGCGTCCCCGACGAGCCCGGCTTCGAATTCTTCACGGCCCGCGTCCAACCCATGCTGGTGAAGAAGGGCTGCATGCAGCTCGGCTGCCACTCACCCACCATGGGCCACGATTACCGCCTGCGCGGCGGCAGCGCGGGCCACTTTGGCTTGCCCGCGAGCCGCCGCAACTATGAGCTGTCGCTCGATCAGATCTCGCTCGAGTCGAGCGATCCGAACGCGAGCCGCATCGTGCGCAAGAACCTGCCGCCATTTACGCGCGGCGGGATGGTCCACCGCGGTGGGTCTCTGTTCGCGGATGCGGGCGACCTGACGGACTGCGACCTCGGACAAGCCGCGACGGGGCCGTTGGACGAACAGAACCCCTACTGCGTGCTCGCGGCCTGGATCGCCCTCGAGCGTGGCGAACGCATGCCTGCGGACCCGGGCATGACGGATATCGTGTACGTGCGCTCACCCGTCGGGTCGGGGGCGGTCACGCCCCAAGACTTTGAACGGTTCGCGCCCGGTGCCGATCTGTTGCGCGTCTCGGCCACTCTGGGCGCGGATGGCTGGCCCCAGCTGTCGGGTACACCCGAAAGCCTGCTCGGCTCGTGCGGCTTGGCAGGCAGCGTGGACGTGCGCCGACCCAGCGTATCCTGGAACGGGTCGCGAATCGCGTTCTCGGCTCGCGAGGCGGCGGGCTCGCCCTTCCGAATTTACGTCATTCAGAATGGGAGCTGCGCGGTGGACGCCAGCATCGATGCCCCGGCGCTAGACGACGCGGGCAACGCGGTGCCCGACAATGACCAGCTCGTTCATAACTTCGACCCCACCTTCAGCCCAGACGGTCGCATCGTGTTTGCATCCACGCGCGGCAACGTGGCCAACACGGGCGCCTTCGACTACAGCGGCCCGCAACGATCCCCGGCAGATCCGACACGCCTCAACGCAAACCTGTACGTGAGTGAAGCGGGCGCCATCCGCCAGCTGACGTTCTTGCTCGACCAGGAGCTGTTACCGTCCTTCATGTTGGACGGGCGCCTGATCTTCTCAGTCGAAAAGCGCGGGCCCGGTTTCTACCAAATCGCCGGGCGCCGCATGAACCTGGACGGAGGCGACTATCATCCGCTCTTTGGCCAACGTTCGAGCGTGGGTTTCAACCAATTCACGGACGTGGTCGAGCTCAGTGACCGAAATGTCGCCGCGATTTTCAGCCAGCGTGGCGCGGCGCGGGGAGCGGGCACGCTCGCGATTGTCAATCGCAGCCTGGGCATCGACCAACGCAGCCCGCGCGTTGAAGACTACGTGCAGAACGCCGGGGCGCTGGGCTGGCCCAATGAAGACTTCTACCAGCACTCGATTCACCTGCCGGATGGCGCTGCCACGGGTGAGCTCGATGCAACGCGCGGCGCCTATTTGAACCCGTCACCGCTGCCGAATGGCCGGCTACTGGTCAGTCATGCGCCGGATGCCACCGATTTGCGCAGCATCGCAGGCAGCTTCGCGTTGGCCGTCATCGACCCTCTCAGCGGCGAGCGGCGGGAGCTCAGCCGGGTCGCCGATGATTTGCTGTGGCCTGTCGCGGTGTACGCGCGCGCGGCGCGGCCGGTGTTTCAGTCACGCATCGACGAGCCCAACGGAGCCACGCGCGTCGACGCCGGACGGGGCTTTTCGGAGATCACCTATCTCGACCTGCCGCTGCTCTCGAGTCTGTTGTTTCAGAACACTCGCAGCGGCCGGCCACTGCCCGACAACCTGGGCAGCGTCGAGTTCTGGGAGCATCTGCCCCCGGCAGGCGGGGTGGTCAGCTTCGATACGGGCGGCCCGTTCGTGACCGAAGACGCCTTTGGTCGGTTGTATGTGCGCCGCCGTCCGCTCGGCACGACCACACCCGAGGAAGATGGCTCCGCCAAAGTCCGTCTGCCCGGCGGGGTCCCCTTCAACCTGGCCTTGCAGGTCCAACTCGAAGGTGACGCGGCGCCCACGTTGCACCACCAACGCGAGTCCAACCAATTCTACCCGGGCGAGTCCGCGCGTCAGTCCTTCCCGCGGGCGTTATTTGACGGCGTGTGCGCCAATTGCCACGGCTCGGTCAGCGGCCTGGAAAATGACATCGCCACCAATCCCGACATCCTCACGCGCGCCTCCATCGTCATGGCGCGCGACCAGAGCCCCACGGAGCTCGAGGAGCGCGGCGCCGTCGCGGGTCCTGACTTTCCATAGGCATTCCTATCATGCCAAGGGATGCCGATGCCTGAGCCCCGCGAAGCGCGCAAAATCGCCATCGGCGGTCACGAGCTCGCAGCCGTGCTCGATGGCGAGTGCAGCGTGATAGGCATCCGCCACCAACTTGCCTCGGGCACGCGCCGCCAGACATAGGCGCGCGAACACATCCCAACTCGCTGGACCGTGGGTGAGCAGCCGCGCGTTTGACCTCCTCCTGAGTCGCTCGATGAACTCGATGGCATCCTCGGTCGTGGTGGGCTCATCCCAGATTCGATGGTTCGTCACGATACGGACAAAGCCACTGGCGCCGAGCTCCGACACGGCGAACGGCTGAGGACCCAACACCAGCTGGCGCAGCCACTCCGCGTAGCGCGCATGCTCGGGAGCTTCCACCCGATGAGCGTAGATGAGGACGTTGACGTCAGGGAGCAGCACGCCGCCTCACGCGCTGAACCTCGAGCGCGGCGATGTCCTCTGCCTCCTCGACATCGAGCAGCTCCGCCGCTGTTGGAAACCGCCCACCCAGGTGGCCGCGGACGAGGACCTCGAAGGGCGGGTCTTTGGCGGTCATTCGTCGGGCCCCGAGGTAAGCCACCAAAGCATCGTTCAAGACAGCGCTCAACGTGCGCTGCTCCCCTAGCGCTTGCCGTTTGGCTTTGTCGAGCAGGCCGGGATCCAGGTCGACGGTCGTGCGCATCTCTTGAGCATACGCCATCTGCATCAAGATGCAAGTGATGATGCGCTAAGCATCTAGCTGACGTGCTGGAAAACCGCTCTGTCGAGGTCGGCTCGGCTGTGTAGAGCTGAGCGCTCTGCCCGTCGAGAGCTTCAGAAGGGAACCGCATTGCCCACCCGCATAGTCAGCCTCACCGCCCGCCCGATACCGGCCACGGTAATTCGAAAGACCTAGCCGAGGGTGGCTCGACCCGCGCCATTGATCCGGTCTGTGGCACGCAGGTCGACCCGGACGGCCAAACCGCCATGTACGTGCTCTATCCCTTCTTCGGCTTGCTTCTTAGCCCCATGCTGGCGAGCGCCGCCATGAGCTTGAGCTCGGTCTCTGTGATCGGAAACGCGCTGCGCCTCCGGCGGCTTTCGCTGGAGCCTCTTCGTAAGAGTTGATGGTTGCCGATACCTGGCCCGCAAGTGTGGCGGCCAGGCGCGGCAACCCCAACGTGTCGCGTGGCGCACTCGTCATTTCGCGCTTCAGGACCAGAGCGTACAGATAGGTGCGGCGGTGATGCGCTCACCCAGGTCGTAGGCTCGCGTCCCGGTGTGGAGGACGACTCCCGCCACGAAGCGCTCGCCGAGCTCGTCTCGAAGCCACGCGAGGTGGCTCGCGGAGGATGGGCCGGGCGCGCTGTCCGCCTTGATTTCGATGCCGATGATTCGTTCGGCCCCGAGCTCCGCGATCAGGTCAACCTCTCTTCGACCTTGCTCTTGCCGCAGGTGATAGAGCCGAGGCCGAGCCTCTGCCACCGTCAGCTCCGCGCGTAGCTGAGCGACGACGAAGGTCTCCACCACGCGCCCGAGGAGGTTGCCGTCGCGTAGCACGGCGTTCTCATCAATGCGCAGTATGCCCTGGAGCAACGCAGGATCGATCAGGTAGCGTTTGGGGGACGCTACGAGGCGTTTGAGGCGGTTGGTGCTCCAGGCAGGAACCGCTTCTATGACGGAGAGGTTGGTCAGCAGGCTCTCATAGGCGAGCGCCGTCTTCCGGTTGATTCCCGCGGAGTCATACAGGGTTCTATCTGCGACGATACCCGCGGAATTCAGCGCATACGCCTCGAAGTAACGCCGCAGGCGCGCGGGATCGCGCCCCGCGTCCATCAGGAGGACATCACGCGTCAGAAGCTGGTCCACATAACTCTCCAGCCACCGGAGGCGCACCGAGGCCGAGAGAGAGAGGGCGGCCTCGGGGAATCCACTCTGCAGGGCGAGCTCGAGATAACCGCGAAGGTCGGGGGCGGACCCGGGAGCAACGAGCGGCTCCTTTCGAGCTAGTCGATCCAGGAAAGGCACCGCCCCGGCGTTGCAGAGGCGCTCGGCAACCGTCATGGGGCCCATCGCCAGGCGAATGAGGCGCCCGGTACCCGGCCATGTCTGGTGCTCCAGCTCCGCTCGCACCGAGCCCGTGAGCAGAAATCGACCCGGCCGCGACTCGACGTCCACCGCCCGCTTCACCGCACCCAGCAGCTCGGGCACCGCCTGCCATTCGTCCAGAAGGATGGGCTCGGCCAAACTGCGCAAGGCCGCATCCGGATCCGCCTGAAACGCCGCCGCTTCCGCGGGGCGGTCGAGACGAACGATGGTCTTGGCATGACGAGCCGCCGTCGTGATCTTGCCGCAGGCCCGCGGGCCCATGATCGAAATCGCGGGGACCTCCGCCAGTAATTGGACGAGAAGTGGCTCGATGCTGCGCGCGAGATAGGCCGGCACCACGGGTGAATACCGCTTTTCCGCATGCTTGGGTACCGATTTTACGCAGGCCAGGATGCCGCTTTTCCGCAGCGAGGCACAATGGCGCGAATGCAGGCATCTACGCTCCGGGCGAAATTACGCCGAGGGGCGTCACCCGACCGGTGCTCCCGCTTTCCAACCAACCCTGATCGATAGGGGTTGTAGCTCGATCGCGCGATTCACACAGGGCTCCTCGTCAATCGAGGTTGCCCGTGAGGTTGCGTGAGAACGTTTGTACGTTCGTGAACGGAGCGGTCGATAATGACGGATTGCTGACGATCGAGAGGTCGCCCACGCGATTGAGACTGACCATTTGAAGCTCGGAGAGCTCGGCATTGTCAGCAATGATGAGGTGGTCCGCCTCTAGCAGCGGCCCGAGATCGAGCGCTGTAAGGTTTGGATTGCCCCAAATCGCAACCTGTTGCACGCCCACATAGCCGAGCGGGGCGACGACATGGGTTAGCTGCGCGTTATTACCGATTTCAAAGACACTGTGTTTGAACAGCACGGACCCGGCAATGGTGGGATTGTCGCCTCCGACGGAGTAAGGCCCTTCACCGACGATCCCTGCAGGGTAGGCCGGCACGGATTGAAGCGCATCGTTCCCGTTGATCAATATGGTGTGGCATTTCACGAGAGCCGGAAGGCCGACACGCACCAGGCTGTCGTTGTCGTTGATGCTCAAGGATTCGAGGTTGTAGATGCCGCTAAGGCCATCCAAATCGGTGAGCGCCGAGTTTTGGTCGAGGCCGAGCGAGCTCGCCAATCGGAGCTCAAAGCCGGAGAAATCTTCGACCCGAGTGCCGTATAGTTGGAGACCGCGCATCTGAACTACTGGCGCGAGAGCACTCACGTCTCTCAACATTGGCAGGTTGTACAAGAACACGTCATCCACTTGCCTCGGTGACTGCAAGCCTGCAAGGCTTTCGAGAGCAGGGTTGGCGACGACATTCAGAGACCGCCAGTCCCGGAGGTTTTCGAGTCCGTGTAGATCGCGCAGCTCTTGGCACTCGCTGATCGAGAGCTGCCCGCCAGCAACCCGTTCGCCCAATGGCTCGAACGCTACGCTTTTCAAATTGGCGAGGGCCGTCAGGTCCTCGCTCGGTAAGCTGACCAGCTCTAAGTTACTAACCTGTTCCAACGCTTCGAGCCCAAGGAGGGATTCCGTCCCTTCCACATGTAGCGTGCCATGCACGAGGCGAAGTGCTCCGAGCGCGGCGAGGTTCACTTGCTGCCACTCCCCGGCGGAGACCTCCACGTGCAGGTCCCCTTCGATTTCTTCACAGCCGAGCAGCGCATCGACGTCCGCTTGTGTTTGGGCATAGACGTTGCCTGTCTGGACGCCGCCATTACAGAGCGACTCGTCGGGGACCTCATCGTTCGGGACCTCATCGTTGGCGCCCAAGCTCATTTGGGCTTCGCTGCAGGCCGCGAGCCAGAAGATGGGCAGGCACGTCAAGGCGCGGAGCGTCAGACGAACAGGCCGCGGAGCGCGCAAGGGATCACTGAGCTGATTCGATATTGGGTAGGGCATGTGTACTCCTTCACCGAACATGAGTGTCCGCGCTCTCGGCGTTCTTCAGAGGCAAGAGCTCGACCCCGGCGGGGGCTAGAGCACAGGCAGCTTGAATTCGTTCCGAATAGACACTCGACGGGCGGTCACTCATGAAAGCTTGCGCACGCTGCAGTGCACCGGGGCTACCGAGCCGGCAATCTGCAATCAGACGAGCCGCCTGACGCTCCTCTCCAAGCCGTGTCTCCGGAAACCGTTCATCGAGCTCGGCAAGGAGCGCCAAAGCCAAGGCTGAGTCTTTCGTGCGGATCGCCCGTTCGACGCGCTGAAGTAGCGCCAACTCCTCGTCAAACCGCGTCGCCGTAAAAACTCGCGGAGCCGACCCGCTCGAGGGTGTGCGCCTGCGCGCACGGGGCTCGGCCAAGCGCGACTCGGTGGTGCTATCTCCCCTCGACTTCACGCCTTCTGGCGGTCGGAGCGAGTTCGCAGACGCTGTACGACGGGCTGCTTCCCCTTGCAGAGGCTGCTCGTCCCTGGAGCTCGGCTTGGATTGCTCGGTGTTTGCCGCTGCGGCGCCGTCCAGCGCTACGTTCTCTGGCACGCGATCGGATAAGATAGCTCCGTTCGATAGCTTCCCTCCCCCGAGCTGCGAGCCTGTCTCCCCACGTAGCCAAAAACCAATGATGACACCGGTGGCGAGCAGGAGACTGCCCAGCGACGCACCCAGCTTGCCCGAGGCGCGAAGCGACGCCCACGCGCTGGGTGGCTGCTCGCGAGCGGCCCCCGGCCCAGCCAGCACTTTCGGCGGCAAGCCGAGCGCGCTGCGTGTACGAACCTTGTCCGCACCCGAGGGGGAGAGCTCTGCTCGAGCCTGCGCGAGCGACCGTTCTACCAAGTCGAGCTCAGTCATGTTTCTGCCTCGCGTTGCTCGAGCCTCAGCCGCAACGCTTGTCGAAGCGCCCGAACCCGGGAGTACACCGTGTTGACAGGTATTCCGAGCAGCCCAGCAATTTCGGCTGCCGGCACGTCCTCCAACAGCCCCAGCACAAACACCGTACGGCGGCTCTCGTCGAGCTCGGCACAGAACTCCACGATCACGTTGGCCACTTGTTGAGCTTCGGCATGCGCGTGCGGACCTGGCTCCGTGCTGACCATTTGGTCGTCGAGCGGCTGGAGCGGCGCACTCTTTCGGCGCTCGCCACGGCGGTGGTTTGCCGCGGTGTATTGCGCGATGCCGAATACCCAAGTGCGAAGCGACGAACGCCCCTCGAACTGGGGCAGCTGACGACACACGGTCCCGAACACATCCTGGACCACATCGTCGAGCGCCTCGCGGCTAACCCCGAGGAGGCGCAACGAACGCCACACGAACTCGAAATAGTTTTCGTACAGGTCCTCAAAGCGCTCGTTCGCGCGCTCGGATACGGGCGGCCCGCTGCCGTTCGATGGCCGGGCGTCAGCCGCGTGCGGCGGCTCCTCACCTCTTTCGTGCTCAACCGGATCCTCGAGGGTGCATGGGTTCAAGCGGGCCGCGATTTCTTCCGGGCCCGTTGATCCGTGACCCAGCGACTTGTGTCCGGCACGCAGCGCTTTTGTCATTCCAAAGCGACGTTCATGCCGAGCGCTGCCCGGCCCACCAGGCTGGCGGGCTGATGGACTGTGCCAAGCCGGTCGAGCACGAACTCTTCTCGCCCGAGCGGCGTGGCGACACCGACGCGCGCCCCCACGCTCAGACGGGTCTCTGGCAACCTCCATGAAAGGCCCGCCTGCAAGCTGGGCGCAGCCCACAATGCTTGCGCATCGCGTGGCGCCGTTATGCCCGTGCCACGCCCCGACAAACGCCCCATTTCCCAACCCACGCACAGCGACAGGAGCAGCGGGCCCGCGGGATTGCTCAGTGGGTTCGTGCAGCCGACAATGCCCGCCGTCAAAAGACGTAGATCCCCGCCAACAGCACCGGCGCTGCTCGACGCGAGCTGTGCATGTTGCTCGAGCCACAACGTGGCCAACACCCCAATCTGCAGCCGAGGCCACCCCAGGTCGAAGCCAAGCCCAACGCCGAGCGCTGGCCCTGGCAGCGAGCCCGTATCCCCCACGAGCCAGGCAGACCCCCGCGGGACTGGAACTGGGCGTACGGGCTCAGGCTCCACGCCGGCGGCGCCCACCCAATGCCCGTTAGAAATCCCTGAATCGAGAGGTTGAGCCGCGACCTCGCTCGGTGCCACCACGTTGGCAACGCTGGGCGGCACGGCCGCTTCGATCGCGAGAGCAATCGCCACCGCCAACGTATCCACCAGCGTTTCGCAGTCAGGAGCCACTAGCAGCCGTTGCTTGACCTCGACGTCCGCGGTGTCCCCCGCAATGCGCAGGATCGCCCTCGCCTCGGGTGCCACCCGCTCGACGTGCACCTGAAGCTGGAAGCGCCCGGTTTCAGCCAGTGGCGCGACGAGGGCGCGTTCGATTTGAAACAGCAACTGCTCCCGCTCCGCGCATTCAACGGGCCCAGCCCAACTCAGATCACTGGCGGCGGCGAGCGACGGCAGCCACGCTACGGGCACGGCCAGAGCCATTGCAAGAGATCGTGCCCAACTCATCGTCGCCGCGTTGATCAGCCGTGCCGGGTGGACCCACCCACCCGGCGAGCTTGCCGGAGTCTACCCTGCAATTCACGCGGCGCAATCCGCGCGAGCCCGCGCCAGTGAGAAAGCCATGTTGCCCGGACACTCATCGACACACCAGGAAGGAATCAAATGCGGCGTCACCCGCACCATCACCTATCGCAACCTGGGCCCCGCCACCGAGCTAGTGCTCGAGCTGGACATGCTCGGCCCGGAGGGCCTGCGTCCGCCGACGGAGATGTTCACGGTCCCTCGGCGAGCAGCCCTCCCGGAGCGTTGACTCCAGCGTGTAGATTGAGTCGACGACGCAGCCTGGCCGCCCGCCGACACGCGCCCCGCTACTCCGCTCCCGGCGCACCGGCTCGCGCCCCCTTGCTCCTCGTCCGCCTGAGCTGCGACCCTGCTAGCAAACTATGAATCGTCATGCTAGCATATGCTGCATGCAGTACTCGATTCGAAACATCCCCCCGCAGCTGGACGCCGCTTTGCGTAAGCGCGCCAAACAGCTAGGCAAGAGCTTGAATGCCGTCGCCTTGGAAGCCCTGGCCAACGTGGTTCAGCAACCAGTGAGGCGGATCGACCTGTCGGCAATGCCCCATGGCTTCCTGTCCAAGCCGGAGCATGCAGCGCTAAAGAAGGCGTTGGCGGAGCAGCGGGGGATCGATCCGGAGATCTGGGAGTGAAACTGCTCTTGGACACGAACCGGCTGAGTGACGTCCTCGCGGGCGTAACAGAGGTTCTGTCGGTTGTTGAGGGCGCTACGGAAGTTCACGTTCCCGTCATCGTCCTCGGGGAGATCCGCTGCGGCTTCCTCCGAGGCGCGCAACGTGCGAAGAATGAAGAGCGCCTTCGGTGGTTTCTCTCGCGAGACACGGTTCATGTGGCGAGTGTGACATCGGTCACCTCCCAGTTCTACGCGACCATCAGTGCCGATTTGCGCAAGCGGGGGACACCGATCCCAACCAATGCTCTTTGGATAGCCGCGTTGACGCTTGAATGCGACCTCGCAATCTACACCCGCGATCAGCACTTCGGAAAGGTGCAGGGCCTGGTTGTGGTTTGACTCGAATCTCATTACCTTAGCCGCACGACAAGTGGCCTGGCCACGCGGGTCAGCGTCGCTCAATGCCCCGAGGTTCCGCGCGGCTTCGTGCAGCTCGGGCCCGGCCCAAAACTCTCGCCTATTCAGCGGGTTGCCGTCCGGTACAGCCCTCACTCGACAGGCCTGACCCGATGGGGAGGCCGAATTCCCTGTGCTCAACGTACTGCCTAGCGCCCCTGTAACGACGGCTCAGAAGAACGTCACGTCGTCGATCCAGAAGTCGAAGGCTGGCGCTGGCGCCTCGAACTGTACCGTCTGCAGCTGGTCCGGCCCGAACGCGGTGCCCCCTTGAAAGTCATGCGCCAGGATGGTCCAGTCAATGATGTACTCGGTCCACACGTCGCTGAGGAACACCTCGGTGGTGTAAAACCGGCCGCACTCCTCGTTTGGCAGGACACACGTCGAGCACGGGTGGCCGGGGGAGAGGTTCGCCTGAGCGAAGATGAGCTTTAGCCGGCTATTGCCGCGTGCCCAAAACTTGATGCCCCGGTGCACCGAAGCATCATACGGCGCGCCGCTGTTGCGCAAGTCGAGGCTCAGTCCCCCGCCCCATTCGGTATGACCGCTGCCCGATATGTGCATCGCCTTGCTGCTGCCGTTCGCTCCACCATTCTCCGGGATGGGCGGCTCTGTCAGCGACAGCTGACCGGTTCTATCGTGCGTGAGGTGCCAGGCGCCATCGCGGCCCTCGTTGGGCGGCAGGAAGGAATCGCCGTCCTCTAGGTCGTCGATCAGAGTTAGGACACCCGCGGCTTCGACGGCCTCGCACATGATCGCGCCGGGGGGGCCATTACTAGGCCCAGGCCCTCCGCGCTCCGCGCCAACGTTGGCCAACAAGTCAGTGGCTTTCATTTGCAGCACGCCCAGCAGGTCTACCAAGCCCTGCAACTGGTCGACTACATTCGGCGGTGAGCCCGAGTCGGCCCGCATGCGTTGGAGCATGCGGCTGGCCTCGTCGAGCATGGCAAACGCCTGAACGTCCCGCGCGTTCAGGAGCGTCGGCAAGGCGCCTTCCAGGCTGACGTGCAATGCGGGATCGAGGCCCGGCTTGCTTTGAACCCAGGACCTCGGTCGATCGCACTGCACCCTGAAGTGCGCGAGCGCTCGGCAGTTACTCTCACACCCCAGGTCGAGAGCACACGTGCTCGGGCCCAGCTGCCCATCACACGTCACCGCTCCGTAATCACCTGCGCACCCCCCCATGCAACGCGCACCGGCAGGGCAAGCTTCCGGCGTTAGATTGGGATCGCCATCACAACGGCCGCGGCACGTGCCTTCGACGCGACCCTGGCACAAGCCCACACAGGTGCCTTCACAAGGGCCGTCGCAGAGGCCATCGAGACCTGGGTTCTGGCACGTGCCCCGGCATTCTCCCAGGCAGGCACCTTCACATGTACCTTCGCTGTTGCCGTTGCACGCGCCCGTGCAAACCACTGGCGTCGCGTCGCTACCCAGGCACACCCGCGTGTTGCACGCCTGATCGCAAGTGCCGCTCAAGCTGTTCACCAAACATCGGTCCTCGAGGCGGCCCGCAGGGCAGTCCGGGTCACAACGCCCTTCACATTCGAGCTGTTTCGCTTGGTCAGGCCAGCAGCGTGTCGGGATGTGGTACCAGGTCAACGGGACCACCGCTGCGACGGCGCTCCTGGCCACATCGCACAAGTTGTTCAAATCCTCGATGCTGGGCTCGGGCGGTGGAGTCAGCTGCGCCAGGCCGCCACACGCCGCTGCAACTTCGCTGGCGAGGCGCCGGGTCGCCACGTTCAGCTCGGCCACCAAGCTGTCGTTGCTCAACGATTCACCGGGTCCGCCGGTCACCACATCTGCACCCGGTGCCGTCCCGACGAGCGTCCAGGGGCCACACGTGGGCGTAGCAGGAGATTTAGACGCACACCCCCTGCTGGCCAGCACCCGGGTGCCGCCAGCCTGGACTCGCTCACAGATGGCGAGAGGCAGTTGCACCGAGGTGCCGCCGTCGGCCGGAGACCAGCCGGAAAGCTCCGATCGATCGAGTGGGATCCAGCACTCGCTGTCGGTACAATGGCCATCACCTCCGGACGGCAACACCACCGCGACGTTCAGGTCGCCGCTGACAGGTGTCGCGAGGCGGCATGTCGCCATGTCCAAGGTGGGCTCGAGCGCGCCCCCGAAGCACTCGAGGGTGTCGAAGCAGCTACCCCCGCCCGTGGCATTACCGCCCCCGAAAACCTCCTCGATCTCATAGTCGGGCAAGGTCGCTTCGTCGATGGCGTCGGGCTGGCACGCGCCAGAGATGCAGGTGAAGCCCTCCTCGCAGCTCGAGCGATGCAGCTGGCCCTCCTGCCTCACGTGGCCGTCACACAGCCACTGAATGGGCATGGACAAGAGCGCCGTCCGGCGCCGCGGCACTTTCAGAGCCGCCTCCCGCACCACCCGCACTCGATCGTCTTGACGCGCAATCACCCGAATGCGTACGAACTCGCCCGGCTCGCTGCCTTCGATGATGGAAAAAGTACCGGGCAGAAACTGCCCTTCCAGCTCGGGGAATAGGTTCACCTGCGTGGTTTGGGTGGGCCCGCGCTCGGGCTGAACCACGATGTCCACGCGGCTCATGTCCTTGTCCACGTACATGTCCGTGGCAATGGCCAGCATCAGGCTGCCGCGCTGTTCGCTGCTCTGCCCGCACCCGAGCACGCACAATACAGCTCCAAGCGCGCACCCCTCGAGCGCCCAGCTGACACGGCTCAAAGCTCGAACCCTCCCCACGTGCCGAGCTCCGGCGGCCGACCTTCCTCATCATTCGGTCTGAGCAGCAGGAACGCGGTGACGCCGGCCCCCGCTACGACAGCGCCCCCCACCACCCACCACCAAGCGCCCTTTCCATCCTCTGCGGGTGCCAGCAAGGTCGAGGATTCGGCAAGCAAGTTGACGTGCAGCGAGCTGGTGTCGTTGTCCTTGATCACGACCTCGGTCTTGTGCGGTTGTTTGCCGACCGCGCTCACGTGCACGCTGTGCGAGCCGCTGGGTAGCTGTCCGACCCAAGTGGCGGTGCCCACCACGTGCCCATCGACGCTGATCACCGCGCTGGGGTCCGACACGATTCGGAGCGTGCCCTCGTGGAGCTCGGGTTTCAGCGTCACCTCGAGCGACAGGCTCTTGCCCCCTGCCAGGTCGACCTCGGCCTCGTGGGGCAGAAAGCCGGCTTTCTCGAGCGTGAGGCGGCGCTTGCCCATGTCGACCTCGAGCGGTCGGAGCAGCGGCGTGGTGCCCACCTTGACGCCATCGATGCGCACGTCGACGCCATCGGGTTGCACGACGAGGGTGAGCTCATTGACAAAGGCCTGCACGGTGAGGACGAGCTGGTCCGTGGCTTCCCGCTCCTCGTCGCTGATCAGTGCCTGCCCCTCGGTCAGGTAGCGCTCGAGCAGGGCGAGGACGCTCGCGTAATGGCGCAGCTCCTTTTCGCACGCGGCCATGTTCCACAACAGACGCGGGTCTTTGGAGGCCAGATAGGCGCTTTCGAGCTTGGTAAACGCCCCCGCGTAGTCGCCGTCCTCGTACAGAATGCGAGCCGCCGCATAATCGGCTCGCGCCATGCCGCGCAGGGATTCGCCGAGTGGCCCCGGCGCGTTGGGCGCTGCGGCTGGGGCCGCCGACTGTGCTGCGGCAGGGCTTGGCAGTGAAAACAACGCAGCGCTCGCGAGCACCAGCGTGGACAGCGCTCGCCCCCAGCCGACCCGACACGACCCGGCCCGGCGTGGCGCCCGGTCACGAACTATTGGAGATGACACGCCCGATCAGACGGCTCACTTGAACTCAATGCTTAGTGGCTTGGGCCTGGCGCGCGGCGCGTGCGGCGGATCGGCAGGTCTCGGCGTCGGAGCGAGCTCGGCGCGGGTGCGCGGCGCATTCCGAGCGGCAGCGGGGGCCGGGCGGGTCTTGACACGCGGCGCCGCCACGCGCCTTTTTTGCGGCGAAACAGGCGGCGCCGGGGCAACGCTGGGCTGCGCCAGCTGGGGCGCGTCCGAAGGTAGGACTGCGACGCTGGGCTCCGGCGAAGTAGGTGCGCTCGCCGGCACCGCAGGCACCGCAACAGAGAGCGCTGATGGCGCTGCAACGGGCGCGGCCGTGGGAGCCGCAGCCGGGGCGACGCGCTGATCTCGGTCAGTATCAGCCGAGCTCGAAGGGCGCATCCAGCGCGTCACCGCTAGGCCCAGCAGCGCGACCAGGCCGAGCCCCACGGCCCAAGCGAGCCGCCGAGGACGCCGTTGGACGGCTGTGAGTTGCTGCGACTGGCCCTCCCAGGCCGTGTTTGTGCCCGCCTGCAGCACAGCACCCTGGGCCGAGCCAATGGAGGGCAATGTGCCCGCGTCGCCTGGCGTCTGAAGGGGCAAATCCAGCATCTTGCTGCCGACTTCGATGCGGGTCGAGAGCAGCACTGGAGCCGGCAGCGGCGCGAGCGCCACCGCTCGGGGTGGCTCACTCATGCTGTGCTGAAGACGACTCTGCAGCCCCAGGGTGCGCCCCGAAGCAAACGGCGCGAGCGCCACGGCCAAGGCGGCCACCGACGAATGACGATCCCCTGGAGCCTTGGCCAGGCAACGCAGCACCACGGCCTCGAGCGCCTCGGGGACTTCAGGTCGAAGCGAGCGCAGACCGGGCGCGGGCTCGGTCATCACCTTCATCAGCACCTCGGGAAAGGTGGTCCCCGAAAAGGGCACGTCGCCCGAGATGAGCTCGTGCAAGATCACCCCCAAAGCCCAGATGTCCGTGCGCCGATCGACGTCCTTGCTGGAGCGCATTTGCTCCGGGGACATGTACAGCGGTGAGCCCATCATGGTCTGGGTCTGAGTCAATGAGAGCTGCGCCGCCTCCGGTGAGGTCACCTTGGAAATGCCGAAATCGAGCACCTTGATGATGGGCGAGCCGTCGGGGCGCTGCGTGAGGAAAAGGTTGGCGGGCTTGAGATCGCGGTGCACGATGCCCGAGCGGTGCGCCACGTTCATCGCCTCGCAGCTCTGGATGACGTAGTCGACAGCGTCTTCGATCGCCACTCGGCCCCGCACCAATGTCTGGGACAGGTCCTCGCCCGCGAGGTATTCCATCACCATGTACGGAGCGTTCGACGGCAAGCGGCCGACGTCGATGATGCGCACGACGTGCTCGCTCTTGATCTTCACGGCAGCGCGCGCCTCGCGCAAAAAGCGCTCGGCCAGCTCCGGATTGTCCGCCGCTTCGTCCAGCAAGAACTTGATCGCGACTTTCTCGCGCAGCTCGATGTGCTCGGCGGCGACCACGACACCCATGCCGCCGGAGCCGAGCACCTGCTCTACCCGGTACCTGCCCGCCAGGATGTCCCCGGGCTGCACTCTGGCCGAAGCATCGGTAGCAGACGTTGCAGCGGTGGACATGGATTCAAGATGCGATGAGCCGCCCGGCGGAGCCAGGCTCCTCGTGAAAACGGCGCGCCAGCCGCAGGCTTAATGTGCCCCACTGCCCGACAGGAGAGCACCCGGGGAAAAAAGCAGAGAACGGCAAACCCCTCCCGTTTGCCGCCCGCGCAACAAGCTGCTAGCCGGACGGGCAATGTCTTTTCGGTCGTTGTTTTCTCGATCGCTCGGCCATCGTTGGTCCGGGTGCGCTCGTCAAGCCGTCTTGGGTAGCGTTCTCTCGCTGGCCGCCGCCGGCGCGAGCGGCTGTGGCTCCTCGAGCTCTGGCGCTCCGGCGGCAGCGCCGCGGGCGCGCGCGCCGTTGCCGGTCGACATCGTGAGAGAATCTGCGCTGCCGTTGTATGCGCTGGAGGGCAACAAGAAGCTGTCCAAACCAGAGCTATGGGAGCGCTTGGCCAGCTCAAAGGTCATCTGTTTCGGTGAGCAGCACGACGACCCTCACCACCACTATGCGCAGTGGCGGGCTCTGGAAGCTCTGGCCACGCGCAGCGCCGCCGCGCAGCGGCCTCTGGCGGTGGGGCTCGAGATGTTTCAGCGCCCCTATCAGGCAGCGCTCACCGGCTTTGTATCGGGCTCGCTGCCAGAGGCTCAGTTTCTACTCGACACCGAGTACCGCGACCGTTGGGGCTTTGATTTCTCGTTGTACCGTCCGCTCTTGAAAACGGCGCGCGACTTCAGCCTGGAAGCACTGGCCCTGAACGCCCCGAAAGAGCTGACGCGCAAGATTGCACGCTCGGGTCTGGCCGCGCTCGACGCCAATGAGCGCAAGCAGCTGCCCGAGCTCGACCTCGCCAACGCGGATCACCGGGCTTATTTCGACGCGGCCATGGCTGAGCATCCGATGCCGTCCGGCGGCCCGAAGCTGGAAGACATGTACGCGGCCCAGGTGGTTTGGGATGAGACCATGGCCGAAACGGCCGCCACTTGGCTCGGGCACGCGGGGCAGTCGGCTCAGCTGGTGGTGTTTGCCGGAGCCGGGCACTGTCAGCGCAGCGCGGTTCCTGCCCGCATTTCTCGCCGCTTGAACGTTCCGGTGCTCAGCGTCGACCCGGTTCTAGAATCCGAGCTTGCGGAGTACGACGCGAACGGCGGGCGCAGGCGCCATGACGTGCTCGTCGTGCTCGACGACTAGTTCGAAAACACCAGAGGCGGCCCTCCACATGGATGGACCGCCTCTGGGCGCCTATGCTGAAATCACCCCGGACGTGCGTTACTGGAGCCGCAGCAACGTGATGCGCTGGTGTTGGGCGCGCAGACTGTCGAGGTTGTTTACGCTGCTCGACAGGGCATATTCCAACTGGTACGTGTGGACGCCCGCGGCAAGGGTGATGACCGCCGACCCGGCGAAGGGAAACAAGTCTCCCAGGGCGAAGAACGCACCGTCGTCCGGAATGTCGGTGTTCACGCCGTTTTCGACACCCAACCCGTGGCGCATGAATCCGTACGTGGTCGCGGCGGTCGTGGCTCTGAGCCGAGTGAAGAAATTGGCCCCACCGCCCGCCTGCGTCCGCATGACCTCCGAGCTCCACGTCAGCAAGTAGGTCCCGGCTTCTGCCGTGACGGTCAACCTGCCGGGTATGGGTGTCGTCCGGTACACACCGCTAATCGTATTCCCCACGATGCCCTGATCCTGCTCCACGTTGGCAAAGAAGACCTGGCTCACACCTGGTGGGCCTTCGGGGCCTTCGGGGCCTTCGGGGCCTTCGGGGCCTTCGGCGCCCGCGGGACCCTCCGCACCATCTTGCCCGGGTGCACCTGGCTCACCCTGTGGCCCGGCAGCGCCCTGGGGACCGGCGGCGCCCATCGCCCCATCAGCACCCGCTGGACCGGCGGGGCCCATCTCGCCTGGCTGCCCTGGGGGGCCCATGGGGCCTTCCGCACCGGCGGGACCTGCCGCACCCGACGGGCCCTGCGCACCCGCGGGGCCCCCGGGGCCTTGAGGACCAGGCGGACCCGCTGGGCCCTGGGGACCCGGAGTCCCGTGGCTGGGGGGCGGGCACCAAAACCAGCAGGAGCTGTGGGCTTGAGTCGTCTGACCCAGCTGCTCCTCCTCGACGAACGCCTCGCCCTGCGCCTCGCACCCGACGGTGAAGGTACTTAGAATCAAAACTGCCAACGAACCTTTCAAACTTGCCGATCGCATTGACTTAACTCCGAACAAACGATTTGGGGGTGATCTCGCTGCTCGGGCCCCTCTGGCCCGCTAGCGCGAACGGCACTCGAAACTCACATGATTTCTCGCGCATCAGCGAGACATCTGGTCGCCGGCCATCACCGACCGATACTCATCGATCTGCGATGTGGCGTGTGCGAGTGCGTTTAGAAAAGATGCCTGAGCGTTTTAACGAATCAAGTTTGAGGAGAATTATCCAGCATTGGTTAAGTGGGTTCATATCTGAATGCGGAGCTTGCCGACACATCGCTGCACACTCCAGCATTGATACGTTTGTTAACGTGGAAGCATCAATGACGATTAACGTCGCAACGCGTCGTGTACTGCGAATCACGGCTGATCGACGCACCCGTGTGCAAACGCGCGCTAACGCGCCTCGAGCGCTTGCCTTAACTGAGCGCAAAGCGCGGTTGTTGGCGACTGTTGGCGACCTCTCTCAGCTGCGCTTTCACATATTAACGCAACAAAGGATTATTCGATCAACGACTGACCCGTGTCAGCGCAGTCGCGCGCTGCTGGGGTGATGATGGCGCCGCGGAATATGCTGCATTTAGAGCTCGCCGGGAGCTGGTGGAACACCTGGCCCCGTCAAAGCTCAGCTGCTTCGTTGACGGCCCAGCTGTACGAGCATGTCGGGGGGCGGTGCTTCGGGCTGCACGGTAACATGGCGAATCCCATGTGCGGCCTCCACCCGCTGGCACACCCTCTGACTGACATCCACGCCATGGAAACGCGGCGCGAGCACCACGTGCACGGTGACCGCGTCGAAGCCATCGGAGATTCGCCAGACGTGAAGATCGTGGAACGACGCCACTCCTTCCGTGCCTTGGATGGTCTGCGCGAGGGCCGAAGTGTCGAGCTCGGCCGGCGCCGATTCCAAAAGCACCAGGCTCGTCTCGCGCAAGATCCGCCAACCGCTGTGGGCAACGAGCATCGTGATCAGGAGAGAGAGCACCGTGTCAGCCCGGTACTCCTGCCAGAACACCACGGCCAAGCCCGCCATGACTGCGCCGAGCGAGCCCAGTAGGTCGCCGATGACGTGAGCGAGCGCCGCCCGCACGTTGACGCTATCCCGCCCGGACCGACTGAGCACCCAGGCCACGACACAATTCACGAGTAAGCCGGCACACGCGGTCTCGAGCAGCCCAGCCGTACGCAGCGGCTCGGGCGTGAACCAGCGCCCGACGGCTTCGATCCCGATCCAAATGCTGATCAAAGCCAGCGCAATGCCATTGATGAAAGCCGCCAACACCTCGGCGCGCCGAAAACCAAACGTGGCGCGCGCGGTGTGCGGCCGCGCCGCAAAGCTTTGAGCCAGCAGCGCAAAACCCAGGGCCCCAGTGTCGCTCAGCATGTGACCCGCATCGGCCAAGAGCGCGAGGGAACCCGTGTACCAGCCCATCAGCGCTTCGACGAGCATGAAGCCGGCCGTCAGGACAAGGCTGATGCGAAGCGCGCTGCGGGGCGTCAGGCCCGGATTGCCGTGCCCGTGCGAATGCTGCCCATGGGAATGCCCGTGCGAATGCTGTTGAGGGTGATGCGCGTGCGACATGTGAGGCCCCAGAGGACTCCCGAAAAAGGCGACAAGCGGGCTTTGCGAGGGTGCCATTCTGCTATAGGCCGGGCAAAGCCGGAGAGTAAACATGATGACGAACGCCGAACGGGTTCACCGCGAGCTCGGGCAAAGCCTTTGGTACGACAACCTCGAACGAGGGTTACTGCGCTCGGGAGCATTTCAAGCTCTGCTGGACGCCGGGGTCCGCGGCTGTACGAGTAACCCCACCATCTTCGAGAAAGCCATTCGCAGCTCGACCGAGTACGAGCCCGCGCTGCGCCGCCTGGTGGAGGCCGGCCGGGGGTTGGAAGAGATGTACTACGACCTGGTAGTCGCCGACATCCAGCAGGCCGCAGACCTGCTCGGCCCCATCCACTCCCAGTCGGAAGGCAAGGACGGCTACATCAGCGTGGAAGTGCAGCCCCGGCACGCCGCCGACAGCACGGCGACGGTGGCCGAAGCGCGTGAGCTCGTGGCGCGCATTCAACGTCCCAATCTCATGATCAAGGTGCCCGCGACGGAGCCCGGGCTGGTCGCGATTCGAGAGCTCATCGGCAGCGGTATTTCGGTCAATGTCACCTTGATCTTTGGTGTCGACCAGTACCGTCGCGTCAGCACGGCTTACATCGAGGGCCTCGAACGAGCGTCGCGAGCAGGGCTGCCCTTGGCACCCATCGCCTCGGTCGCTAGTTTTTTCATCAGCCGGCTGGATACCGCCATCGACGCTCGGCTGCGCGCGCAGATGCAGGGGGCTCGCCCCGCCCAGCGGGCGAGCTGCGAGCGTTTGCTCGGTAAGGCCGCCATCGCCAACGCCAAGCAAGCCTATGCCGCATATCGCGAGGTCTTCTCGAGCGCACGCTTCGAGGCGCTGAAAGGTGCACAACCCCAGCGCGTTCTCTGGGCGTCGACGGGCACCAAAGACCCGGCGTACCCCGACACACTGTACGTGGACGAGTTGATCGGGCCCGGTACCGTCAATACTTTGCCACCGGCAACCTTGTCCGCCTTTCAGGATCACGGCACCCCCAGCCGTAGCGTGGACCGAGATGTGAGCCTAGCGAACCAGGTGATTGTCGATCTCGACAAGCTGGGGATCAGCGTCGCAATGGAGTGTGATCGATTGCTCGAAGCAGGCGTCGCCGCCTTCGCCGGGTCGCAGGATAGCCTATTTCAGATCCTGGCGGAGCGGCGGGCGGCCCTACTGGCAGGTACGGGTCACCGGTCCAACGCCTCGAAATGAGCGCAACTCCACGGCAGCACTGAGAAAATCCAGTGGCGTCCGCAAAAAACCAACACATAGGCCTGGCTCCGCGCCAGAGCCGGCGTCAAAAAGAACGGAACATGACAGGCCGAACGCGAAAACCAGGTGTGAGTCGATCGCTCAAAGCTCTAGCAGCGCTGGCGCTGAGCTGCGCCGCTGCAGGGAGCGCGGCCGGCTGTGAAAGCCAGCGCGCGCCCGCGGTTCAAGGCGAGCCCGCGCAGGCACCGCCCTCGAAAGCACAGGGGGTCGAAGCCGTCGAACCGGCGAGCCCTAGAGCTGCAGAGCCTTCGGCCCGAGTCGATCTCGCCAAGTACGAAGGCTCAGCCCCAGCTCAGCCCGCCAACGACACGGCCCAGAACGCCCCCGCGCCAGCAGCAGCGCCGGTCGACAAGGCTGCGCTGGCGGCCGAGGCGCGACAGGGCAGCGTCATCAACGACGAGGCGTTCGCAACCTGGCTTCAAACGGATGCTCCGCTGGTCGCTGGCTCCAAGTCCCACGTCGAAGCAGTCCTCGTGGCGAAGGCCCCCTACCATTGCAACGCCGAGTACCCTCACAAGTTCAAGCTCAACGCGGCGCCGGCAGGGCTCAGCTACCCTGAAGACGTCGTGCGCGGCATGCAAATCACTCCTGAACGCGGCGTGCTACGCATCCCAGTCCAGGCCCAACATGCAGGGCCAGTGACCGTTTCCGGCACCTTGTCCTTCTCAGTTTGCACGGAAGAGCGGTGCCTGGTCGAAAAACGCGACCTCGCGCTCAACCTCGAAGTGAAATAATCGGCCGCGCTCACCATGCAACGCCGAATCATTGTGATGCGGCATGGGCACGCCCAAGAGCGCCCGGACGACTACGTCCGGCCCCTCAGCGAGGCTGGGCGGGCCGCCGTCGTCCGCGCCGGCGTGGCCCTGAAAAGCACCGGTTGGCTACCGGATCACGTGCTGACGAGCTCTGCGCCGCGCGCCCTCGAAACAGCGCAGCTCGTGGCCGAGGCGTGCGGCCATCGGGGCCCAGTCCGGGGCGACAGGTCGCTCTACTTGGCCAGCGAGGGCCGCTACTTGTCTGCCCTCCAAAGCCTACCCGCGCTAGCACGGTGCGTGCTCATGGTCGGCCACAACCCGGGCTTGACCGCGCTCGCCCGGCAGCTCTTTCAGCACGAACGTGACCTGGCACCCGCAGAGTATGTGAGCGCTCTCTTCAACGTCGGCGATTGGTCGGAGCTGTCCCCGCATGTACCTGCTGGCTAATCCAATCCAAAACTACGCCTGGGGCTCGCGCACCAGCCTGGCCAGCCTCTTGGGTCGCCCCCCGGCGGCAGAGCCCGAAGCCGAGCTCTGGATCGGCGCGCACCCGAAAGCTCCGTCTAGATTGAGCGACGGGCGCAGCCTGCTCGACGCGATTCGCGCCGACCCGAACGGCATGTTGGGGCAGCGCGTCCAAGCACAGTTCGGCCCGCAGCTGCCCTTCTTACTCAAGGTGCTCGCCGTCGAGTCGCCCTTGTCGCTGCAAGCGCACCCCAACCTCGATCAGGCTCGGCGCGGCTTCGAGCGAGAAAACCGGGCGGGCATCCCACTCGGCGCAGCTGAACGGACCTACAAGGACGATAACCACAAGCCCGAGCTGCTCTGCGCACTGACTCGGTTTGAGGCTCTCTCCGGCTTTCGACCTGCCGAAGATGCAGCTCTGTTATTCGAAACTCTGGGGGTCTCGAGCCTCGCGGCGCAGCTGCGGCAGGCGAAGCCACTGCCTTTGCGCGCCACCTTCTCCGGCTTGATGAGCCTTGAAGCGGACGAAAAGGCCAAGCTCATCAGTGATGTGCTCGGGCGCTGCGCTCGCGCGGTCGACGCAACCCATGGCCCTTTCACCGCGTCCATGCGCTGGGCCGCCAAGTTGGGCCGAAAGTACCCCGGCGACATTGGTGCGGTCGCCGCGCTGCTGCTGAACCATCTGGTGCTCGAGCCCACGCAGGCGGTGTACTTGGAGGCTGGGCGGCTGCATGCATATCTCAGCGGCACCGGGGTCGAGCTCATGGCCAACTCGGACAACGTCTTGCGGGGTGGGCTCACTCCCAAACACGTGGACGTCCCAGAGCTCTTGAACATCTTGCAGTTCGACAGCCCGCCGGTGCTGCCCGCGCCGGCCCGCGCCGGCGGTGACGGCGAGGTGATTTATGCGACCCCCGCGCCAGAGTTTCAGCTAGCACGCTTGGACCTTTCACCCTTGCGGCGCTTTGACGCCACGGTAAACGGTCCGGAGCTGCTCTTGTGTATCGAAGGCGAGGCCCAGGTCCAGGCGGCTGGGCAGGCCTGTCCGCTGCAACGCGGCCAAGCTTGCTTCGTCCCTGCACGCTCTGGCGCCTATCGGTTGAGCGGCGCCGCACGGGTCTTCAGGGCCACCGCCCCGGGCTAGAGCCCCGTCACGTGGGCGCTCCGAGCTACTGCGGCCGACCTGGCTCGGGTCGACTGGGCGCCGGCAGGCCCACTTGCGCGGCGAGGTCGGTCGTCATTTGCCCGTAGCGCAGCAGCCTCTGGCTCATCGCAAACTGGTCGGCAATCAACGCTTGTAGCGCGGCGCGTGTTTGGGGACCCACGATGCCGTCGATCTTGCCGAGATAGTGACCCAGCTCCCGCAAGCGTTGTTGTAAGCGGGTGGCTTGTTTGGCATCGAGCGCAGCGAGCTCGAGCACTGAGACGTCCTGCCCAAAAACACGCTGGACGTCTCGGGCATCGATGCGCGACCCCGCCGGGGTGCTGCCCGCTTTGCCTGGCGTGGCTGGTTTGCCGGGGGGTTTCGACGCCTGCCCTGGCTGCTCGATGACCTCCGGAATTACGGCCTCTGCCGCGTCAGTCGCCGTCCCACTCGGGCCCTCGTTCGGCGCCGGGTATTCCTCGAGCTCGGCTTCTAGCTGACGCGTCGGGTTGACCGTGCCTTTATCACTGGGCGCTTCGGCCGGCGCTGCTCGAGCCCGTTGTTGAGTGCTTTGCGTAGCATGCGGTGTGGCTGGTTGGGTTTGGGCCGACGCTGTTCCCGTGGCGAACACGAGCAGAGCGAGCGGCGCGGCCAACCGGGCGCCAAGAATCAAATGTTGCATGAGGGCTCCTTTGTTGTGCGGTCACCGGAGCACGGTGCCGGTCCAGCTCTTGGCCAGGCACCCGTTTCGATGCATCACCCGTGCCATCACGCACAAACTCACAATGCCCTCACTTGTCCGGGGCCGAGCGCGCGATGTGAGAGAATCGCGTGTGCACGGCGCCGCATGAGGCAGCTTGCCCCACACGGCCCCGGCGCTAGCGCAGCTTAACCCGCCGCGTCCTTTTGGAGACGCCGATCAATCACGAAGGGACCAAACGGCAGCAAGGCGGCGACGACGACCACTGCGCTGTAACCCACCGACCAGCGCGCCCGCTGCTTCGCTCGAGCTAGCGCCAGCAGTAACAGAATGAAAAGCACCCCGTGCGCCCAGCCGACGACCTTCACGGCCATCGGCACACCGGCGAGATACTTCAGGGGCATCGCCACGCCGAGCAACACCAGAAATGAGACGCCCTCCGCAAAACCGATCTGCCGCAACCTCGCAATGGCGCGCGCCGCCGCTGGCTCAGCCATACCGAACACCGCCCCTTCGATCGTGACACCGAGCTCTCATATCGGAGAGACTAGCATCACCGCGAGCGCCAGAGCAACGGCTCTCACCCACGGGCATGGCTCTCGTTAGCACCAAGACGCGACACTAGTTACATCATGCAACATGTGCGTGGGTCGCGTCGAAACCGGCGCGGTGGGAGACGAGGCACTCGCCTTGCAGTCCACTCGCGCTCAGCTACATTTAATTGGACGCCCGCGCCACGGCTAGCATCGGCCGTGTCGGCTGGTTCTGCCGGTACAAGCTGCCCGAATTGTATGTCCTCATCGTACTACCCCGCCCCCGAAGGGCCAGTCACTGGTGCGCCGGGCCCACAAGCCCCGCTCAGCCACGACAACGTAGGTGAGGTCTTCAGCGCCTACCGCTGCTACGTCGCGAAGATCGCGCGCAGGATTTTGGGCGCCAGCAGTGAGGTGGACGATCTGATCCAGGACGTGTTTTTGGCCACTGTCAAAGACGTGCACAAGATCAAGGATCCGGCGCGCCTGAAGCCGTGGCTAGCGACGGTCACTACCCGCATGGCCAAGCGGCGCCGCTTTCGTAGCTCGGTGCATCCGACCATGAACCACGACGAAGCGGGCACCGGGGTCGAGCTCGCGAAAGACGATGGGCCGAGCCCCGAATCGACCGCCGACATCTCGGAGCACATTCAGAAGGTGCTCAGCCTACCTGACGAGCTCAAGACTCCGTGGTTGCTCAAACACGTAGAGGGCCGAACGCTGGAGGACGTCGCCGAGCAGTGCGATTGCTCATTGTCCACGGCGGCCCGCCGCATCCAGACGGCAAGCGGCAGAATCACCAGGGGTCGACCGATCCGCTAGTCAAGCCTGTCGAGGTTCCGCGCGCCATTTCCTCCCCGGCTGCACCCCGAGCGGGGGTGCGCGCCCCGGCCCTCACCCCGAATGCCGGCCACGCGCCGCGCTTGATTTTCCGATACGAACACGCCAAAGCTTTGGCTCTCATGGCGCCCTTCAGGCTGAAAGGTACGTTCACGGCTCTCGTTACGCCGTTCTCCGACGACTCGAGCATCGACTGGCCCGCCTACGAGCGTCACCTCGAGAGCCAAATCGCCGGCGGCATCAATGGGCTGGTGCCCTGCGGCACCACGGGTGAAAGCCCCACGTTGAGCGAAGAGGAAAAGTTTGCTCTGGTCGAGCGCGCGGTGCGCGTCGCGGCGGGTCGCGCGTTCGTGATGGCAGGCACGGGAGCGAACGATACGCGCAAAGCCATCGCCCAGGCACAGGCCGCGGTGGAGGCTGGCGCACACGCGGTGATGTTGGTGATGCCGGCGTATAGCCGCCCGTCTCAGAGTGGATTGTGTGACTACGTGGAGCAAGTGGCCGCTTCGGTGCGCTGCCCCTTGGTCGTGTACAACATCCCGGGTCGCACCGCGGTCTCGCTCGAGATCGATACGCTGATCGAAGCCGCCGCACGCGCGCCGAACGTCGTTGGCCTCAAAGACGCCACGGGCAACGTGACCTATTGCCAGAGCCTGATAGCCCGCGTCGGAGATCGGTTGAGCGTGCTCAGCGGTGATGACGCGCTGACCTTGCCGATGATGGCCGTGGGGGCTCGCGGGGTGGTCAGCGTCACTTCCAACGTCCTGCCCGCCGCGGTCGGGCGAGTGGTGCAAGCCGCGCTCGACGGCCGCTACGACGCCGCTCGTAGCGAGCACCTGCGGCTCCTGAACGTGCATGACGCCATGTTTTGCGCTCCGAGCCCAGGCCCCGTCAAATCGGCCCTGGCGCACCGGGGTCTCATGCAAGCCCGAGTTCGGCCGCCGCTCGACCTGCCCACGCCAGGCCAAAAAGCCCGCGTCGTCGCCGCCATCGAAATGTTCGAGGGCTGATGCTAACGGTGCTCATGGGCTCCCAGGCGCCGCTGCGAGTCGCCGTGTGCGGCGCCACCGGGCGCATGGGTCGCGCAGTCACCCGCCTGTGCCAGGAGGCGAGCGACCTCGAGCTCTGCGGCGCCTGCGCCGGCAGCGGAGACCCCGGCCTGGGCGAAGATGCGGGCCTGCTCGCGGGTGCGGGTAGCGCGGGCGTGGCCATCACGGACGACATGGCCGCGGCGTTGCTCGGCGCGCACGTCGTCATCGACTTCTCTCTGCCCGCAGCGCTGGACCAATTGGCGCGCCTGGCGGCCCGTCAAGGCGTCGCTCTGGTGAGCGGCACGACGGGGCTCCAGGATACGTCCGTGCTGGACGAAGTGGCCGCGAAAATCCCCCTGGTCTGGTCGCCCAACATGAGCCTCGGCATTCAAGTCTTGAGCCAGATCGCAGCCGAAGCGGCGCGCCGCCTCGGCCCAGGTTTCGACATCGAGATCACCGAGGTGCACCACCGCGCCAAGGTCGATGCGCCGAGCGGCACCGGCGTGAGGCTCGCAGACGCGCTGCGCGAGGTGCGGGCGCTGCGCCCGGTCAGCGGGCGCCAGGGCATCGTCGGCGCACGCAAGAGCGACGAGGTGGGCATCTTGGCCGTGCGCGGCGGCGACGTCATCGGCGACCACACCGTGCACCTCCTGGGCCCGGGCGAACGCCTCGAGCTCACCCACCGCGCCACCAACCGTGATCTGTTCGCGCAGGGCGCGCTCAGGGCCGCGCGCTGGGTGGTCGGGCAGCGACCGGGCCGCTACTCGCTCGCCGACGTGCTGAACGCGAGCTGAGCTAGGCGCGCTGCTCGCGCAGAAAAGGCCTGTCGATCTGTTCGGAAAGCAGCTCGATGTCGCCCGGCGTGACACCCACCGACGCGAAGTGCGAGCGCCATGTGGCCACGACACTCGCCACTTTTTGGATCTCTAGGCGTGCCTCGCCAGACTTTAGCCCAAACTGGGCGCACATCGACAGCGCATTCTCCAAGGTCGAATCTGCCGCGTTCGAGCCAACGCGCATCTGCTGGTAGCCCAGCGCTTGTCCTGAAGGCAGAACATCGTACGCCGGCGACAACTCATACTGCGCGGCGTCGTTCACCAATACCGCGTGGTTCTTCTCATGGTCATCCGTGTTGTCCATCAGGATGTTGAAGACCATGCGCCGAAACAGCTCGCCCATCTGCGTCACATTGCGGCCCTCGGCGGCCACGCCACGCCGGCGCAACAGCTGAGCAAGCTCTGGGTAACCCATCGGCTCACCCGCGGCCTTCAGCGCCACGTTCGCCGACAGAGCATGCAGCCGGCGAGATCCATCCCGGTCGAAACGTTTGATCGCAATCGCATGCCCATAGGTCAGTCGAATGGGCCGCGTCTCCGCCACTTGGATGTTCGCCTGCCGGGCCAACGTCATCGAGGCGTGCTCGACCAACGGAGCGTCCGTCGGATCACCATCGCCAAATTTGACGACCCACTGCTCACCGTCAATGGCGAGCAGCGCCTTTGGGCGCGCCCCCCCCAGTGTCACCCCGGGGGAGATGAGCCGCTTGAGGTTTGCGGCAATGGGCTCATTGGCGAGCACCTTTCGCACCAGCTCTTGGATGACTTCGGCGTCGGCCAGCGTTGGCAGCGGCCCCAGGCGGCGCGGCTCGTAGTGCACCTCCGAAGTCGAAACACCGAGCGCGCCGAAGCGGTCATCACCGGCGAAATATAGGTATTCGAGCAGCGACAAGCGCGGGGGCTTGTCGATGAACCTGATCACGCGCTCGCCCCAACGATCCGGGCGTGCGTCGTCGACGGCTCCCGCCGCGGTGTCCTTCTCTCCAGGTAGGAACTCTTGGCCAGTGAGCAGCGGCAGGTCTTCACTCAAGGCGAAACCGTGCGCGACCCATGCATCGGCATAACGCAACGACACGCCACGCCACGTGCGGACCATGTTCAGCTCACCGATCAACACGGGTCGACCAGGATCGGCGAGCCACCACAGGTAAAGCTGATCGCGGGGCTGATACGCCGCCGGCCGTGTGGAACCGGTGGTCATGATTTGCGCCCCTTGCCTAGGCGCGCGCTGATCGAGGCCGCCGAGCGCACGGCGCGGCGCTTCACCGCCTGGCGCACGTCGTTCTCGAGGGCGCCTTGATCAAATTTGGGATCCGCCAGCTCCGGCAGCGCCTGCACTCGCCCCATCATCCACAACGCCGTGGCGTAGATACCCATCCCAACTCCCGCCTCCCCTTGCTCCATCCGAATCAAGGTGGGGATCGAAACGCCGAGACGCTTGGCCCACAAGCGTTGCGATTCCTTGCGTCGCACCCGAGCTATGGCCAGGTTTTCACCCAGGCTCCTGAGCGCCTCGGAGACCGCCGGAGGCAATGATGCGGTCGCCACCGGACGTTTAGGCATTGCATATAGTTTATCAAACCATAATATTTGATCAAGTTTTTATTACTTACGACGGGGCCACAGGCGGCCCACTGGACAGTGAGGAAGGTGCTGCCCAGGTCAGCGGCGCTCGGTGAAAAAACTGGCGTGATTCCCGCAGCAGTTGGGCCGGGCCTCCTCCGTGCGGCCCCGGTCCACCCCTCGGGGCTCTCAAGTCCGCAGGGCGACCCGGCAATCGTGCGCCTCAACCCGAGCGGCTGCTGCAGCGCTCAACGACGCGGGCTGGGTCAGCTTCACCGCTTGGACCATCGCGATGTCGCGACCATGCTTCTACACCCACCCATCGAGGTCCATCCGGCGCACAGAGTCCCATCGACTGGGCCGCGACCGCTGCCGTTATCACGGCATACCGACCTGTCGTTACCGGACGCGCGCAGGTATTTCGTGAGCAGTATCGGCTCATGACCGTGGACACGCCCGGTCCTGAAATCCACGACCCTACCAGCGGGCCATTCCGCGTCTACTTCTACTCGAAGTCCTAGTGAGGTCCTCGAATGACTTTTTCTCCGGCTGAGCCGCGTCCTGCCCAGCCAACGCAGGTCACCCGCTACCGAGGATTCACTGACGGTGGATCTCGTGGATTGGTCGGTCCATTTCGCGCGTTGGCTAACTGCGCGTTGCTGCTGAGCTCATGACCCTTCGCGCGCTGTTCGTCACCTGGCAACGGAACAGATGGTGTCGGAATGCAGGGAATTCTTGCCTAGCTAGGCTAGCCAGTGTATGTTTCGAAAGTGACCAAGATGAACATGCAAGAGGCAAAGACCCACCTCTCTCAGCTGGTCGCGGCCGCGGAACGAGGTGAGACGGTGCTCCTCTGCCGCGACGGCGAGCCAGTGGTCGAGCTTAGGCCACTCCGCCGCGGTCTCGCCCGTACGAAGATCGATGCAAGCGATCTGAGGGTGTCGATCGACCGGGCGGAGGCGCTAGCCCCCCTGACTCCCGGCGACTGGGGTGCGTGGGCGGGCGGATGATACTGCTTGATACGTGTACGCTACTCTGGCTTGTCTCCAACCGGGCCGAGCTGTCCCCTGCGGCCGTGCAGGCCATCGACAGTGCCCCTCAGGTTTTTGTCTCCGCAGCTTCGGCTTTTGAGATCGGCACCAAACATCGGCAAGGCAAGCTCGCGTTGGCCATGCCACCTCAGGCCTGGTGGACCGCCATCATCGAACGATTGCAGCTCGTAGAGTTGTCCATCACGGCAACGGTAGCGTTGGCATCAACCGCATTGCCCACCGCCATCGTCGTCGAGGGCCGAACCATGGATCACAAAGATCCTGGCGACCGGCTCATCGCCGCAACGGCAGCCACACACGGGCTCACCGTCGTCACTCCCGACCCGAAGATCGCGGCATTCCCGCACATTCTCGTGCTGTGGTGATCATCTGACTCGCTTGCGCGTGCTGTTCGTCACCTGACAGGAGCCCGATGATCCATGAGCCTTCGCGTGCTGTTCGTCACCTGGCAAGAGCCCGAATCGCGGCGCATCTTTCCCATCGCGCGCCTGCTGGCCTTGCCTACCGGCCAGTACGAGCTTGGGTACATTCGCGCCGTCAGGGACGCTCGAGCCAAGGGCTTTGCAGGCCTGCCCGGGTTCGAGGACATCGAACGGGTCTATCGCAGCGCGGGGCTACCATCGCTATTTGAGCACCGCGCGCCAGCGCGCGGCCGAGTGGTCTCTCCCGCGGGGGAATCGGAGCCCGCCAACGACACGGTAGATGCGGCCCCCCTCACCCTCTTCGTCCCGCGTGACGGCGGAAAGAGCGCCGATCGCCTGGAAGTCTTCGCGCCGCCGCTGCCAGGGCCGACGGGCGAACCGTGGGGCATATTTGCAGCGCGCGGCACGGCTCACATACAGGGTGCAAACCAGTCCGTGGAAGCGCTCGCGGCGCATGAACGCATGCTGCTGAAAGCCGAGCCGCAGAACGCCTATAACCCGCGCGCTCTGCTCATCACACGCGCCGATGGGGCGCCCATTGGGCACGTTCCGGATTATCTTGCCAATGAGCTCGCTGCCGCTCGGGCCAGCCTCGAGCAAGTGCAGGTAAGAATCCAGCGGGTGCTGCGCCTGAACTTTCCTCCAGCCGCGCCTGTGTATCAGGTCCTGTGCCACTACACGTGTGCCCGGGAGCTGGGGCGCGCGCTATTTCATTCCGATCTCTACCAACCCGTCTCGGATCGCGCGGCCCGTGCTCCGAGCTGAAGCGGCGGCGACCCGACGACACCCATGCCCCAGAGTGGTAAGCTGCCAGCGATGAGCCTACCTGCTTGGACCGTTGCTCCCGTCTTCGGCGTTACCGATGTCGAGAAGAGCGTGGACTACTTCTGCGAGTCACTCGGTTTCGAATGCGACCGCGCGAACTGTATTTATCGCGGACCGGAGGGCGCCGTCTACGCCACCCTTCAACGCGGGGGCGTGGCTGTGCACCTTCAGCTCCGGCGGGGCCCCGTCTTCGCGGAGCCCCGAGGGCGTATGGATACCGACGCCTATTTCTACGTTCCGGACGCTGACGCGCTGTATGCCCAATACAAGGGCCGCTCGGTCAAGATCCTCCGACACATCGAGGACTCGGCGTACGGGCTGCGAGATTTCTCGATTGAAACGCCCGACGGCCACCGCTTCTGCTTCGGCAGCGAGCCGTAGCAGACACACCCACGATCGCTAGCGCGAAAGCTCAGCCTTTCTTCCAAACCGATTGAAACGACGGCCGCTGCTGGCACTGCTCATGCCAACGCTTCACTCGCGAGTGGCGCTCCAACGAGACCCCGCAGAATGACCCATAGCCGACCACCGAAGCCACGATCAGGTCCGCCAGCGAATAGGCTTCACCGAGCAGGTGCGGCGCGCGGGTGAGCCGTGCTTCGAGCATGTCCAAGAGCTGATCGAGCTCCTTTTTCACGAGCTCGGCCTGAGCCGCGTTGTGCAGCTCAGGGCTCACGCGGGGGCTCGTAGCAATCTGCAACCGTGGGATGAGCGGACCGAACGTCACGTAAGCCCATGTGCTCCAGGCCATCGCTTCCAGGCGGGCGGGAGACTCAGCAGGGGGCCAAAGCTTTTGCTCGACTCCATGGCGCTCGCCCAGCCAAAGCATGATGGCGAGAGCCTCGAACATGGGGGTCCCGTCCACGACCAAGGTAGGTACCTTGCCGTTCGGATTGAGCCGGAGAAAGTCGGGCGTTCTGTGTTTCCCTGCGCTGATATCGACGGTCACCGTCTCGTGCGGCACCTTCAGCTCGGCTAGCGCGCAAGCGACGGGGGTGGCACTCGACATGGGGGCTGAATAGAAAACGATGGACATGCCTGGGCTCCTTTTGGGGTTCGAGTTTGAGTGTGTGGCAACCTTTGAAGCAAGGCTTACTCGCTATTGCGGACAGCTTTGGTCCTCAATCAGAGTAAACTGATTTCGTGCTGCAAACCTCCGCGAGATTGCTTCGGTTACTCTCTCTGCTCCAAGCGCGCCGCTTCTGGAGCGGCAGCGACCTAGCCGGCCGCCTGGAAGTCACCGAGCGAACCGTCCGGCGGGATATCGATCGACTCAGGTCCTTGGGTTATCCAGTGGATGCGACTTCGGGTGTCGCCGGGGGTTACCAGCTCGCGGCGGGGGCGGTGCTGCCGCCGCTATTGCTCGAAGACGATGAAGCGCTCGCAGTGTCGATCGGGCTCGGCACCGCGGCGAGCAGCACCGTGACGGGCATTGAAGAAGCCGCGTTGCGCGCGCTGGTCAAGCTCGAGCACGTCTTGCCCATGCGCTTGCGCCGCAGAGTGAACGCGCTTCGCTCCGCCATCGTGCCGCTCACGCGGACTGCGCCGAGCGTGGATTCGGCGCTCTTGTCGGTTCTGGCCAGCGCGTGTCGGGACCGTGAGCAAGTGCTGTTTCGCTACGCGGACAAAAGCGCCAAAGCCAGCGATCGCACCGTAGAGCCGCAGGGGCTCGTGCACACCGGACACCGCTGGTACCTCGTCGCCTGGGACGTCAACCGCGACGCCTGGCGCACCTTCCGCGTCGACCGCATTGCCGGCAGCGCTTCAGTGGGTCGACGTTTCGCCCCCCGCCCGCCTCCGAACGAGGGGGACCTGAAAGCGTATGTCTCGCGCTCGCTGTCGACCTCCGCCTATGCGTTCCAAGCCACCATTCTCTTGCACGCGCCCTTTGATCTCGTCGCCGAGCGTGTCTCGCCCGCGGCGGGTGTGCTCGAGCGCATCGACGCCGAGCAGTGCCGGCTGATTGCGGGCGCACCTTCGCTGGATGTTCTGGCGTTGTGGGTCTGCCTCATCGGTGTGGACTTCGAGGTCGAGCAGCCTCCGGAGCTCGTCGACCACTTGCGCGTCCTGCACGCTCGGATGGGCCGCGCGCTCCCTCCTACGACACCCAACCAAAGTAAGCGGCGGAAAAGGCCTCGCGGGCCATAGACGTCCTGAACAGTTCAGCGGGTCATGAACCGTTCACCGGGGGCTTTGCGCAACGGGACGGTTGGCGCCGTGTGGCGCGCTGAACATCTCGGATTCAAAGCCCCCGTAGCGGTCAAGCTCATGGACGCAGAACGGGCACGGACCGCAGAAGGGCTCGCTCGGTTCCATCGCGAGGCTCACGCGGCAGCGGCGATTCGCAGCCCGCATGTACCCGCGTTACGCCTTGGATTTGCCAGCGAGCTCGGGCGTGCAGCATGCTATCCCGTTCGCGCTGCTGAAGTGGCATTGGTGGGACCCGGCGACGGGGACGGCCTTGCCCGACGCGCTGCCCCTGACGAACGTCGGTTGGGAAATCGGCGCGGTACCGGATCGGGCCCAGACGTTCGCCTTCTGCGTCAGCGACATTCGGCTGATCGTGGCGGTGGAGTGAGCGCGCGTTTGGAGCTTGGTTTCTGATGTCCGGTCGCGCTTTTTCAACAGGCGTCGTTTCCGGGTTCGCCCTTCTGCTCTCGGGCGGCGCATGCAACGCCGTCTTCAGCATCAAAGGGCGTGCGCGTCGATGCCGCCGGACTTGATGATCGATCCAACGCCGTTGACCTTCAGCGGGAGCAGAGTGAGTCACGCGGGCGGCCTCATCGTGGGCCGGCTGAACACGGTTCATAGCCCTCTGGGGACCGCGATCACGCCCGACTGCAGCACTGACCGACATGCTTCAGCGCCCAAATCGGCAGCGAGGTCTGCGTCAGCGGCAGCGCCGAGGCCGTGCCGGACGGCGACTTCGACAACTACTGGGGCGCCCAGCTCCACCTCCAGTTGCAGGAGGACTCACGACCGCCGTGGGATCGCGCGGGTGGCCGAGTGAGCGGGCTCTCCTTCCGTATCACCGGTAGCGGGATCGAAGAGGAGAGCTTCAACGTCGGCACGCCGCCCACGCCCGAGGAAATGTACCCAGGTTACGGCATCGAGCGGCCGGCGAGCTCGGGCGTGCAGCACAATATTCCTTTCGCGTCCTTGATGAAGCCACGCTGGGCCCCGACAACGCCGCTGCCGGACGCTTTGCCCTTCGTGGGCATCGTGTGGGACATCTCCTCGCTAGGCGAGGGGGCCACCACATTCGACTTCTGCGTCAGCGAGATTCGGCTGATCGTCGCCGCCGAGTGAAGAGCCGAGTCGCTCGTCACACGTGGACGCTCGAGGCTACCAGACGCGCCGAATACCATAGTCGTCGAAGGCCTCGTCTCGGCTGACGATACGCAGCTCTTCCGCTTGCGCTTGAGTGATCAGCAAGCGATCGAATGGGTCGTCGTGGTGGTAAGGCAGGTCGGCAACGGCCAAGGCGTGCTCGCTGTCTAGCCCGAGTAGCGAGGCTGCGCACGCCTCCAGTCCAGCCTGGACCGCCGCGCGCAGGGGAAGCTCCAGCCTCAGTTTGCCCAGACCGTGTTTGATCGCCATCTCCCACACGCTGGCGATGCTGAGATACTTTTCGTTTCGGCTGCTTTCGATGGCCCGCCGCGCGCGCCCACTCAGCGCAGCGTGACCCGCGAGGAACCATACGAAGCTGTGCGTATCAACCAATAGACGCACTCGGTTTTGCTCAGCGCCGATACGCCCGAAACTGATCTAGCGGGGCGTCAAAGTCCGAGGACATCTCGATCTTGCCCCGGAGCAGGCCGAACCGGGGTTTTTCCTTCCCGGCCGCGACCGGTTGCAGACGCACCAGTGGAACGTTGCGCCGCGCAATCACCACCACCTCGCCTTTCTCCGCAGCTGCTACCAGCTCGCTGAGGCGCGCCTTCGCGTCGGCCAGATTCACGATCGTCATTAACCAATCCTGACATGACCAACTCAGATAGTCATTTATCAGAGCGCCGACGGCCATCTCCACGACCCCGTCTTTCGCCACTGACCTCCCAGCGGCATGCGTCGTCGATGCCGAGTCCCCATCAGTTGTCCGGGCGATCGGCCGCAGAGCGCGTGAGCCCGAGGCATTTTCGATCCAAGCTCGAGCATGGACCTGCCTGTGAACCCGCCCGTATTACCCATGTTGGCCAAACGCGTGTCCGAGCTGCCGAGTGGTGAGGATTGGATCTACGAACCCAAGTGGGACGGCTTTCGGGTGCTCGTCTTCCGCGACAAGGCCGAAGTCTATCTGCAGAGCCGGGACCAAAAGCCGCTCAACCGCTACTTTCCTGAGGTCGTGGCCGTGCTCGAGCGGGCGCTGCCTGAGCGGGTGGTGCTGGACGGGGAGTTGGTCATGGCTCGCGGCGGCGTGCTCGAGTTCGAAACGCTGCAGCTGCGCGTGCACCCTGCCGCGTCGCGAGTGAAGCTCCTTTCCGCGCAGACCCCGGCCTCGATCGTGTTTTTCGATCTACTGAGCCTTGGTGAGCGTGACCTGCGCGCCATGCCATTCAAACAGCGCCGCGCCGAGCTCGAGCAGGTGCTGTCCGGAGCCGAGCCTCCAGTGCACATTACGCCCGCCACGCGCGACCGCAGCCTGGCCGCCGACTGGTTTCGGCGTTTTGAAGGCGCGGGGCTCGACGGGGTCATCGCCAAGCCCGCCGCGGGCCTGTACGAACCGAACAAGCGCGTGATGCTCAAGGTGAAGCACGAGCGTGAATGCGACTGCGTCGTGGCCGGCTTTCGCTGGCACAAGAAGGGCGACAAATCAGCGGTCGGGTCGCTCTTGCTGGGCCTGTACGACGAGCAACGCACCCTGCACCACGTGGGCGTCGCGGCCAGCTTCACCGACAAGAAACGGCGTGAGCTCGTCGAGCTGCTAGAGCCGTACCGCGCCGGAGCCCTGGCAGACCATCCGTGGAAAAGTTGGGCCGAGCACGCCAGCGCTCCTGACAGCCCCGAGCAACGCATGCCGGGCGGCAAGAGCCGCTGGAGCGGAGGCAAAGATCTCTCCTGGGAACCGCTGCGGCCAGAGCTGGTGGTGGAGGTCGCGTACGATCACATGCAGGGCTCGCGCTTCCGGCACACGGCGCAGTTTCGCCGCTGGCGCACGGACAAGCCGCCCAGCGAATGCACCTACGCTCAGCTCGAGGTCACGCCACCCGCAGAGCTGGCTGCCCTCTTTGGAGCAAGTTAGCAGCTTCCCCGCCCCGGTTCAGATAAGGTCCCCGGCGGTGCGCACCACGCTGATCTCGCTGCACGGCTTCACCATGAACGGCGCTGGCCTGCGCTACATGCTGGCCGAGCTAGAGCCGGCACTCGCGGGCGTGGTCGATTTCGCCTATCCAGATGCACCGCACACAGCAAGTAGCGAGTCGGTGGCGGGCCTCACGTCCTTGATGGGCGGCTTCCGCGCAAAACCACCCAACCTCGAGTGGTGGAACGCGAGTGGCGATGGGCTCAGTTACCAAGGGTGGGAAACCACTCGCGACGCTTTGCGTGCCATGGCCGAGCAGCATCACGCCCATGGCCACCGCCTGGGGCTGCTCGGCTTCAGTCAAGGTGCAGCGGTGGCAGCCGCGCTGGCCGCCCTGTCCCAGCGCGGCGAATTTCCTCCGCTGAGCTTCGTCGTGCTGGTAGCTGGCTTCTGGCCTCGTGCTCGCGACATCGATTCACTCTTCGCGGCCCCGCTCGAGCTGCCGTCGCTTCACGTCTGGGGTAAGCTCGATCCCTTCGCCAAACACGGCCCGAAGCTGCTCGAGCGGTTTGCGCCTCACACGCGCCAGGTGCTCGAGTGGCAGGGCCGCCACAGGGTCCCCACCGACGGCGACGCGGCCGACACGCTCGTCGAATTCATTGGGCGCCACGCCAGCTCGGGGCCGGGCTTTGCCCCGATGCGAGCGCCTCGCCGCACGGATTGAGCCCGGCCCAACAAAAATCGATTTGTGCCCGAATCTTTGCTGGGGGACATGAGTGCGATCCTGCAAATCGCGATGCAGAACGGTGCACCCGGGGCAGGGCAGTGGACGGCAAAGGGTTGCTTCGATCGGGCGAGAGTGGGAGGCTCATGGCGATGATGCGCCTCGGTTGCTCGTGTGCCCTGACAATTTTCTTGGCGGCTTGCGGCGGTGCCGAGGAAGCGGATGGCCTACCCGCCTATGGCGGCAGCTTGACGCCATTTCCGAGCGGCGGGAGCTCAGGCGCTTCGGCGAGCCCCAACGGGCAAAATCCGAGCGCTCCCAACAATTCGCTGGCGGGCAGTCCGTCGCAGACCCCTTCGAGCCCCAGCGCACCAGGGACGAACGGCACGGGCGGCGCGTCCAGCAACACGCCCCAGGGCAGCGGAGGTAATAGTGGCACGGGGGCGGGAGCTCCCCCCGCGACCCCTCCCGATCCGACGCTACCCCCGCCCGTCAATCCACCCGCAACCACGCCCATAGCCCCGGACATCGCTTGCCCAAGTAATGCCATCTTTTGCTCCGGCTTCGAGGGCACGGCTTTTCCTGCCGGCACGCGCTTTGAGCCAGATTATCTGGCGGCTGCCGCGCTCGGCACGGAGATGACGCTCGACACGAACGTGTTCCACAGCGGGCAAAAATCACTGCACATGCCGGTGGGGAGCAACTACTACCGCATGTTGTCCGTGGCGGTGCCCACGACATTTTGGGTCCGCCTGTATACGCGGAGCAACGTCGGGTTCGGCGCCCTGGGCTCCACGCATGCGTCCCTTTTCATGGGCTCGATCGTTGCACCCGGTGGCGACTACAACGCAGACAGGGCCGTGGAAATCGCCGAGCAGTTTGGGCAAGTCTTGCTCAACGTGAAGGACTCGCTCTATGGCACGAGCGGCACGAACCCAAACGGCCAGCCCGGCACGCGCCTGCCCAACGACACCTGGACCTGCATGGAAGCACTGTTCGACGGCGCGACCGGCGATGTGCAGGTTTTCGTGGAAGGCGACCTGATCATCGACGCCAGCGGCTGGCAGCCGCCCACGGCGTACCAAAGCTTCCGCTTCGGCTACCTGCGTTTCGATTCCCCCGCGCGCGACGTGTGGATGGACGACGTGATCGTGGCGACGGATCGGGTGGGTTGTCAGTAGGGTTTGGGCCGGGCCCGCGTCGCACGCCGCCGTCCGACGCATCGGGACGCTGTAACGCATGCGAGGGGACGCCTGGCCTGCCCGGAGCTGATCGGGGCGGTTGCACCCTGCGAACGCGACCTTTGGGGCCGGTCCACGTTTAACCTTCACTCCCCCCCTATGTCGGAATGGAAGAAATGGGGAGAAACATTGGAATCGGCTGCGGTCGATCCCCGAGCTGCCCGGCGACGACCTCCAGCTGCTCGAATCCATACTTCTCGTAGAACGAGAGGGCGTCCGGCTTGGCGTCGACCACCACGCCCGCGCAGCCGAGGTCTTTCGACATTTGCTGCGCTAGCGTCAGCGCCGCTCTAAGCAGCTGTAGTCCTATCCCACGGCCTTGCCTGTCGGTACGGACAGCGAGCCGCGCCAGCCTCAGCACTGGCAGTGGGTATTTCGGCAGACGCTTGCGTTTGCTCTCGGTGAGTTGAGCCACGTCCAGCTCGGAAGGGCTAACCGTGACAAAGCCGACGATTGCGCGTGCCTCCACTGCAACATACGTCACCCCAATATGGTGGCGAAACTGATTCAGGCCCGCGAAACGCTGGAAGAATCGATCGAGGTCAATATTGCCGCACGTAAAGTCATTGCGGTCGTCACCGGGTTCTAGGCGCCGGATAGGGACCGCTTGCCTCACTTTCCGAACAGCTCACGCATAGCCCTTGTCGGTCGCTGCGGTTTGCGGATCCGCGCCATCACAGCGTCAGCCCCTTTCTGGGTGAGGAGGATCCGCGGCGGGATTACGATGTCCGCCGGAAGCTCACTCAGCGCTTTGAGATGGTGCAATAGCGCCTCCTCTACCAAGTGTGCCTTTTTAATCCCATGCGCTTCGGCATACTGCTCCAGGAGAGATCGCGTCTCTGCCGAAATAAAGGCGGAAATCTGGGATTGTGCTGCCATCTACAGAATTGTAGAGCGGACGCACCAGCGTGTCAAGCCGCCCTCCTCTTGCCCTCGCGGAAACGTCGTGCCTCACTTAGCGAGGCTTGGTTCGTTTACGCCGCTTGGAAGGCTTGCGCCCGGACGGCTTCTCGTCCCAACGAGCTCGTGCACAATGAGCAAGAATCGTCGCATCACGAGTAATAAACTCCACGTCATCAGCCATTGCTGTCGCGACGATGATTCGATCAAATGGATCACGCGTCCACGAGATACCTCGAGCGTGTTCGATGATTGAGGTAAAGGGGGCGGAGCTCGCCCTGAGGCCAATCCTGGCTCGCAGATCGTCAATTACACTGCGACTGCCGACCCGGACACGACCGATCTCATGTAGGTACTCGAGCTCGAGCTCCACCATCGGGCTGACCATGATCTCGTTTTCCTCGATCAGTTTCGTCGCTGTCTCCGGGATCAGATCGGTTCGACCTTCGTAGAGCCAGGCGACCACGTGCGTATCCAAGTGAATCACGGTTTCCAGTACTCGGACCAATCCATGTGGACGATGTCCTCGGGTTGGCCGCGCAAGTAAGGCCGTTTGACGAGGCGCGATAGCTTGGAAGCGGCCTTGTCCTCCACGATTTTCAGTACGCGCCCTTTCCGTTCAATCTCCACCGGCAGACCTGACTCGAGCACGCTGTCGAGCACCCGATACACGTCGGCGCGCAGTTCCGAAGCCGTGAAGCGCTTTTGAGCCATAGCGTACGTACTTATAGCACTAATACGTACGTGCGTAAAGGCTCAACGCATACGCGGCCTGGAGGGGCCCCCTCAGTGCCGCCGATGGCGCGCGTACAGCCGGCGAGCGCGGCAGCTCAGTCAGGCTTGGCTTTCGACTTTCGCTCACGCCAGGCACGCGTCGGGTCGTCATCGGGGTCAGGTGGCTCGCGAGCGGGCCGCAATGCGTCCGGCACGTGGCGCAGGTTGATGCGAATGCGCGTCCAGGTGGAGGAGCGGCCGCGCATCGAATCCACCAGGATGTCGTCCGGCGCGAGCTGAGCCGCGGCCTCCGGATACTTGGCTTTCCAGCGCTCGAGGCCGCCCAGGGCTGCCGCCTTGTCGGGCGAGCTGGCGATGACGATGAGCGGCATCGCCGAGCGCCGCCGCCCGGTCGGGCTCTCGCCACCCGAACGGGTCGTAGTGCCCTGGCTGGCACTTGCGTTTTTGGCGCTGCTTGGACGCCGAGCGCGGGATGGCGCGACGCGCGGCGCTTCGCCGTCCATCTTTTTGAAATGAGGCGGCCACGGTGCGTCGCCGAGCCCTGCTGCCTCGTCGCGCGCGGCAAGCTCGAGCAATGGGTCGAGTGAGCCCACCGAGCCCTCCAGGCCAGCATGCGGGTTACCGCGCTCCGCGAAGCGCTTCGGCAGCGTCAGAACTGTAAACTCCGCGGGGTCGCAGTCTGCGACCTCTGCCCACTCGAGCGGCGCAGAGACACGAGCGTCGGGCAGCGGCCGCACTGAGAAGGCGCTGCAGGTCGTGCGGTCTTTGGCGTTCTGGTTGTAGTCGAGGAACACCCCGTGCCGTTCCTCTTTCCACCACTTGGAGGTGGCCAGGCTCGGCGCACGGCGCTCGATTTCACGTGAAAATGCCAGCGCCGCGCGCCGCACCTCCCCGAAGCCCCAGCGCGGCGCAATGCGCACGTAGACGTGCATGCCCCGCGAGCCGCTCGTTTTCGGAAAACCCACGAGGCTGAGCTCCTCGAGCAAGGCGCGCGTTTCGAGCGCCACGCGCCGAACGTCGGCGAACTCCACGCCTGGACCGGGATCCAGATCGATACGCAGCTCGTCCGGGTGCTCGAGATCCGAAGCGCGCACCGGATGCGGGTGAAGCTCGATGCAACCCAGATTCACGACCCAGGCCAAACCCGCGACATCGTCCACGACGACTTCCTCCGCAGTACGGCCCGACGGGAACGCCAAGGTGACCGTTCTCAGCCAGCTCGGCCGCTTTTCCGGGGCGCGTTTCTGGTAAAAGGGCTCTCCTTCTGCACCATTCACGAAGCGCTTCAGCACGAGCGGCCGGTCGCGAATGCCCGAGAGCGCACCCTCCGCGATGGCTACGTAATACTGAACGAGCTCGAGCTTGGTGAGGCGGGTTAGCGTGGAAAAGTAGGGCTTGCTCGGATGGGTGATCGCGACCTCGCGGCCCCCGAGTAGCAACACCTGCGCGGCTTCTTCCTTGGCCACCGGCTAGTCCTTCGTGTCCATCGGTGCGCACATGATTCCCGCGGCCCCCAGCGGGGGAGGGCCGCAAGAATCATGCGGCAATTGGCGGTATTTGACCCGATGACCCATGTTTTTCCACCGAGCTTCGCTCGGACCATAGGCTACACCATCGACATGGCGGATACGAAGCAAGACGTGCTCGAGATGTTGCGTGAGCTCACCGAGCTGACCCTGCTGGAGGAGCAAAACCCGCAATCTTTCCGGGTCAGGGCCTACGAGAGCGCCGCGCAGGCCATCGCCGCCCAAGCCACCGACCTCGGCACCTTGACCGTCAAAGATCTCCAGAAAATCGACGGCATCGGCAAGAGCACCGCGGAGAAAATCCGCGAGCTGCTCGAAACCGGCCACGTCTCGAAGCTGGACACCCTGCGGGCGAAACATCCTCGCTCGGTCGTGGCGCTTTTGCACATCCAAGGCCTCGGGCCAAAGGCCGTGGCGCGTTTGCGCGCCGAGCTCGGCGTGCAGTCCATCGCGGACTTGCGCCGCGTGCTCGACGCACACCTGGTCCGCGACTTGAAAGGTTTCGGCGCCAAATCCGAGGACAAGATCAAGCAAGCCCTGGAACGGCTCGCACAGCAAGGCGCGCTCGAGCGCACTCCCATCTCCATCGCGTTGCCGCACGCCGAACGTATCCTCGCGCACCTCTCCGGGGTGCCCGGCGTCACGCACGCCAGCTACTGCGGCTCGCTGCGCCGCTTCTCGGAGACCATCGGCGACATCGACATCGTGGTCACGGCCGCTTCAGCCGAGCCCGTGATGCAAGCGCTCACCAGCATGAACATCGTAGAGCGTGTGCTGGCCCGAGGCGAAGGCAAAACCAGCGTGGTCACGCGGCGCGGCATGCAAGTCGACCTGCGCGTCGTAGGAGCGCACCAACTGGGCGCCGCGCTGCTCTATTTCACCGGCTCGAAGGGCCACAACATCAAGCTGCGCATGCGCGCTCTCGCCCGGGGGCTCACCCTGAACGAGTACGCGTTGTCGGAGCTCGAAGGCGGCAAGGTCATCGCCAGCGAAACCGAGCAAGACATCTACACAGCCCTCGGGCTGCCGTGGATTCCGCCGGTGCTACGCGAAGACGCGGGCGAGATCGAAGCCGCCGAGAAGGGCACCTTGTCCGCTCCCATGCCGCCCGTGGTCGGTGATTTTCACGTGCACACCAGCGTCTCGGGCGACGCCCGGTCCCCCGTTGAAGAGGTGATCGCGGCAGCACGCGCGCGCGGTTACCGCGTGCTCGCCATCACCGATCACGCGGAGGGCATC
>JANOIG010000198.1:0-3064 GCA_031407405.1 Deltaproteobacteria bacterium
GCCGCGCGGAGCTGTTGGACGGCCAGGGTACCCCGCCGCTCGAGGCGCTGCACCAGAGCTATCCGATGCTCACCGTGCGCATGCCATCGGCGCGGCTGAGCTTGGCTTAGAGCCTGCCGCCCTCAGTTCGGGCGAGGAACGGTGCACAGACATTCGACGAGGTCGCGCGCGAATGCCGACGGTACACCTGGGTTTGGATTCGCCCCACCCGAAGATTCGACCACCGGGTTGCAGACGTTCGTCTCGTTGCCGTTACGACCGCCGCATAAGGGATCCAGCTCTGTGATGCAGGCAATGTTGTCCTCGACGCACTCCAGGATGAGGGGGCATCGTTCGGCACAGTACGTATCGTTCACAGGGCAGTTCTGACAGCCCAGCGCCTCACACCCGCTCCGGTCGGTGAAACTACACGATTCCGAATCGAACACGGCCTGCGCGCCACTACCACCTGCGCCGCTGGTGCCTGCCGCGCCCCCGCCACCTGTTCCAGCGGCTCCCGCTGTCCCTGAGCCGCCGGCACCACCCGCGGTGACTCCACCGGCGCCTGAGCCCGGTTGCCCTCCCCCACCGGGGGCTCCACCCACTGGAGGGTTACCGCCGGTGCCCGGTGCTCCACTGCCACCCGGTGTTCCACCGCCGCCTGGCGCTCCGCCCGTACCCGGAAGGCCTCCGCTGCCACCGTTCTGAGATCCACCCTCTTCCAAGAAGTCGCTCTCGGAGGCCAGCAAGATGTCGCAGTCCGCTTCGGCCAGTGACGGAGGGCAACCCTTTACTTCAACCGCAGTCGTGCAAGCGTGGGCAAAGCTGAAGAGAGCGCCCGCGAGCGCGCACTGCGATACGATTTTCATGGCTCTATCTCCGAGGGTCAACCACTCGCGAGCGCCGCGACAGGTGCGTCGGCGACGTTCTCGGAAGGCGACAAGCTCTAGCGACGCTGTGAACCGGCAATGGGACCGGGGGCAAAGCCCTCACGGCCGGCTGAATTGGACTGATAACATTAGCACCGAGGCACATCCGCCGCCTGGGGATACAGGGTGGCAGCAGTTGTGCCGCGCCGCGCGATCGGGGCGCAGCCGCGCAGAATAGCGAACAAGCTTCTATATATCAAAGGCTTAACGCCCCCAGCTCGAGCATTTTTTGAGGCGCGTGTAGTTTTTTCTGCCACTCGATGCCGCAGATGGCACAGTATCTGTGCCACGAGCATTGGCACAGCGGCACGCCGCCGCCTCAGCCCACGCCGCTCGATGGGAGTTTCGGCATGAAAGCATTGAATCAGGTTCGCTTCGTGGCCTCCGTGCTCGCAACGGCAGGGTGGTTGGCGCCAAGCACTCGAGCGGCCGCGCAGAACGAAGGTTGGGGTGGCGAAGAAGCTGCAGCCGCCGACGAGGAAGCCGCGAGCCCAAGCGCGGAGGACAAGTCCACTGACGAAGAGCCCGCGAGCACCGAGGCGTCGCCCGAGACCATCACAGACCCGCCCCCCGTCGATGCAGACCCCGGGGCGGTGAGCTCGCTCAAGGAAACTCCAGACTACCTGCTCGGCGCGCGCTACCGCGGAATCATCATTCCGGAAGCCGTGCTCAACTGGTTCATGGACGGGGGCCAGACGGTCTACGTGAACGGGGTCGGGCCGGAGCTAGCGATTCGCAAAGACAAGGTCGAGTACATCCTGTCTGCTTGGTTGGCGCTGTATTCGATGAGCCCCACCGCCATCAAAGGCAGTACCGACGAGGAAGAGGCGTGGGAAATTGTCGAGAGCGAGTTGAAGTCTTTGTATCTCACCGCCGACTATCTCGGGAATAAGCGCCTCGCCAACAAACTCGAGCTCAGTTATGGCCTAGGAGTTGGGCTCGGCATTCTCTTCGGAGATTTGTATCGAACGCAGGCCACCCTGCCCGCCGGGGGCACTCGCGGTAACCCCGATGACTACGTGCCTTGTGCGGCCGAGAATGTGCCGCCCACGGGTGGCTACTGCGACGACATCAACGACCACTACTCGGGTTACAGCGAGCCGAGCTGGTTCAATGGCGGGAGCAAACCCGCCTTGTTCCCCTGGCTCACGGGGCAAGTGGGCTTGCGTTATCAGCCGCATGACAAGTTCGTGGCTCGCCTCGATGTCGGGCTGGGCACGAGCGGCCTATTTTTTGGTTTGGGCGCGGACTACGGCTTGTGAGCTCGGCGCCCGACATTCACCACGGGCTGGCGCTACCTTTGCGTTACGAGCCGCTGTCCCGCTTGGGGCAAGGCGGAGCCGGTGAAGTGTGGGCGGTTCGAGATCGGTACACGGGCCGTCGCTACGCGCTGAAGCTGCTGGCCAGAGATGCCAGCGACGGAGCGGCCGCGTCACTGGTGAAGGAGGCCGTAGCGCTGTCCGGGCTCGAGGGCTTGGGCGTGCCACGCGTCATCAGCTTCGGCAAGTTGCCCGACAACTCGCGCCTGTACATGCTCCGCGAGCTGGTTGAAGGGCGCAGCCTGCAAGAGCTCATCGAGAGCAACGCAGACTGTCGCCGTTGCCTGAGCGGCCTGGCCCTGGCCGCGGAAAAGCTGACCCGCGTGCATCGAGCGGGCCTATTGCACGGCGACATCAAGCCCGCGAACATCATCGTCTCGGAAGAGAGCAACGACGCAAATCTGGTAGACCTGGGCCTCGCCGAGCCCTTTCGAGATCGGGGCACGGCGGCACGTGGGCTCACCCCCAAGTACGCCGCGCCCGAGCTACTCGCGGGAGGCGCATTGACGGTGCGAGCCGAAATCCATGCGTTGGGAGTGACTCTGGGTGACATCATCGACTCGCCGGCGGCCAAGGAGGGGTTGGGAGGCAAAGAGCTCGAACAGCTGAGCCTGGTGCGCGCGAGAGCAACCGACCGTGACCCTCAGCGGCGTTACCCGTCGGCGGACGAGTTCGCCGCAGTGCTGCGCGGCTCGGCGCGGCTGCGAGACTCCACGGTGTCGCTGGACGGCGCTGCATTGTGGCCGGTCGCCGGGATCGAGCCCGTCGCTCTGCGCCTGATCCGCGCTGCCATGGACGCTGCGCCCGGCAGCCTGCTGGAGGTGACGGGACCCTCTG
>JANOIG010000163.1:0-12246 GCA_031407405.1 Deltaproteobacteria bacterium
GTGCTGCCACGCTGGGCTAGTAACAACGGCGCCGGAGGCCATCGAATCGTGCGCCCTCTGAAGCCACGAGTGAACTGCAGGCCCCTTGACTCAGGGGCAGACGCAGCGACAAAAGACAAAAAGAAACAGCGGCCTGGGTGGTGGGGGGGGGAAACACCCAGGCCGCCGTTAGAACAAAGCGGCAGCAGACCGGACGGAGGGGGGGGACGCCATCGACCTGCTGCCTCGACAGCCCAATATGCAGGCCCCGTACCAACGTGGTCGGGCTAGAATATTAATGGCTTACGTGCCACCATTTCACAGGCGTAATTCATTTGTGAAATGAACGTTTCGTTTCTGAAATGAGTCCGCGACATTGCTGCGACGTGCAGCACGCGCGAATCGTCAGTGTTTACGCACTTTTGGTGCCTGGCAAAAGCGGTCTGGGCGCGCGGGCGCCAGAAAGGGCCAGCGCGCAAGGTTTTATGGCAGTCTCCGCCTCGCCGTGCCGGGTCCAAAATTTGTCGCAGTGTTCCGCGCGTTTGTGGGTCACGGCAGCACGTGGGCGCGCTGGCGATTCGTCATTGCCAGCCTGCTCGCGTTGTTCGGCGTGACCGAGCTTGTCCTGCACGTGTATTTTTCTCGCGCGGCACCGCGCCTCTCCGAATGGGAGGCCTTGAGGCCGGCGGTCGAGCGGCTCGTCGATGCGGGGACCCTCGTCGTGGTAGCCCCGAGCTGGGCAGAGCCAAACGCCAGATTTGCCTTGGGCGATCAGTTGATGCCCCTGAGCCACGTGGCCCGAGCCGATGCGTCGAGGTTCGAGCGGGCGCTCGAAATCAGCATGCTGGGTGAGAGTGCTCCCGAGCTGGATCGATGGCAACTCGAGTCCGAGCGGCGTGAGGGGCGATTTCTACTGCGCAGCTGGCGCAATCCACGGGTGATGCCGGTGTCGTATGACTTTCTCGAGCATGCCGGCCCCGATCATGTTGTCGTGAGTGTGCTTCGCAGAGGCAAGCTCGACGACTGTCCCTGGACGAAAGCCAAGGTCAGCAACGGCGACTTGCACGGTCATCCGACATTCCCCGCATCGCGTTTCGTCTGCTCCGACGGGGATTGGTCGTTCGTGGGCGCGACGGTCATCGAGGACCAGCACTATCGGCCTCGCCGTTGCATTTGGGCCCATCCTGTGAGCGGAGGCGTGCTCACCGTGCGCTTCGCTGCGGTACCCATTGGTGCGATGATTCGGGGTTACGGCGCCCTGCCATACTTCTTTGAGCGCGAGGGCCGTGGGTCCCCGATTGAGCTTTCCGTGCACGTGGCGGGCGAGTCAGTCGGTCATTGGCAACACTCCGACGGAGAAGGTTGGAAGCCGTTCGCGTTTTCTACGGCTCGCTTCGCCGGCCAGCAACACGACGTGGAGTTTCGCGTGCAATCGAAGAAAGCTTGGCGGCGCGAGTTTTGCTTTCAGGCGGATGTCCGATGAACGCGAGTACCTCGCCAAGGAACCGGGGTGGCTGGCGTCGAAGCATTGATCCGTTGATCTTCGTTGGCCTGTTCGTGGCCTACCTGGCTTGGCTGCTCAGCACCGCCAAGGACCTGGGTTACGCGCGTGACGAGGGCTTTTATTTTCACGCGGCCCGCACCTACGGCAGATGGTTCGAGCTCCTGTTCACCAATCCGGGGCAAGCGCTTCAGCCTGCCATCGTCGACCAGCACTGGCAGGAGAATCACGAGCACCCCGCGCTGATGAAGTCGCTGTTCTGGGCATCGCAGCGCTGGCTCTACGGCAGCGTGTTTGAGGAACGCGGCACTGCCTATCGCTTCCCGGCGATGCTGCTGTCGGCCCTGGCCGTGGCCACCACATTTGCGTGGGGACGCCGCACCATCGGGCGCGCGGGCGGAGTGGTGGCGGCGCTGTTCTTAGCCTTCATCCCATCGATATTTTATCATAGCCACCTCAGCTGTTTCGACATGCCCATCGCCGCGCTCTGGCTGTTCACGGCGTATGCGTACTTTCGCAGCCTCGAGTCTCCTAGGCTGGGTTGGGCGATTGGGTGTGCTGTGTTGTACGGCCTGGCACTCAACACCAAGCACAACTCCTGGTTTTTGCCGTCCGCGCTCGTCGCGCACGCGTTCGTGCGGCACGGCTTCACTCTGCCCAGGACGTTTCGCGGCGCCCTTCGGCGTGTGCCGCTGGCGTTGGTGCTGATGGCGGTGCTCGGCCCTGCCATCCTGTACGCCACTTGGCCGTGGATCTGGCACGATACGCTGGACCGCTTCACTGCATACGTGAAGTTTCACACCCAGCACGTGTATTACAACATGGAGTTCTTGGGGGAGACTTACTTCGAGCCGCCGTTTCCCCGCGCCTACGCGTGGTTGATGACGCTGGCCACTGTGCCGGCCAGCCTGCTCCTGTCGTGCTCGGTCGGCGTGTGCGTGGTGTGCTGTCGTCGCTGGAAGCAGGCGCGGGTCTGGGCGGGTTTCAAGGCTGTCGCTGAGCCGCGGCCGACCGCGGCCGTGATGGTGCCGAGGCCGGGGGCCTGGGCCTCGCTATGGCTGTTGTGCATTGTCGTGAGCTACGGCCCGTGGCTGTCGACCTCCACGCCGATCTTCGGTGGAACCAAACACTGGCTCAGCGCGTATCCGTTCCTGGCGTTGTTCGCCGGGCAGGGTTTTGTCTGGCTCGCGGCCGTGCTTTCGACGCGCTCCGCGGGGGCTTGGCCGCCCATGGGCGCCGCTGGCGCTTCGCCCCGCCGGCGTCGGGTTGTACAATGGGGCCTCGGCGCGTGCCTGTTGCTCGGCCCATTCACGATGGCGTGGCAGGCCCATCCTTGGGGCCTGGCCGCCTATACTCCGCTGGTGGGTGGTGCCCCGGGTGCGGCCAGCTTGGGGCTGAATCGCAGTTTTTGGGGCTACACCACCGGTAGCGTGGTCGACTACCTGAATGCCGCGACCGGAGAGAGCGATCGCGTGTTCGTGCATGACACGGCCGTGGATAGCTTTCGCATGCTGCAGACCGATGGCCGGCTCCGAAAGGACATCAAGCCGTGGTGGACGGTGGCGGGCTCGAAGTTTGCCATCTACCACCATGAGCAACACATGAGCCGGGTCGAGCACATGATCTGGGTGGACTACGGCACGATCGCCCCGGCGCACATGGCAACCTACGACGGCGTGCCCATCGTCTGGGTTTACGAACGCGCGCGCTAGCCGCCGATGTAGCTCATCTCGATCTTGCGACGTTTGCCGAGTTGCAGGGGTGGTTGACTGTTGCGCTGCTCGGAGTAAGCGTCGCTGCGTTTGTGCCAAATGGCGGAGATGTGGGCTAGGAGCTCGGCGTCGCTGATGCCGTCACGCAACAGCCCACGCAGGTCATGGCCCTGCGTGGCGAAAAGGCAGGTGTACAGCGAGCCTTGAGCCGAGAGCCGCGCGCGCGAGCAGTCGCCACAGAATGGCTGAGTCACCGAGGCGATGATGCCAATTTCTCCATCCCCGTCAGCGAAGCGGTAGCGCCGCGCTACTTCGCCCATGTAGTGGGGCTCGGCCGGTTCGAGCGCGAACACTTTTCCGATGCGATCCAGCATCTCCCGAGCGCTCAGCACTTCGGCGTGGTTCCAGCCGTTCGTGGTGCCCACGTCCATGAACTCGATCAAACGTAGAACGTGGCGCGTGCCTTTGAAGTGCCGAACCAAGTCGAGCAAACCTTGGTCATTGGTGCCGCGGCGCATGACAGCGTTGATCTTGACCTCGAGCCCGGCGGCGGCGGCCGCCTCGATGCCGTCCAGCACGTTCCGCACCGGGACCTGCGCATCGTTCATGTGTTGGAAGGTCGCGTCGTTCAGCGAATCCAGGCTCACGGTCACGCGCGAGAGGCCAGCGCTGGCCAGGTTCTGGGCGTGCGCCGCCAGCAGTGCGCCATTGGTGGTGAGCGCAAGGTCCAACCCTGGGCCTCTTGGCAACAAGCGAACCAGCTCGGGCAAGTCTCGCCGTAACAGCGGCTCGCCGCCGGTGAGCCGTAGCTTCCGTACTCCGAGCGCCACGAACGCCTGGCAGAGCCGCGCGATCTCCTCGAAGCTCAAGATTTCCGCGGCTGGCAAGAAGCGGAACCCCGGCCCAAAGACACTCCGCGGCATGCAATAGCTGCAGCGAAAATTACAACGGTCTGTGACGGAGATCCGCAGATCTCGAAGCCTCCGCCCACGGCTGTCGGCGAGCCCGGGGCCGAGCAATGCCTCGGCCTCAACCGAGCGCGCACCGGTCGAGGCCGCGCTGCCCGGCTCTGCGTTCGAGGTGCCAGGCGTGCCAAATGTCCCGTGCGAGGGTGTCACCCTGACCACGTTAGCATGTTAGCCCGGATTGCGACCCTCTGTGGGCTGCGGTACACGCTCGAGCAGTGAGACTTTATTCGTTCGACGTCGATGGCGAACGGCTGGAGCAGCTCCCCTTGGCGGCGCGGCGGGCCTTGGATCACGCGGGCCGCAAGCTGTCGCGTCTGGGCTGGGGCAGCCTGGGGCTCGCCAAGCGCCGGGCGCTGGTTCAGCTGGGAACAGCCTCGCCGGTCGACGTGCCCGAAGTGACTCGGCTATTGCAGAGCGCACGGCCCGTGGCCGCACCATCCGATGTGATTCTCGACCCCCCGCGCACCGCGCCGCCGGCTGCGCTAGTGGAAGCTTACGCGGACTATGGGCGGCTCAGCTCGGCGGTGTGGACATCGCTCGGGGACCTCGATCGCTATGCATTACAAAAAGTCGCCCTACGCAATGACCCTGAACGGATGCACGCCGCGTTTGCCGAAATCGTTGGCCATACTGAGGTGTCGACCCATGTGCGCGCGAGCGGCGGCGTGCAAATGGTCAACGTCGGTGTCAAACCCGTGACCGAGCGGCGCGCCGAGGCCGAGAGCCGCGTGTCGATGAACAAAGAGGCGTTTGCGCTGTTGCGGAATAACGCGGTGCCCAAGGGGGACGTGCTCGGCACGGCCCGCATTGCGGGCATCATGGCCGCCAAACGCACGCCGGACTTGATCCCGCTCTGCCACGCGTTGGCCCTCACGCACGTGGTGGTGGACCTGCGGCTCGATCCCGAAGCGCATGCGGTCATCATCCTCGCCAGCGTGGAGACGTTGGGCCAGACGGGCGTCGAGATGGAGGCGCTGGTGGCGGCCAGCGTGGCGGCGCTGACCGTGTACGACATGTTGAAGGGCACTGACCGCGCCATGCAGCTTGGCCCGACGCGGCTGCTGGCCAAGTCCGGCGGTGCTTCGGGCGATTTTGTGGCGGGAGAGCCAGACGGTCTCCCGAAAGACGGGGCACCACTGCGAAGCCGCGCCGGGCGGGGTAAGACGTGAAGCGCCTGCTCGAGCTCCGGGACGCTGCGTTGAGCCTGGACGAGTGTTACGCGGCCGTGCTCAGGGCAGAGGACGGGGGCGTGTCGTTGTTCGTCGGCACGGTCCGCAACCACAATCAAGGCCAGCCTGTGGATCTGCTCGAGTACCAGGCCTACACCGCCATGGCAGAGCGAGAGTTGGCGGCGATCGCCGACGAGATCGAGGCTGAAATGCCCGAGACGCGGCTCGCGTGTCTACATCGCATCGGTAGCTTGCGCGTCGGTGACATCGCGGTCATCTGCGCTGCCAGCGCCCCGCATCGGGGTGAAGCTTTTGCGGCTTGCCAGGCGCTCATCAACCGTCTGAAGGCCCGCGTGCCCATCTGGAAGCGAGAGCATGGCGCGGGGGGTGTGCACTGGGTTGGCTGGCAAGACGTGCGCGCGGGTGGTTGAGTCGCGCGTCCCCCGAGCTGCAGCTACAGCTCGGACAATTTCAGAATCTCGACCGTGGCGCCCGCGTCGTAGCCGCTGCTGTCGGCGGGTACGGCGATCAGGGCGTCAGCACGGGCCAGGCTGACCACGTTGCCGGACGCCTGGTTGTCGAGGGGCACGACGCCTTCAGGTGTGCAGCGAGCGCGGTAGAAACCCATTCGGCCGGGGCGCTGCCGCAGCTCGGTGACGAGCCGGGCCGAGTGGAAATGTGGCGATGGCTCGCGTTCGCCTTGCATGGCGCGGAGGAGCGGAAGCCCAAATAGCGCAAACGTCAATTGTGCGGACACGGGGTTGCCGGGCAAGCCCAAGATGCGCGTCTTGCCCGCGTGACCGAACACGAGCGGCTTGCCCGGTTTGATCTGCACCTTCCAGAAATCGAGCGTCGCGCCGGCGGCCGTGAGCGCCGGCCGTACGACGTCATGGTCTCCCACGCTGACGCCGCCGATCGTGATTAACAAGTCGGTCGAGCCGAGGATGCGCACCAAGCCCCTGCGAGTCGTTTCGGCGTCGTCGCTGGCGAAAGGCGCAAGCTCGGCGTACGCACCGACGCGTTCCGCTTCCAACGCGACGCACAGGCCATTCGACTCCGGAATGCTGGTTGCGGACCCGTCTTGCCCGGCTGCGCGCAGCTCGTCCCCGGTACACACGATGCTGACGCGCGGCCGGCGTGCCACGAGGATGTCAACGCCATCCAGCGCTGCGGCCAGACCGAGCTGATGGGCATTTAGCCGCATACCGACCCCGAGCGCGATCTGGCCTGCTTCCAAATCTTCACCGCGCCTGCGTATATGTTGGTGAACGCTCGGCGCTTCATCGAGGGCAATGCGGTTGCCTTCGGCGCGTGTGTCTTCCTGCGCGATGACGGCGTCGGCTCCGAGCGGCAGCGCCGCGCCCGTGAAGATGCGGCATGCGCTACCCGGCTGTAGACCGGGCGGTGTGGCCCCCGCCCGACTTTCTCCACGCACTGGCAGCAACCAGGGACGCGGAGCCAGGAAATCGGCGCTCCTTACCGCATAGCCGTCCATGGCGCTGTAGTCGAAACGCGGCAGCGGAGTCTTCGCGATCAAATTCTCGGCGAGAACTCGGCCCATGGCCGCCCGCAGCGACACGCGCTCGCTGCCGAGCAGGTCGACGTTGGCGAGCACTCGGCTCAAAGCCTCTGCAAAAGGCAGCACCGGATCAGCTCGAGGCTCGCATGCGCCAGCCGGTCGTGGCGAAAAACGACTCACAGCAGTTCATGTCGAGCGAGTCAGCGGGAAGAAATGTCCAAAGATACACGTATTATCTTAGATGGAGTGCTCTCCGAGGTCGATGCCGTTGCGCGGCAGGCACTACCGGGGTTTTCGTGACTCGTGTCGGGGGGCGGATTCGGCTCGAAAAGCCCTTTTCTCAGCGCCCTTTGGGTGCCGCGTGCTTGCGACGTCGGAAAGGCGGGCCCATGCTTGACACCATGAGGCCTCTGTACGCGTTGCGGTCACTGGTCATCGCGCTCGCCATGGGTCTATGGGCCGGCGGGGCGGCGGCACAGGGCGAGGAGACTGGGGGGTGGTTTGAAGAGTCTGACCGCGCCGAGCGGCCCTTGCTCGAGATCCATGGCACCGGCGGCCCGTATGATCCGCCGCCGGCTGATTTCGAGTCGGATCCGGCGCCGGCCTACACCACCGATTCGGCCGACGCCGATGCAGAAGACACGGTCGTCACCGAAGAGGACGCCGAGGCCCAGCGTCGGGCGCTGCGCGAGTTCTCTCCCCACCTGGCGCCCTACGGTCATTGGGTGGACGATCCATTTTATGGGCGGGTTTGGGTGCCCACTCGCAGCGCCGTCGGCGTTGGGTTTTCTCCCTATGTCTCGGCCGGGCACTGGGAGCTCACCCGGGATGACGAGTGGCTTTGGGTGAGTGACTACCCCTTTGGATGGATCACTTTTCACTATGGGCGTTGGGTCTGGATCTCCGACCGCGATTGGGCGTGGGTGCCGGGCTACCACTACTCGCCAGCGTGGGTGGATTTCCGCATCGGGAGCGCGGGCTACGTGGGCTGGGGGCCGTCCGTCCCCTATCGCGCTTGGCGAGGTGGCGTGTTCGTCTCGATCGGGGTGCGCCGGCCCTTGCCCTACATATTTTGCCCCACCACCTACGTATTCTCGCACTCCGTTCACCGGCATGTGATTCGTGACCGGCACCGCGTGCGTAGCATCGCCGCTCAAACCTATCGGTATCGGCCACATCGCGTTTCCAGCTGGACGCGCGTCGCGCGCGGTCCAGGAGTGGTCGAGGCGCGCATACCGAGCCGTGCGCTGCCGACCCGGCGAGCCATCGCTCGGCCTCGCTTCATCGACGCTCAGAGCAATCTGACACAGAGCAATCTGACACAGAGCAAGGTGATGAGCTCCGGGTCTCGGTCTTTGCGACGGGACGCGGCACCGCGGGCGAACCGTCAATATCAGCGGAGCTCGGCGACCGACCCAAGGGCTTCTTCCGGTAGGGTTCAGCGCGCCCGAGGGGCGCCGAGCACCATTCCCGGCCGCGCGCGTCCTGAGGTCAGGGGTCGTGGCGCCACCGAGTGGGCAGAGCGCATGCCGGCGGCTTCACCCCAGCGGCGCGCTCCAGCTCGCGAGGCTGCATCGGCTCCAGATTATTCGGCGCGACCGGCCAAGAGCCGGGATCCGCTTCCCGCTGCACGCGGCAGTCGCGGTGAGCGGCGGAGCGAAGCTCGTGGGACGCGCGGGTCGGCGAATGGCCGTTCACAACAACGTGTGCGCGCACGCGAAATCCAGGGGCCGCAGCGTTGAGCACGGCGCTGCCTAGGTCGTGGTGGGTCGTCGCTGCCGGCCTGAGCACAGCCGGGTTGTCGGCTTGCGTGGAACCCGACCACGGAGGATACCCGGAGCCGGTGCTGCGCGTCGCTGACCTGACCATCGACACGGGTGAGAGTGTGGCATTGGAGCCGGGATCCGGCGTCGGGCTGGGGGTCGAGTACGCGGGGGACGGCCAGTGGTGGTTGACCCTGGTTTGCGACGTGCTCTCGAGCGGTTTGCCGTGTCTATTTGACGTGCTGGCAACCAGTGACGACAGCGCCACGGGCATCAGCTTTGTGGAAGCGGTGGAGTTGGAAAGCGATGATGCGATCCTGGCCCCAGACCCGTTCGCCGTACAGTTGGATTTTCTCACCGACGCAGACGCGGACGGCGTCGGCTTCGTGACCACTGCGGGCGCCACGGTGCGTCTCTCGGCGCTCTTGTATGACCCCATTGCCGACTCACCGTACGACTGGAGCGATGACCCCCGAATCATCAGTTGGGTCGGACGCGGCGCGGTGCACTGGGGAGCGCCGACGAACCCGGTCGACCTCACGCCCGACAGGCCTTGAACCGGGCCGGTGTAAGCACTTACTTCGCTCAACACCAAGGTTTTCTTCCAGCAGCAGATCAATCTGCTATCTTCAGGTCATCGCGACGGCTCGTAAAACAGCGTGGGTCGTGGCGCGCGATTTTTCTCCCCGCGAAAACAAAAAGCCGGTCACGCTGAGGTAACCGTCGTTTGAGACCGAAAGGATCTGCATGAGCGAAGCCGCGTACAGCCCTGACAAGAACCCATCGCAGAGCGGTGATTCCGCCGGCAGCCGTGTCCAGCAGATCGCCCGGCTCCATAACGCCGAGCTATATCGCGACCTGGCATGGGAGGGCAGCTTCGAGGAGTACCTCGAGATCGTACGCAAGCGGCCGGAGACGACGCGCAGCGCGTTTCAGCGCCTGTATGACATGGTGATGTCGTACGGGACCGAAGAGTACGTCGACAACAAGAAGAAGCTCGTTCGGTACAACTTCTTCCGCGACGAGCGAGACGGCGGCAGGGATGCGGTATTTGGGCTCGACATCCCGCTGATGCGCTTGATGAAGGTGCTCAAGGCGGCCGCCCAGTGCTACGGCCCCGAAAAGCGCGTGATCTTGCTGCACGGTCCGGTCGGTTCGAGCAAATCGACGATCGCCCGCTTGCTCAAGAAGGGGCTCGAGAACTACTCCGCCACACCCGAGGGGGCGCTCTACACGTTCAAGTGGGTCAAGCTCGAAGGTACCGGTCTGGTCTCGAGCGCAGAGGGCGACGAGTTTGCCTCACCCATGCACGACGAACCCCTGCGCCTCATCCCGCAGTCCTGGCGGGTTCGTGCCATCTCGCAGCTTGGCCTTTCGCAACCGCACTTCAAGATTAATGTCGAGGGCGACCTCGACCCGGCAAGCCGTTTCATCTTTCACGGGTTGATGACCCGCTACGAAGGTGACTGGGCGAAGATCGTCGAAAACCACGTGCGCGTGAAGCGGCTGGTGCTGAGCGAAAAGGACCGCATTGGCATCGGCACCTTCCAGCCCAAGGACGAAAAGAATCAGGACTCGACCGAGCTGACCGGCGACATCAACTACCGGAAGATCGCCGAGTATGGGTCGGACTCGGACCCGCGCGCGTTCAACTTTGACGGGGAGTTCAACATCGCCAACCGGGGCATTGTCGAATTCGTCGAGATGCTCAAGCTGGACGTGGCCTTCCTTTATGACCTGTTGGGCGCCTCGCAGGAGCACAAGATCAAGCCCAAAAAGTTTGCTCAGACCGACATCGACGAGGTGATCATCGGGCACACCAATGAGGCGGAGTACCGGCGGCTCTTGAACAACGAGTTCATGGAGGCGTTACGCGACCGCACCATCAAGATAGACATCCCGTACATCACGCGGCTCTCCGACGAGATCAAGATCTACGATAAGGAGTTCAACGCCACGCGCGTGCAAGGCCGGCATATTGCGCCACACACGCTCGAGGTGGCTGCCATGTGGGCGGTGCTCACCCGGCTGGAAGAGCCGAAGAAGCAAAACCTGCAGGTGTTGCAAAAGTTGAAGCTGTACGACGGCAAGGTGCTGCCCGGGTACACGCAGGATACCGTGAAAGAGCTGCGCAAGGAGAGCAAGCGCGAGGGTATGGAAGGCATTAGCCCGCGCTATGTACAGGACAAGATCTCCAATGCGCTCGTCAGCGAGGTGGGGGAGGGAACCATCAATCCGTTCATGGTGATGAACGAGCTCGAGAAGGGCTTGCTCAATCACTCGCTGATCACCAACGACGACCAAAAGAAGCGCTACCGCGACCTGATCGGAGTAGTGAAGCGCGAGTACGAGGAGATCGTCAAGAACGAGGTGCAGCGCGCCATCAGCGCCGATGAGGAAGCCATCTCGAAATTGGCGGCGAACTACATCGACAACATCAAGGCGTACACCCTGAAGGAGAAGGTCAAGAACTCCTACACCGGGCAGAACGAAGAGCCTGATGAGCGGTTGATGCGCGCCATCGAGGAGAAGATCGAGATTCCGGAGAACCGGAAAGACGACTTCCGGCGCGAGATTATGAACTTCATTGGCGCCAAGGCCATCGAGGGCAAACGCTTCGACTGGCAAACCAATGACCGACTGCGGCGTGCGCTCGAGTTGAAGCTGTTTGAAGACCAGAAAGACAGCATCAAGCTAAAGACGCTGGTCTCAGCGGTTGTGGATAAGGAAACGCAGGAGAAGATCGACGTCATCAAGAGTCGGTTGATGCGTTACTTCGGCTACAGCGAGGTCAGCGCGACCGACGTCTTGAACTACGTGGCATCGATTTTCGCTCGCGGCGACGCCAAGCAGTGATGGGCCCAGTGGTGGGGAGGGTTTTGAGCAAACCCTCCCAGTGGTGGGGAGGGTTTTGAGCAAACCATCCCCCGGTCGTAGGGACTGGATCCCTCCAGCCAACAACGCCGCAATACTGCGTGCGCTGCGCGCGGGCCAACTCCGCGTGCGACGACGTGGAGCGGTGTTGGGCGTGTCGCCGGTACAGCGCTAGCTACGCGAGTTGTGGGCTGCCTCCAGCTCTTGCCAGGACGGTGAGCGGTCGAGTCTGCAGGTGCTCCTGACGTCGTCTCGTTGGCCACGCCGAATGAGTGTGAGGGGTCACGTGCGCGGAGCTCTCTTGGGCCATGCCGGGCTGCTAAAAGCGCGGGCTGTCGGACAGTTGGCGACCTTGGGCGCCGTTGGAGCACAGGCGGTACAGGCCGAGCGCGGAGGCTCGCTCCCGGCTTGCGGCGGGCGCTCGATCTAAAAACACGTCTGAAACACCCTGGGGGGTGGTGCTCGGTGTTTCACGATGGACCCTTGCGGTGTCATGAGGCAACCCTCTCGATCCGGTGCCAAGTCGTGCAGCACAGGTCGCTATTTTTGTGCAATGGGCATGGACGTGCGCCGAAGCGCTCACCGTGCGTTGCACATAATGCGCAAGTTTGCGCCGAAACATGGCCGATATGGTGCATCTCGACGTCGAAAAGCGTTGACGAGAGGAATCCGTATCACCCCGTGCTTTGCTTAAAGTTAGCCCGATCGCGACCGTTCCCGTCTTACAGTGACTCGGGATAGTTTAGCTCAGATCAATCAAG
>JANOIG010000265.1:0-2896 GCA_031407405.1 Deltaproteobacteria bacterium
TCCACGTCAGGTGTGACGCCCACCCCCTGAATGGAGATGCCGCCCGGAGTCAGATACTGAGCGATGGTGAGCTTGAGCGCCGCTCCACCCGCGATGCGCGAGAAGACCAGCTGTACGCTGCCCTTACCGAAAGTCGTCTGACCGACGAGCACCGCGCGGTCGTGGTTCTTCAGCGCTCCCGCGACGATCTCGCTCGCGCTCGCCGATGAGCCGTTCACCAAGATGACGATCGGGTAGTTGGGCTCGGTGCCCAGGCGCTTGGCGCGCTTCTCCTCACGGCCCTCTGTGCCACCGACGGTAGTGACGATCGCCCCCCGTTGCAGGAAGTGATCTGCCACCTGAGCGGCCTGATCGAGCAAACCGCCGGGGTTGCCGCGCAGATCGAGCACGAGCCCCTTGGGCGGACCCTCCTTGCGGAGCTCGGCCAACGCCTCGTCGAGCTCGTCGCTGGTGCTGGATTGGAACTGCTTGATCTGGATGTAGCCAATGCCGGGCTGGAGCGGACGATAGTCGACCGAGCGGATGCTGATTTCTTCGCGCTCCAGCTCGAACGCACGCGCCCCCTTCCAGCCGTCTTTGCCCTCGCGGTGCACCCAGATGGTGACCTTGGAGCCGGGCTTGCCACGCAAGCGCTTGACCGCGTCGTCGAGCGGCATGTTGAGCGTGGATTCGTTGTTGATCTTAGTGATGCGGTCGAGGCGCTTGAGCCCGCTCCGGCCGGCGGGGGTGTCCGGCATGGGGCGGATGATCGTCAGCATTTGTTCGCGAATGGAGATCACGATGCCCAGGCCGCCGAAATGGCCCGAGGTCGACATGTTCATTTCCGCGTACGCGTCGGGGCTCAAGAACACGCTGTGTGGATCGAGCGTGTGCAGCATGCCGTTGCAGGCGGCGTATTCGACGCTGCGCAGGTCGACGTCGGTGTCCTTCAGGTTCTCCTGAAGAAAGCCAAACACCTCGCGCAAACGCGCCGACACGTCCCAGGGGCCCACCACTGTGTCGACCCGGAATTCCTTCTCTTCGGTGTCGACCCGCACCTTGACCCGCGGCGACTTTTCCTCGTGCAGAACGATGACCGGCGCGACCTCACGCTGCACCTGGTTGAGCGCGCTCAAAAACATCTGGCGCGGATCGACCCGCGACGGGTCGACGTACTTGTTGCGGATCTTCTTCAGCGTCTCGTTCACCGCCACGAGCTGGGTGAGATCGTAGTCGCCCTTGGGTGCCGACGCGACCGCGTGCGCGGCGCCCAGGCCCTGCCACAAGCCCCCGGTGCCAAAACGCGCCGCGAAGTACTGTGCCAGGATGGCGAACCCGGCCACCACTGCTATGCGGGCGGCACGCTCAAATAGATGCATCGACTCAGTATAGGCGCGAACCGACCCTGACGGCAGTCGTCACGAGGGGCAGGCGCCGCATCTGTGTACGACACACACCCTGGCTTCATTCCAAGGGTCAGCCCATTGGCCAACGCCCGGCGCCCGTAACGCTCGACGCTGCGCGCTCAGCGCTGGGCCGCGCTCGGCACGCCCGAACGGTTCGACGGCGCTGGGGTCCCCTCGCGAGCGTCTCCGTCCCGAGCGTTACGCTGCTCCTCCGGATCCACCACTACGACACCGGGCGACCCGTCGTCGCGCTGGATCGAATAGCGCACCAGCGCCCGGAGCGCCTGGTTGCGCTGGACGTTGCCGAGGAGCAGCTTCAAATCCTCGTAGATAGAGGGGTCCACGAGCAGCGCTCCGAGCGTGCCTTTGCCCTGACGCATGTCTCCCAGGATCGCGCGCAGATCAGAGCTCATGGCCGCGACATCCCCCGCCACCTTGTCGCCGAGCGCGCTGTCTCCGCCCGCCCCGGTATTGCCGAAGAGTAGGCCGTGCGCCAGACCGTCCCCCTCCCGAACCCCGGCGAGCACCTTACCGAGCTCGTCCGCCGCCGAGCCCACCTGGGCGAGCGCCCGAGAGCCGGATTCTCCATACACGACCTCGTGCGCCAAACCTGGGCCCACATTCACCCGATCCACCACCTGGTCGATGCCGAGCAGCAGCCGATCGAGGCGAGCCGTGGTTTGTTCCAGGTTACCGACCACTTTCGAGATCCGATCCGCCTCGCCCTCGTCATGCAGCAGGCGCGCTGCGTAGCCGGACCCCGTGTCGAGGGAGACGAGAATCTGGCTCAGGGCACCCACCCCACGCTTGACGTCGGTGGTGAATGCTTCGTCGGCGATGGCGTTCGTCGCTGACTCCAGGTTGACGAGCACGCTTTGTGCGCTGCGGGTCAGTGCATCGAGGCGGCTCAGGATCAGCGTGAAATCCTCGGCCGGGGCGCTCTTCAGCACACCTCCGCCGGGGACGGGAGGCTCGTCGGGGTGGCCGGCAGTGATGGTCACCATCTTGTCGCCCAGTAACCCCTTCGGAGCGATGCTCGCCACGCTCCCTTCGCGAATGCGTTGTGACTCGCGGCGGACGATGTTCAGCTTGACGTCGATCAGGCGCTGGTTCGGATCCTCAGGGTAGCGCACGCTGGACACGGTCCCGATGTCCAGGCCGCCCATGCGCACGGTGGAGCCCGGTTTGACACCTTGCACGTCGTCAAATAGCGCCCGGTAGCTGACCTTGCGATCGAACAAGCTGCGGTTGTCACCGATCAAGAAGATGAGCGACCCGGCCCCGATGAGGCCCAACAAAACGAACAGGCCGACTTTGACTTCCCGCGATACCGCCATGACCTCTCGACCCTCGTACTAGCGCCTCCGGGAGGCCCTGTCCCGTGATTATTGCCCCAAGGTCGGTCTCGGGGCGGCCCCTGGCACGGCTTCGGTCAGGCCTGGTGTCACCCTCCACTCAGGTATTGAGCAGTGTCTCGACGTCCTCATCTAGAGGCGCCCGGCCCTCGATGA
>JANOIG010000270.1:0-3278 GCA_031407405.1 Deltaproteobacteria bacterium
CGTGCCTCACGGCCCTCACCCGGGCCGCTACGAAGAGAGCCTGGGTGCCCAGCGAACCGAAGAGGTGGCGGTGATGCTCGACGTCAGCGCGCGTTTGACGCCCACCTCCCAGGCCCTGGCCATCGAAGCCAGCGACTACGAAAAAAGCTTCAGCGACGCCTCGCTCATTTGAACAGAAGCCTGTTCGACGCGCGTTTAGGGTAATCTCCTTTGCCATGAGGGCTCGTCAGCACACGGTCGCTTTCAGCATCGCGCTGTGCTGCGGGTCGCTCAGTAGCTCCGCCAGCCTGGCGCACATCGATTTGCTGTCGCCGCAGCCTCGCGCCAGTGGCAGACCGGGATCCAATCTCGACACAGGCCCGTGTGGCCAGCGCAGCCCGGTGCGGGTCGCAGACAAAGTCAGCGCCTTTCGACCGGGTGAGACCATCACGGTCACTTGGGACGCCTACGTGCAGCACCCGAGCTATTTCCGGCTCGCGTTCGACTTGGAGGGGGATGATTCTTTTAGCGAGCGTAGCTCGGCGCCCGCCGACCCCGCTCGAGATGACCCCACCGAGCTTTTGCCCGGTGAAGAAGAGCTCATTCTCGACTACGTCGTAGACCACGCCGGCGAGCTCGAACATGTAGAGCACCCAATCACGCTGCCCCGAGAGGCGTGTGTCAACTGCACGCTGCAGCTGACGCAGTTCATTTACGATGTGCCGCTCCGTGATGCGGTTTACTATCAGTGCGTGGACATGGTGCTCGAGGGCGATCCTGTCGAGCCAGCTCCCGTCGAGGGCTCGATGGCTTTCGGCGCCGCTGCGGCCAGCCCAAACGCCGAGTCCCCTGCCTCGCAGCAGAACGGATGCACGCTCGGCACCGCGCCTGCTTCGCAGGGCACGCGCTGCAGCGCGCTGACGATCCTGGCTCTATTTCTTGCTCGAGCTGCGGTGACGCGCTGGGCTCGGCGGCGAGATCTTCTTCTTGGGCCGTTAGGGGGCCGAGGCAGCGGGACTGCGGCGCCCGCGGTCAAGGAAAAATTGCATCATCCGAGATGGCCGCCTGCTGCGAACGCTCGGGTTCCTGGGCAAACGCTCGTCGGGCGATCCAGCTCCGACCGCCGCCGTGACGACCCCGACGCTCGCGCCTGGGGCGCCACCGGTTCGCGCGCTGTCTGCAGCTGCGGTGCAGCCCGAGGAAACGTCGGAGCAATCCGCCGCGTGAGTAGTGGCGGAGGGGCAGGCGCCAGCCTCGCAAGGGGGTTGGCGCGCACTCCCCGGCTGTCCGGACCCCGGCGCCGCGATCGCATCGGGTAATTTCTGGAAAACGCCAACTTGGCCTGTCGAATCTGGCTCTCTGACACGGACCGCGCTACTCTTCGCAGATGCACGCTTTCGAGGCAACGCTGCCACCGCTCAGCGAAGAGCCCGACGGAGTCCTTCGCGTTGCGGGCACCCGGGTCACTCTGGACTCGGTGGTAATCGCGTTCGACATGGGGGCTACTGCGGAAGAGATTGTGCATCGATATCCCTCACTAGACCTTGCCAGCGTCTACGAGGTCATCGCCTACGTGCTTCGGCACCGCGGCGCGGTCGACCAGTACCTTGCTGCTCGACAGCGGCAGGCAGCAGAAGTTCGGTCCGAGGTCGAGAAACGATTTCCACCCGACGGAATTCGCGCACGACTTTTGGCTCGCGGGGCCGCCGCTCGCGGCACGCAGTGATAATTCAGCTCGCGGCGGACGAAGACTTCGACAACGACATCCTGCGAGCACTGCGCAGGCGTCTTCCGGAAGTTGACATCCTTCGGGTGCAAGATGCAGGGCTCAGTGGGGCTGACGATCCCACAGTATTGGCATGGGCCGCGAGCACGGCGCGCGTACTGCTCACCCATGACGTGTCCACGATGACTCGACACCTCGAGCGAGTTCGACTCGAGCAGGGCATGCCTGGAGTCATCGCCATTCATCAGCGCGTCGGGATCGGAAGCGTCATTGACGATCTGGTCTTGCTGGTCGCATGCAGCACTCATGAGGATCTGGTTGGGCAGCTGTGGTACCTTCCATTGCGCTAGCATTGGACAGAGCCGTTCGATTTGCCGCAGCGCCGTCCCAATCCAAGCTGAGTGGACGGCTGACGCTGGCCTCCGGCCCCAACGCTACGATGCTAGCTCTTGGCGTGCGAGAAAGGTATGCAGTGACCCTCGGCCGGCGAAGGCCGCCTTTCACCAGCGCGGCGGCGCCGCCAAACAGGAGTAGAGCATGCGTTTTTCGAAGAGCCTGGCGTTCGTCTCGGTTGCGGTTAGCCTGTTGATGCCATTGTCTGCCATCGGGCAAATGCCCAACCCGTACGGAGCCCCCATCCGGGTAGACATGGCTCGGCGCATCGCGGCCGCGGCCATCGCCGAAGGCAAAAAGAACGGCTGGACCGTGGCCGCCGCCGTGGTCGACCCGGGCGGCGCGTTGGCCTACTTCGAACGCATCGATGGCACTCAAGTGGGGAGCTCCGAGGTCGCTCTCGCCAAGGCGCGTTCGGCGGCAGCCTTCAAGCGGCCCACCAAGGCGTTTGAAGACGCCGTGGCGGCAGGGCGACACGCCGTCTTGAGCTTGCCCGGAGCCATTCCCCTCGAGGGCGGGCTACCGATCGTGTTCGACGGAAAGATCGTAGGAGCGCTCGGCGTCAGCGGCGCCACGTCCGAGCAAGACGGCATCTGCGCCAAGGCTGCTCTTGCAACGCTGGCGCCAGCGGTCCCGAAGGTACCCGCCAAAAAATAGCCTCCTTCCTCAAACCTGGAGCGCCTTCGGGGCGCGCTTGACCACGCATTTCACTCAGCCCTTGCGACCGCGGAAGACTTAGCCCAGCGCTGTGCCCTTGCCGTGGACCATTCCCGTCTATCCAAAGACGCGCAAGCTGCAGTCGTCGCTCGAGATCAGTTCTCGTTCATCGCCTCCCGCGAGCTCAGGACCCCGCGCCCGCCACTCATGCTGCAAATCCACATGCTAGAACGCAAGGTCTCAGAGGTGGCCAAGGACGATGACACCGCGCAGACGTCGGTTGGTATGCCCAGAGCAGGAACGGAAGAATGAAACTCACAGAGCTCATCGCTAACCACAAGGACGAACTGATTGGGAAGTGGGCGCGCAAAGTCGTCAACCGCCTCGGCTTGCAAAGCACCGAGCTGGTCCAGCTCATCAATGCGCTTCCGCACTTTCTGGACGGGGTTGTGGAGTACCTGGACATGCCACCAGACACCTGGCGCCGGAGCGACGGTGCGGAAGCGCACGGCGAGCATCGCAT
>JANOIG010000290.1:0-4702 GCA_031407405.1 Deltaproteobacteria bacterium
AGCGCCAGGTGATGGCCTGCGTGGCGCGTTGTTTCGGCGGCCTGCGCACCGGGGACCTGCACTCCCTTCGGTGGGAAGCATTCGACGTGGAGCACCAGCCTGGCGAGCTTGCGACCTTTGCCTGGGGCTACGCGCCCCGACAGAAGACCCGCCGTCCTCAGCTGCTTGAGGTGCCCGAGATGCTCCGGGGCATCCTACGGGACTGGTGGGAGCGGCAGGGGCGCCCCATGGTAGGTCTAGTGTTCCCAGCCCGGCGCGGGCAGCGCGCCGGTGAGGCGAAGCTCAAGGTGAGCCACGCTGGGGCATTCCGCCGGGACCTGCGCCGCGCGTTCGGCGTGGATGCGTGGGACACCGCCCTCGAGACGTACGTCGAAGCCCGTCCCCTCACCCGGCGCGAGCGGGAGTTGTTCGAGGAGACTGACCACACGCTACCGGTGGACTTCCACAGCTGGCGCCGGGCTTTCACCCAGGCACTCGCGGATGCGGACGTGAACGCTCAGACCTCGTCGGCTCTGGCGGGCCACGCTTCGTTATCGGCACACGCGCGCTACTTGGCTTCGAGCGGCAAGATTCGCCGGATGCCGACCTCGGCGCTCCCGGGGGTTCTGGCGTTGTCAGTGCCTAAACTCCCCGCCCCCTCGGTCATTTCCTCAATCATTTCAGCGCGGCGGACGGGACTTGAACCCGCGGCCTCCGGCGTGACAGGCCGGCGTTATAACCAACTTAACTACCGCCGCTAAGTGGGGAGACGCTGTAGCACAGCCCCAGCGCCGTACTCAAAAAGAAAGTGACACTGAAGGCTCGCGCAATCCGGCCGGACCTCGAGCTGACCTCAGTTCAGCTGTACGCCGCCACCCTGGGGGCCAATTACGCCACCGGGCTCGGTGGTCGTGCAGAACCGATTGCGCCCGTCGCGCTTCGCTTGATCGAGCGCTGACTCGGCGCGCCGCATGAGCTCTTGCGCATTTTGGCCGTGGGTCGGGAAGACAGCGCCGCCAATGCTGGCGGTGAGCACGATCTCGTGGCCGATGCAGCGGAACGGCGTCGCAAATGAATTCAGGACGCGTTGTGCCGGCACCTCGATCGTGTCCGCCTCTCCTACATCCTCGAGCACCAGGGCGAATTCGTCCTGGCGCAGGCGAAACACCGCGTCACTCTCGCGCACGCTGAGCCGCAGCCGCTCGGCGACCATTGCGAGCAGCTCGTCACCAGCGTCATAGCCGAGCGAGGTGTTGATGTCAGCGAAGCGGTCGACGTCCACCAGCAGCACCCCCGCTTGGCGGGAAAAGCGGCGCGCGCGAGAGATCGCCTGTCGAAAGCGATCGAAGAGCAGGCTCGGGTTGGAGAGCTCGGTGCACACGGGCAGCGGGCCTCCCGGCGCTCTCGAGCGCTCAGTCGAGGTCGCAATCACCCGCGCTAGGTCGGCCGCCGCCAATCCGGCAATGGGCAACCAGTCTTGAGCTCCTTTGCGGATGGCCTCCACCGCCGCCGTCTCGGGCCTGTTGCCTCCCATCAAAATGATAGGCACTCGAGCGTTGGCCCGCCCCAGGCGGCGAACATCGGAGCTATTATTGGGGGAGTCTTTGAGCAAGCAACAGCATATGTTGGCGCTGTTTCTGATCAGCTCCGCGGCTGCCTCGACCGCGTCCACATACACGGCACGATAACCGGCGCCGAGCGCGCCACCGACGACATGACGAGCCGCGCTGTCCATGCCCACGATCATGACCTCGCGCTCGCCATCTTCGACAGGCCGCTCCGACGGCGCGATGCTGCTCGCGCGGCTCCGATACTCCTGTAGCGCTTGGCGCAACGCCTCTGCCAACTGATCGCCATTCCATGGCTTTTGAATCACGCCCACATTCGAATCTGCGGACTCGTTGTACCACTCCAGTTGCTTGCAACCGGTGACGAGTAGGCACACCGGGTCGGGCTGCAGCTCCTTGAGCTGGTCGATGAGCATCATGCCGTCCATGCCCGGCATGCGCAGATCAGTGGCGATTACGGCGTACGGAAAGTGCGTTGCCAATTCCCAGGCTTCATCACCGTCTTGCGCCAGGTCAACGATGAATCCACTTTTGCGCATCGCCCGAGCGAAGGCACGACGGGAAACGGGATCATCATCGACGAAAAGTATGCGTTCTGATGGCATGTCGGCCTCGCCCCTCAGGGTTGGTGTGGTTCCCACTGCGTTGATCGGCACGAATTCTCCACCCTTGAGCCAAAGCCGGCGCAGCCCCGGATAACCTGAAAAACGGCGCCAACCCGACTTTCCCCACCGTCCATTTGGTACACGACGGCGCCCGGACAACCTCACTTTAGAGCTTGGCTACTCGACCCGGAACGAGACAACGCCTGCTTTGCGCTGGCTTGCGGCGCCTTGCGAATCGCCTGGCCTTGTCGCATCGCGTTGACCTTCGCCGGGGTCAGGGCCTGGCCCCAGCATCTGGCGCGAGAGGAACGCGGCGTCGGAGCCGCCTGCGCCGAGGTGCCAGGCATTGCGCGAGACAAAGAGGTAGCCCGCGGCGTCCGCGCTCACGCCGGTGGCTTGGTCCAGCTCCTCGAAACCCAGCTGAAGGGCCCAGAGTACCTCGCCATTTGCAGACAGCTGCGCAACGAAGCTGTCGTAGAGCCCTTGGTTGGGTCCAGCCCAGGCACCAGAGGTATACCCGGCGATGAAAGCGCCGGCACCATTCGTGGTGATGCGGGCCGCAGAACCTTTGGAGGCAGCCTCGAGCTGCAGCTCCCAGAGCAGGTCTCCCGCGGGCGAGTACTTCGCCACGTACGGGTTACCCGGAAGCACGACGCTCGGTCCGCCGGGGAGAACGCCCCCCATCTGCCCTGACACATACACATTGCCGCTGCCATCTGCGCTCACTGCCTCGGCGGCGTCATGACCTGTGGCACCGTGCTGGCGGATCCACAGCAGGTCCCCATTCGCCGAGAGCTTCGCGACAAAGGCGTCGGCGGATCCAAGGTTGTCGCCCTCCAGGGCCCCGAAGCTGTGCCCCGCGACGATGACGTTGCCGTCCGCGTCCGCGCTCACGCCGGATGCTCTCTCGTCGTAGCCCACGCTGCTGCCCAGCTGACGACTCCAGAGCGGCGCTCCCGCCGCCGAAAATTTCGCGACCCAGGCATCGGCGTCGCTGCCGTTTCGGCCCCCCTCGAGCGAGCCCCGAGTGAAGCCTGCGACAAAGACGTTGCCATCGGCGTCGGCGCTTACGCCCGCGGCGGCGTCCGGCTGCGATGTCCCCACCTGACGCGTCCACTCGAGCTGCCCCGAGGGCGAGTACTTGGCCACAAAGCCATCGCCAAATCCTCGCGCCATACCGTCCATGGCTCCGTCGGTGTCACCCGCGATTAAGACATTGCCCGCGCCGTCCAGGCTCAAGCCGGCGGAAGCCTCGGAGGCGGCCGTACCCAGCCGTCGTGTCCAAAGCAGCTCGCCCGCTTCCGAATACTTGGCGACGAAGGCATCACTCAACGCCTGGGTGCTCCCATCGGGCTCCGCCAAGCTGTAGCCCGTAACGAAGGCGTTGCCGACAGCATCCGAAGCAACTCCGCTGCTCGAGACGGTCCCGCCTGACACTCCCACTGCGCGCTGCCACTCCTGCTCGTGATCAACCTGTTCGCCGGAGCCGCCAGAGTCGACGACGAGCGCTGTCTCGACTGTGCCGCGGTCGTCCATTCCCAATGACCCGCAGCCCGCAATGCAGAGCAAGGCCAGCGGATACCCCGCCCGCAAGCCGCAAGAACGGGGGTGCGCCCGCCCACACAGCATCCGCCATTTTCGCCACGAACCCATGCTTGGGCTCTCAGCAAGAATCGGTCCCCGCGCGAAACCCACGTTCGGGGCGGAATTGGCTCTACACATTCCAACTGTGACGTAAGTCGGCCGGCACGACTGTCACAGCGCGCACTCGGCGCACACACCACCTTGGTTAGATCGAGGCGATGGGAGGGCACGACGGCCTCGCCGCTCGATGCGATTTCAAGTGGGCGGGACAGGGCTCGAACCTGCGACATCCGGCTTGTAAAGCAGGGTAAAGCGCTTCCACCAATCACCATCGAGCATGTTTTGTACTGTTTCGTAGTTCACGGGCTCCTCCTTGATCACACTTGTTGAGGGGGTGACGGCCGAATCCAACGGCTGAGATTCGAGGTCGGGGAGAGCGCCGGCTGGGATGCGCCGGAGCTTGCCGCTGCTCGCCAGGTAACGGGCATGGGCAGATAGTGAAGCATGGCCGGTCAGGGCGCTCGAGGTCTGAGCGTTCACATCGGCATCGGCCAGGGCCTGGCTGAATGCCCGCCTCCAGCTGTGGAAGTCGACCGGGAGGGTGAAGTCTGTCTGTTCGAATAGCTCTCTCTCTCGCCGGGTCAGGGGCCGAGCCTCGACGTATAGCCGCCGCTCCTCGTCCCAGACCTCCACACCCATGGCGCGCCTCAGGTCCCGGCGGAAGGCCTTGGCGTGGCTCACCTTGCCTTTGCCCTCGCCTGCCCGCTTGCCTCGGCTGGATGGAAACACCGGGCCCGCCTTCAGCTTGCCGGCGCGCTCCCACCAGCCCTTGAGGATGGGTCGGAGCATCTCGGGCACCTCGAGCAGCTGTGGACGCTTGGACTTCTGCCGAGGAGCCCAGCCCCATGTGAAGCCTTCAAGGTCGAAGGCATCCCACTTCAAGGCGTGGAGGTCGCCAGTCCTCAG
>JANOIG010000347.1:0-3065 GCA_031407405.1 Deltaproteobacteria bacterium
CGCTTCTCGTCGAGCTCCCGATGCGTCCCGCTCCACTGCTTCGACGCGTTCGACGGCAGTTTGCAGCCATCGACCGCGAAGTGCTCCTTCCCAATCAGCCCGAGCTCCGAGGCGTAAAGCAGCACGTCGCGAAACAACCCCGCGATTTCACGGTCAAGCTCGCTCACAAACCCGGCCAGCGTCGTAAAATGCGGCCGGGTATCTGCCGACAGTGCCATGAACACGACGTTTCGTCGGCAGGCCTCCGCGAGCGTCCGGCTCGAGATCACTCCCTTGTAATAGCCGTAGAGCACGACCTTCAGCAGAATTCTCGGGTCGTACGCGAGCCGGCCCGTTTCATCGTTGCCGTAGCGCTTGTCGAAAACCGATAGATCGAGGTGCTCCTCGACGATCTCGTTGAGAGCGTGCTCAAACGAGCCCTCCACGATCTGGTCCGCATACGACAGCGGAATCATCTTCGCCTGGTTGAGATCGTACGCCTTGTATCTCGCCATCGCTCCTGCTCCTTAAGCTGTGCGATAGCTGTTCTATCCATCCAAGCCCCGTTTTTGAAGCCCTGCTTGGACTTTTTCTACACCCTCAACGTGGAGTTAGCCACCGACGCGAACGATTCGTCCAGGCACGGCCGAGTCGAGCGCGGTGCACATGTCCAGAACGAGTGGAAGCAGATCAGAAAGCCGGTTGGTCCGAGCAACAAGGATGATCACAGCGAATGGCAAAGCGTCCAAGTGCTGCTGATATGCGAGGTTACTGTCGATGGTGATGAACACGTCGACTTGGCCAGTTGCAGCGCGCAGAAGCGCGCCATTCTTCTTGCCTGCCCGCCTCGGGAACCGTGCGCACATCATGGCCCGGAAGGTGCTTCTTCAGTCCTCGTGGCAGGCACTCGTCAAGCAGAACGCGCATAGTGAATCACAGCGTCACTTGCGATCTCCAGGACAGCGGCGACCTGCTCCCGACTCACCGTTGGGAAATCGTCGAGGAAGTCGTCAACGCGGTCGCCGGCTTTCAGATAATCCATCAGGGTCGCCACGGGAACACGAGTCCCGGCGAAGCATGCCGCCCCCGACAAGATCTCTGGGTCCATCTGGATTGGCTCCTGCGTGTCGGCCATGGCCCCGCCAGTCTAGCGCAATCGTCAACGCTGTGCGAGCACCAAGCCGGGCCTTTTCCAGGCATTCGTGCCGTCCTTTGGTGGAGTTGGCATCGTCCCCTGACATTTGCAGGCGGGAACGAGGTCTGAACACCACGCTCGCTCGTTCTCCAAATATTCAAGCCGGAGCTCACCGAAGCGCCCAGAGCGGAGTTCGAGGAGCGCGACCAAGTCCGCGCGCGTGCAGTCATCGGCGAGACTGATTTGGCTCGTGTGGCTAACGTTCTACGGCTCAGCAGCGCGGGCGGAGCGAACGCGCAGCCCGCGTCTGCTGCTGCCGTTAGTTATGCGCGTCTGCGTCGGTCGTCACCATCACTCCGCGCAGACGGCGCCGTAATCGCGGGGCTTTACGCCAAAGAAGTCGACTAAGAGCGACGTTTTCGGGTCGAGCCGCAGTCTTAGATTCATCGCTCCATCGCTACAACGAAGTCGGAACAGAGGTTCGCCCTTGCCGTTCTTCCAGAGCGGCTTCTCCAGCGAGCATTCGCCATAAGTTGCCCGGAGCTGCGCAAGGCGCTTCTCCAGCGGCTTCGGGTCGACATTGGGCGCCAGGAACTTGGCGGGAAACTTGGCGTTCGCAGCGAAGCTTGCGGATATATTCCCAGCCATCGCGACATCCTTCTCGCTCACGGGCATTTCACGGCTCAACTCCAGCATTTGAATCAGCGGCGTCGGATGCGGTGTGAGGAACACCACGAACTCTATGGCGCCACGTTCGCACGCCACGCGGAAACGGCCATGCGTCGCGCTCATCGGGATGATGTTGCCTTCGGCTTGGCACTTGCCGTGCTCGCGGATGGCCGCTTCCATGTCCGTGCGAAAGTTGCGAACGTAGGAGTAACGCTGTGTCAACGGGTCGAAGCGCTTGGCGACGAGGTCGGCGTCGTAGCCGCCCAAGAGCTTTACGACCGTGTCGCGAGCGGCGGAGAGTCCCGGCGACGGCGCCGCGGGAGCGCGTTCGAACACCTCATGCTCGCGAAGCAAATTCGCGACCCGCTCGAACGTCTGTTCGTTACTGAGGTTTCCCGAGGTTGAAGCAATGACCAAAGCGAGTCCCTGCGCCGGCAGCACTCGCAGCATCGACAAGTAGCCCGGTTCGAAGCCGCTGTGTTCAATCACACCCTCGGCGACGCAGCTCGTGTGCTGAATCCAACCAAGACCGTAGCTAAAGGCGCTGAGCGCCATCGTGCCATCCGGCCGTCGGCGAACCACGGGCGCGTCGGTACCCCAACGCCCCCACGCTTGCCCTGCGTGCATCTCGCGCAGGGTGCTGCGCCGCACCGGGCCTGTCTCGGCGCTGCCCGGCGGCGAGTACGCGGCCAAGTGATAGGCTGCATAGCGAGTGAGATCGTTGAGCGAGGTGTAGGCGCCGCCAGCAGGCGCGAAAACGCCGTCGGGTTCGACCGGCTCGGCGACGAAGCGATCGCCATCCTTGTAGTACCCAGTTGCAAGCTGTTCGCGCGGGATTGCACCAGTCACGAAGCCCGACGAGTTCATCCCGAGGGGCTTGAAAATTTCGCGCGCCACGAATTCGGCGAAAGGCATGCCCGCCACTCCTTCCACGATCTCGCCGAGCAGCGCGAAGCCGAGGTTCGAGTATCGATACTTTTCACCCGGGCCGCTCGCGAAAGAAGGGCCGCCCGCGAGCAGATGCCGAAGCTCCGCGTCGGAGAGGCCGAAAGTGACCGGACCCCAGTCGTTGTCGTACGGCAAGCCGCTAGTCATCGTGAGCAGGTGCCGCACGGTGATTGGCGGCGAATCGTCTGCAAAGCCCGGAACCGACGAAAGCGCCGGAAAGTAAGTCGCCGCCGGCACGTCGAGCACGAGTTTCCCCTGATCACGGAGCTTTAGGACAGCGAGCGAGGTTATCGTCTTCGTGATCGAGGCGATGCGAACAAGAGTGTCGCCGTCC
>JANOIG010000365.1:0-41729 GCA_031407405.1 Deltaproteobacteria bacterium
CAAGGGCACTTCGTCACTGGCTCGCTCGAGCCAGGTCGTTACACGTTCAAGATAACTGCGCCGGGGTATAAGGAAGGCACATGCAGCATCGATATCGGAGATGCCGCGCGTCCAACTAGCGATAGCCCCACACCCGCCGCCGCGCTCTCGGCCAGAGCGGGGCGTGGGGTGGCCTCCAGCCCAGCTGGCGTAGAAACAGCGCCGGGCTCCAGCAACATCACCTGCGAGCTCGAGCCGGTGGCCAAGGTGAGCAATCTGAACGGCCGGGTCACTGACACCACGACGAGTGATCCGATCGGAGTCGCTAGCGTACGCATCACCGACGTATTGGGGCGGGAGCTCGAATTGCAGGTCGACGAGGTGGGCGCGTTTCGATTCGAAAACGTGCCACCTGGGGCCGCCACCATCAGCATCCGCGCCGACGGCTACCTGAAGAGTGTCACGCGGCTCGACGTCGAGCCTCTCCAAGAGCTCGACCTGCGCTTCGTGTTGGCGCCCGTCCCGGCCAAGCCCACGATCCGTGTCGCCGGCAAGCGGCTCGAGCTCGCCTCACCGATTGCCTTTGCCGGAGGCTCAGCCAAGCTCTCGCGCGAGGCGATGTTCGGCGTGCAAGAGCTCGCGCCTTTCCTCGAGCAACACCCGGAATTGGGCCGCATCGAGATCCAAAGTCACACCGTGGATGCAAACCCCTCGGCAAGCACTCTGAGCACCGAGCGCGCGAACGCAATCCGTGACGCTCTGGTACTGCACGGCGTTCCGTCTGCGCGCTTGTCAGCGCGAGGTTACGGTGGCAGCGACCCGCTTCACCCCGCCGACAACGAGGAGAAGCGGCGTCAGAACGAGCGCATCGTGTTCGTGCTCGAAACAGCCCCGTAACACCCGCTACTCGGAGCGAGGGGGCGTCTCGCGCGAGATTTCCCCTAGCAATTCTTCAACCCGATCCACCGCGTCCTGGCCATCGTCGTAGAAGAAGCGCAGATCAGGCGTCCTCTTTAGACCCAGGCGCACCCCGAGGCCGCGGCGCAGCGTCCGTGCTGCCCGGTTCGCCGCCTTCTCGACTTCGAGCCGCTCGGCGGCGTCGCCCGAGTCGACCAGCGAACGCACGTGAATTCTGGCGCCTGATAGATCGCCACTGATATCCACTCGAGTCACTATCAGTCCGCTCAAACGCGGGTCGAACAGCTCACGCGAGAACGCCTCCGCAAGATGCTTGCGAAGCGTTTCGGCGACGCGCCGAGGCCGTCTGCCCTCCGTCATTCGCGCTCCCAGCCTTCCAGGCTGCCAGGCTCGAAGGGCTCCTCATCCAGCGCGCGCTCGATTCCGCCCTGCAGGTTTCGTCCTCCCGAGCCAAAGGGGACGACCTCCGTTCGCACGTCGCACAGGACCGCGTCTGGCAGGACGCGTGCCATGGAAATGGCCGCCGATAGAATTGCATGGCAACGCTCGGTGTCGTTCGACACGACCGCCAGCCCGAGCGTGGCAACTTGCATTTGCTCGAGGTCGCCTACTTCCGCCGCACTCACGGGGAGCTTTGCCCGCAGGCGGTCCTTGAAGCTTTTGACCACGCGCCGACGATCCTTGATGGATCTGGCGCCCGGGATTTGGATCACCACGCGCCCCACTCCAACAAACATGATTAGACCCGCTCAGACAAGGAGGCGCAGACCACTCGGCGCTGCAGGTTACAGCGTTTGCCTGACCTCTTCCGTCTCCATGGCCTCGATGACGTCACCCTCTTCGAGGGCGCTAAAGCCATCGAGGGTAATACCACAGTCAAAGCCTTCCTTGACCTCACGTGCGTCGTCCTTGAAGCGTTTCAAGGTTGCAATCTTCCCCTGCCATACCAAGGCTGAGGCACGCAGCACACGGGCGCCTGAACTTCGCCGGACCGTACCTTCGGTCACCATGCAGCCGGCAATGACGTTGGTCTTACCCAGCTTGAACAGCTGGCGCACCTCGGCCTTGCCGATCAGCTTCTCTATCAAGGTCGGGGCCAACAGCCCTTCCATGGTGGACCGGATGTCATCGGTGACGTCATAAATGATGCGATATTGACGTATCTCGATGCCTTCTTTTTGGGCCAGGACACCTGCCTTGCCCGCGGGCCGCGCATTGAAGCCCACGACGATGGCCTTGGCGGCAATCGCCAGATTCACATCGCCTTCGGTAATGGCCCCGACCGCCGCATGCACGATCGTCACCTTCACCTTGTCCGTGCTGAGCTCAGTCAAGGCATTAGACAGCGCTTCGACCGAGCCCTGCACGTCTGCCTTGATGATGAGCTTCACCTCCAGCTGGTCAGCTTGGCTCATGCGCCGAGCCAACTCCTCCAGGGACACCTTCTTGTGCGAGCTCATCACACTTCGGCGATCGCGATGACGCCGTGACTCTGCGATCTCTTGAGCCTCCTTGAGGCTCTTTAGGATGTGCACCGGGTCACCCGCTGCCGGAACGTCATTTAACCCGATCACCGCGACGGGCATGGAAGGACCCGCCGAGTCGGCATTCTTGCCGCGATCGTCCAGCATCGCGCGCACCTTGCCAAACGCGCTGCCTGCCAAGAGCACGTCCCCACGATGCAGGGTGCCGGACTGAACCAGAACAGTCGCCACGGGACCCTGGCCGCGATCGAGCTTCGCCTCGATGACCACACCGCTCGCTGGCTTGTTCTTGTTCGCACGCAAGTCCAAGATCTCCGCCTGGAGTGCCACGTTTTCGAGCAGTTTGTCGACGCCTTGGCCCGTAATGGCGGAGCATTCGCAGAACATCGTGTCACCGCCCCACTCTTCGGGGATCAAACCCAGCTCGCTGAGCTCTCGCCGCACACGTTCAGGCTGCGCACCCTCCTTGTCGATCTTGTTGACCGCGACGACGATGGGCACCTTGGCTGCCTTGGCATGGCTCACGGCCTCCTTCGTCTGAGGCATCACCCCGTCGTCAGCTGCGACCACGAGTATGACGAGATCGGTCGTTTGCGCACCTCTCGCCCGCATCTGCGAGAATGCCGCGTGGCCCGGTGTGTCGAGAAAGGTGACAGCGCCCCGCGACGTGGGCACCGAATAGGCGCCGATATGCTGGGTAATGCCGCCCGCTTCACCCTCGGTCACCTGGCTCTTGCGTACATAGTCGAGCAAGCTCGTCTTGCCGTGGTCCACGTGACCCATCACGGTGACGACAGGCGGCCGCAGCTCGAGTCCCTCTTCGGGAGTGTCGCCCTCCATGCCCTGAGCGGCAACCAGACGATCCTCTTCACTGACGGCGACGTCTTCGACCTCCCATCCGAATTCGTTCGCAACGATCTTGGCGGTCTCCGGATCGAGATTGGAGTTGATGTTGACGCCAGTCATGCCGAGACTCATGAGCTTCATCAAGACCTCCCCGGCCTTGGCGCCCATCTTCCCTGCCAACGTCTGCAGCCCGACGTTGTCCTCAATCTTGACGACCTTCTTGTGCGCCGAGCGCTCCTGCGTGACCGGAGCTCCACCGGAGCGTCGAGGCGACAATGAACCCAGGCCCCGATGGCGCATCCCGCCACGACCCGCACCTGCCCCACCAGCACCGCCACCGCCACCACCGCCACCCATGCGTCCAGGGCCGGCCATGCCTGGACCGCGCGGGCGGCCCGCGCCACCCGTGGCGGGTCCGCTGCTCTTCGCGTCATATTGAACACGCCGCGGAGCCGTGCGCGGCTGCTGTGGCATTGGCACACCAGCGCGCCCTTCCCAGACCTCGATCCCTGTCTTCGGCCGCGGGCGCTGAGCAGGTACTGCTGAGGTTTGTGTCGCACCCGAGGCTGCAGAAACGGCGACCGAACGCGGCGCGTCCGAGGCAACGGCACGCGGCGTATCCGATGCCACGGCACGCGGCGCGTCCGAGGCAACGGCACGCGGCGTATCCGACGCCACGGTCAGGGGCGTATCCGATGCCACCGAACGCGGCGCGTCCGAGGCAACGACACGCGGGCCATCCGATGCAGCCGGCTTCTCAAATGCGGGTCTCGCGTTGTCTCCGTTGACCGTATGGTCTTCGGGTTCAGCTGGAGGCGGAGGGATGAGCTCAGACCGAGCCGGTACGACCGGTGTGGACGGAGTGACAGGCCGACGAGCAACCACCGGCTTTGATAGCGGCGCGACCTCTGCCGCGGACGCTTCCGCATCCAGGCGACGCTGCCACGAGGCGGCACTCGCCACTTCGGACGTCGGAGGTGGAGAACTAGCGACTGGGCTCGACATCGGCGCCGACTGCGGGCGACGAGACACCGCGGGCGGCGCGGCCTCTTCGCGCTCGTGCGAGCCCTCGGCCCCTGCCGAATCGGCAGCAGGACGCGCTCGGCGTTTGACGACGGTCGGCCGAATGCGTTCTTCAGCCACCTTCTGGCCGCTTTGCCGCTCCAAGTGGCGCTTTACGCGGTCCACCTGCTCCGGCATTACGGCGCTCATGTGGTTTTTCACGTCCGTCACACCCACGGACTGAAACAAAGCGACCAACGACTTGTTGTCCATCGCCAGATCCCGGGCGACCTCGTAGACACGCATCTTGCTCATAGAACCTCCAAACAGCTCAGGAGCAAAGCACCAGGCAAACAATCAATACTGCAACTAATGCTCACGAAGTCTGTGCCTCCGGCTCTTGGCGCGCCTGTGCGCGACGTGCCTCAATCTCCGGCACGTCGACGCTGAGGAAATTCTTGGCCGCGGTTTGCACCGCGCGTGCCTTGCGATTGGAAAGTCCGGTCTTGATGCTCAACCGATCAGGGTCCTCTCGGACGACGTCCCGAATCATCCGGTAGCCCCCCTCTTCCAAAAACTGAAGGGTCCGAAGGCCGACGCCCGGCACCAACTGCAAAAGCTCTCGCTCGGTTGGCGGTTCACTGCGGCTGCAAGCCACCTCGAGGCGCTCCATGCGTAGGCGGTCCATGGCTGCCAAGGCGTTGCTTTGCAAGTCTTTTGCGCCGTCAACACCATTGATTCCGTCAATCGTGGTCAGCTCGTCGGTGCCGGCCTCGGCCACTTCTTCGAGCGCGCGAAAGCCCAGGCGATACATGGCGCGCGCCAGGGCCTCATCCACGCCCTCGATCTCGCGGAAAGCCTGGAGGGCATCCTCCTCCATCGCCTTGAACTTGGACTCGCTGATGATATCGAGCTTCCAGCCTGTCAGCTGGGACGCCAAACGAACGTTCTGGCCCTTGCGGCCGATGGCCAGCGACAGCTTTTCGTCAGGAACGACCAATTCCATGCGGTGATCGGCCTCATCCACGATCACCTTGTTCACGTCGGCAGGCTGGATGGCGGCGATGATGTAGCGAGCCACATCCTGATCGTAGGGGACGATGTCAATTTTTTCGCCGCGCAGCTCCTGCACCACGGCCTGCACGCATGAACCCTTGATGCCGACGCACGCGCCCACGGGGTCGACGTCTCCATCTCGTGTCGTTACGGCGATCTTGCTCCGAGATCCGGGCTCGCGTGCGACGCTTACGATCCGCACGATGCCTTCGTAGATTTCAGGCACCTCGGACTCGAACAGCTTCTCGACGAGCTGTGGAGCGCTGCGGCTGAGCACCACAATCGGACCGCGAGCTTCGCGATCGATGTCCTTGACGTACGCAACGATGCGATCACCGGGCCGGTAGGTCTCGCGCGGCGTTTGCTCGCGGTACGGTAGCACGCCCTCGGTCTGCCCCAAGTCCACGATCACGTTGTGACCTCGCTCGAAGCGGCGAATGATGCCTCGGATCAACTGCCCCTTGCGATCCTTGAACTGGTTATAAATGAGCTCGCGCTCGGCATCGCGAACACGCTGCAGCAGCACCTGCTTGGCCGTCTGCGCCGCGATGCGGCCAAACGAGCTCCGAGCTTGCTTCATGTCGAGAACGGAACCGAATTCTTTGTCCTGTTGGCGCGCCTTGTCGGCGTCTCGCGGGTGCCAGAACACCTGAAAGCCCAACTCTTCACCGAGATCCGCTTCCAGACCATGTTTCCTGGCCAGATCCGCGGAAATCTCGCGTTCCGGCTCGGACACCTGTTCCACGACTCTCATGTATTGGAATAGATCGATGGAGCCCGTCGCGTCGTTGTATTGAGCCTCGAGCTCACGGGTCGGACCGAATGCGGCTTGAGCAGCCTTCAGGATCGCCGCTTCCATCGTCTCGACGAGAACGCCCTTGTCGATGCCCTTCTCCTGGGCCACCTGATCGACGATCAGCCCCAGATTCCCTGCAAACTCCGAAGATTGTACTGCCATGGATCTACCTGAATCTTTCACTTACGACCCTGTGCGGCCGAACGCTTGCCGGCTCGGTGGCGCGGCGCGGGCGAAAAACCCATCTCCTGCCAATCGACCGCTAGCTGCCCGGACCGTACATCTTCAAACTTCACGGCGTGCTCCACGCCATCTGCCACGATGAGCACTCGCCCGTCGGCGTCGGTTCCGCCCAGCTTGCCCGAGAGGACGTACTGCCCCCCGACCGCTAACGCCAGCTTCAACTTGGCCGACCGCCCACTAAAGCGAGCGTAATCGGCGAGCGTGTACAAACGGCGTTCCAGCCCGGGAGAACCCACCTCGAGCCGATACTTGCCTTCGATCAGCTCCAAGACGTCCAGTGCGGTCGACAAGTCGCGCGAAACCCGCGAGCAGACCTCGAGCGTCACGCCGACGGCAGCTTCGGTGTCGCTCAGTGTTTCCAGCGTCACCGTCAGGACCCGTCCCTGGGGACCCGTGCGCCAGATCAGCTCGACGCCCGAAAGGCCGTGCGCGCGCAAAACCGGGGCGATCGCATCAATGATGCGCTCACGCGGTAGACCAGGCAGTTTTTCGAATGCAAACATCAGCGGAAGCACGGAGCTCGGGATTGTGGCCAGCGGCGGACCCCTTCCGGAGACCACCGGAGACGGCACCTGTGCAGGACAATCTCCGAAGGCCCATTCTCCGCAAGAGACAATCTTCAAGAAGACGATCTCTTCGAGAAACTCTCCTCGAAAAACCTTCTCGAGAATAGAGAGTGGGGGACCCGCAACCGACCCGACCCCAAAAAAAACGGATCCCGTGGAGGATCCGCAATGGGAACGCTACCCACTTGGTGGGCTCACGCACGTTAGCCAACTCGAGCGGCCTGCGCAAGGTCACCCGTGGCGAAGCCCACTCGGCCCATAGGCCAACTAGCCGACCTCGATGCGATGGAAACGCTCCCCGACCTGCAACCCCAACTCCCCTGAAGGGGCCTCGGTTACGAACGGGAGTAATGCAACCTGAGCGGCAGGCATGAAACGGGCATCGAAACGCCCACCCTTGACCTTACAATACAGCGCGTCGCGCGCGCCCACCCGCAGGGACGACGGATCGAGTAGCTCCTCGGTTCTATCGGACAAGCGCAAGACCAGACCCTTGGCTCCCGGGCTCAACCCCCGGACGAAGAAAGGCACGTCTCGTACGCTGAAGTAGCTCCAGTCGTAGCCATTGCAGAGGATATGGCGCCCGTCATCCGGATGGCGACTGATCCAGGACGCGAAGGCCTCCTGCATCCCCGGGTGGCGAACGAGCTCGCCCGCGTGCCAAAATCGACCCTCGCCATCCAGCACGATCGTGCTTTCCCGAGACTGTCCCGGGGGCGGCGCCCGGCGGAAAAAATCTGGGTGATCAAGGGGCAGCATCAACACTCACGTTCCGGGTAGGAGTATAGCAATCTCATGGAAGAGGCTGGCCAAAGCGCGAACCGCGAATATTACGATGCTTTCGCGGCCAACTATGAAACCGGTCGAGGAGAGCAAAGCCAGGGGGGCTATCACGACCTCTTGGACGAATTGGAAAGCGGTTTCGTCCGGCGCTTTGCGCTCGGCAAAGACGTGCTCGAGGTCGGGTGCGGGACCGGTCTCGTGTTACAGCGCATCGCTCGGTTCGCCGGGTCCGCTCGGGGTATCGACCTCTCGCCGAACATGCTGGAACGAGCCAAGCAACGAAACCTGGACGTCCAACTCGGCAGTGCCACTGAGCTACCGTTCGCCGACGGTAGCTTTGACGTCGCCTGCTCGTTCAAGGTTTTGGCCCACGTGCGAGAGATCCAGACGGCCCTCTCCGAAATGGCGCGCGTGGTGCGCCCCGGGGGCCACGTCATCGCGGAGTTCTATAACCCCTGGAGCCTGCGGGCCCTCGTGAAACGCTTCGGACCCGCTGGCAGAATCGCCGAAGGGGTCAACGAAGCCAACGTCTTCACCCGCTACGATTCCCCTAGAGACGTTCGCCTGCTCGTGCCTGCCGGCTGCCGGTTAGTCGATTCTCGCGGCGTTCGCATCGCCATTCCAAGCGCCGGGGTGATGCGTATCCCCATCGTGAAGAGTGTATTCCGGTTCACGGAAGAGCGGCTCTGTGATTCCCCGTTGAGTCGCTTTGGCGGCTTCTGGATCGCCGCGTTCGCAAAGGGCTGAGTTCTAGAACGAGCCGCTCACGCCCAGCCAACCCGCGCCAAGCAGCGGGCGCAGGGTACTCTCACCCAGCGGAGCGGACTCCGCGGGGCGAAGTGAATCCGGCAGAGCTCGCCGGCGCTGGCCCACCCGCAGCTCGTCGCGGTAGGAAATGTTGGCCTCGACGATGCCGACCGCGGCAACACCTATCAAACTGAGCCAAGCCACCGTACCCACCTGGTTCGCAGCGGTCACCTTGCTGTTCAAGTCGGGGTAGTCGAGAGGGGCGCGGCCGCCTTGTGCCTGCGAATGCAGTCCGAGCTCGATGGACGTTGCTGTAATCGCGGTTGCGGCGAGCGCGGCCTCAGTCGTGAGGAAAACCCAACCGAGCGCTTGATTGTCGTTGTGAAATTGCCCGAGCCCGAACGGCACCCAAGCCATCCAGCGCTCGTTCTTGCGCACCACGGTCTCGATCGATGCCAAACGCTCGAGCTCGGCGACTCGCTGACGCTCCCGCTCTCTGCGCTCGCGCTGCGCTTCCGCCTCCTGCCTGCTGCGCTCTAAGTCTTCTTCCTGTTGGCGCTGCAAGGCACCCATGAGGCTGCTGCGCACCTGCACGAAAACATCGACGACCGCCTGCGGAAACACGACTGGATCCGGCGGCTCGAGCTGGCGATCCTCGAGGATGGCTTGGCGAAATTGTTGCCGCGCCTGGTCCACCTTGCCGGAGGCGATGAAACACGCGGCAAGGTACGTGCGTGCCTGCGCGCGGTCCTTGGTCTCGAGCCCGTCGGACCTGCCGAGCAGGCGTTCAAAAGCGTCCACACAGGCTGCGTATTTGGCGGACTCGTAATAGATGCGCGCGCGTTCGAAGGCCGCCCCCGAGTCGAGCTCGGCAGCACCGACTGCCGCATTTGGGGGCGTTTGCGCACCACCGATCGAGGTGAAGCAAAGGAGTCCCGCCCAGAGCAAGGGGATGAAACGGTAACGCGGTGCAGCCATCGGTCGCCGCGGACCATCTCTGGCCGCGCGACGAAACTCTAGCTAGCTGTGACGCCTAGGGCCATGGAATTACGGTCGTTTGCCCAGCTCGCAGCGTGACCTCCTTCTTTTGAAGGAGTGACCCCGAGGCCTCGGCACGCAGGGTGCACGTGCCCGTCGCCTTCCCCCGCGGCACGGCCACCCGCCTTTCGCCGGGAAAGGGCTGGTCCCCGGGAAACAGCGTGGGGCATGTCAATACGCCGACCTGTCCATCGTCGGCGCTAACTTGCAGGGTCGCATCCAGAAAGGCGATTTCGCCAATCACTTCTTGGGGCCCCTCGCCCGGCGTTATCAAAATGGTCCGCTGGGAGCTCTGGCAACACGTGCTGTCGGGAGCCACAAATTCGAAGCTGTGCGGCCCCACCGGCAACGAGTGCCTGACGTCCCCGAACCAAGGGAGCGGCTGCCCATCGATTTTCAGGGTCCCGCCCATCGCGCCTGTGATTCGGACCACCACGTCGCGCGTCGCGGCCGCTTCGGACTCACCGGCCGGGCGCCGGTTGGGAGGTGGACGCGCCGGGACTAGCGCAGTCCGGGACCCCGCCGACGGCGCCTCGATGTGAGGAGCATCGTTTTCTGCAACCTGTCGGACACTGACGGCCGCCCCTGCCCCGCGTGCCGGTTCGGTGGGCAGCGCGGCTACGGATTTCTCGCGCGGCAAGTCTCTCACGCGCCGGGCCATCGCGGCGGCGACTTGGTAATAGATCCCCACGCCCAATCCGAGCGCCGCGATGCCGGTAGCCGCCCAACGCGCGGCGCGCCGCAACCGACGATCTCTCGCCAACCCGGAGACGCGCCGCAAGAGCTGACGATCCCCCGGGCGATAAGCGAGGGCGCGACCAAAATGATCCGCGGCCGCCGCGATACGCCCCTCGGCACGGGCCTGTGAGCCACGCTCGACGAGCCGAGGCACGAGGCTGTCGACAAAGCCAGGGTCGGGCCGAGCCACGGAGTCGAGCAGCGCCTGGATCTTGTTGAAGCCGAGACTGGCCAGCTCCTGGCGCAATGCTTCCAGCATCGCATGCACGCTCTCGAAGCGCTGACCGGGATCCCTCGCCATGGCGCGCACGATGAGACGCGAATAGTTGGCGCCAATCTTGGGATCTTGCCGCTCAGGCGGGATGAAATCGCCGTCCAGGACTTTGCGCAGAACCTGGGCCGGATGATCACCAGTGAATGGCAAGCGACCGACCATGGCATCGTAGAGCAGCACGCCGAGCGCGAAGACGTCCGTCCGCGCATCCACAGCGCCGCCATTGATCTGCTCCGGCGCCATGTGTGCGGGGGAGCCGAGCACCTCGCCAGTGGACGTGACCCCCTGGGCATCGAGCAACTTGGCGATACCAAAGTCGGTGAGCTTGACGCGAAGGGGCGCACACTCGGTGCCGACATCACGCTCACTGGTCAGCTCAATCAACACGTTCTCGGGCTTGACGTCGCGGTGGATCACCCCCAGCTGATGAGCGTGCTCGAGGCCTGCGCCAATTTCCAAGGCGACGGCCACCGCCACTTCGGGGGCCAGTGGTCCGTCCGTGCGCAAGCGCTCGCGTAGCGTGATGCCGCGCACGAGCTCGACGACGAGGTAACGCTCGCTCTCTTCCGGATCCGAGATGTCGTAGACCTCTACGATGTTAGGATGGCGCAGCTTCGCGACGGCCGTGGCCTCCCGCACGAAGCGCTCTGCTACTTCCGAGCTGTCGCGTAGGTGCCTGTGGATCAACTTGATGGCGACTTCGCGCCCCAGCCGGCGATCCCGAGCTCGAAACACCGAAGCCATCCCGCCGTGGCCAATCTCTTCCAAGAGCTCGTACTTCGCGAGCTCGGGCAGCCTGAGCAGGGCAGACATGAATCAGTGCACTCCAACAACCACGCCGGCCAATGAGCCTTCGGCCCAAGTATTTAGCGCGCCGCGGCCAAGATGGCGCGTCAAATTCGGCATCGCACAGCAAACGCCCCGGGAGCCTTGCAGCGCGTCCTCCCGCCTTCGGTCTAGATCTCTTGAGGGCGGAGTCTTCCGACAACAGCAGACATGCTGCTCAGCCGTTGGACGCCACTCGCGTCCGGCGCGAGCCTGGCCCCGGCTCGCGTCGGCGTGTGCCGCTTGGGCGCCGACCGAGCGCCGAACGGGTGCGACTCTCGGAATCTGGCTGTGGGCTCACCCCGGCCCGAGCCGATACGGCGAGCCCTCGAGCCTCGCCCTCTGGTAGCACTTCCACTCCCAAGGTACGGCAGCGTAGAACGACTCGCTCCAGGTCAATGCCCGAAGCCAACAGCAGCCCCCCAGGTGGAGATGGGTCAATGAACAGGTCGGCAGTTTGGCGGCGCGTCCTGAGCAGCTCGCGAAGCTCTGGGTCGTCGACCCAGAGAAAACCGGGCGTGCTGACGTACTGAGCTCGGCCGAGCACCGCGCTGGCCTGCAGCAACGCTCGGGAGACCGGCTCCGGGAGGTTCGCCACACCCTCCAGACGCTGCCGGATGACCGACGCCTCGAGGCCTCCCGCCAGAGCATTTGCGACTGAATTGGGGCTAATGATGACGTCGAGCTGCTCGTCGACGCGACCCACCTCCACGAAGGGGACCAGCGACAAGATTTGCGCCACGGTCGCCTCCTCGCCCAGGCGAAGCACCTGACTGTCCCTGAAAGCGCTCTCGCGTTTGACCTCCGGCGCCATACCAGAAAGGTAAGCGCGGCCACGCGGAGTGATGCGCAAAGCGCGACCCACACCAATGTCATGCTCCCCATTGCGCCGGAGCTCACGGTCGGCGGCTGCCCATACCGGCGCAGCGTCCGTTTCTTCGAGCGCCTCCACGCCGTCCGGCTCGCTGACATCGACGCACCCCAGGATATGTAAGCTCTCGAACGCGACGCGTTCGGCAACGTGGTCCAGCGTGGTTTCCTTCGGATCTATCCCGCAGCGCTGCGCCCAGCGCTCGAGCAGCCGCGCCAAGCCCGGCGCACGGCTGTCAGTGAGGAGAAAACCCGAAATGGCCTCCCATGGAATCCAACGGCCCTCGCCCAGGTCCATCAAGCTGTCGAGCACGATCGAGCGAACGACGCCGATCACACTGGCCTCGCGAGATGCGCCCGCCGCCCGCATGAACTCGCCCTCGGGTCGCGCCTCGTCCCAGGCACCTCCCAAATGCCAGACATCGAACAAATGCCGCCCGAGCTCATTCATGGACAAGCTGCCGGGCGGAGCACTGCCGTTGCGAGCCGAGGCATCCCACAACCCGACGGCCCGGCTCAAAGCAGAGATCAGCGCGACAGCGCCCGGATCTCGACCAAAACGCGTGGCGAAGCGCGTGATGAGCGAGCGCGGCGTTCCCAGCTCCGGTCGCACGTCGACATTTCGTTCGCGCACCAGCGCCGCCATGGCCAACGCCAGTGGAGCGGCGTCGCGGGCGAAACGCGCACGTCTTGGCGAATGATCCTCGTCCTCGACGATGGCGCGAATCTCGCGTCGCCGCTCGTCTCGCGCTGCACGGCGACCGGCTCCGATGATGGCGGCGACCTCGGTCGGGATGACATGGCGGTTGGGATGAATGGGTATCAGAAAGCCACGCCGCTCGAGCGCGAAACCCACGCCTCGACGCGACGGGGTGGCCCCACCGGCGCCTCGCAAGCGCAGCGGCTCCCGCTCGAGCTCGAGTAGCTCTTCCGTGTCGACTTCTCCCCCGAGCTCTTCGATTGAAACCAGCAACCGCCGCTCGGCGGAAGCCAAAGCATCGATCTCCCGCGCCAAGTAGCTTGGATCGGTCAGCGCAGTCCAGGCCGCTTCGAGCGACAGCGAGAGCGGATTGGTTGCAGAGCTACCGAGGTAGTGCGACGCAATGCCCGCACCAACACTGGGGCTCACCTGTGTCAGCAGGGCACGAACGCCGCGCGGGTTTTCACCCTCCCAGCTCTTCAGCTGCACCATATAAGCGATGGGCAGCAACAGCTCCGCTCCGCCAGCCTCGCTGGCGCGAGCAAATACGAGGCCTCGAGCGACCAGCGGTTCGACCGCTGACGGCAAAGCGCTGACATGCAGCACGCCCTTGGCCTCCACGATCCGGTGCAGGAGCTGGCGCGCGGTTTCTGGCAGGCACGCCGGGTCACGCGCCTCAGGCAGACAAACCAGGGCACGAGCCACCTGGGCGGGCGCATCGATGCGCTTACCGCGATCGATGTTGATGCGCAGACCCTCGACGATGGCTTGAAGCTCCCGCGCGGGCAGCAGGCGCAACACTTGCTCCAGCCGAAGGGCACGGGGGCGGGTGGCCTGGGGCTCTGGACTCTTGCGTGAGCGGGTCATGAAAGGGGTACTTGGGACCTCGAGGTGGTTCCCTCTACGAACGGGAAATGCCGGACAAACTCCAGCAAGATAAGAAAGCGCAATCCATGGACGCTGTCCAGGGAGACCTTCGAGATCGCGTTTGCTTTGTGCTCAAATACGCCGCTTTCCTGATTCTGGCGCACATCTGCGCCGCGGTGCGTATCGAGAATGCGGCGCACTGTTGCACTAGTCGTCAGACTGTTTCGACGCGACATCGGCCAGGCGGCCACGAAACTTGCTGAAACGGCATAGGAACGGAAGCGGCTCGACTCGCCCTTGGGGCGCCCCCCGAGATCGGCTAGCGCGTTGAGCAATGATCCTGCGCGACCCCGTTCACGGGCTGGTCTCCTTCGAAGCGGAGGAGCTTTCAATCGTGCCGCGCCTCATGCAAGCAGACGAAGTTCAGCGCCTCCGGAGGATCCGGCAACTCGGCTTGACCTCGCTCGCCTACCCCGGCGCCGACCATACCCGCTTCTCGCACGCGATCGGTGCGGCACACGTCATGACACGTTTCATCGGTCGGCTGCGCCAGATTCACGGGGAGCTGCCCGTATCGCAACGCGTGACCCCCGAACAAGCGAGAGATGCCGTAGCAGCGGCGTTCCTGCATGACCTGGGTCACGGCCCTTTGTCACACCTCTTCGAGGAAGCAGTACCCGAAGGGCCCGGTCACGAAGTCTGGACGGTGCGCATCGTGCTCGACCCGTCCACCTCCGTGCATCGTATCTTGGCCGAGGCGGATCCGGACTTGCCGGCGAGAGTCGCCGATCTCATCCAGGGCCGCCACCCGCTCGCATTTCTATCCAGCACCGTCAGCGGAACCTTTGACGTGGATCGCTGCGACTATCTGCTGCGGGATGCACATTTCACCGGTGTGGGATACGGCACCTTTGACCTGGAGTGGCTGGTTCGGAGCTTGCGTTTTGGGCACCCCGACAGGCTCGGTGGCGCGCCTCTCCTGGCCATCGATGGCGTCAAGGGCCTGCCCGCCATCGAATCATTCGTCTTGGCCCGGCTTTTCATGTTTCAACAGGTCTATTTCCACAAGGCGAGCCGTGCCAGCGAGTGGCACTTCTCCCGCATTCTGTCGCGCATCCAGCGGTTGCTACTGGATGGCGTCACGATCAACCCGATGCCAGAGGGCATCGCGTCGCTGTTGTGCAGCGGCGACACTAGCCTCGCCAACTACCTCGCCCTCGACGACAGTGTGTTGTGGAGCGCGCTCGCCAACTGGCGCCACGCGAGCGACCCCATCCTGGCCGATCTCTGCCAACGGCTGTATTCTAGGAAGTTATTTAAGACGCTGGAGCTGTTCGGGGAGGACCGCAGCCCAGCCCGATATCGAGAGCTTTTGGAATTCGCACGGCATCGCTCACAGGCAATAGGCCTCAATCCCGACTACTATGTCGGGTTGGATGAAGCCGTGGACGTGCCGTTTGACAACTCAAAGGACCCGCTCAAAGTCATCTTTCCCGACAACGTGGCGCGAGCCCCCCGCGACGTCTCGTTCATTCTGGGTCGGCTCTCCGGGGAAACACTCACCCGAACTCGCCTGGTATTCCCCAAAGAATTGCGTGGCGAGGTCTTGGCGCGGCTGGGGAGCGCACCGTTAAGCTGATCCATGGGGCTCGCTCGCCTGGCCACTCCAACAAGTATTTCACGCCCCCGGCTGGTCAGCGTGGTGCTCTCGCTTTTAGTGGCGAGCGTGGGGCTCGGGACATGGGCGAGAGCGGCGGCAGCACATTGGCCTCCAGGTCCCGAGAGCGATGGCGTGTACGGGCGTTTCCACGGCGACACTGACCTATCTCTCAAATTGGGAGGTCTGATCAAGGATTCCCGGTTGGCGGGCAGCGTGGGCGCGTCTGCCCACTATTATTCCACGCTCGGGGTCACGGGCGACTACAGCGAAAGCCTGGTGACGGATGCCCTGCACACGCGCAGCTTCTCGCTGGGGATGGAGCTACGGCCCCTGTTCTTACCCCGTTGGGCACTCGACCTCGAGCGGGGCCCCGCCTGGCTCGACCTCACGCTGGATTCGGCGTGCCTCGGCTTCGGTGCGTATTTCACAGATGCGGGCAGCGAGCTCGGCGACACACGCGGCGCTTGGCTATCGCTCGGGCTCGGGATTCCAGTGCTTGGAAGTGCCACAGGGCCATGGCTGGAATTGCGCCTGTTGAGGCGTTTGCCGGACCACGAGCTGCTCGGACATGAGCCTCACAATGCGCTTTTGATTTACCTGAGCTGGCATCAGGTGATCCAGCTTAGCCCAGTGAAGTAGCCCCTCCGTCCTTCAAGATGCGTCTTTCAAGATGGGTTTTTCGTCGTCCAGGTGTTGACGAATGGCGGCGCGCTCCTGACTCAGAAACCGTTCCACCGGGGCGCGCAAGCGTGGATCTCGCAGGTAGTGCACGCTATGGGTCAAGCTCGACTCGAACCCGCGCGCGTGTTTGTGCTCGCCACCTGCACCGGGCTCGAAGTAGTCGAGACCGCGCTCGATACACGCCTGTATTCCGGCGTAGTAACAGACATTGAAGTGAAGAAAGGGCCGTTCTTCGCGAGCCCCCCAATAGCGCCCAAACAGGGCACGGTCACTCGCCAGGTTGAACGCGCAGGCCAAAGGCTTGGGGGCGCCTTTCTCACGCGCCAATACCACCATGATTTGGTTGGGCATGCGCAAGCAAATCTCGTGAAAGAACTCACGGTTGAGATACCTGCGGCCATAAAAGTGTTTGTCGACGGTGGCGCAGTAGAACTCGTAAACATGGTCAATGTCGTCCGAGCCCAGCTCACCGCCGGCACGTGTGAGCAACTCGATGCCCTGCTCTGATAGCTCGCGCCGTTCGCGGCGGATCTGGTGGCGGCGCTTCGCCGTGAATCGCGACAAGAAGTCGTCGAAGCTCGTGTAACCAGCGTTCTTCCAGTGGTACTGAATGCCAAAACGCCGGGACAAGCCGGCGCTTTCGAGCTGCCGCGCGGATCCGTCGGTCACGAACAACACATGGCCGCTGGACAGCCCCGACCTGTCGATCAGCCGCTGGAGGCCCTGTCCCAATGCCATGTGAGCCTCTTCGGCAGACAGCTCCGGAGCGTGCAGCACACGCGGCCCGGTCGCGGGAGTAAAGGGCACAGCTACGATCAATTTAGGGAAGTAGTCGACCTGGAGGTTTTCGTGACAGAAACGCGCCCAGGACTGATCGAACACAAACTCCCCCTCGCTATTGCCCTTGACGTATGCGGGGGCTAGCCCGATGAGCTTCCCCGCTCGATGCAGGCTCACATGCTGGGGCAACCAGCCCAGCTCAGGTCGCACGCAGCCGGTTGTCTCGAGCGCGTCGAGGAAGGCCCAGCGCATGTGCGGAACAAAATGTGGCGCGAGCATGGCGTCCCACTCGGCTTCGTCGAGCGCACGCATGGAGGGATGGGTTCGGAGCTCAATCACTAACGGGTCTCCCGGCGGTACCGTAGCAGCTCTACGAGACATCGACGCGGAAACGCTGCTCTGCCCCTGACCGGCGATTTAGCGCTCTTTCGCACAGGGAAAATGGGTACGGGCGGGGCCACGGCAAAAATCACGACCCCCCGAAGATCGGTCGCGCTATGGTCCAAGCATGTGGGTTCGGTCGTCTGCCGTGTGCTGCTCATTGGTTCTCTCGATCGCGTGTCAGGGAGGCGCTCAGCGCAGCTCACGACCGGCCGCCTACCCTTCGCCCCAATATACGGGAAGCCCGGCTGGATATCCCCCCGGTCAATACCCGCCTGGGCAGTACCCGCCTGGGCAGTACCCTCCCGCGCAATATCCTCCGGCCCAATATCCCCCACCCGGTCAGTATCCCCCGAGTCAACCGCCCGTTCAGCAGCCTGCGCCCTATCCACCGCCGAGCACGCTGCCACCCCCTCCCATTGCCGCGCCACAGGCGCCGCAGCCGAGCGTCACTAATGATCCGATCAATGCTCTGCATCGAGATTGGCTCAGGCAGCGCTCGCAGGCCATCCTGGCAGAGCTCGTGGCGGCGCTACCGGACAGTTCCCGTGCACGCGTGCTCAACATTCCGTTGGTGGTCGATGACACGCCCGGCGACGTCAACGCGTTCGCTGCTTGTGCGGATGGCCGAGCGCTCATGGCCGTCACGGACGGCATGCTGGAAATCACTGCGTGGCTCGCCATGGCAGCGGCCCACGACGAGCTGTTTCGCACGACCAAGACCGACGAGTACATCCGCTTCATCGCACGGAATTTGGGGCCCAATCAGCCCATTCCACGCCCCTCCAATTTCTTCCCGCCGGCTACGCATGCCGACGGCCGCAAGGTCCAGCGGCAGCACGTCATCTTCGAGGAGCAGCTCGCCTTTATCCTCGCTCATGAGCTGGCCCATCATCACCTCGGTCACCTGCCGTGCACCGGCAAACCGGGTCTGCTCGGTAGCGGCGACCTTGCCCGCGTCCTTGCGAGTCAGGTGCCCTTGTTCAATCAGCCCTACGAAGGTGCGGCTGATCTTGCCGGCACCTCCAACGTCCTCGACGCCGGCGCCCGGCGCAGCAGCAGCGGCGGCGCGGCTTGGACCGAAGCTGGCGGGCTGCTGACCATGCGCTTTTTCATCGGCCTCGAGGGCGGTGGCGGCCCCAATTTGTTATTGGCGTTTCAGCACTCGCATCCACCGCCGCACTTTCGCATCCCCCTGATCCAGCAAAGCGCCAACTTCTGGCGACGCAATGGCGGGGTCGGGATCTTCGTTCCTCGCGTTGGCGGCTGACGCTCTTCTTCGGGAGCGCCCCGACGCGTGAGCGACATGCGCGGATGAACGTGCTCGTGAGGCGCGCCGAGACTTGCGCGCCGCATGTGCTCACATGTGCCTGAGCGTGATCCGGGGAGGGAGCGGGCCGCGCCTTCGCGCCCCAAAGGGGCACGACCCGAAGCGAGCGTGCAATTTTGACTCAGGCCCGCAGACGCGGAGCCGTTCCGCGGGTTGGACCTCTCGCATGTCGCGAGAGCTGGACAGAACCGTCTTCAAAGGAAAGCAATCATGAAGCTATTACCCCTGCTCACTGCGAGCTGTTTGTGCGCGGTCGCCTACACTTCAAGCGCTCTCGCCGCGGAGACCGCCGCTGACTCGGCGACTGAAGCGACTGATCCGGCCGTGTCCGGCATTCTGCCGAGTGACGCCAGTGGCGGCGGCCAAGCGAGCGACCCTGAAGCGGACTCTGTCGTCGAGGCGGAAGAGTCCCCCGCCGCCAAGGAGCGCGAAGCAAAGAACGCCATCTATCTGGATCTGCTTGGCCCCGGGCTGCTCTACTCCATCAACTACGACCGGATGCTCACGAACGAGTTGTCGGCCCGCATTGGCTTCTCGTATTTCGGCGTGGGCGCCAGCGCCACCGACGCTTCTGGCAACACGACCGCCTCCGCCAGCTTCTCCTACTGGGCCGTGCCCTTGACGGTCAGTTACCTGGGCATTGGCTCGGATACGAACATGCTGGAGCTCGGTGGCGGTGCTTCGATCCTAAACTTCTCCGGCAGCGGCCTGATCGAATCCAGTGACGAAGAGGTTGGCGCAGGGGCCAGCGTGACGACCGTTTCGGCCACGGCGATGGTGGGCTATCGTCGCCAACCGGCCGACGGTGGCTTCGTGTTCCGCGTCGGGCTATCACCGGTCATGACCTTTGGTGCGGGTTTCCTACCCTGGGGCTACCTGAGCCTCGGCGCCGCGTTCTAAGGCGCGATCGGAACAGAGTCTCGAGCGTCGGCTCGAGAACCCAGTCACCGGGCTCTTTGGATCCGGTGACTGGTCATTTGCGTGGACCTCGCAGCGCGCTTGTGTTCGAGTCGAACACGTCGAGCGATGACGACCGGGTCCTTTTCAGCCGCCGAACGCGCCGGGTTGTACCGCGCCATCTTCGGGCGGCGGGACATCCGAAACTATCGACCCGACCCTGTGCCCGAGGCGACTCTCAGGCGCATCTTGAACGCCGCTCATCACGCGCCGAGTGTTGGCTTGATGCAGCCGTGGGATTTCATCGTGCTTCGGGAGCCCCAGTTACGGCGCGTCGTCTACGAGCACTTCCGTAGCGTCAATGAACGGGCGGCTCAGGTCCATGTCGATGCTCGAGGCGACAGTTATCGGGCGCTCAAGCTGCAGGGTATCCTCGATGCACCCCTGAACCTGCTCGTGACCTGCGATCGCCGCCGGGGTGGGCCCCACGTGCTCGGTCGTTTCACCATGCGCCACATGGACGAGTACTCGACCTGTTTGGCGGTGCAAAACCTGTGGCTTGCGGCGCGTGCGGAAGGCCTCGGCGTGGGTTGGATGAGCCTGCTCGAGCCGGAGTTCATTGCCGAGCTGGTCGCGCTACCGGACGGCGTCGTGCCCGTCGCTTACTTGACCTTGGGATACCCCGTCAGTTTTCCAGACGACCCCATGCTGCAAGCCACCGGCTGGGCTGGGCGGCGGCCGCTCGATGACCTGGTCTTCTTGGATCGCTACGGCCAACTCTATTCGCCTCGAGTCGCCTCGCCCGACTCGGCACAGACGCTGCTCCATGACGGCCCGCGTGGCCCCGAGAGCGACGAGCCGGACGCTAGCGTCCACGCGCAGGCATGGGCGGCCCCAGTTTCTGCACGGGCGCGTCAGGACGAGCTCACCAAACCCCGCGGCAGCTTGGGCCGCCTCGAAGCGCTGGGGCTTACCCTAGCCGGTCTGCAGCAGCGCGAGTACCCGTCTTGTCGCGCGCCGAGCTTGCTCTTGTTTGCGGGTGACCACGGCATCGCTGAAGAAGGTGTCAGCGCTTACCTTTCGCGGGCCACCGCGCAGATGGTGTACCAGTACCTGTCCGGAGCCGGTGCGGTGAATGTCCTCTGTCGCCAGCATGGAGTGGATCTGCGAGTGGCGGATGTCGGTGTCGACCATGACTTCGCTCGAGCGAGCGGGCTTTCCAACTACAAAGTGCGACGTGGTACGCGTAACTTTCTTCGCGAAGCGGCCATGACGCCCGAAGAGGTGGCGGTGGCGATCGCCCGAGGAGCCGACCTCGTCGCCCGAGTCCCCGGTAGCGAGGTGATAGGGCTCGGCGAAATGGGTATTGGAAATACCACTGCCGCTGCCGCGGTGCTGGCGGCCATCACTGGCGCCAGCATCGACGAAGTGGTCGGAGTGGGTAGCGGGGTATCGGCGACGACGCTCCTGCGCAAACGCGAGGTCGTGCGGCAGGGACTCGCCAAGCATCACCCGACGAGCGCCGAAGCGGCGCTGGCGTGTTTCGGTGGTTTTGAAATGGCCGCCCTCGTGGGCGCCATCGAGGCTGCAGCGCAGCGCCGCAGCCTGATTGTATTGGACGGATTCATCACTGGTGTGGCCGCCATGGTCGCGCGCGAGCGGCAGCCTTCGGTCATTCACTGCCTGGTGGCTGGCCACAAGAGCGCCGAACGCGGGCACGCCCAGGTGTTGTCTGTGCTCGGGCTCCGCCCATTGCTCGATCTCGATCTGCGCCTGGGCGAAGGCTCGGGTGCCGTGCTTGCCATTTCGCTCATTCAAACCTCCACACGCCTGATGAGCGAAATGCGGACGTACCAAGAATCCAACCTCGAACGACCCACTGACCCGCGAGACACCTCCCTCGAGGAGTAGCCACGACCGACATGCCCGCCGATCGTAGAACAGAGCCGCCGACCGCGCGGCGGCTTCGACGCGCACGCCGCGACGGCGATCATCCGATCTCGCCCGCGCTGATTGGACTGGGCAGTATCGCATGCGTCGTCATCTTCCTGCCTTTAGCACTCAGCACTTTGTTCGATGCTGCTCGACAGCTCCTCCACCAAGGCCTCCAGCCAGGGGTAGAGTCGCAGGTCAGCGGTCTCGCCCTCCGGGTCGCCTGGCTCGTGTGCCCGATCATTGGCGCAGCCGCCGCTTTTGCTCTCGCCATCGGCCTGTGGCAAACGGGTGCGCAGGTCAGCCTCAAACCGCTGGCCTTGGATTGGCAACGAGTCAGCCCCTGGAAAGGCGCCGGGCGACCCTGGTTTGGAGCACGTCCATTCGCGGCGGTAACCTTCCTCGGCAGCGTGGGCTGGCTGAGCTTCGTGGCTTGGCGGGTGCTCGAGTCCGCCGCCCCAGCGCTAGCGGCCAGCGTCGGGAGCGCCTCAGCCGCAACACGAGTTGCGGGCGAGCTGTGCCAGCGCTTGCTGCTCTGGTCGCTGGTTGTGCTTTCAGGTATGGCCGCCCTCGATGCGATCGCCGCCCGCATCGCCTGGTACGAGCGGCACCGCATGACACGCGAAGAGGTCCGCCGGGAACAGCAGGAGAGCGAAGGCCACCCGGGTCTCAAACAAGCGCGCCAACGCGCTCACCAAGAGCTGCTCCAGAGCGCCGAGTCGACGCAACTCGGGAAGAGCATGGTATTGGTTCTGGGGCGGCCGCGCCTGGCTGTCGCGCTGACGTACGATGCAGCCGCCGATGCCGCTCCGCGCGTCCTCATTCAAGCGTCAGGGGCTTTCGCTCGGACCCTCGAGTCACTGGCCCCCCTCTACGGCGTGCCCCTCTACGAGGACGCGGCGCTGGCACGCAGCCTTTCGCAGCTAGCGCCTAACGACGAGGTCCCGAAGGCGCAGTACGCCGCGGTCGCCAAAGCGTTGGGAAGCGCGCTTCGCTCCGGATCGCCGGGGCCGACGCGAGCCTGACCGCGTCAGCTTTCGACGCGATACTTCTTCTTTAGGGCCGTGAGCTCTTCATCAAGCCCCTCAGTGTTCGCGCCGCGATCGGGCCGGCTGCCTCGCTCCAGCGCGACAAACTCCGCCTCGACCTCGGACCGGCTCATACCGGCAGGACCCCGCCCCTGCTCGAGCGCCTCATCGACCTCGCGCTGAGCCTCGAAAACGGCATCGATATTTTCGAGTCGATCCTCCATGTCTTGCCAGGCCGACAGCGGGTTCTCTCCGCGGCCAGCGCCGAGAGCGTTGCTGCCGCCACCCGCCGCCGCCTGGCGAGCCAACACTGCAATGGTGCCCTGACGGGCGGAAAACTCCTCCATCTTGCGCTCCATGCGCTCGAACTCTGCTTTCATCTCCAGCGCGTTCTGCCGCTGCTGAACCCTGAGGCTCTCGGTCCGCTCCTCTTCGGCAGCAAGCCGCCTCTTGCACGCCAACGCGTCGCGAGCGAGCTCATCCTTGCCATGGCGCACGGCTAGCTCCGCCCGAGCCTCCCATCGGGCAACGTCACGGGCGAGCTCCTCACCTCTGTTCTTTAGTTGCTTCTCCGCAGCCAAGCTACGCACGACCTCGCGACGCGCAGCTCGGAGCTGTTCGCGCATCTCCCTCAGGGTTAGATCGAGTGACCTCTCCGGCGAATCCGCCCGGTCGAGTAACGCGTTGAAATTGGCAGAGGCGGCACGGCTCACGCGCTCGAAGATTCCCATGGGCCCTAGCCTACGAGGCCCGCTGCGCGAATGCCAGCCGCTCGGCCCGCCGCCCCACTGGCCGCCTCAACGGTTGGCGATGTGGATGGCCTGGCCCAAGACAGCCGCGCCGGCCTCCATCATGGCCTCGCCCAGGGTGGGATGCGGGTGGACGGTCAACGCCAGGTCATCCGCGGTAGCCGCCATTTCGACCGCCAACATCGCTTCGCTGATGAGATCGCTCGCGGACGGCCCCACCACCGTCACCCCGAGCACGCGCTTACCTTCGACATCACAAATGACTTTCACAAACCCGTCGGTCTCTCGAATGCTCATCGCCCGCCCCAGCGCCGAAAATGGGAATTTACCGACTTTGACCGTATAACCCTGCGCCGCGGCTTCCGCTTCGCTCAGCCCGGCAGTGGCAATTTCAGGATCCGTGAAGATGATGCCCGGAATGCTCGTCCAGTCCTTGCCGGCTTTGTGCCCTGCAATGACCTCGGCGCACACTTCGCCTTCTTTTGTGGCCTTGTGCGCGAGCATGGGAGCGCCGCTCACGTCGCCGATGGCGTAGATGCCAGGGATGTTCGTTTGGCAGACGTCGTTGGTTTGAATGAAGCCACGCGGGTCGATCTGCACACCCAAGGCTTCGAGGCCGAGATCGCGTGAACGCGGCTTCATACCCACCGCGACCAACACCTGATCGCACTCCACCGCGATGTCCCCGGACTTGGTCTTGAGCTTCACTCGGACCTCGCCCTTGTCGGTGAGCTCATAGCCCTCGGCTCGCGTCTCGGTATAGATCTTGGCGCCTCGCTTTTTCAATGTGCGCTCGACGACCTTGACGGCCTCGGGATCGGTACCGGGCAGCAAGCTGGGCGTCAGCTCCACGACGGTCAGCTCGGCGCCGAATGTTTGGTACACCATGCCGAGCTCGAGCCCAATCACCCCGCCCCCCACGACGAGCAACCGCCGCGGCACGGCTTGAAGGCTCACGGCCTGACGGGCGCCGATGATACGCTGGCCATCAAATTCGAAGCCCGGAACCTGGATCGTGGCCGAGCCGGTCGCAATCACGATGCCCTTCTTGGCCGTGAGCTTCTTCGGGCCGTCTTTGCCCTCGACCTGGACGGTGTGCGCGTCGACGAGGCGCCCGCGCCCCTCGACGATCGTGGCACCGTTGGCTTTGAGCAGACCGCGTACGCCGCCGGTCAGCTTTTTGACGATCCCATCCTTCCAGACCTGCATTTTGGGTACGTCGAGCGCGATGTCACCAAAGCTCAGCCCCACTTCGGCAGCGCTCTGCGCCTTGTGATAGAGGTGTGCGTTACTGATCAACGCCTTGGAGGGGATGCAGCCCCAATTCAAGCAGACGCCGCCGTACTCCTCCTCCTCGATGCACGCCACTTTCTGACCGAGTTGACCCAGACGAATGGCACACGGATAACCCCCGGGCCCGCCGCCGAGGACAATCGCATCGAACTCTGTTGACATGCTGGTGGCTTTAATACCCGAACACCGGAGTCACAAGCGGCTTTTACCTATCCAGCGCTTGTAGTGCTTCGGTGACCGAGCCGTCGTCTTGCTCGCGTCCGGCTTGACGCATTTCCATCAGGCGAGCCCGAGCGGCCTCTAACCTCGCTTGGCCGGCAGCTGCAACGGCCTCTCTGCGTACGGCGCGACTCCAGGATGAAAGGCCGCGGACGATATGCTCACGAGCGCGCTCGTCTCCTAGGCGGGCCAGCGCCACTCGGGCTTGAAAAGCCAGCGGGCTTTTGCCGCCCAACATTCCCCCAAATGCGCGGGCTGCGAGCCCTGGCCGTGCCGCGTCGAGAGATAAATTGGCGCACATTTCAATCGCAGCTTGTTCATCCTCGGGTTGAGAGAATCCACCACGACGGTTCAGCGCGCTCACCACGAGGTCACGCGCCCGCTCCGAGCCACGCGGCCCAAGCAGAATGGCCGCGGCCAGCGCCACCTCGGATACGCCATCGGACAATAATGAGAAGAGCTTTTCTTCCAGGACCGAAGGAGCAGGCTCACCTGCCTTGTCAGCCGCGAAAAAACGTTCCTCGGCAATCCGGCACGCCACGTACCGAATCCTGGATTCCTCATCCGCCATGCCTGCTAATAGACACCGCAGCAACTCCGCGTTGTCGAAGAGTTGGCTCGCCGCCACCAGCGCCTGGAAACGCAAAGCAGGGGCTTCGCTCTGGAGGGCTGCACGCACGGCTACGAGCGCTGCCACGCAGTCCGGCGTGGCCAGCTCGCCGATGGCCACCAGCGCCATTTGACGCAAGCGCGGCTGGCCACGCTCAGCCGCGTCGATCAGCGCATCGAGACTTTCGACTGCACCAATGTCAGCCAGGGCCAAGGCGGCGGCGGCGCGCACGTCCAGGTCTTCGTCCCGACCCAGCGTGGTAACGAGCTGCTGAAGACAGCGCTCCCGAGCTTCGGTTTCAGCCCAACGAACCAGGTCCGCGATGGCGGAGATTCGAATGCGCGGCTTCGAATTCGCGATATCTCGGAATGCGGCGCTCAAGCTGCGGGGCAGCGGGGTCCAAACGTACATCCTCGGCGACTCGTCACCTCATCACGGAGTGGAGGCGTCACCACCGGGACCGGCGTCAAGCGGTGGCGCGCTGAAACCGGGCGCCGCCAACGAGCACACGTTGCTCTCACCCACCGCCTCGGCCGGTGGCTCGAGCGCGCAGACCTTGCCACTCGTGCCGGGATCTACCACGAGCGCGCCCCAGGGGTTGCGTTGCGCCATGTCGACGCATTGGTAGCCCCCCCGACAGTCGCTGCCCTTGGCGCACGAACGCATGCATACGCTCCGCTGCAACCTCGGCCGGCTTTGTAGACTGGCACACTCTGGAGCGGTGGACACCACACTCTGGAACGCGACACATACCGCCTCTGACGGACAAGTATCGGCACCGCAGCCGAGAACCGTGCAATAGCCACCTGGAAACGTCGTGTCACAGGTGCGCGGCTCCTGAACCGAGCAGTCACTGGCATTAGCACAAGAATCGCCGATCTCCGGTTGACACGACCAAAGGCCGAAGGCCACGAACCCGCGGGAGAAGAGCTGAGTAATGGACACGGCAGGAAGGGAGTGGAGGATTGAGATGTGTGCCGAGCGAGTTGCCCCGCCCATGCGGAGATTCGGCTTCGTCCTAGTAGTGGCAGCTTGCCCAAGGTGCAACCCACTGTCGTGCCGCCCCGGGCTGAACCGAATGCGGCTCCTTGTCCCCGTGGGTTGACTTGGCTGCCCGTGTTCTCTATTTGCTGCGGTCCATGGCAAGTAGCGGCGTGGTCACTCCGTCGCTCGCGGGCGCCCGGAGCTCGAGAACAGCGCGGCTCGCCTGGGCCGCTGGCGCTCTTGCGCTCGTGCGCTGTGGCGGCGGCGCCCCCTTGCTACACCCCGCTCACGTTCTGCCGGTCAACACCGTCAGCTTCGGCGCCGGGCTGAGCGGGCAATTCGCTTCCGATGGCATCACCAGCGCCATCAACCGTGGCCGGTCAGCCGCAGGAGAACCGCTGAGCAACGGGTCCAGCGCGCGAAGCTACTCCGACGGGGTGCTGACCCAGGCGCTGGTTGCGCCTGGAATCGGCCCCTACGTAGCGGCTCGTGTCGGGCTGCCCGAGGAAACGGAAGCGGGGCTCACTTATACTGGCCGCAGCATTCGCCTCGACGGCCGCTACGCCCATGCCCTCGGAGAAAGCCTCGCGCTCAGCCTCGGCTTAGGGGCAACGGCGCTGCTTCTGAGCCCGGACTCGTCCTCTCCGGGTCCTGGCGCCGAGGCGGCGTCCGGCGCGAATCCACAAGCCGAGCTCGATCTGAACGCCAAGGGGTGGGGCTTGGATGCTCCAGTTCTGTTTGGGTATGAGGGGATGGGGGGAATGTTCGAGCTCTGGGCAGGCGCACGGGTCGGGCTCGAACAGATTGACGGAGAGCTCCGATCTAACGCCTCAGACGCCGGTGCCCCACGCATCGACGCGGCGGGGCGCCGCTGGTGGGCCGGCGCGGTGACTGGGTTTTCGGTGGGGGTGCCCCCACTGTGGTTGCGGTTTGAAGTGGCAACTACCTTTCATAAGCTCAGTGGCGAGTTGAGCGGCGGTGGAGGTGAGGCGCCCTTCGCCTTCGGCCAGCTCGATGCCACCGGGTGGACCCTCTCGCCCAGCGGCGCGATAGTTGGAAAGTTTTGAAATATTGGCGGCTTGAACACCTACCGTGGTCCGCCACGCCCCTAGGTGAGGCTTGCCCCTGAGCCCTCGTCGACGTACAGTAACGCTGGTGAGGCGACGCTCCATGAACGGCAAGGACACTGGACATGCCAGCAGGGGCCGCTGGTCGTTGGCCGCTGCATTGTTGTCGACCGCCTGCGGCGCGGGTGACCAAACGCCAGTCGATGGCTCCGTCAGCTTGCAAGCGGTGCTCTCGATAGACCGCATCGAACAGTCATCCGCGGGCGAAATGGCTGCCGCCAGCGCCATGGCTCAGTTTGTCATTCTGCCTTCGGATGCCGACGCTCATGCCACGTTGGATGCAGCGGGGCTGCGTACACAGCTGCCCGATCAAAAGGGCTGTATCGAGGCAGTGCTGGGCGATATTCCAGGCAAGGACATTTCAGGCAAGGACATTTCAGGCAAGGATAGCTCGAGCAGTGGCGCGGCGGGGCGGGACCCCCGTGCGGCTGAGCTCACGTTCCCCGAGCAGCTGGAGCTGCTCGAGGCGGGCGAGGTGAACATTCAAGCCGATGGGTTGGTGACCCGCTTGGCGCTAAACCTTTTTCCTCCATCGGGTAGCGCATCGGGTGTCATCTACACCACCCCAGATCAGTCGGCGGCACCGCTGCCACCGGATACTCACTACGCGATCAACGCGAGCGGGTCGGAGGCCATTCCCGCCCTCAGGATCCAGGGGCAGGCCCCCAGCTCGCTCCGAGACGTGACCCTCGGCGGAGTGCCATTGGAGCGCGCCACTTCCTTCACCGCGGGCCAACCTTTGGACCTGACCTGGACCGAAGGCGAGTCTGCTGACCGTGTGTACATCGAGCTAGCCGATCTCGAAACGAGCATTCTGTGCACTTTTGCCGATGAAGACGGGTCCGGCACTGTGCCAGGGCCGCTGACGGCGCGGCTCGCGCCCGATTCCGCGGTGCGCGTTTCAGTCCATCGCGTGCGCGAAGCCGTACAGGCGCAGGAGATGCAAGCTCGAGAGATTCAACTTCAGGAGCGCATGGACGCGCTGATCGTGGAAGCCATGGTGCGCTTCGATTTCGAGCTCACTTCTGTGCTGCGCGTCGAGTAGCTAACGGCGCCTGTCAGACCTCGAGAGCTTTTGAGCGGCTTAGTTGAAGCGGTCTCACGAAATTGGCAACGGTGAGTGAGGTTCACACCGTTTACCTGATCTCCGGCATGTTCGGTTTCGCGAATCTGGCGGGCTATGACTATTTTGGCCACGTCCGAGCTGGCATTGAACAACGTTACGCTGACGCGGGGGTGAAGGTTCGGATTGAAGTCGTGGCTCCGCCGCCCACGGCCAGCTTGCGGCACCGCGCCCGCCTATTGGCGCGAGTCGTGCACCGAACGGCGGGGTCCGGCCCCATTCATCTGGTAGGACATTCCACCGGCGGCATCGACATCCGTCTGGTGCTTTCGTCGACGCGCAACCTGCGGGTGGACGCCCGAGAGTTGCTTTGGACCGAACGCGTGGGATCGGCGATCTCCATCAATGCACCGCACTATGGCACTCCTCTGGCGACCTACTTTACCAGCGTGGCAGGCGCTCGTGTCTTATACGCGCTGAGCCTTCTGACGGTGGTTTCATTGTCGCTCAGCGAACCCTCGCTCGCAATTTTCTCGCGCCTGCTCGCCGGGCTAGGCAGCGTAGACCAGGTATTTGGCGGAGATCTGCGGCTGATCAGCCGCGCAACCGACGTGCTGCTCAGGTTCGTGGACAAGGAGGGGCGCAATGCGATCCAGACCTATCTGAACAAGATAAGACTCGATCAAGGCGCCTTGATTCAAACCACGCCTGAAGCCATGGACCTCTTCAACGCCGCAACCGAAGATCGCAGCGCGGTGCGCTACGGCTCGATCGCTACCGGCGCCCCACCGCCAGGCACGCTGCACCTCGCGCAACGCGTACGGTCGCCGTATGGTGCGTTCAGCGCGGCACTGTTTTCGACCATCCACCGTTTCACCGCGCAACAACATCGGCGCTACGGTTATTCGCCCGTTTCGCCGGAGGTGAAGGAGCGCCTGTCGCGAGCCCTGGGCGGGCCCGTCAACGAGCGCTCGTCGGACGGCGTAGTCCCGACACTGAGCATGGTCTGGGACCAGCTTTTGTGGTGCGGCGCCGCCGACCACCTCGATGTTCTCGGACACTTCCACGATGAGTTTCAGCCCAGCCGGCACGTGGATTGGCTCACGAGTGGCGCTGACTTTGGGCGGCCGCAATTTTGGCGCCTGATGGACACGCTGGTCCGCTTCCAGCTAGAAACCTGAGCCTACGCCAGTGTCGTGCTGCGGTCTGGGCGAGCCGCTGGCACAGGAGGTCTGACCAGTAGGGCGTGCCGATCCGGGGATTTCCCTTCGACTCAGCGGGAAAAAAAGCCTGCGCCAGCAGATCGATTCTGGCAGAGTCCGGGGCGATGCTGACCTATTTTGACGGGCGATTCTTGCCGGATGGCGAAGCCACGGTGAGCGTGCGCTCGAGAGGGCTGAACTACGGGCTGGGCTGTTTCGCCGGGGTGCGCGGGTACCTGGCCGATGACGGAAAGCAGGTATTCGTCTTTCGACTCGACGACCATATCCGCCGCCTCGAGCTGTCCGCCAAGTTGCTTTTCCTTCGCCTCGAGCCTTTTGCACAAGCTCGTCAAGCCGTGCTCGACCTCTTGCGTAAGAACGAGGTCCACTACGACGTGTACGTGCGGCCCATGGTGATCAGCAACTCCAACGAGCTTTCGCCCGTGCTGCGCGAACAGGATAGCTCATTCATCGTCTATTGCCTGCCGTTGAAGCGCTACATTGACAAGGAGTCGATTGAGGTGTGCGTGTCTTCCTGGCGTCGCACGTCAGACAATGCCATTCCGTCCCGCGCCAAACCCACCGGCGGTTACTTGAATAGCGCCCTCGCACGCCGCGAAGCTTTCGACAATGGTTTCGACGAGGCCATTCTGCTCACTGAAGCAGGCCTCGTGAGCGAGGGCAGCGCTGAGCATGTGTTCGTCGTGCGTGACGGCCAACTCATCTCGCCGCCTTCCACGGAGCACAACCTCGATGGCATCACCCGCCGCAGCCTGATCACACTCGCAACGGAGGATCTAGGCCTGCCCATCTGTGAGCGTCCCGTCGGGCGCACTGAGCTATACACGGCAGATGAAATGTTCTTGTGCGGGACCGGCGCCGAAGTCACCCCCGTGCGGTCGGTGGATCGGCGCAAGATCGGAGAAGGGAACGTGGGACCGATTACCACCCGCTTGAAAAACCACTTCAACGACGTGGTCCACGGTCGAGTTCCAGAACGTTCGCGCTGGCTCACTGCTGTTTGGGGGTAGCTCGTCTGACGCTCGCTGCGTCTGGGGGTAGGGTGTCTATTTAGCCGCGGGCCCCGTCGGCGCCTGAGGGGGTTTGTCGAGGATGGAATAGACGAGCTCCCGCGGTTGCGCAGCGCGCAGGTAACGCACCGTCAATTTGTCTGCCGTGCGCAGCGATTCAAACGCAGCGTGCGCCTCGGTGGGCTGTTCGATGGGCATGCCGTTGACCTGTGTCACGATGTCCCCGGGCGAAAGGTCGACACCTTGCCACCACGATGGGGGACGCAGCTCGACGATGCGGAAGCCCACGAATGCGCCCTGCTCGACCTCGGGCTCTAGCTCGACACGCTGTAGAAACCGCCCCAGCCCCGCGTCCAGCACCGCGTTCACATCGCGCCGCCAGACTGTGCCGGGTGGCGCAGGGGTAACGTCCTCCTCCGCGACCACCACGCCGGGCGGCGGCGCTGAGGGATACTCCGATTCGGGATACCGCTCACAAGCGCACAACGCGCCGCAGGCGAGCCACGCCGCGGCGCACACGGCGTTTCGCAGGGAGGGTCGGGAGGCCAGAATGTCAAACTCGGACGCCTGGAACGGGCTAACTTTCGATGACACGCAGATAACTCCCCAGCAATGTTCCGAGCCTATTCCGAAAGCTCGCCGGGCAGCAAGTTGTTGGTCAGCGGAAAGCCAGGGCCAGTGCGCGCGCCACGTCACCCTGGACCTCTGTGACGGATGCGTCGCCGCGAACGTGCACCAATCGGTCGCCAGGGACGAGCCGCTCGGCGGAGGCATATAATTCTGCCAGGCGGCGCTGCAGCTCGCGGCGCTCGAAAAGCTCCGCCGGCTCACCTCGCTCGGTCCGACGCAGCTCGGCCACTTCCGGATCCACATCCAATACCAGCGTGAGGTCGGGCCGCCGCGCTCGCTGGTTGATGGCTTGGAGCCATGGCACGGCGGACTCTCCCTCGGGGGCAGTCGCCGACTGGTAAGCGATGCTCGAGAGATCATAGCGATCACACACTACCGTGATACCGGCAGCCAGCGCGGGTTCGATCTCGCGGGAGACATGATCGAGGCGATCGGCCGCAAACAAGAGCGCCATGCCATCCCAGCTGCGGCTCAGGACTTGCTCGCCCCCCGTCAGGAGCTGGCGCAGCACGCGGCCGAGAGGACCCGTCGACGGCTCGTGAGTAAACCGAGCAGGAGTACCAGCCTGCTCGAGCGCCGCGACCAACGTCTGCGCTTGAGTGGTGGTCCCCGAGCCATCGATGCCTTCCAGGACGATGAATCGAGCCGCGGCCGGTGGGTGGGCTGCCTGCTGCGGGGTCACGGCGCCTCCTCCGACAAGGCAAGCTCTGCCGAGAGCGTGGGTGGTGGATCGACACCGAGCGTGATGTTGTCGATCAAACGCGTCGTTCCGACTCGAGCCGCGACCAACACGCTGGCTTCCCCGGGCCCAACCTGCCCTCGCGAAACCAGGCGCAGATCACCGCTGCCCACCAGCGCAGCGTACTCGATTTCGAGGTCGGCCACTGACAGCTCTCGTGTGACCAGAGCCTGCAATCGCCCGGCATCCCGCTCACCCCGTGAAAAATGGCGGCTCACGACGCAGAGCGCGCGCGGCAGCGCGAGAGCACGCTGGCGCTCGCTCGGGCTGAGATAGCGGTTGCGGGAGCTCGTCGCCAGGCCGTCGGCGTCGCGCACCGTGGGATGCTCGACCACGCGTACTGGCAAGAGCAAGTCGAGGGCGAGCCGCTTGACCACTTGCAGCTGCTGGTAGTCTTTGCGGCCAAACACGGCCGCACACGGCCCTGTCGCCGCCAAGAGCTTGGTCACGACAGTGGCCACGCCCTCAAAATGCCCGGGCCGACTGGCCCCGCACCAGGCCTCCGTGAGGCCGCTCACGCTGACGCGCGTGGCTTCGCCCACGGGATAGATCTCGTGCCGCTCGGGTGCGAACACCACGTGCGCTCCAGCCTGCGCACAAACGGCCAAATCGGCGGAGAGGTCGCGAGGGTAGCGCTCAAAGTCCTCATCCGGACCAAATTGCGTCGGATTGACGAAGATGCTGACAATCACGCGGTCCCCTGCCTCGCGCGCCGCCCGCATCAACGCCTGGTGCCCATGGTGAAGCGCGCCCAGCGTCGGCACCAGGACGACTTTATGCCCATCCGCCCTCAGCTCATCGCAGACCGAGCGATACTCGGTCAACGCGTGGACCAGCCGGGGGCTCACTCTCGAACCTTCGGGCCACTCGCGTAGCGCGCCTCGTCACTAGTCCCCGCGTCCGGCGCGGCATGGCCAAAGCTGTGCCGATCTTCAGGAAACTGCCCCGCCCGAACTTCGCGCACATAGGCCTGGGCGGCTTCCGACACACTCGCCCCGAGCTCTGCGTAGCGCTTGACAAAGCGCGGTACGAAACCCTGAAATAGACCCAGGAAGTCGTAACAAACCAGCACCTGCCCATCACAATCGGGCCCAGCGCCAATGCCAATGGTCGGCACGCTCACAGTTTCGGTCACCAACTTGGCTACGGACCGCGGCACCGCCTCGAGCACCAGCGAGAACACACCGGCGCGCTCCAGTGCCAGCGCGTCCTCCACGAGCCGGTCCCGCGCGGCCTCGTCCTTGGCCTGAACCCGGAAGCCTCCCAAGGCGTGGACCGATTGGGGCGTCAGCCCGAGATGGCCCATGACCGGAATGCCCGCGTCAACCATGCGCGCGACCGCAGGACACACGCTTTTCCCTCCCTCCAATTTCACCGCTTCGGCCCCGCCCTCTTTAACCAGGCGCCCCGCCGAAACGAGCGCCTGCTCGGGAGAAACCTGATAGCTCATGAAGGGTAAGTCGGCGACAATCAATGCCCGAGAGGCGCCCCGCCCGACCGCCCGAGTGTGGTAGATGACGTCCTCCAACGTGACCGCCAGCGTGTTCGACAAACCCTGCACCACCATGCCCAACGTGTCCCCCACCAAGAGCACGTCGACGTGAGCGGCGTCAAACACCTGGGCAAACGTGGCATCGTAAGCCGTCAAGACCGCGATCTTCTCGCCGCCCTTGCGGGCGCGTATCGCTCTGGCGGTGATTTTGTCCTGTACCATGCCGGCCTCCCCCTGGCGTTGTAGTGCCGTGCGCAACAACTCGCAAACCGTTCGGGCCGGGGCGGCCCTACTATTGCCCGGTTTGGGGCTCCTGCTCGGGTGTTCTGCAACGCCCCTTCCCTGCCGCTCGCCAGACCAGTGTGGAAGCGGCGCCGAATGTCTAGCGCATCGTTGCATGCCCGTGGGCGCCGACCCGGTGCCGCCCGACAGCCTGCGGGTCGTCGTGGAACCCATCGCGGCGGCTGTGGTTCGCGCGGACAGGGCTGAAAAAGATTTACCCCCCACGGTCACGTTCGGCGGTCCTAGATCCCAACGTGAGCAATTGATGCTGCGGTTTCCAAGCACCTGGTCCACCCTCGAGGTGGACGCCGCCTTTCTGCTGTTGCATCCCGCCGTCGAGGCCGATCCTAGCGGTCGAGACGTCCAGGTGACGGTAACTCTGGCGGGCGCCAGCTGGTTGTCAGGGACGCTGCGGCGAGCTCCCCCTGACCGGGCGCCGGCTAGCCTCGGACTGGCGCGTACTCGCCCACCGACGTTGCTGCGCATCGATGTGACGGCCCAGCTTCGCGCATTCCAGAAACACGTTGCCCCCGACCACGGCTTCATCATTCGCGCGGAACGTGAGGCCGAGCGAGGTGCCACCTATTTGACCGGCGCCGATGGCGAAGCCCCCCAGCTCGAGGTGTATGGGCGGCCTAGAACCGCATCCCGGGCTGTCCCATGACACAGGGACCGGCTGACTGTTCTGCCCAGCGCAGGGGACTGGGGGCGAGGGCATCGGGATGCCCCGCCTTGCCACGGCCCCTGATTCGGTGACTCATTTCACACTTGTGGCATCGATTCGGTGGAATCGGGGCACTACTCTGGCCTGCATGGATGACGCCGAGCCCATTCTCAGCGTGCGTCACCTGGTCACCGGTTTCGATGGCGAGCGCACGGCGAAAAGCGCCCCCCATGCGGTAGATGACGTTTCGTTTGAGGTGAAGCACGGCTCCGTGTTGGGGGTGGTTGGAGAAAGCGGATCCGGCAAGAGCTTGACCGCCCTATCGATCGCAAGACTACTGCCATCGAACGCTCGCACGCTGGGAGGCGAGGTCATATTTCAGGGTCGCGACTTGCTGCAGCTTTCTGAACGGCAAATGCAGAGCGTTCGGGGCCGCCAAATTGGGTTTGTTTTTCAGGAGCCCGCCACCGCGCTCAGCCCGGTGCACACAGTGAGCTCACAAATGGCCATGGCCTTGCGCGCGCTGGGCGCGGCACCGTCAAAGGGCGTATTTGAACGGCGACGAGCAGGTCGAGCTCACGCGGTCGAGCTGCTCAGGCAGGTAGAGCTAGCCGATCCCGAACGTGTGCTCGACGCCTATCCACATCAACTCTCCGCGGGCATGCGCCGCCGGGTGTTGATTGCCATGGCGCTCGCCGGCAACCCTGCGCTGCTGATTGCCGACGCACCAACGACAGGATTGGACGCGGCAGTCCAGGCTCATATCCTGGATCTATTTGCGCGCCTGACCCGCGAGCGGGAAATGAGCGCGATTTTCATCACCCACGACTTGGGCGTGCTGGCTGAAATCGCCACGGACGTGGTGGTGATGCAGAAAGGCCAAGTTGTCGAAACAGGTCCTGTCCGGGGCCTCATCAGCGAGCCTCGCCACCCGTACACGCAGGGCCTCATCAATAGCATTCCAGGTCACCAAAGCCGCCTCCCGACATGAGCGATACGGATCGATTCCATGAGCCCGCACAGCCCGGCGAGGCCGCACCAGCGGCACTCGTGCGCGGCGTTCAGCTCTCCAAGTTCTTCAGCTTGCGCCAGGGAGCTTTCGGCAAGAAGCGCCTCGTTCGCGCCGTTCAGGATGCCTCTATTCACATCGCCGCCGCTGAAACCGTGGGGCTCGTCGGCGAGACGGGCAGCGGCAAGACCACGCTCGGGCGCTTGTTGTTACGTTTGATCGAGCCCAGCTTCGGACGCGTCGTGTTCGACGGGCGCGACATTACTCACTATCACGAGCGAGATCTGCGGCCGCTGCGCCGCAGCATGCAGATGCTGTTTCAAGATGCGCCTGCCTCGCTCGACGGCCGGCTCGATGTGGCCACCATCGTGGCCGAGCCTCTGCGCATTCACCGGCAGAGCACCAGCGTGGACGATGAACGACGTCGAGTGGGCGAGTTGCTCGCCACGGTCGGCCTGCCTCTGGCCCTGCTGTCGCGACGCCCTCACGAGCTCAGCAGCGGACAGTGTCAGAGGGTGAACATCGCCCGGGCGCTGGCGCTCGAGCCGCGCTTCATCGTGTGCGACGAACCGATCACGGCGCTGGACGCGTCAGAGCAGGCCGGCATCGCAGATCTACTGCGCTCATTGCAAACCGCTCAGGGTCAGTCCCTCCTCTTCATTTCGCACGATCTAAGGTTTGTGCTGCACTCGAGCCAGCGCGTGTACGTCATGTATGCTGGCCGTATCGTCGAGAGCGCTGCTTCAGGGGTGCTGCAGAACACGGCCTGTCACCCCTACACGCGGGCGCTATTGAACGCCATCCCAGAGGAGGATCCAACGCGTCGACGTCTGCGGCTACTGCTCGAAGGTGAGCCACCGAGCCCCTTTCAGCCCATCGAAGGTTGCCCGTTTCACCCCCGTTGTCCGCGCATGAGGCCAGGGCTGTGCGAGCGAGAAGCACCACCTCTAGTACCTGTTGAATCCGAAGCACGCCACGACGTGGCGTGTTGGCACCCGCACACCTGAGCCCACATCGCGCCTAGCTACAACCTCGACGGATTCCGGTCATCGCTAGTGGCGCTCGGAGCTGCGCCAACCGAGCTCCGGCGGCGGGCAAACTACCTCCGCGCCGAGCCGGGAGCTCAGGGCGCGGGGTTGCGCCTGGGGCGGAAGTTAGCTAATCTTTAGCTAACCCGTGAAGCAGATCAACGTCCACGAGGCGAAAACCGATCTCTCGAAGCTGCTCGAGCAGGTCGAGGATGGCGAGCGCATCATCATTGCGCGCGCGGGCAAACCCGTCGCCGTGCTCTCTCGCTACGAGCCCAAGGCCAACCGTCGCGGCGGTCAGTTCGCGGGTCAAGTGAAGCTGGCGGACGATTTCGACGCCTTACCTCCCGACATTCAGAGGGCGTTCGACGGGGAAGACCCTTGAGACTCTTGCTCGACACCCATGTGCTGCTCTGGTTCGTCTCGGACCCTGGCAAGCTCCGGGCGGGAGCGCGCGAAATCATCGAAGACGGGAGCCATGACGTTTTCGTGAGCGTCGTCTCCGCGTGGGAAATCGCGATCAAGCAGTCAGTTGGCAAGCTCGATCTCCCCGAGCCCGCGGAGGCATGGGTACCCAAGGTCTTGAAGGCGTCCGGGCTCGAAGTGCTCGACGTCGATCTGCGCTCGACCCTGCGCACGCGAGCGTTGCCCTGGCACCACCGTGACCCATTTGACCGGCTGCTCATCGCTCAATCGCTCGAGCACGGATTCACGCTCTGCTCGAGAGACGCTCACCTCGAGGCGTATGCGGTCCCAATGGTCGGGGCTTAGGGCATCCCCGTCGCGCTGCATACGACCCAGGGCTCCGCGTCATCCCGCAAGGCGCTGGGGTGAAGCCGAGCCGGTGCGAAAATGGTTTACCCGCGACGGCGCGGGTGGCAGCGCCTCGTCCCGCCCCGCTGTCCACCGCTAAGCGCGACCCAACGTGGGTCGCGTCGTTACCCGCGAGTGCGCCGGTGCAGGCTAGCGCGGCAGCCGCTCAGTGTGCTCGAGAGCAATGCCGCACAGAGCCCTGCATCTTCATCTCCCCCAGCCGCGCGCAGTGCGCGCTGCGCGCACGAGCACGACTTTGGGGGAGTATCGCGTCGCCCGCAGCGGCTGCCGCGAGGACGCGCGAGTGGGGGCATCAAAGGATGCCTCGCAGATGGCCTGAGCGGAGCGGAGTTATTTCAAAGCGATCCGACCGGAAATAGCTTCAGTAAGGCAACGTAACCTCCAATCTACGCAACAAGTCTGTGAGAGCAAAATTGGAATGTCGGGTTTGGGCTAAGTAGAAATGTCGGGTTCACGGTACGTGACCGGGCATGTCGGCCCCAGTCCTGACCATGAGCAAACACGAGTTTGAGCGCGCAGTTTTACTGCGCAAAGTGCACGACAAGAGACTCACGCAAAGCTGCGGAGGTACTCCAGCTCAGCTTGCGACATGTCGAGCGGCTTTGTCAACGCTATCGCACGGAGGGGCCCGCGGCGCTGGCCTCGCGGCGTCGTGGCCGCGCGAGCAACCACCAATTGCCGGTGTCGCTCCGAGCGAGCGTGCTGGAGGTCGTGAGGGGCCGCTACGCTGACTTTGGACCAACCCTAGCCCGTGAAAAGCTGGTCGAGTGCCACGGTCTGCAGGTGTCCCGGGAGACGCTGCGCAAGTGGATGACCGAGGACGGTCTGTGGGTGCCGCACGCGCGGCGTCGTGACCGCGTGCACCAACCTCGAAATCGTAGGACCTGCTTGGGAGAGCTGATTCAGATCGACGGCTGCGACCACGAGTGGTTCGAAGGGCGCGCGGCGCGGTGCACGCTGCTGGTTTACGTCGACGATGCCACCAGCAGCCTGCTGCAGCTGTACTTTCTGCGACGGGGAATCGACGTTCAACTACTTCGAAGCCACAAGGCGGTACCTGGTCAGTCACGGCAAGCCAATGGCCTTCTACAGCGACAAAGCTTCGGTGTTCCGCATCAATCGCCCGGAGCCCCAGGGCGGCGACGGTGTCACGCAATTCGGGCGCGCCTTGGACGATCTCAATATCGACATCATTTGCGCCAACTCTGCCCCCGCCAAGGGACGCGTCGAGCGCGCCAACTCGACCCTGCAGGACCGGCTCGTCAAAGAGCTCCGACTCCGGGGTATTTCGAGCGTGGATGCAGCGAATGCATTCGCTACTGAGTTTGTTGCCGACTACAACGGGCGCTTCGTCAAGGCCCCTCAGAATCCGTTCAACGCTCATCGACCGGTACTCGCCAGCGAGGTGCTCGAGGAGATCTTCACCTGGCAAGAGACCCGGAAGCTGAGCCAATCGCTGACCTTCAACTACCAGCGGCAACTTTTCCTGCTGCCAGACACGGAGGAAACCCGAATCCTCGCCGGGCAGCGCATCACCGTCGTCGAGCTGAGCGACGGAACCGTGCAGGCTCGTCACGGCGGCACGCTCTTGCCATTGACTCGATTCAGCAAGGACGATGCCCAGATCACCCAGGGCGCCATCGTGTCGAACAAGATGCTCGCTGGGGCGCTGCAATTCATCAAGGACAAGCAAGCAGAGAAGGACGTGGAGAAGCTCGCCAAGCTCCGGACGAAGCGGGAGAAGCGCCTGCTAGAGGAGCGAAGTAAGGGGGCCGCCTAGACGCTGGACCCGACATCTGTACTTTGCCAGGATCCCGACATTTCTACTTTGCCTTGACATTCGCGCTACGCAGGGGACGGCTGGGAGTATTGCAGGGGCTTCGAGCACAGCGCGCGCACCCCCTCGCCCTGCACACCACCCTCTCGGCGGCGCTGAAGCCGGTCAGGCCCTGCAGCTCAAGGCTCCGAAACCGGCAAGGTGCCGTGAGCACCTCGTGAGCACCCTCGCTCACATGTAGGATGATGCGCCGGCCCTGGATGCGCCCGCCCGGATGCGCTCCGCTCTTGCGATTGCACCCCCGAAGGCGGTCGCATAAGCTACCAGACGAGCTTGATTTTGAGAATTCGGCCCGAGCATCAACACGAGCGGAAGCCTTGGCGTAAGGTTGGAGTGTCGTGGGTCATGGCCGTGCTGGCTTGCAACGCGCCAAGCCGCGATGGCTTGTTCGGCCGCGGCGGCACGGGCTCGATGGGTAGCGCGGGGCGAAGCAACGGCGGAAGCTCGAGCGCGAATGGCGGCAACGCTGGCGCTAGCGTCGGCGGCAGTGGCGGCAACGTGGGTCAGGCGGGCTCGAGCGGCGGCGTGAGCGGCGGGCCAACGAGTGGGGTAGGCGGTACCGAGGCCGATGCCGCGGTCGATGCCGGCAATGTGACTGAAACGGGGCTGGACGCGGGGCTCAGCTGCGAGGGCACGCTGCTCGACGGGATCTGCTGGCATCTGGGCCCCGAGGGTGAAAGTTGCAGCGAAGTCTGTGCTGATAACGGCGGTTTCAACCCCGCCGCCACTGCCGTTATCGGAACCGCAAGTCAGGGAGGCAGCCTCGAGAGCTGCTCGGCGCTGCTCGAAGTGTTGGACGGCACCGCCAATCAGAACGTCGTTCAAGGGACCCAGGTGGCGGGTATCGGCGTCGGCTGCCACTTGTTCGACGCTCAGGCGGGCTACTGGTGGTGGCTCGAGTCGCCCGATTTCTCGGAGGATGCCAGCCTCACCGGCGGAAGCATCGTGTGCGGCTGCAACGAGTGACGGCGGACGGCGTAGCCCGGGGTACCTTTCCGGGAAACGGTGACCGCAGTCACTGCACGCTGAAATCGACTCCAATGGGGATGAGCGCCGTTTTTCTCGCCACCGCGAGCGACGCCGCGTTCCCCCACCACGTGCTGTACAGCGGGAGGCAACCCAGTTGCCGAACGGCGGCGGCCCACGCGAGGACGACCTCTCGAGCATAGCCTCGACCGCGAAATGCGGGCAACGTGTCGACCCCGGCTTCGTGTGCAGCCGGCGTGACACGGACGCTGCAACAAATGGCCACCGCACGCCCCTGTTGCACGATGGCGAAACAGGGCTGGCGGGCGTCGAGCAGCGCCAGCAGCTCCGGGTGCTCGGTGCACAGAGGCTCGGCGTTGGTTTGCGTGATTTGGACCGCGGCTGTCGCGCCACAGTGCTCCGGGACGAGATAGGCGGGCCCCACGGAAAACCGCTCAGGCCGCTCGGATGTGTGCAACAGCTTCAGATAGTCGTGAAAGTGCCGAGGTTTCGCCTGAAGCTCGGTGAGCGGCGGCTCGTCCGCGCACAACGCGTGCAACTGTTCGACCAGGGGCTGCGGGACGCCCGCGCCCAAGCGCCAGACGTTTCCATCGGTGGTACGCCCCAAAAAGAGCCGCGCAGCGGGCCCGCCCTGAGGCTCATTGACCTTGACCAGCCGCTCCTCCCTCGAATGCGTGTAGAGCGCCTCGACGTGTGCCTGCATCAGAGCGCGCCTGGAGGCCAGCGTGGACATGCGGCTCGGCTGTGCCCTAGCTCTGGATGGCCCGCTGGGCAGTTTCCGGACGCTGACGCGTCGCCAAGTAGCTGGCCTCGAGGCTCTGGCCTGCTTCCAGGCTCAATATGCCGACCTCCTGGTCGAGCAACGCGCGCAGGATGCGAGCGTTCGCGGCAGCCGGAGGCGTGCTCACCGCAAAACGCACGCTGAGCACCGGTGCGTTCCACTCGAACGTCGCCGACGTCACCTGCTCGGCGAGCCGTGCGAGATCCGGCGAGCGGCTGAGCGTCACCCGCACCATGGTGTCGGCTTGCAACACAGTTTGCATCGACCCCTGACGCACGATCCGCCCATGGTCGATGAACACAGCGTGGTCGCACAGGCCCTCGAGCTCGCTCAGCACGTGCGAGCTGATCAGCACGGTCGCTTGGCCTCGGCGCTCCGAGAATAGGCCTCGCATCTCGGCGACCAGCTCCGGGTCGAGGCCGGCGGTCGGCTCGTCCAACAGGATGAGCTCCGGGCGGCCCAGGAACGCCTGGGCTACGCTGAAGCGCCGACGCATGCCGTGGGAGAGCTGACTCTGCTTGGCGTTGGCGCGATCCGAGAGGTGAACGCGCGCGAGCCAGTGGTCGGCTTCGCGTCGGGCCGCCTCTGCATCCATGCCCTGCAGCTCGGCGTAGTAGCGTAGACTCTGCCGCACGCTGGCGTGCGGGCTGGGCAAGCTGTCCTGTGGCATCAAGCTGACTCGACCGGCGTGTCGCCTGGCATCGAAGGGCCCTTCCCCAAACAAATCCACGCTGCCCAGGTCGGGGA
>JANOIG010000027.1:0-1789 GCA_031407405.1 Deltaproteobacteria bacterium
CTCAGGTGGCTCAGGTGGCGCACGTGCTGGCGCAGGTGGCATGGCGGGCTCAGGCACGGCCGGCACGCCCACCGGTGGCATGGGCGGCGGGGGCGGCGCGGGAGGATCGACAGCACTCACAACCCTAGCCACGTGCACCGGTTGCGTGGAGCTCATCGTTCCGGTGAACGGAGGCAACAGCGCGACGAACATGGCCGACCAGGTCGGTTACCAGATTGCTTTCACTCCCGCCCCCGGCGTGGACATGAGCAATGCGGTCATCACGTGGCGGGTCCAGGCCGTGGAAAACAATGACAACTTCTTCCTCAACCTGTACGCGCAGATGGGCGCTCCGGGTTACGCTGGGCAGTATGAGCCGTACACGGCGCTGACTGCTGCTGCCATGCCCGCGGGAACATTTCGCGAAATCGTGCTCAACCTGAGCACCATCGCACCGCTCGGCGGCGCTCCCGCCGGTGACGCGGGTGACGTCGACGCCGGTGATGGTGGCGGCGGGCTCCGGGCTCCCCAGAATGCTGCGTTCAACAAAGCGCAGATCGAATCCATCGGCATTCAGGTCGGTACCTCCGCTGCGTTTACAGGCACTGGAGTCGTTCGCGTGGCCGTTGACAGCATCACCATCGCGGGCGTACCCGGTCAGGCCGACCGCACCTTCACCGCAGGCACTGAAACTCTCGCGATCAACGCCTTCCAGGTCCCGCCAGGAACGCTGCCCCCACAACACCTCCCGTAATAGTCCAACGGGAAGGTGAAGCGGCGCCTCCGGGCGCCGCACCCGAGGCGACGAGCCCAATGCTCGTCGCCTCCTTCGTTTGTAGTGGGGGTCACCCGCAGACGTGAAGCGGTGACACCGCCCAGTGGTCGTCGATCACTTCGATGTATTGGGGCTTCACGACGCGAGAAAGCCCAGGTCTACCCAGTCGCTAATCGTGACGGTGTTCCCCTCGGTGTTGCGCTGGCCGCGTCGGGGCGTGATCACCGTTCGACTCAGGACCCCGCCGGGCGGCAAGGCGCGTGAGAGCTCGGCAAATCCGCGGGGCCGAGTGTCGGATGTGTCGGACAGCTTGGCTTCGATCAGCCGCAGGCGTTCGCCCACGGGGATCCGGAGCAAAACGGCTGGAACGCAGGCCCGCCAGGTTCTGGATGACGGCGAATGTCCATATTAATCGATATGTTAGGCAGTTGGTAGTTCAATTGATGATTTTTCAATGCATGAACTGGCAATTGCCCACCGCGATTGGCCAGTGGGCCGCCAAGGGGCCGTCGACGTCGTGATGCGGGCCACGCACCACGGCAAGGCCTTGCCGGTTTCAGCACCCATCCGGCGTTCGTGCGGCTCGGTGACTCCTCGCGTATCCTGTACTGAATGCGAGACGTGACGGCGTACGTCAACGCTTGGCGCGAGCGGCAGCGGGCAGATCTATGAGGTCGGGGCGCGGCGCGTTTTCTTTCTTCTGTCTCATCGCGTCGCTCGCCACGGTGAACGGGTGTGGCCCCGAAGGGGCAAAGGTCGATGTTGACCAGACCATCCGGCTCACCCAGCCCTTCGTCAATGGTGAGGACGACCGCCGGGAATACTTCGAGCTGACGGATGAGCTGCAGCGCTTTGCTCTGGAGCGTTTCAGCGTCGCGCTCATGACCGAACAGGCCAGCACGGCGCTCCTCGGCAACGCCCCTTCGGCGATCCCCACCTGGGGAGAGATTGATGGGTTGTGTCCGGATCAACCCTTTGCGGATCAACCTTCGGCTGCCTTCTGCTCAGGGGTGCTCGTCGACTGGGACTTGGTGC
>JANOIG010000035.1:0-28185 GCA_031407405.1 Deltaproteobacteria bacterium
GTCGGGCATCATCCGAGGCTGCTTGCGCACAGCGGTGCTCAGGGAGCACACGAAGCGCAAGAATCTGGGGAGGCCGTCCAACTCACAGTTACAGCGGACGGGCCTACCGCCCGCCGTTGAACTGTCGTACGTTATCCGAACGCCCGAGTCGTCGCGAGCACGGGCGTCATTCGGACCGTCTTGAGGGTCCGTTCCCCGGTGGCGTGGCGACCTGGGTGACCGGCAGGTGGCGAGCATACCCGGTCTTGCCGCGCGGTCGATCGCGGTCGACGGCGTAGGGGAAGGGGGCGACCGAGAGCCAGGCCCCCGCGATCCGCACCGCGCTCTTGTCGGACGCCGCCCGGGCGGTGCTCTTCTCGCGCCAGACGGCGCTTACTCCGACGCACAGCGCGCTTTGAGCAGGCGCTGAGTTCGCGCGCTGCACTATCCGATCCTGGCGGGCGCATCGGCGCATCCACCTCGAGCAAGCTCGCGCGGAGCAGGCCTACACGCTCCTCTTGGCGGCCTGCAAGCGCACGCCGAGACGTCGACCAGCAGGCGCAGTGCATCGCCTATCTGGCGCTGAGCTGCCTCGAGCTCGGAGCGGACGCTGCGGCGGGGCGGGGCGCAAGGTACGCGTCGCTTCGTGCAGGTCGCCACGGCGCGCTACGTGCCTCACAAGCTGCGCCAGCACGTGCTTGCGGCGGCGCAGTAGGGCTGATCTCAAAGGATGAGCCCGAGCCCGGCGCCGACGAAGATGCCATCCGAGTAGCCGTCGCGGGCGAAGACCTTGTCGAAGCGCGCCTCAGCGCTCACGCTCCACAGGCCCAGACCGAGCAGCAACTCCGCGCCGGGTGACACGAGCAGATTGGTGGGCGAGTCCGACCCCCCGGCGCTGAAAGCGGAGTTGTTGGTATCGGCTACCCCATCGAGGTGGAACACGCCCACGCCCAGGCTCGGCCGCAGCGTGAGCAGGGCAAGCGACAGATCGTAACCCAGATCGGCCATGAGCTGGTAGGAGGACAGCGTGATGTTGCCGAGTTGCGTCTCTTCGGTCTCGCCGAAAAAATAGTCGAACGACGCGCCCGGGTAGAGAGAAGCCGGCAGCGTCACGCCAGCGGAGAGACCGATGCCCCCGCCGTAGGGCTTCACCTCTTGGTCACGGGTGGGCGTGCCGTACAAGCCCCGCAGGTTCGCCGACAGCGTCAAGAGCGGCAACGCCTGCGTGTCCCGGGTGACGCCGAAGGCAAACAGGGCCGCCGCGGCGGCCAGCAGCCCTCGCGCCGCTCTTTTCACACCTAGTCCCTGTGCAGATATGATTGCAGTCATCGAGCGCAGCATGTGCCCTCCCCAGGTCGAGCGTGATGGCGGCCATGATACAGGTCCCCCGTCGGGATATAAATGGCTGACCTCCGGGGCGCCGCCTATCCGTTCGTGGTACACAGACAGTCGAGCCGAGCACCGGCGTCAGCACGAGCGAGCCGGCAGGAGTGCGCTGGTCGAGGTCCGCGCGCGCCCTATGCGCGAGCACGAGGTGTCGCGACATCGTATAACTCATACCCTGCAGCCGACGGGCTGCGCCCGCTGCTGCGCCTGATACGTTGGACAGACAGAACCCACCGGAGGCCTTCATCGATGCGGAACAACAGGCACTCAATGCGGCCCTCTTGCCGCATGGGGCTCGATTCCGGCGCCCAGCGGCGGTATAGGTTTGAACGATGAGCGTGTTGCCGTGCTTTGCCTCTGCGGTGGTGCTTCTGGCTTTGGCCTGCAACCCTCGACTTTCACACAAGCCGGAACCGGTCCGTCAGGAGCCTTCACTCGATGCATCGAACTCCTCTGTCGACGTGCCCACGTTGCGCGGCCGCGTCAATGACTATGCCAATTTGCTTACGCCTGCACAGGAGGCAGAGCTCAGTGCGGTCTACGAGGCCCTTGAGCAGGAGATCGGCTCCCAGATTGCGCTCCTCACAGTCGAATCTTTGCGCGGCATCCGCATCGAAGATTACTCGCTCAATGTCGCAAATGCCTGGGGGCTCGGACGACGTGGCATCGACGACGGGGTCCTGATCACCGTGGCATTCGAGGATAGGTCGGTCAGGATTGAAGTGGGTATTGGTTTGGAGTCGGTCATCTCGGATGAGGCGGCTGGTGAAGTTATCCGGCATATGGTCCCCGAGTTCGCCGCCGGGGACTTCTTTAGCGGCCTGAAACAAGGATCACTCGACATTGTTCAGATGATCCACGCCAACGTGGCCCTTGTGGGCCAAAGGAAGCCCTGACCCGGCGGGAGGGATGCACGCTTATGGGCCTCCGCAGCCAGAGCGCTCGAAATCGCCAAGGCAATTGAACGGATCCGAAAGCTGCCCAACTGACGGGCTAACGACCGCAGTTGAGGCATTTTACGTTGGGCGGGGAGGTCGTTCACGTCGATTTCAGGACTCCGGCTCCGCCCCACGGTGGCGACGATGCGGCAGACGGGCTGGTGCTCCTCAGGCGTCCTTCGCTTCGAGCTGGCTCGCTGGCCTTCGGCGGCGCTATGGTTCCGCGTGGTAACGACCGTTCAGCGTCTGAATGCGGGCGAGGGCGACCGATGGCGGAGGATTCGGCTGCGCGCGCTTCAGGAGGCGCAGCGCGCCTTCGGAACAACGTTCGGGGAGGCCTCGGCTTGGCCGAGCAGTCGTTGGGAGCAGCAGGTTGCTGACTTCGCCACCTTCGTTGCGGTCGCCGGCAGTAGCGATATTGGTGTCGCTCGGGGAGCGGTGCACCCGACGCGACGCGTCGTACGCGAGTTGATCAGCATGTGGGTGGCACCGTCGGCGCGGCGGCAGGCGGTCGGCTCGAGTCTGATCGATGCGGTTGCGGATTGGGCGAGATCTGAGGGGGCAACTGCTCTGGTCTTGGACATCATGGAGGACAACTATCCAGCCATCGCCTTGTATGCCAGCAGAGGTTTCGAGCTCTTCACGGGCGACTCGTTGGCCGAGCGAGCTCCTGGCGAGATCCGAATGGTCAAATCGATCGCGTCGATTGGAGACTTTGATTGAGCCTGCCATCGATGCGCCACGACCTGCATGCGCTCGCGACGTCGCCAACAGATCCGACTCGCAGAAGGTGTTTCAGATTTCCGAACCGGCCCCGGCTGGACGAGTATCGCGCGGATCTCTGATAACTCGGCACAGGCCAATTCCGGATCTCATCGGTCGCACCGCGCGCCGTCCAACTCGCGGCTGGATCGGACGAGTTGGCGCTCGCCGCTCAGCCGCTGTACGTTATGCGTCGAGCAGGGAGAATGACTGAGAATGGAAAGACAACACGTGTCAATGGCATCCATCGCGATCGAAGCATCCGGTGCGGATGTATGGGATGCCCTTGTGAATCCGGCCACCGCCAAGGCGTATTTCTTCGGGGCCGAGGTGCACTCAGATTGGAAGGAAGGAAGTCCCATCACGTTCACGGGAGAGTTCAACGGCAATTCCTACCATGAGAAGGGAACCATCCTGCAATGCCAGCCTCAGAGGCTACTGCAGTACAGCCACTGGAGCGATCTGGAGCAGTTACCGGAGCTCCCAGAGAACTACAGGAACTGGACCTTCCGCATCGAATCGGGGGACCTTGGCGTCATCCTCTCGGTTACCGAAGACAACATTCCAGATGAAACCAAACGAGCCCGTTCCGATGAATTCTGGGCAGGAGTGCTATCAACCATCAAGGGGATCGTTGAGGCCGGGACTTGAGGCTTGGCCCCCTCGGTGCACTGGATTCATGCGCACGACGAGAAATTCCAGAGCGTCTTTCCGGGGCCGGCACGAGAGTGTCAACTGGGTTCATAGTGGCATGGCGTTGCGAGCGTGGTGGCATGCCAGACTTGAATGCCGGACCGAGAACCTTTGTTGGCCCGCGAGGTTCGGCCGCAGTAGAGGCGGCGTGGGCGTCGATGCTCCCCAGTGTCCGTGCAGTCCGGGCGACCCAGGAGGGCAGCGCTCAAGGGTCGCGTACACGATGTGTCGCTCGGACCGGCGAGGTTGGCGCCGCGACCGGCTGGAGTGAGTGAGCGCTCGAGCCCGAGATTCCGCTGGCTCTCCGCTGGTCGATACGTGCGAGTCTAGATAGGGGCGCCAAGAAATGCGGAGCTCTTTGGCGACGTATGGGCGCCTTGCGCAAGTCAACCGATATGGTACATTTTCGGTGTGGCACGGTCCTCGGCAGCATCGGATTCAACGGTCGCACGCACCATTCGGTTTTCTGCGGGGCTTAGGCAGAAGGTTGCGACCGATGCGGAGCGATGTGGCAGGAGTTTTGAGGGCCAGGTGATCGCGTTACTTCGGCGCCACTACGGAGAAGACGTAGATATTTCGCCGAGTCCGGTTGAGATCTTGGCCTTGGCGACAGCAAGCATGGCGGACATATCGCCGGCCGACGCTCGGCTGATCGAGCGTAAGTTGAAGGCAAGCGATCGGTAGGGTGGTTGGTGACTGAGTCTGAGCCTGTCCTGCTGGATACCGACACCCTATCGGAACTAAGTCGAGGGAACGCGACTGTTGCCGCGCTTGCACAAGCATATCTGAGGGCATTTGGGCGCCTCACAATCAGTTCGGTGACGGTCTTCGAGCGCCTTCGGGGGTATCGTCAGGCGATTCAAGTGGGAAAGCCCTTCCACAGACAGCTGCTCGCCTTCGAGACGCTCGTGCAGAATTCTGTGGTCCTGCCATTCGATGAGAGCGCGGCGGCGGTGTCAGCTGGAATCTGGGCGGCTTGCTCACGTGCGCAGCGACAGAAGCTTGGGGACATCCTGATCGCTGGCATCGCCGTGGCCCGGCAGATTCCTTTGGCAACGCGGAATCAGCGGGACTTCGAGATGTTGAGCAAGAATGCAGAGGTGAGTCTGCGACTTGTGGATTGGACGGTTAGAGCAAAGCGCGTTCACTGAGTGCAACAATCGACGCATAACTCGACGTTGAAGCCGACGGCGAACTCGTTGATGCAGAAGCACGCCCTGCGCTACGGGCCTTGGACCTTCGGTCCGCGCTCAACCTGATCGCGGCAGACGGGGGAAGGGGTCTTGGGGGGTCTGTTAGACTGGATATCAGCGGGTCCGACGCGGGGACATCGGGGGGGGTCTGGGGGGTGCGTCGGGATGAGCGACTCCGCGCGCCTCGGTTGAGAAGTGCCTTGTTAGCGCGCCGCGCTGGAGCTATGGTTTGTCTTGGTGCTTTCGGGCGCCACCCGTCCGCGGAAAGGGTTGAACCCACCGGCCTATGATAGATCACAGGACTCCTCTCGAGCCTGACCAGTGGACGCCAGGCGTGATCGAAAGGAGACTCCATGTCGACTCAAATTGGGCCGCGCCACGAGCGCGAGCCTCTGCCGGCGCGTCCGAACCTTGAACACCTGAAGAAGCAAGCGAAAGACTTGCTCGATCGGGCGCGGGACGGTGACGCGGAGGCGCGTGCCGAATTCGAGGCTGTGGCGCGTCCACATTCCGCGCGAGCCGCTGACTATCGCCTGCTGACGCTGGCCTCGGCCCAACACGTTGTCGCAAGGAACTACGGCTTTGCGTCGTGGGTCTTGCTCAAGGACGAAGTGCTTCGTCGAAGCGCGGAACACTTGAGGCAGCAAGGCTTGCCGCAGGAGCGCGAACGGCGGCTCGCTCTACTCGAGCAAGCGATCCGACAGCATGATTTCGAGGCGGTTCGGGTGCTGCTCGAGCTCGATACGACGCTTGCAAACGGTGGCGGAGATTGTTCGCCTCTGGGATTGGCGCTTGAACGCGATCTGCCCGAATTCGTGGATCTGTTGGTCGACGCTGGCGCGCCGATCGGGGCCCCAAGCTCATACCCACACAATGACTTGTCGTGGGCGATCACCGTGGGGTCGTTGCGTGCCGCTCGGCGTTTGGTGGCGCGCGGCGCGCAGGCAGATCTATGGTGCGCCTCTGGGCTCGGCGACGTGGAGCGGATGCGGAGCTTTTTCGACGAAGCGGGTCGACCTTTGCCCGGCGCCTCGCTCCACGGTGCAACGCGCTACGACGAGAGCGGCCAGGAACTGCCCAAGCCGCCGAGCGACCCGATCGAGGTTATCTCCGATGCACTGTACATTGCGTGTCGCAATGGCCAATTCGAAGCCGCACAGTTCCTCCTCGACCGTGGAGCCAATCCGGCGTTCGAGGGCTACGTTCGTGCTCCCTCGCTGCACTGGGCGGCAGCCAGCGGCAACCGTGCGCTCGTCGAGCTCCTGCTCGAGCGCGGCGCCAATCCCGATCAAAAGGATGGACGGCAGCGGAGCTATCGCCAATTTGCCATCCGGCAGCCGATCGAGTGGTCGTGGGCAAAGGGCGTGAAGAATGCCCTCACGATTGATCCCTCGTTGCTTGAGGAACGTGACGCGACATGGGGACCGCCCCTACACGCTGCTGCCGCCCAAGGGCTCGACGAACACGTCGAAATCCTGCTCGAAGCCGGAGCGGATCCGCTCGGCCTCGACCACGCAGGACGCACTGCGCTCGAATGTGCCAAGCTCGCTCCCCAGAGCGACGCGGCTTCTCGAGTCGTTGCGCTGCTCGAGGCGGCGGGCGCGCGCTGAGCGGTTCGTTGGAGGTGCGGCGCCGGGTGATGTTGAGGGCCGTCAGGCGACGTGATGCCACCTGCCGCTGATACGCGAGTCCGGCCCCGCACTTCCCGTCCCCGCACCGCCCGAGCGCAGGCTGCGATCGAGTGGCGTGCTTCGTGCGCGCTGCCCTTGCGGAGTCTGTTGTGGATCGAAATCAACGCCCAATCGACTAGAAGACCATCGACGTCATGTCGCCGCCCAACTCACAGCTGAAGCGGGGGAGCTACGCTCGCCGCTTAGCCGTCATACGGTTAGGCAGGCACAGCAAGCCTTCCCCGGCGTTGCGGCCCCTGTGTGGCCATCCCAGTCGCATGGGGGGCAGCATTGCAGGTCTTGTGCTAGCCTGTCGCGGATGGAACGGCAGATCCATAACGACGTGTTCAGGTTGGCACTTGCGTCACTGATTTGGAGTATCCAATCGTGCGAGCCCTGTGATCGAGAAGGGTGTGATGCGCTTGCGAAAGCGGCACCTGAGCGAGGTACGGGGGTCGCAGGTATCGTGGCAGAGTCGAGCGACGTTGTGACAAGTGGTTGTCAGGAATGCTCTTTCGGCGAGGCGACCCTGCAGATCTGGCGGGTCGACGCCCCGGTCGCCGTTGAATCTGAGGCCGTAGCGTTGCTGGATATGCGGCAACCCGACCTGGAGAGCCACGTCTCGGGGCGCTACAGCCACGCTTTGGAGGCCGGGAGCTACTTGCTATGCGTGCGGCCGAACTGCGTAGACCTGACGGTATTCGCGGGGGAAACGGTGACCATCAACATCAAGCGCAGGGATGGTCCCACAGGATTCTTCGTAGTGGATGCGGATGTCGCGAGCGTCAACGAAGACTTTGGCCTCGACGTCGGCTACTAGCGGCCAAGGTCTTGGCGCTGCATGCGGTTGGCTTGGTCCTGCGTATTGAGGCGACGACTTGGAGTTTCCTACCGTCCCAAACCGAAGTAGGATTCTCATCGCACGTGCCGAACTCACAGCAGAAGCGGACGAGCCACGCCTGCCGCTTAGCTGTCGTGCGTTATGCGAACGACGGTCACCGTAGACGACGGGGTTCGCGTCCCAGTCGTAGCCCCCCGGCGAGCCGCGTCGCTATTGCCGCGACAGTGCATTCCTGAAGACGCGGCGAACGGCGCTGACGGAGCGGTGGCCGGTCTGCTTCATGAGCGGGGCTCCGTTACTCGCGGAGCCCCAGCATGGGCATCGAAGTCCGATCTACTGCACCATTTCTTTGAGCGCCTTGATCGGAATCGCTTTGACCTTCTTGCTCGCAGGTTTAGCGGCAATGGTGATGGGCTCTTTGGTGAAGGGGTTGATGCCTTCCCGCTCTTTGGTGGCTGGTTTCTTTACCGCCTTGAGCTTGAACAGCCCCGGGATGGTCACCTCGCCCGGGCTACCGCGCCCAACCAGTTGCTTGGCAACCAGTTCGGACAAGGCTTCGAACACACGCCCCACGTCCTTCTTTGAAAGCTCCGTTTGCTCGCTCAGCGCGAGAATTACCTGGCTTTTTGTCAGTTTCGTAGTCTTTGTTGCAGTCATTGTTTCCTTCGATGCTCCTTAGTGGGGTTCGCCAGGTGTGGACGGCCATGCGTGAGCCGGCGAAGTGACCCTGATGCGCCGCGGCTTCGTGGTCACTGGACCTTGTGGGGTTAGCAGCGACATCCCCGGAAATCTACTCCGAGCGCGCGGAGCCCGTTTTCCTAGGTGGGTGGGGAGCGCGTGCAAAGCTACGGCGCGGGCGACACAGGAAAATAGGAGCTCAGCGCCGCCCCCGGGTAGGGTTGGCTAAGGCGAGGAAGGCAGCGGCATGCGCGGCCGCTCGCTCTTGTCGTCGCGAAGGCGGCGCAGCTTCTTGCCGTGTCGCCTCGAGCGCCGCTCGTCGGCGTAGGACCCGCACAGGTACGCCAGCACTGCCAAAGAGACGACGAGGATTTCCAGAGTCATTGTCAGCCAGCCTTTCGGCCCCGCGTCTTACGCGGTGACGCTTTTTTTACGGGGCGAGGGCCGACCTCCTCCGCTGCCGCGGCGCTGGTGTCGGCCTTTTCGGTGGGCGCCGTCTTGGCGACGGTCTTGCCTCCGGTTTGAGCGTGCTCGAGGCTCTGCTTGAGCGCCTCGAACAAGTCGATGACCTGTGCGCGAGGCACTTCTTGCGCCACGTGCACCTGCTCACCCGCGACCTTCTGATCCACGGCGGCCAATATGCGCGTCGCGTATTCGTCCTTGTAACGTTCGGGCTGGAACGAGTCGACGCTCAGCTCTGCAATCAGCTTTTCCGCCAGATTCAATTCGATGTCTTTGAACTGAAAGGTAGCGCCGGTGTCCACTTCCTCGAAGGAGCGGACCTCATTGGCGTAAAACATCTGGTGCAGCACCAGTCCGGTCTTGTAGGGCCGCAAAAGCACCAACTGTTCCTTGCCGCGTGCCGCCCAGCGCCCGACCGCCACCTTGTTCGTGTGTTGCATCGACTCGGTCAGCAAACGGTACGCCTTGTCGCCGCCCTTGTCGGGGCCCAGGTAGTACGTCTTTTCGACCTGCAACAAGTCGACGCTCGAGAGCGGGACGAACTCGACGATGTCGATGCTGTTCGAGCGTTCGGCTTCGAGCGACTTCAGCTCCGCCTCGCTGAAAACCACGAATTGCCCGCGGGCGTATTCGTAGCCCTTCACGAGGCTGCTGCGGCTGACCACCTCTCCGGTGGCGGGCGTGATGTACTGCTGTTGCACCCGCGTCTTGGTCTCCGGGTGCAGCATATTGAAATGCACCTGCTGGGAAGACGTGGCGGTGAACAGCTTCACGGGGATGGCGACGAGACCGAAGGAAATCGTCGCGGAGGAGATGGCACGTGCCGGCATGGTGGTATGCTACCGGACGGCGCCTCCGTTGACGAAAAGTTCTGCAGACGATCTCGAAAGCTACCGGGATAAGCGGGACCCGACCCGCACAAATGAGCCTTTTGGGGCTGAACGCATAAACAGGGCGCGCGAGACCTGGCGGGGCGATTTCGTCGTCCACCAGCACGGCGCCCGGCGCATGCATTTCGACCTCCGGCTGGAGATGGGCGGAACCCTGACCAGCTTTGCAGTGCCCAAGGGGCCGAGCCTCGACCCGGCGGACAAGCGCCTGGCCGTGCAAACCGAGGACCATCCCCTCGAATACCTCGACTTCGAGGACGTGATCCCGGAGGGCAACTACGGCGCAGGCCCGATGATTGTCTGGGACATTGGGCGCGTGCAGTACCTGGAGCAACCCCCAGAAGTGGGTGAGCAGAAGGGGAAGCTCGATTTTCTGCTGTTCGGCCAGAAGCTACAGGGCCGCTTCGCGCTCGTGTTGACGGGCAAGAACAAACAGGGTGAGAGCCGCGCCCAGCGGCAGTGGCTGTTGCTCAAGAAGCCGGACGTACACTGCCGCGTCGGTGAAGACATCACTCAAAAGCAGCCGCACAGCGTGTTGTCTGGGCTGAGCATCGATCAGCTGAGCCGGCGCGCGGACATTGCCCAGGCACTCGCGGACGAAGCCGCCGCCCTTGGTGCCAAGCCAGCCGGCGCAATCGGCGCCGACCTGGTGCCGATGTTGTGCTCCACGCGTGGCGGCGAGCTCCAAGAGCGCGGTCGTATCTACGAGCTGAAGCTCGACGGCGTGCGCATCGTGACGCACAAGCAGGGTGATGCCGTGGCGCTGCGCTACCGCAGCGGGAGGCCTGCCGCCATCAACTATCCCGAGGTGGTGCGGGCCGTGCGAGCGTTGCCTCCCGAGCGGCTCGTGCTCGATGGAGAGATCGTGACCTTTGACGAGCAAGGTCGGCCGTCTTTTCAACGGCTGGCGCCTCGCATTCACGCGCGCCAGCCCGTGGATGTGCATCAAGCCCGGCTCAACTGCCCCATCAACTACATCGTGTTCGATCTGTTGCAGGTGGGCAGCCATGATTTGCGCGCGTTGCCACTGGTTGAGCGCAAGCGCTTGCTCAAGCAGCTGTTGCCCGGGCGCGGTATCATCTGGGTGCTCGACCACATCGCGGATGACGGTCGTCCACTCTTCGAGTGGTGTCGCCAGCAGCGCCTCGAGGGGGTCGTCTCCAAGTTGGCGGCAGGCCCTTACCGCGAGGGTCCGGGCCGCACCCAGGATTGGATCAAGATCAAGTGTGGCCGGGAGGACGAGTTCGTCGTGGTGGGCTGGGTCACCGGCAAGAGCCATCGTAAAAGGCTGGGGGCTCTGGAGCTCGCCACGTGGGACGGCGAGCAGTGGCTGTACCGGGGGCGCGCCGGCAGTGGCCTCAGTGAAGGCAGCATCGACGACCTACTGAAGCGGCTGGAGCCACTGCGCCGCGCGGATGATCCTGCGGTGGGTGAGCCCCTGCCTTCACAGGGTGAACGCATCTGGGTCGAGCCATGCGTGGTCGTGCGCGTAGAGTATCTGGAGTGGACACCGGACAAGCGCCTGCGCATGGCGGTCTTCTTGGGCATCCGCGAGGATATCGATCCGCGGTCGTGCCAGGCCGCACCTCCCGATGAGATGCCCGACGTAGCTCCACCAGCCGCGGAGCCCGAGCTCACGGCAGCGAGCGACGCCGCTCGGAGCACACCTCTCGAAACCGGGTCGCGAGTCGTCCTCAGCAATCGGGACAAGGTGTTCTGGCCGGATGACGGCTACACCAAAGGCGACATGCTCGATTACTACGCGGCGATCTCCGACACTCTATTGCCACATCTCGAGGACCGCCCGGTGATGTTGGTTCGATACCCCGACGGTATCACCGGCAAGAGCTTTTATCAGTGGAATGTGCCGCGAGGCACTCCCGACTGGATCCAGACCTTGTCGCTGCGCGACGAAGAGCGTGACGGCAAAACAGTGGCCACGTTTCTGGTCGACAGCGCGGACGCTCTGCTCCATATCGTGAATCTCGGCTGCATTCCCCTGCATGTGCTCGCCTGCCGCCAGCAAGCGCTCGAATGCTGCGATTTTTTGACCATCGACTTCGACCTCGGTGAGCAGCCGTTGCATCAGGGGGTCAGGCTCGCGCTATCTCTGCGAGAGATCTTGGCCGAGCTCGAGCTCGTCGGTTATCCAAAGACCTCTGGCCAATCCGGGTTGCACGTGTTGATCCCGCTTGGGCCCGGCATCTCGTTTGACACGGCCAAGGCCCTAGTGGAGCTGATTGGTCGGCTCGTGCAGCTGCGGCACTCGGAGGTAGCGACGATGGAGCGCCGGGTGTCCGAGCGCCGAGGCCGCATCTACATCGACACGGGGCAGACCGGTCGCTCACGCACGATTGTTGCTCCGTATTCGGTGCGTGCCTATCCCGGGGCCAGCGTGTCGACGCCGCTCCACTGGGAAGAGGTCCACATGGCGCTCGATCCGCGGCTGTTGACCATGTTTACGGTGCCCGCGCGCGTGCTCGAACGGGGCGATCCAATGGACGGTCTGCTCAGCGTTCGCCCCAACATTCCAAACGCCGTAGCCAAGCTCGGCCAGCTTCTCCAACCCCTCCGCTAATCGAAGCACTCGTCGATGACGTGGGCAGCACTCTTCGCGGCCGCCACACACGCGAGCGACTTTTCGGTGATGCGGCGGCCGACGCAGTCCGACAGGGCGCGCTCGCGCAGCGCCTGTTGCACGTCGCGTACTTCAGAGCCCAGGTCCTGTTCAGGCACTACGCTCTCGAGCTCGAGCTCGACGATGCGCTTCACAATCTGCTGGCAATCGTCCACGGTGGCCTTCCTGCCACAACCCAGCCCGCACAGGGCAAGGAGCAGCGCCAGCCCGCATGCTGCCGTCGCGCGCGGGTCGGCCAAATGGCTGAGCGCGTGGGATGCGGCCCGAATCGGCAGCCCCTCACGAAGGAGCAAACGTTGCAGCGGGACCGAGTTGAAATGGGTGCGCCGGGTGCTCACGTTCTTTCTCCACCTAACAATCCCCATCCGACTGCGCCAGTTCAGAACGCTTTTCGCGCGGGTCCGGGCACGCTTCTGCGCCGTATCCCAGCCGCGGCCTCGGGGCCCGGGCGGGTGGCTGTCTTGACGTGCTAAGCCGAAGAGGGAAGCATCCTGGGAAGAGTGTCAAAAACTGGACGCTTGTACAGGTGCGACTACTCTGTGCGGTAGAAACTCATGGCCTCGAGCGCTGAAAACAAACCGGAGGATCTTCTCCGCAAGGCCACCTTGGCCCAGTCCTCGGGGGCTCGGGCCAAGTACGCCACGCGTGGGCTCGCGAAGGCCGGCACGGACCGCACGATGCGGGCCATGCTGCTCCGGCAGCTTTACCTGGCGCACATGGAAGCGGAACGTTTCGATGAAGCCAGCGAAATAGCGCGCGCCGCGGTCGAGCTGGGCGTGATGGCAGACGTGGCCTGTCAGGATTTGGCCCGCGCCTATCTGGGATTGGGGCGCCATCGTGAAGCCATCGATCAGCTGCGGCGCGCGAGCCGCGTCGGTCCCGCGTCGCGGCGGGCCTTCCACCTGTGGACGCTGGGTAGCGTTTTGTATTTCCGGGAGGAATATTCGGCGGCCGCGGTGGCGTTCGAACGCGCCGTACGTTGGGGCACGACGGCCCGGCCGCTGTATGAGGCTCAGCTCGTGTTGGCGCGCGCTAACGCCGGTCCGCTTTCCGCTGGCCCGGCTTCGCCGAGCTTTTCGGAGGCTCGGCAAGCGCTCGAGGCCGCACCCTGCGGTCAGGGTTACGGCCGCTTCGTGCTCGGTGAGCTAGCTCATCGTCAAGGGGATCGCGCGGGGGCCCGGCAGTATCTCGAGGAATTCGTGCAGCGCGCCGACGGCGGGCGAGTCGCCTTGCGGGTGGGGCTAACGGCGGAGCTCACACGCGCGCGTGACCTGCTCGCCTTGCTGGAGGTCGAGGCGGGAGCCAAAATCTGAATATGCTACAAGGGCGCATGTCGAACCGCCGCGCTGCCTGGAGGTCTCTGGCGGTGGGGGTCGTGCTCGCGCTCCTGACCTCGGTGAGCGACTTGGCCTGGGCCGCACCTGGCGACGGCGGCTTCTCCGCGGCACTGTCTGAGGGGCCCCTGTATGCGGCTCTGGCCGCTTTTGCCAGCGGGCTGCTCGTGAGCTTCACGCCCTGCGTCTACCCGATGGTCGCGGTGACCGTGAGCGTGTTTGGCGCACGCAGCGTCGAGAGCCGTTGGCAAGGGCTCGCCTTGTCGGCCGCGTTCGTTGCCGGCATCGTGCTCGTCTTCGTTCCACTCGGCGTGCTGGCTGGGATCACAGGTGGCGTGTTCGGCAGCATCCTGTCCAGCCGCTGGGTCATCGTCGGTTTGAGTGCCCTGTTCTTGGCGCTGGCCGCCTCGATGTTTGGCGCTTTCGATCTGGACTTGCCCTCCGGGTTGAAGAACCGGTTGGCGACGTCAGGTGGCTCCGGGCTCTGGGGGGCGTTGGTGTTGGGCATGATCTGTGGTCCCATTGCCGCGCCGTGTACCGGGCCCTTCTTGACCGGCATCTTGGCCTGGATCACCAAGACACAAAGCGCGGGCCTTGGGGCGGGGTTGATGGCGGCGTTTGCGGTTGGCTTGGGGGTGCCCTTTTTTCTCGTCGGCGCCTTCGCTCTCCAGCTGCCGAAGAGCGGGCGCTGGATGCTGCACGTCAAATCCGTGATGGGGCTGGTGCTCGTGGTGGTAGCGCTTTATTTCCTTTCCAGCGCGTTCCCCGTGCTGGCACGTCACGCCGACCCGGGAGTGAAATTCCTCCTCGCGTGCGCCGCGGTCAGCGCGGTTGGGTTGCTATTGGGTGCGGTTCACAAGTCCTTCGAGGGAGCGCACCTCGGTACCCGGCTCAGCAAGGCGCTGGGAATTGCGCTGACCTCGGCGGGCGCTTTCCTGTTCTTGATGGGATGGATGAAGCCGGAGGGCGGCCTGTCCTGGGAGCCTGCTGGGGACCACTCCGGTGTCGCCACACTCACCGAAACAGCGCGCAAGAAGGCGCTAACGGCAGCACGGCCGTTACTCGTGGATTTCACCTCCGCCTGGTGCGTGGCGTGCAAGGAGATGGAAAAGTACACGTTCACCGACCCGGGTGTTCAGCGTGAAGCAGGGCGCTTCGTAGCAGTGAAGGTCGACGCCACCGACGTTGATGATCCCTTGGTCAAGGCCACCATGAAGGAGCACTTGGTGCGCGGCCTGCCCATGCTCATTCTCTTCAAATCCGATGGCGGCGAGGCCCAGCGCTTCACCCAGCTCGTCGAGCCCGATGAGCTGGTCGAGGCCCTAGAGCAGGTGGACTGATCTCTCATCGTCCCTTGATGGGTCGCCGCACCTGGCCCGCAAGTGCGGGGGCCAAGCGCGCGTGTCACTCGTCGTTGATGTGCTCGGTCAGGTAGTTTTCTTTGCCTAGCTGATTGATGAGGTAGAGCTGCGCTTCGTGCCAGTGGATGGACTCTTCTTCCTCTTTCAGAATGCGTTCCAACATTTCCCGCGTGCCGTTGTCGCCCGCGTTGCGGCAGAGCGCGATGGCATCGTTCAGCCGCTGATAGGCTTCGACCTCTAAAGCCAGGTCTAGCCTGTGCTGCTCGATGGGGTCTTCGCCCACGCTGACCGGGCTGAGCCGCTGCATGTTGGGTACGCCGTCGAGGAACAAAATGCGGTCGATCACCATGTCCGCGTGCTTCATCTCTTCGATGGATTCCTCACGCTTGTGCTTGGAGAGGGACGGATAACCCCAGTTGTCACACATCTTGTGGTGAATGAAATACTGATTGATCGCGGTCAGCTCTGCGGTGAGCACGGCGTTCAGTGCGTCAATGACTCCAGCGTTGCCCTTCATCTCCGGCCTCCAACAGGGGTTAGGCGGACACGTTAGATCCGCGAGCCAGCAGTAACAACCGATAACGGCGCTAGCACATTCGCCGGAGCAGGCGGGATGTCCACTTCGCTCGCATTGCTCGCCCGCCGTGCGGCTGCTGATGCTGAAGCTGAGTCTCAGTCGCAGAGCGGAAGGTCCGAGAATGGACGGTCCATCGGCCTGGCGATGTGAACGACTTGCGCGACACGTTCGAGCGGCGCGCCTCGAGTCATACAGGAGACGTGCGAGAGGTCCCGCGGATCGTGTCGTAACCATCAGCCTGCTGCTCTCCACCCGCGTAGGCGGGCGAGCCTGGTGCGGGCACCGCGCCGGAGCACGCCGCGGCTCCGCATCGACCCGGAAATGGCGGACCGAACGCCCCTCAACCCGCCACGTGCCGGGACGGAACAAGTCCTTGGAAGTCATTATCACCCGATTTTGGATTCCTAAATATCATTCATTTCAATAACTTATGGCTGCCATGTCGGTTCTTTATTGAATCTGGTTATCATCAAGCTATTCTGAGGTCGTGAGGCTGCGGAGCCTCGTACAGCAGCGGATTGAAGAATGATTGTTTGTCATTGTCGCGGAGTAACAGACCGGGAAATCAGGCGCTGCGTGCGCTCCGGAGGGGCGACGGTTGGCGCCGTTTCGGAGGCCTGTGGGGCAGCGTCGGGCTGTGGGGGCTGCAGCGCGCTGGTGGGCAAGATTGTCCAGGCCGAGCTGGACGCCCAGGAGCGGCGTCATCCGCTCTTGCCCGTGCTCCTCGTCGGTTGACAGTCCGCGAGGGGGGCGCCAGGCTGTCGAGGCCAATTGGGGCAGGGCCTGAGTCGACATGTCGCGGATACAGCGCACGTTTTCGCCGATCGATGGTTCGTTGTACGTCGAGCGGCCGCTCGCTGACGATGCGGAGCTCGCGGCCGTAGTTGCGCGGGCGCGGCGGGCCCAGGTCGAATGGCGCGGGGTGCCCATCGGGCAGCGCTGTCAGCTGGCGCAGGGTTTTGTGGAACGTTTCTCTGCCAAGCGGGACGAGATAGCGGTCGAGTTGACTTGGCAAATGGGCCGGCCGCTTCGGCACAGTCCCTCCGAAGTGCGGGGTGTCGCCGAACGCGCCACCTACATGGCGGAGGTGGCACCGGATGCGCTGCGCGATTTTGACGTGGGGCCCAAAGCTGGATTTTCACGCTTCATTCGGCGTGACCCATTGGGCGTCGTGCTCGTGCTCGCACCTTGGAATTATCCGTATCTGACGGCCGTCAATTCCATCCTGCCGGCGCTGATCGCCGGCAACGCGGTCATCCTCAAACACTCGGAGCAGACGCCGCTGTGCGCCGAGCGTTTTCGAGAGGCCCTCGGGGAGGCTGGTTTTCCGCGCGACGTGTTCCAGCTCGTGCACGCCGATCATGCGGGCATCGGTGCGTTGATCGCCAGCGGTGGCGTTGATTTCGTGGCATTTACCGGCTCAGTTTCCGGCGGAGACGCGGTGCAACGAGCGGCGGCGGCGCGCCGCATCGGCGTCGGTCTCGAGCTGGGCGGCAAAGATCCTGCGTATGTGAGAGCGGATGCCGACTTCGGGGCCGCGGTCGAGAACCTGGTGGACGGCGCATTTTTCAATGCAGGGCAGTCGTGCTGTGGAGTCGAGCGCGTCTACGTGGCCGAGCCACTCTACGAGCGGTTCGTGGAGGCGTTTGTCGCCTTGACGAACGAGTACCGTCTCGGCCGTCCACTGGATCCCGAGGTCACGCTAGGGCCCATGGTCAGGGCCTCGGCCGCTGACTTCGTGCGCGAGCAGATCCGCGAGGCATTGGCTGGAGGAGCCCAGGCGCTGGTTGATCCCAAGCGCTTCGCGGCGGATGCGCCGGGTACGGCGTACCTTGCGCCGCAAGTGCTCGTCAAAGTGACCCACGACATGCGCGTGATGAACGAAGAGAGCTTCGGGCCCGTCGTCGGCATCATGCCCGTCAAGAGTGACGAGGCAGCGCTCGCGCTGATGAACGACAGCCGGTATGGCCTGACGGCGTCCATCTGGACGTCGGATGAGAAGGCCGCGTTGCGGCTCGGCGATCAGCTGGAGACCGGCACGGTCTTCATGAACCGCTGCGACTACCTGGATCCGGCGTTGGCCTGGACCGGCGTAAAGGATTCTGGGCGGGGTTGCACCCTGTCACGCTTCGGTTACGACGCGCTGACTCGCCCAAAGTCCTTTCATTTGCGGCACCCGTCCTAGTAGTCCGACTCCGTGGCACTAGGGCGGCTCAGCGCAGACGCTGAAACACCCCTGCTAATTCGAGCTAAGCCACCGCCCGTGAGCGACCCCGGTCGCTCACCCGATGATGGCGCTCACTCGATGATGCGTTCGCGCTTGCGCCGACGCCGAGCAGCCTCAGCAATCTTCTTCCGCTTCTTGATCGACGGCTTCATGTAGTGCCGCCGTTTCTTCAGCTCACGCAGCAGGCCTTCGGCCGCCAGCTTTCGCTTGAGGTGCTTGATTGCTCGCTCGACCCCTTTGCCGTCAACGACGACCTGAAGGGGCTTACACTGTACGGATTCGCTCGGGTTCGCCAAGGGACCGGGAACTTGGCAGACAAGGCCGCGGAATGCAAATCGAGAAAGCGCTCCCATCCAGCTGACTGACGAGATTTGTCGGCCGCCGGACCATCGGCCGCTAGGCGAGGCGCGGTGCTCAGCGCTCGCGGCGTCATGCGCCGGGATTAGCCGCATCTAGCAGCGCAGGCGCGAAGGGTAGAATGCGCCACGTCAATCGCGTCGCGGCCACCACCCCGATCGGTAACAGAACGAGACCCGCGCCAGGCACACACGAGGCCAAGGCGAAGGCCAAGCCAAAGCCCAAGACTGGACCAGGATGTCGACGTAGCAGCCCGAGCCGGGCACGCGCTCGAACGCCGCGCAGGCTCAATGGATAATCCAGAAGGTTCCATGCCAGCGCCAGCGCCACCAGCAGCGCTTCGAGCGGCACGAGCAGTACCGCCAAGACCGGGAGCAGCGCGCTCAGCAGCCATAGGACCAACCACACGGGGGCGAAGAGGCCGAGCGCGACGAGCTGTGCCTCGATGCCGCAGCGGAGCTCATACCAGATGCTGTGCTGGGGTCGCTCCGGAGCCCCCAGCGCAGCTTCTTGGAGCCGCACCAGGTGCTCGAGGGCAGGTGCGCTGAGCATGGGCGTGACCAATACAGCGAATAACAGCGAAAAATATGCCGCTATGGCCGATGCCAGCCAGCGCAGCGCCGTTTTCGCGCCCTGGCCGTACCAGCTGCTGACCTCCGGCAATAGCACCTGGCTCAGCCACGGGCCGAGGCGATCAAACGACAACCAGACCAGCAGCGCCGAAAGGACGAGGGCGATCACTCCGGGCATGGCCGCCGCGGGCCAGGCCCCGCGTCGCTGCCTGACGAAGCCAGCGCCGTCGCGCAATGCGCGCACGCCGTCGAAGAACGTCGCCGGTTTGGATTGCGCCTGCTCGAGGTCAGGCGCCGCGCGCTCGGTCAGCATGCGCCCGGATCAAACGCTTTCGACGACCAGCGCCAATGCTTCGCCGCCTCCGATGCACAATGTCGCCAGGCCGCGCCCCAGCCCACGCCGACGCAACGCCGAGACCAGCGTGACCACGACCCGGGCCCCCGAGGCGCCGATCGGGTGACCGAGTGCCACCGCACCTCCGTGAACATTGACCCGCTCGGCGCTGACCCCCAAGAGCTGGCTACACGCCAGCGTGACGCAAGCGAAGGCCTCGTTGATTTCCCATAGATCGATCGCGTCTGGAGCCAGGCCAAGTTTTCCTAGCGCGTTCCGGCTGGCTTGCGCGGGTGCGGTGGTAAACCACGCCGGCGCTTGCGCGAATGCACCGTGCCCCTGCACCCGTGCCAGGGGCGAAAGGCCGAGCTTGTCGACCGCGGCCGTGCTCGCCAGCACCACAGCCGCCGCTCCGTCGTTGACGCTCGAGGCATTGCCCGCGGTGATGGTGCCCTCTTTCTCAAAGGCCGGCCGCAGCTCCCCGAGGCGCTCCACGTTGCCACGGCCGGGCTCTTCATCTTCCTCCACGTGCAGCGGTGCGCCCTTGCGCTGGGGCACCTCGACGCTCACCAGCTCCTCCTTGAACCACCCCTCGCGTTGAGCGCGTAGGGCCCGCCCATAACTTTCGGCGGCAAAGGCGTCCTGTCGAGCGCGGTCGAGCTCGTAACGCTGCGCACACAGCTCACCCGCGCGACCCATATGGAAATCGTTGTAGGGATCCCAAAGGCCGTCGGTGATCATGCCGTCGGTGAGCTCGCCGTGGCCCATGCGCAAGCCAGTGCGCGCCCGGCTCACGTAGTACGGCGCGTTGGACATCGATTCCATCCCACCGGCGACCACGACCTGTGCATCACCTAGCAGAATGCTACGACAGCCCTGGATGATGGCCTGCATCCCCGACCCGCACACCTTGCTGACGGTGGTGCAGGGGACCGACTCGGGCAGCTGAGCGCCGATCGCCGCCTGGCGCGCTGGAGCTTGTCCGATACCCGCGGACAACACATTGCCCATCAATACTTCATCCACCTGGCTTGCTTGTAGGCCGGCGCGTTGCACGGCAGCTCGGATTGCTGCGGCCCCAAGGGCAGGAGCCGTCAGGGACGACAGTGAGCCGAGGAATGAGCCGATGGGCGTGCGGGCAATGCCGACGATGTACACGGGTGGGGTCATGGCTTTGGAATTGTAGGGCCAACACCGCTGGATTCCAACCCATCCGAGGCAACGCTTTCGGCCGCCGGAGGCGCCGCAAAGGTGTTTTTGATCGCGTGGGGCGAGCGAGTCTTGATGCCCAATTTCACGCAGCAGCGCCGGAAGGCCTTGTAGACCGAGCCTTCGGTGTGGGGCTGTGTCGGGTCCGAGCGCCGCGGCACGAGCCAATCATCCGGTACGGGGGGCCTGCCGTACACCGCTTCGAAGCCGCTCCGCCGCCAGTCCTCGAGTGTTTGGGTGAGCACCGGGTGGGGCTCTACTTGGCCCGGCCAGTCTCTCCAGCGCAGGCTGCAGAGCACGCGCTCCGACTCACCCGAGTAGAAAGCGAGAGCATTGTAGACGCGTAGGTCAGCGTCGAGTCGCTCGTCGTGGGTCAGAGCGACGACCTCGGCGTCGCTGAAACGCTGTCGGACGGGGGAGGCGGCTTCCGCGGGCCAAAGGTCGGCGGCTGAAACCCGGCAGGCATGGTCCACCAAGCCCTGGCTGATCGCGGCGTCCAATAGTTCGTAAAGGACGGCGTGGGCGTTCTTCACGCTCTTCTCGTTGATGCCTTTCTTGCGTTCGATCTGGCGCACCGCATCGACGACGTCCTCGGGGCGTAAGTCCATCAGCCGCTTGGACCCGAGGATGGGGATCACGTGATCACGTACCCTTTGTAGATCACCCCGCTGCGTGCGGTTGGTTCGAGTCTGCAGCCAACGGTTCGTGAAATCGGCGAGGCTCGCCGTGCCCAACAGCCCGCGGCGTGGCGGGTCGACTTCCTTTACGGGGAGTGGGGGTCGCGTGCGGGTGCGTGGCGAGTCGCCTTCCTTGGATGGCAGTCGAGGTCGCGTGCGCGTGCGCTTACGGTTCGGGTCGGGGCCGGTCATGCGCTGAGCTTACTCGAGCAGAGTGAGCAAATCATCGCGGGTGAGGCCCCCCGCTTGATCGGCGTCGCCCAGCGCCGCATCGGCGATGCCGCGTTTTCGCTGCTGCAAATCGACGATCCGCTCTTCCACCGTATCTTTGGTGACCAGGCGGTACACAAATACCGGACGCTCTTGCCCAATGCGGTGCGCGCGGTCAGCCGCTTGATCTTCCACCGCCGGGTTCCACCACAAATCCATCAAAAAGACATGATCAGCCGCGGTCAGGTTGAGCCCGGTCCCCCCCGCTTTCAAGCTCAATAGCAATACGGGAGGGCCGGAGCTGGTTTGAAAGGCATCGACCACGGCCTGGCGGTCGCGCGTGCTGCCGTCGAGACGCAAGGCAGGGATGTTCGCAGCCGCGAGGTGCGGCTCGATCAAGTCCAAGAAACTGGTCCATTGCGAGAAGACCAACGACTTGTGGCCTTCGGCCGTGGCCTGGTCGAGCGCCGCCAGCAGCTCTTGAACCTTGCTGGAGCTGGCTGCTTGTTGCCCCGGCACGAGCGCCGAGTGACAGGCTGCTTGCCGCAGCCGCAGCAGCGACTCGAGCGCTTGGAGCACGCTACCGCCCGCCTTCAAGCGCTCGACCACCTCTTTCTGAGTGGCGGCGCGGATGGCATCGTACACCGCTCGCTCGTTCTCGTTCAAATCGCATTCCAGCACCAGGTCGGTCCGAGGGGGCAGCTCACGCGCCACTTCACTCTTGAGCCGCCTGAGCAGAAAAGGCCGAATCTTGCTGCGCAGCGCCTTGGCCGCGTCTGCCCGACCCTCGGCGATGGGGCTCGAGTATTGATCCTGGAAGTACTGCCGACCGCCGAGCAACCCCGGGTTCGTGAAATGAAACTGGCTCCACAGCTCTTCCAGACGGTTTTCCACGGGCGTGCCGCTGAGGGTCAAGCGGAAGTCCGCCTTCAGCCGATAGGCGGCCTGGGTCACCTGGCTGTCGGGGTTCTTGATCATCTGCGCTTCGTCCAGCACCACCACGTCCCAGCTTTGGCTAGCCAAGAGGTCTTGGTCGATGCGCAAGACGGCGTAGGTAGTGATGGTGATGTCGGCCGTGGCATCGAGCGTGCGTTTGGGGCCATGATAAACGGCGCACGCCAGGGCAGGGCGAAAGCGCGTGGCCTCCTTTTGCCAATTGAACAGCACGCTGCGCGGGCAGACGACGAGCGTACGGCCTTTGAGCGCGCAGAGCGCCTGTAGGGTCTTGCCCAGGCCCATGTCGTCGGCGAGGGTCGCCCCAAGGCCCGCGTCTCTGAGGAAACACAACCAGTTGACGCCGTGGTGTTGATAGTCGCGCAGCTCGGCCGTCAGATCTGCCGGGCGTGGAGCCTCCGGAACGGACTCGAAGCCGCGAATCAGCGGGGCCAGCCGCCCGAGGTCGCCGGGAGGGGCGACCCCGAGGTCACCACACAGCTGAGCCAAAGCGGGTAGGGCATAGGCAGGTAGAGGACCATCGGCTTGCGCGCGCTTGGCGTCCAACAGGTCAGCCACGCGTCGGCCGTGTTGCTCGAGCCACCCCGCTGGCAATGGTGCCCAGCCTCCGTCGCTCAACGGCACCAGGCTCATGCCACCCTGCCAGGCGGCGAGCACCGCTTCTGCTTTGGCGTGGCGTGGTGTCTCGCTGCCCGCCACGGAGAAGTCGATGGACAATGCGCCGCCCTCGAAACCCACGCGGGCTTCGAGCGTGCGCCGTTCGATGAAGCCGGCCGGGGATCGGCCCCGAATTTCACCGCTCCAGCTGTCGAGCCGCTCCGCGAGCGCAGCAGCAGGCTCCCCGTTCAGTATCATGCGGTTGCCCGGCACGAGGTTGAGTTGATCCTTGAGACGGCGCAGGACTCGGCGTTCGGCTTCTTCGTCGCGAATCGGCACGTCGCCTTCCAGGTGGATGAGGTGCCCGGCGTCGATGCGCGCGGAGGTGCCGTACACCAGCGTCGCCAACACGCTCAGCGTATTACCTTCCTGTTCGACATCGAGCGCAACGCTGGGCCTGAGGCTACGCGTCATCTTGGGCAGCTTCTCTGTGCGGACTTCCACGTTGAAGCGCTTGATCAGTTGCGGGATGACCTCGGTGACCAAGGTCGAGACATCGCGGGCGCCGTACACCCGTTCGCTCGGTAGACGTTCGAGCGAGGGCCCGGTCACGTCCGTGTCGCTGAGCACGTGCAACCGATCACCACAACGCACCACCCCCGGCGCAATCACGTCCGTGACGCGAGGATCGCGCGTGAGGACCACCTTGAAACCTCGGCCGTGATCCGTGACGAGGCCCACCGGCTTGATCGGAGTGCCGTCGATTTCGATCGGCTTGCCGTCGAGCTCCACGTGCGGCGCGCCCGCGAGTGCCTTTAGCACACCCACCAGGCTGTCACCCGCGAGCGGGCCGTGGAGCTTGCTGCCCATCAACAGGTCGAACGCGATGTCACTTTGAGTGGGGGTCAGCCGCCGTGTGTCGCTGGCGCTCGACGCTATCCCCGCCACGCTGCGCTCGAGGAGCTCGGCCTCACCATTGGGCTTCACCACGAAGCGTTCCAGGATCAGGTGTTGTCGCGCGCTTTTGAAACGATACGCGAGGTGTGCCCCGGACCGTTCATCGCTCGGTAGGCTCCCGCCTTCCAGGTGAGCTCGGCGCACTGCGATGACGGCGGCCGCGATGTGCTCGCAGCAGGGTGCCTTGCTATCGCAGTCACAATCCCACTCTTCATCGGCCGGATACAGCCTGACCGTGGGTGCCACCACGCGGGTCGGAGTGCGCACCCGGCAGACGATCTCGTCACCGTCTTCGCTCACCCCGGCCACGGCAGAGGCCCGAACCAGCTCCACCGCTTGGGACCAGGTACTCGCCGAGCACGCCTGGCGAATGGCCTTGAAGGTCTCTTCTACGGCGGTGGTCATGCTTTCAATCCGGGTCGGCACATAGCAGCCGGCGCCGCCGCCACGCAAGGCGAGGCCCCGCCACGCCCGCGGGCTCCAGATGGGGCAGACGTCAGGCCACGACGTTTGTGGGCTTACCCGCGAGAAATGCTCGGACATTGTCCACGGCGATGGCCAGCAGCCGGCCGCGCGCTTCGACGCTAGCCCAGGCCATGTGCGGGGTGACCCAACAATTGGGTAGCGCGACCAGAGCATGGTTGGCGGGTGGGGGCTCGGCGGCGAGGACGTCGAGATAGGCCGCCTTGATGTGGCCGGCGCAAAGCGCCTCGGCCAGAGCGGCTTCGTCGACCAGACCGCCTCGGGCCGTGTTGACGAGCACCGCCGTCGGTTTCATCAAGCCGAGCCGCCGAGCATCGATCAAATGAGTGGTCTCGGGCGTGAGTGGGCAATGCAAGGACACGATGTCCGAGCGTCGAAATAGCTCGTCCAACACGCATGCGCTCAGGCCGGGAGAGTTGGGGATCGCGGCCCGGGCATGTTGAGCCACGAGGACCGACATCTTGAAAGAGCGCGCGAGCTCCGCGACGCGCTGGCCAATGGCGCCGAAGCCCACGATGCCGAGAGTCTTCTGCGCCAGCAGGTTGACGGGGGCAACGGTGAAGCTGAAATCGGGTGACTCTGCCCAGGCGCCTTGGCGAACGGCGAGGGTGTGCGGAGCCAGGTGCTTGGTGCTCTCGAGCATCAGGCTGAGCGTGTGCTCGGCAACCGAGTCGGCCCCGTAATTGGGCACGTTGGTGACGACGATGCCTCGAGCCCGGGCCGCCGCGCGGTCCACCACGTTGGTGCCCGTGGCGAGCACGCCGACGTAACCCAGCTCGGGCAGGGCGCCGAGCGCCTCGGCGCTGAGCACTGTCTTGTTCGACAGCACGATCCTCGCCCCTCGCGCGCGCTCCACCACTTCGGTGGACGGCGTGCGATCGTGGACGCTGAGCTCACCGATTGACGCGAGCGGCTCCCAGCTCAAATCACCGGGATTCAAGCTAAAGCCGTCCAGGACGACGATGCGAGGTCCAGTCATGCGAGCGTGTCTCGGGAAAGCCTCGATGGGATTATAATGGCACGATGGCGAGGTGCACGTGGTCGTGGTGGTCGGAATTGTGATCCGGCGTGATCAGCTCGCGGAACAACCCGAGGCTGCGTAAGCGACACACGATTTGGTTGAGCGCCGGTGCCTCTGGCCAGCAGCCTGGGCCCCAACCCCGGGCGTAGTCCTCCGACACACTCTGGCTCACGCTCGAGAATTTGAAGCGTGCGGCATCGAGAGCCAAGCCGCGCGAGTGTAGGCTCGGCCGACCTTGACGCGTGGTGCGGTTGACGTACGCGCCATAGTGCTCGATCTCGGAGACGTTCCAGGCCAATAGGACGGGCGCTGACCAGTGCAGCGCCAGGGCTAAGCGGCAGTCGCACACCAGTGACGGGCGCCCCTCGGTCACATAGCGGACGCCCGCGATGTCTCCGACCACCTCCACGGGGGTGTCGACTCGGCCTCGCGGGCCCAGCCGTTGGTATTTGACCCCCAGCTGGTCGAGAAGCTGAAGACAGCGCTGGCCGCCGGGGATGCGCAGGCTCTGCAGGGCATTGGAGTCATAGGAGTCGGGGGTCTGGGGCGCCCCAGCGTCGCGCGCGCAGCCGGGCCCGAGCAGTCCCAAGAGGACCCACGGAAGCCAAATCCGAGTGCCGTACATGTCCGCCGGATCCTAGGGCCAGACCCGCTATCCGGGCCAAATATCCCGAGTCCCTGGGTCGCTGCGCTACCTCCGCGGCGCGAACGCCCAGCAACTTGAGCCCACGGGGCGCTTGGAGTGTCTAGCCGCTAATCTTCTGGAGTCGCTCGACCAGCCATATCTTGATGAGTGACTGATAGGGAACGTCCCGTTCGTCAGCCAGCATGCGAATCTGGTTCAACACCTCGCGAGGCAATCGCAAACTGATGGACTGCGTCGGAGAAGGAAACTCCAAGTCGAGATTGAGCGGCTCTAGATGGCTGAGAGCGTCACCAAAGTCGGTGGTCAGATAGCGCTCTCGCTCACGTTTCTCGCTGGCTCTGGGTTTCATACACAACTCGCTCCTTCTTGCTTGCCGGACGTATTGAAATGATCCTCACGAGACGGCCGCGCAGGGTCCACGCAACAAGCAGAATCCGGGGATGGGTGCTCCGACCCAGCGTGACGAATCGGTTTTCCGTGGCAGAGTGCAACGGATCGCGAAAATCGAGCCGTCGCTCGTCCTGAAATACAGACTCGGCTTCCTCCGGCGACACCCCGTGTTTCGTATAGCTCTTGGTGTTGTTGCCGGCATCCCACTGAAATTGAACCTTCCGCACAGTGTATATGGGATTCTATACACCAGCAAAGCTGCCGACGGTCGATGTGGGGTGCACCGGCAAAGGGTTGGGCCTGACCCAAGGCCAGTTGACTCATGCCATGAGTCAATTATACTCACACTATGAGTAAGCGCCTGCAGGTTCTAATGGACGATGAGGAACTGGCGAAAATCCAGGGTACTGCTGCGCGCGAAGGCACAACCGTGGCCGAATGGGTACGGCAGGCGCTCCAGCGTGCCCTCGCGGAGCGTCCACAGCGCGCGCAAGACCGAAGGATTGCGGCCGTGCGGGCCGCCGCCGGCCACGCTTTTCCCGCGCCCGACATCGATCAAATGTTGGCAGAAATCGATCGTGGACGCGGCGGGGACATGCCGTGATCCTGGTCGACTCCAACATCCCAATGTACCTCGTCGGTGCAACGCACCCCCACAAGATCGACGCTCAGCGCATGCTCGAACGGCACATCGCCGCCGGGGATCGATTGGTTACCGACGCGGAGATGTTTCAGGAGATCCTGCATCGTTACATGGCGATCGGACGCAAGGACGCGATTCAGCCGGCATATGACGCGTTGCTCGGGGTCGTAGATGGCGTGCTACCGATCACCGAAGCGGAGGTCTTGATGGCGAAGGATATCCTTCTCGGCGCGACCGTTGGCACGTCAGCACGAGATGCGCTGCACATCGCGGTGCTGCGCTGTCACGACATCGACCAGATCATGACCTTCGACCGCGGCTTCGAACGCTACCCAGGTGTACGGCGCATCGGAAGCTGACTGCGACGGGAGTCGTAAGCGGTTGCTCACAGCCGAGCTCGATTCGGCAGCCTCAACCCTGGTAGCATTGCGATCTCCGACTGCCGGGAGATGGGCAGCCGAAGCTTGCCACCGACGAGCTCGGAGGAAAAGCTCGAGAGCTTAGTCTCCACCGTTTCGCTGAACGCACCGCCACCCGCCGTGATGATGAGTCGCAAGTCGCCGACAGAACATCTGTTATCCGGATATGACCGGCAGCCAACGACTCACTGCTGAGTTACGACGGCACCGCACCTCAGCCCAGGCCAACCAGGCTCAGACAATTCGTTGCAAGCCGGCGCACCATGCTCTGAGACGCACTCCCCATCGGACTCACAGGAACGACATCGACCTTCGCGACACAAGTAAGCGGCACATGTATTCAAATCGCGATCCATACCGTCATAGGTCGATTCGTCGCAGGGCGTTCCGTACCTGACGTCGAGCTTAACTTCCTCGCAGGTCCCCACTCGATCGCAAAACTCATCGGATTCGCACTCGCTATCTTTGGAGCAACTTGAATCGCAGGCGGTAGTGGCGAGCACCGCAACGGCAAGCACGGTGCCGAGCGCGACCGTGATGGTGTGTTTGGCCATTGTTATTGTCCTAGTCATCGCCGTCAGGTAGATCTAGTTGCACCCATTCATGTCTCCTCCGAGCCCGCCGACATAAAACCAACGAGTCCAGGGTGCGGAGCCGCTCTGCATGCTGCCGATGGCATAGCAAGCGGGATCGTAACCAGAACCGGGCGCCGTCGAAGTATCAGGGTTATTCACCATCCAATTCCAGCTGCCATTATAGAATCGCGGCTCTCGAATATAGGCGGCATCCCCGTATCCGAAAAGCGGAAAGCCATGACCCATGTCCGCGTCCGTCCACGATGCCGGAGTAGGGTCGGCAACCTCTCCAAAAAACTGAAATGCCCAGCCGCCGGTATGCAAACAATCGAAGGTAATCCTTTGGTTCGCTGGGACATCGGTCGCCAACTGCGTTGGATAGTAACCAATCCAACCAGAACAGGCCCACACCCACCATTTGCCCGCATCAAGCTGCGTCGTGATCTTACACTCATACTGAGTACCCCCGAGGGTGCTCAATGACGAGTTGGCGATCTTGGCACCAGGAACGC
>JANOIG010000089.1:0-4279 GCA_031407405.1 Deltaproteobacteria bacterium
CGGCTGCACGTATTCGCTCACGTCGGCGATGGCCACATAGGCGCGGTAACCTTCTGGACGGCGCTCGACGTAGATCGCGTCATCGTGATCGCGGGCGTCCACTGGGTCGATGGTCAGTAGCGGGTACTTGCGCAAATCGCGCCGGCCGTCGAGCGACACTGGACGCAGCGCGGCGCCGCGAGCCTCCGCCTCGGCGAGGGCCGCGGGATCGCGCTCTTCGCTAATGCCGTCGCGCGCCAGAATCTTCGCGACCTCGACTTGTGCCTCGCCCGGAGTGCCGAGCACAGTCACCAATTCACCCTCGGGGTTTTCGTCTGCCGCCTCGGGGAAACGCGTGATGTTGACCACGGCCGCATCGCCGTCTTTGCCCTCGAGGCTACGCCCGACGATGACGATGGGGCCGCGGATCCGCTCATCATCGGGCTCGAGCCAGGCGCTCTTCTTGCGACGCCGCAGCACGCCCGAAATGCGCGCGTTGCGCCGGCGTACGATGCTTTCGACCCTGCCCTCGGGTCCACGCGGCGTGCGTGCAAAGATGGCGACGCGCACCGTGTCCCCGTGCAGCGCGGTGCCGATGCCTGGCGGCGGCACGAACACGTCCTCACGGCCCGCCGCGTTGACGAAGGCAAACCCACGGGGGTGTACGCTCAGCGCGCCCTCCCAGCCGTCCACGGCCGGTGCCGCCGCCGGCACTCGGAAGCGGTCACCCGGCAACGCCACCAGCTTGCCCTCGATGACCAGCTGCTCGAACACCTCGCGCAGCTGGCGCCGCCCGGCGCCGCCGACGTTCAGACGCGCCGCCGCCTCCGCGACATGCAACGCGCGACCTTCGGCGCGTAAGCAACGCAGGATTTCCGTGCGACCGGGCAGGGGGCGAGCCATGCCGAGGTCATACCCCAAAAAGCCCAGGCGCTGACATTATCATTGTCCACGTGCGCCGAGCCGTGGCTAGATTGACCTGATGCGTCCCTCCGGGTGGCTCCTCCTCACCCAATTGTCGATCTGCTGCGCGCTCGGCGCGAGCGCCGTGCTGTACGTTCACTACCTCAACCCGGCAGATTCCGAGTTCTGTGGGCTACGCTCCGGCTGCGAGGCGGTGCGCCGCAGTGGGCTGAGCTATTTCTTCGGCAGCCGCTTCGTGTCACTGCCGCTCTTCGCCCTGCTGGCCTTTGGTGGGCTCTTGGCGCTCAGCCTACGGCCGAGCGCTGGGCGGCCGCCGAGCGGGCGCGTGACCGGGCTCGCCGCCTCATGGCGTAGGCCCGAGCTGAGCTTGTTCGCGGCGAGCGGGATAGGAGCAATTCTGGCGCTGGCCTTGATCGCGTATCAGCTACTCGTGATCGGGGAGTACTGCTGGTTGTGCCTGATCGTCAATGGCGCGACACTGGTGGCGGCCGCTTCGGCATTCTCCCTGGCGCGTTCGCTACGCGCGTCGGGCAACGAACCCAGTGGCGCCACCGTCAGCAGTCCGCTGCGCGCTGCCGCGTGGGCTGCCATTGCCGGTCTGCTCGTCGCGGCGCCGCTGGTCTGGAACGCCATTCGACCCCCCGCGGCGGTCCCGAGTCGAATCCAGGCGCTGTACGCGCCCGACAAGATCAACGTGGTCGAGTTCGCGGACTTTGAATGTCCGTTTTGTCGACGGCTGCATCACGTCCTTGGCCCACTCGTGACGGAGTATGGGGACCAGGTCAATTTTCGGCGCGCGCATCGCCCGCTCGACCAGCATCCCAACGCCCACACAGCCGCTCGGGCTGCCTTGTGCGCGGAAGCTCAGGGTCGGGGCGAGCCCATGGCGGACCGGCTATTTAGCGTAGAGTTGAGCCCGGAGGCGATCACCCGAGCGGCCGAAGCCGTGCGGCTCGATCCCGCGGGGTTCGACGCCTGCATGGGCTCCGAGCAGATTTCGGAGCGGCTGGTAGAAGACGCGGCGCTGTTGCCGGATGAGGAGCTGCAAGGTTTACCGACCACGTACGTGGGGAGCCAACGCTTCATCGGTGTGCCGAGCGAGGTGGCATTGCGAGACGCCTTTGAGCGCGCCAAACGCCCCCCAGCTCGCGGTCCCTCGGGGCCGCTTTACGTCGCGGTGCTCGGAATCCTGATCGGGCTCGTCTGCTTTTTTGGCCGCCGCCGGCACTAGGCTGCAGGCGCCCTTCACGAAGCGCAATTCGGTAGGTCATTGCGGGCCGCTGAAGGCCCCTGAGCCGGCATAGCGCGGGTCCGGAGATGGTGGTAAGCTGGCGAATGTCACTGCGAAAAACTAATCCGGCCTCGCTCGAGGCGGTTCGGGGAGGCGCTGGCGGCGACGTGCCGCTGTCGGTGTTCAAGTCCCTGCCCAAGGCAGACTTGCACGTGCACCTGGATGGCTCGCTGCGCCCGGAGACGATCCTGGAGCTGGCCGAGGCGGACGACGTGGACCTCGGGGCGAGCGACGTCGAAGGGGTGCGCCGCCTCATTGGCTGCGGTTCGAGCTTTGGCTCACTGGTGGAGTACCTGCGCGGGTTCGACGTCACCTTGAGCGTGATGCAGACGGAAGAGTCACTCGAGCGCATCGCGTTCGAGCTGGCGGAGGACGCGTATCGCGAGAACGTGCATTACATGGAGGTGCGCTATGCGCCCATGTTGCACACCCGCCGCGGGCTCAAGCTCACCAAGGTGGTGGAAGCGGTGCTGCTCGGGTTACGTCGGGCGCGTAGCTCGTATGGCATCAAGGCCAATGTCATCATTTGCGGCATCCGCAACATCTCGGCGGAGTCGTCGTATGGCATGGCCGAGCTGGCGGTCGCGTACAAGAACCGCGGGGTGGTGGGCTTTGATCTAGCGGGAGCCGAAGCGGACTACCCCGCCAAGACGCACCGCGCCGCCTTCGATCTGGTGCGCGCCAACAACGTCAATTGTACGATCCACGCGGGTGAGGCTTACGGGCCAGAGTCGATCGCTCAGGCTATCCATATCTGCGGGGCCCACCGCATCGGTCACGGCTGCCGGCTCGGCGAAAATGGTGACCTGCTGCGTTACGTCAATGATCATCGCATCCCGCTCGAATGCTGCCCGTCCAGCAACGTGCAGACCGGCGCCGTGAAAAACTTGAGGATGCACCCGCTCAAGCGCTACTTCGATCTCGGGCTACGGGTCACGATCAATACCGACAACCGCCTGATCACCGACACCTCGGTATCGAAGGAGCTGTGGCTGGCACACACGGAGATGGCCGTACCGTTCAGCGATATCAAGGCAATGGTTCTCGCCGGGTTCAAATCGAGCTTTTTACCCTTTCACGAGAAGCAAGCTTTGATGCGTCAGGTTTCGGCGGAGCTCGAGCAATACGACGACCACGGTCAGCGCAGCGCAGCCGCGCCCACCGACGAGCGCTTGCGAGCCGTGGAGCTGCGGGCCGCCGACGCGTCTTAGCGCCCGAGCTTCGCTAGAGCCGGATGCCCGCGCGCGGGGGGGGCTCGTTCATCAAAGCCTCGTCCAGGTCGGCAATGGCTTTGGCGACCGCTTTCGAGGCCTCTTGGGGTAGCCGGATGAGGAAGCGGACATACAAATCCCCTACCTTGCCTTTGCGCTCTACCCCTTTGCCTCGGAGCCGAGTCAGCTGACCACTCTGAGTGCCCCTCGGGACCTTTAGCGTCACCTCCCCATGCGGGGTCGGCACGCTCACCTTCGCACCATCAAAGGCCTCTCCTGGCGTGAGCGGAAGGTCCAATTTCAGATCGAGCCCGTCGCGTTCGAAGTGCGGGTGCGGTTGAACACGCACCGTGATCAGCAGATCACCCGCCGGGCCACCCTGCCCCGGCATGCCATGCCCGGCCACGCGTACCTTGTCCCCATCCCCAGCACCGGGTGGAATGCGCACTTGAATCTCCCCCCCATTCAGGTTGACGAGCACCTCGGTACCGCGGATGGCGGACGACAAGTCGACCGACACTTCGCTCTCCACATCGGCCCCCTTGACCGCCCGGCCGCGTGAGCTTCGCCCCTGCCCGCCTCGAAACATCTCGCCAAAAATGTCGCCGATGTTGCCGTTGCCGCCGAGGATGTCCTCCAAGTTGAAGCCTCCGCCCGAAGACCTGCCGCCAAACGGCGAGCGGGCTCGCGTGTAGGCGCGCGCGGCATCGGCGTCGAACCCCTCGCGCAGCGCCATGTCTCCAAACTCGTCGTACAGCGCTCGCTTTTTCGCGTCCCCGAGCACCTGGTGGGCCCGGTTGATCGCCTTGAAGCGCTCCTCCGCGCTCTTGTTGTCGGGATTGCGGTCCGGATGAAATTGAGCCGCCAGCTTGCG
>JANOIG010000122.1:0-7158 GCA_031407405.1 Deltaproteobacteria bacterium
GCTGACATTGCCTCATCCGACGGAGTCGGTGCGGCGGGCGTCGTGTCCGTGTCTGCCGGCTCTACACCGCCGCTGTTGGCAGGGTTGATCGGGTTGGTGGTCTGCGGGAGCTCCCCTTCGAAACCCGGAACGGCGCTGGACCTGCGAGATCCCTCCTCAGCGGCGCTGCAGGCGACGAGCGCAATGAGCGAAACGAACGTGGCAACGTACGCGGTGTTTTCTCTCGAGGCTCTGCTGAGTCGAATCATGGGCGCCTCCTCGATGCTCTGGTCCTCACCGGACCCCACGGAATTCGTGCCGGGAGCAGCCCTCACAATAACTCCATGCGAGCCTGGAGGGAAACGTTTCCAGAGCGTCCATTGTGCACAATTCGCGACAACTCATCCTTCGGGTGGTCGCGTGATGGAAGCGGTTCGAACGCGGCTTTTGCGCCGTTCCCAAAGTCGAGGCTCGGGAACGAGGCGGTGTGCAGCTGGACGTGACGCGTTGCGTTGATTGAGCTTGCCGGAGCGGGCGCTTCAGAATATCCGCCGGAAGCCATTCACTCTATAGGGCGCAGAGGGCGCATGGAAATGGGCCCCAGCACCATCTGACAAAGCATGCGATTTACTGCAGAGCACATCCAACAGTGGCGAGAAGAAGGCTTCGTCGTCATCGAGCGTTTCTTCGACGAGCGAGAGTACGAGCCGGTCGTGCAGGACTTCGAAACGCTCTACCGCGACGCGGGCAAGGGCGACGGCGTGGGCAGCGCGCTCCAGCTGAAGGGTGATGACGCTCGCTCGAGCAGGGCCCTGCAGTTCAAGAACATCCACGTGCTACCGTACGATGCCTCGAGCGCCATCAATCTGTTTTCGCTCCATCCCGAGCTGATCGCCTTTGCCCGGGCACTGCTCGGGGTGGACGACGTTCGCCTCTATCAGTCGCACACCTGGGCCAAGTACACGGGCGAGGCGGATTACGAGCAAGACTTCCACTGCGACTATGGCAACCACACACTCCTCGTGCCCGCGGACGATCCCGCTCGCCGGACCGTGGATTTCGTCATCTACCTGACCGACGTCACGAAGGAGCACGGCGCCCTGCGCTATGTCACCAAGCCCGACGTGCTCGCAGCGCTGGGACGACCGGTGATCTCACCGAACGAGAAGGAGCAGGAAGCGTTGCGAAAAAGGGAGCGCGCGGTCGTGGTGCCAGCAGGCTCCCTCGTTGCGCATGGCATCGACACCATACATCGAGGCAGCAACCTCACCGCTCCGAATGGACGCCGATTCTCCCTGACGGTGGGCTACAAAGCAGCCGGCAGCGATCAGATCGGTTTTCACGTGTGGCAAGCCACTCGCAATCGACCGTGGCATCTGCTTTTCGACCACGCAACGCCCGAGCAGCTCGCGTGTCTGGGCATACCGAAGCCGGGTGATTCCTTCTGGACCGAACGCACGCTGGAGCTCACGCAGTCTCGCTGGCCCAACTGGAACATGGCGGAGTACGTCGCGGCACGCCCGGCTACCGGTGCTTCGGACAAATGATGAGCGCTGTCTACTGCGTCTGGCGCAGGTCGACGGAGAGCACCGACAACTGCACCACACGCTGCGCGCTCGCCGCCGAATCGGCTACGTCGCCTTTCAGCTCCAGCGCGCCCAGCTCGAACTGCAGCGGACGGTCCTGATGGCGGCCCGCGCTGTCGAAGACCTCGACCCTGCGCAGCGGAGCCGTCGGGGAAAGGCTGAGGCTCGCCGAGCGCGGCCCCTCACCTTCGCGTAACGTCTGCCCCAGCAGGCCCAGCCGCAGACCGGGGTCTGCGCCGCTCGGAAGCCGCAGCGCGGAAGTGATGCGGAGCTTCATGCCGAATGGCTCGCTCGAAGCCGCGACGCGCAGCCTGACGGGAGTGAGAGCAGCCATGAGAGCTTGGGCCATCAACCGCCAGTCCTCGGCTTGGCTGGACAATTGCAGAACGTCGACGCTCGTCACTCGCCCGGCTGCGTCGACCAGAACATTCAGGACGGCACTGGTCTCGACCAGCGCCTCACTCGCCAAGACCAGCCGCCGCGCAGCGCCGAGGACGGGCCCTTCAGCACCAAGCCCCCGGGCTCGATCGTCGTCGAGCCTGCCCTGGTACAACGATGCCTGCAGGCGCCGGTTGTCGCGCTGCGCACGCGAGGGTGCCTCGGGAGCGACCCAATGGAACGGATTGGTCGTGCCGATCCCCAGTTGGTCCAAGGAAAGCGTGGGGGAGTTACGCTGGTTGACCCCAGGCATTGAGCCAGTGGCATCCGCTTCCATCGTCGGCGGCTCCGCAGCTTCGCTGGCTGCGGGCAGGCCGCTAGCACGAAGCGCCCTGGTGGCCATGCTCGCCGACCCAGCGTGGCGGCTCATGGCGCCGGGCAGCCCACCCCGAGTGGCGCGCTCGACCCCCTGTTGCGCGCGCGACGGCCCTTCGTCATCCACGAAGATCAGTTGCAAGGTCGAGTCGTGCCATGCGTCGTTGGAGGCTGACACTAGCGGTGCCCAGGCAGGACCAGTGGCGCGCGACAGCGCCGCCAATACCAGTGCAGAAGCAATGTGCAGCAGCAGCGCCGGCACGAGCCAACGGGCGACACCACCGGAGCGGCTTCGGCGTTGCCCATTTCGCATGCAACACCCTAGCACGGATTCGAACCGAAATATCGCCCGTGCGGTCACGCGCTGGCCAGCGCGTTGCCGTCGCCCTGTCGCAGGTCGAGCAGGTGCAAGCACAGTAGGCCGACGCACTCGTTGGGGGAGGATTGGGCAATGATGGATTGCATCTCGCGCAGGTACTCGAGCTGCAGATCCCGCAGCCGCCGTAGATCCGCGCGGCTCACCGCGAACAAGCTGTAGCCCAAATGCGAGGGCGCGCGTTTTTCGATGCGGTCGAGCGCCACTTGGGTCCAGGCCCGAGTCAGAATGCCGAGCGTCGCCGGATGGCGGCCCGTCGTGACTGCAGTCGTAGGCAGGGGCACCCAGCGGTCATCCCGAAACGCGATCTGTCCCGTGCTTTCGAGCACGCGGAGGGCGCGTTCGATCTGTTCTTCGGTGATGCCAAGCACCTCCGAAAGCCACGCGCTATCGCCCGCTCTCTGCGCGTATTCCGGCAGCTCGAGCGCACGCAACACGGCGTGCGACCACGTCTCCTGGTAGGCCGCTTGACGCAGGCTTTCGAGGCGTTGCCAGGGCTCGCGCGCCGAGGGGAGCAGCGCCGGGTCGCTGAGCGTGGCAATGAAGTCGAGCGCGCGCCGGCTGCTCGCCTCGACCAGACGCAAAAATTCAGGCAACTTGGGCTCGGCTCGAGCCTGCAGCCAACGGGCTACGGCATAACGGCTATAGCCACTGCTATTGGACAAAGTCACGAGGGTCATCTTGCCCTGCAACTGCTGCAAGAACGCTGCGACGCCCGCCGGCGAAATGGGCTCGTGTTGCCCGAGCCAGGTGGGCGTTCTGAGAAAGAACGCTGCGTAAGCGGCCCTCACGTCCTTGCCGCTCTGCGCGCAGATGGCGAGAAAGCGCGAGGCGGTGGGCCAAGCCGCCTGGCTCTCCCAGCGGTGTACGACGCTGCTCTGATAGCCGAGGTGCCGGCTGAACGCCGCCTGCGAGCGCTTTCCGCGCAGCACGCGCACCCACTCGGCGGCGATGGCTTCCCAGTCGAGCGACTCGCTCTTAGCCTTTGCCATGCCCAAGTATTGCTCATTTCGCACAATGGGCAGCTAAATGCATACCCCAATGTGCACTCCTAGCAGCGGCTGGTGCTCGAGCAGCCTGGTAGGCTGGCGCGCAGGACCATGAGAGCTCACTTGGCGACGTTTCAGGGCGTTTACCCCATTGGCGATACCGATGTGACCGCATTGCCCATGCGGGCAGTCGGACCGGCGGTCGCCTTCTACACCCAGGTTCTCGGGTTCCACCTCGTCAGCAAGACCAACACCACAGCGCTTCTGGCACGTGACGACGCGCGCATCGGCCTAGCCGTCAACGGGAAGGATCCGGAAAAAGCGAGCTGCTATTTCGAGGTCAGCGACGTCGAGGCGTTGCATGAAGAGCTGTCCGCCAAAGGTATCGAACCGAGCCCGTTACGCGATGAGCAGCATGGGGGCGGGAGGCAACGAATTTTTTTCGCCCAGGAGCCATTCGGTGTGTGCTTCTGCTTCGGGCAGACACAAACCTGATTCTGGCAGGCCAAACGCCTGACAGCTCTCGTGTTCGGAAACTCGGGCTCGGGAAAGAGCACCAGTCATGATGACCTTCTCGCCGCGGGTTTCGCCATTCAAACCTGGTAGGTTACGTGCTCAAAGGAGACCCCATGGCCCAGCTTCAGCTCGAGCAAATACCCGTCATGAACACCGGCATGCTGATCCGCAAGCCTGTCGCGGAGGTGTTTGAGGCCTTCGTCAACCCGGACATCACGACTAAATTTTGGTTCACCAAGAGCAGCGGACGGCTGGTGGCCGGCAAACAGGTCCGATGGGATTGGGAGATGTATGACATCTCGATTTCGGTGACTGCGAAAACCGTCGAACAAAACCAGCGCATCAGCATCGAGTGGCCGGGGTACAGCAGTCCCACCACCGTTGAATGGACCTTCGCGCCCCAAACTGATGGCACGACCTTCGTCGGCATCAGCGAGGCCGGCTTTACTGGCACCGGTGACGAGGTCGTGAAGCAGGTGGCCGACTCGACGCAAGGGTTCTCCTTGGTGCTCGCCGGCGTCAAAGCGCTGCTCGAGCACGGTATCAAGCTCAACCTCGTGCCGGATCGTTTTCCCGAGGGTATCGCAGCACACTGACCGGCGCGGGGCGGTTCAATCCGGCAAGCCGGGCACGCCGAGAGTGACGGATTTGATCAGGCCCTGCGAGGTGACGAACAGGGTTCTGCGGTCGGCACCACCGAAGGTGCAATTGGAAGCATAACCCGTGGGCACGTCACCGATGAAGCTGCCAGCGGGCGAGTACACTTCCACGCCGGAGTCGGTGCCCACGTACAGGTTGCCCGCGCAATCGACGGCCATGCCGTCCGCGGTGTTGCCCACGTCGCTCGCGAAGATGACACCTGACGCAGGATCCACGGCGCCGTCCGCGAGCAGCCTGAACGCTGACACGGTGCGCCCGAAGACATTGCTGACGTACAGAGTGTTCTCGTCCGGCGACAAGAGGATGCCGTTGGGATTGGCGGGTGCGTTCGTGGCGTTGCTCGAGTTGAAGGGGCCCGAGAGCTGTCCGGCAGGGGAGACGCGGTAAAAGGCACGCGCTTCATTCGCATCGGTGAAGTAGACGTTGCCGTCGCTACGCACGATGACGTCGTTGGGGTTGTAATTGCCCACCGGCGCGATGGTGCCCGTAATTGCCTCCGTGGCCGGGTTGAGGCGCACCACTCGGTTACGGGCTTGATCGGCGACCACCAACTGATCCTGGCTGTCGATGGCCAGACCATTGCTGCCGCTATCATCGATGAAGACGCTGGGAGTAGTGAACGGAGCGGTCAGCGTGAATATGCGCTCGGGGCTAGAGTGGTCGGAAAAGAACAGCGTGGCCATGCCGCCGATCCACACCGGCCCCTCAGTGAAAGAAAAGAAATTGCCGTCCGGGGGCTCGATGGTTTGCACCTGACCCATGCCCGCCAGGGGGCTGCCGAACGGCCCCGGCGGGCAGACAAACGCCGCCGAAGCACCGCCGTTGACATCGACACTGACGAAGCCACCGCCGCCCGGAGCACCACCGCCGCCCGGAACACCACCGCTACCATTGCCTGTGCCGCCCGAGCCGAGCCCGCCGCTGCCGTTTATGCCCGAGTTGCCGCTTTGCCCACTACCGCCATTACCCGAGCCAACGTTGGATGCACCGCCCGTCTGCTGCGTACCCTGCCCGGAGCCCCCGCCACCGATGGCGGACGCTGCTCCACCGTTGTTGCCCGCAGACGTTGCACCAGCAAAGCCACTGTTCTGGGCGCCACCGACATTGAGGTTCCCGAAGAAGGGGAGCGGATCAGCGTCGCCTTCGCCCGCCCCCGCGCAGCCGGTGAGCACGATGATTGAGGCAGCGGAATGGATCAAACGGAAACGGGCCATGTGTGCTGAGCATAGCCGACGCACCAGTGACAGTCTCGACACAAACGAGCACAAACGAGTGCCAGACGACGGTTGCCAAGGTGCGATCGCTAGCATCGCGCCCCAGAGCAGCGCACTCGTGTCGTTTGGATTAGAAACTTCTGCCGTCGACGGGCGTGACCTTCAGTTGGTTGATGTCGACCCCCTCCAAACAGCGCACGTTGATCGCGTACATCGGGTCGCCCTGGGGCCCCGTGCCGTGGCCGAAGCTAAACACGCCGCACGTCGCACAGAACAGGTGGTGGATGTTCTTCTTGTTGAATTGGTAGTCCGTTTGCGCGGCGTCACCTGCCAGCAACTTGAACTGCTTCGGTGAAACGAAGGTCAAGAGGCTGCCCCTGCGCAAACACATGGAGCAGTTGCACGAAATGGCGCTGTCCAGCTGGCTCGTGACCTCGAACTTCACCGCGCCGCAGTGGCACGACCCCGCGTATGTTTTGGATTCGGACATGCTTCCAGGCTAGCGTTCGACGAAGGCGCGTTCAATGGTGTAGTGCGCCGGGTCGTGGCTCGAGCCTTCCTTGAAGCCTCGCCCTTCGAGCAGCGTGACCAGATCTTCGAGCATGCGCGGGCCACCGCACACGAGGACGCGGTCGTGCTCGGGATCGAGGGGGGGGAGGCCCAGGTCCGAGCAAAGCTTGCCGCTGTCGAGCAGCGCCGTGAGCCGCCCCTCGTTCTCGAAAGGCTCACGCGTGACCGTCGGGTAGTAGCGCAGCTGCTTTTTCACTTGCTCACCGATGTACTCGTGCTGTGGCAGCTCGTTCTTGATGTAATCCGAATACGCGAGGTCGCTCACGTGGCGCACGCCATGCGCGACAATCACGTGCTCAAACTGCTCGTAGGTGTCCGGGTCTCGGATGATGCTCATGAACGGCGCCAGGCCAGTCCCTGTGCTCAAGAGGTACAGTCGCTTGCCGGGCAGCACGTTGCTGACCACCAGCGTGCCTACCGGCTTGTTCCCCACCAGCACCTGGTCACCGACCTTGAGGTGCTGCAGCCGCGAGGTCAGCGGGCCGTTCTGCACCTTGATGCTGTAGAACTCGAGA
>JANOIG010000127.1:0-35220 GCA_031407405.1 Deltaproteobacteria bacterium
CCCTCGCGCTTCACGCTCGAGGGTCTTTTGGATCAGCTCCAAGCCCCGGACCAGGTGGCGCTCGCGCTGCGCGGCCTCGAGCGCGGCCGCGAGCTCGGAGTTCCAGGCCGCGGTCGGCACCTGAACCACGTCTCCCTCCCACAGCTTTCGCGCGCTCTCGCGCAGGGCGGCGTGCAAGGCTGGCCCGCTCGCCTCGTTTTCTAGTGATTTGGGCAGGCGCAGGCGATCTACGCTAAAGTCAGGGGTCGGGCGGAAACCGGGCATGTCCGCAGCATACCATGCTTCAGCGACCCGGCGCCGTCAGGCGAGCTTCGCCAGCGACCTTTCGCCCTAGCCAACGACAGAACGCGACCTTGCCGTCAGGGTTCATGTGGTCACTGTTGAAGAAATACTTGTGCTTCGTCGTGAACTCGGCGTCTTTGCCGGCGTCGATGGCATTGCGCCTGCCATCAGAACTGAAAGTAGATGAACTCGGTCAAGTTGAATTCACCGAAAACGGCGATTCCGCAAATCATCGCGTACAAGACCGCCCAGCGCACGGGAGCGCGCTGTTTGGCCAAAAACTCGCCGGAATTGGCCTGATCCTGCCAGGCGTGGAGCACGGTCATCAAGGTCACCGCGATCACTCCGATCACCACCTCGTAGCCATTCAAGGTTGGGACGACCAGCGCGTTCCAGGACCAATCGAGAACGGGGACATTCCCGAGCAGGGTCCATGCGTCTCCAAACGTGTCCGCCCGAAAGAAGACCCAGGCGAATGCGATCAAATGGAAAACGACGACGCGCTCGCACGCCGCGTGGAGCCAACCGATGCGCGCGAGCCCTGACCTGTGCGCGAGCCAGGCACGCGGCTTCTCGGTCCAGATCGCGAACAAGAGATACAGGCCGTGCAAGGCTCCCCAGGCGACGAAGGTCCAGGAGGCGCCGTGCCAGAGCCCGCTCACGAGGAAGACGATGAAGAGGTTCAGCTTGTTTCTCCACGGGGAGACCCGGTTACCGCCGAGTGGGACATACAGATAATCGCGGAACCAGGTCGAGAGCGAGATGTGCCAGCGCGTCCAAAACTCGCGAACCGATCGCGAGAAATACGGCCGATCGAAGTTCTGCATCAAATCGATGCCGAACATCCGCGCGCTGCCAATGGCGATGTCGGAATAGCCCGAGAAGTCGCAGTAGATCTGGAACGCGAACAGATACGTCGCGAGGATCACCGCGAGCCCATGGTATTGAGACGGATGGCCGTAGACCTCGTTGACGTAGATGCCGAGGCGATCGGCAATCACGACCTTCTTGAACAAGCCCACCAGCAAAAGCGCAAAACCGGTCGCGAGGCTCTGATATTCGAGCGACGTCGGACGGTTGAGTTGAGGTAGAAGACGCGAGGGCCGTTCGATGGGGCCCGCGACGAGCTGCGGGAAAAATGCCTTGTAGAGCGCGAACACTCCCACGTGGCGCTCGGCTGCCACCTGGCGCCTGTAGACGTCGACCACGTAGGCGAATGCCTGGAAGGTGTAGAACGAAACACCCACGGGGAGGGTCAACTGCACCTCCGGCAAAGCGACATCGGCGCCGCCTGCGACGAAGAGCGCCTGCAACGAACGCCGGAAAAACTCGAGATACTTGAACACGAACAGGGTCCCGAGCAGGAGGCCTGTTGCGACACCGAGGATCAGCCGGCGCGCGGCTTTCTCGGGAAAACGTTCAAAACCGAGACCCGCGAGGTAGGCGACCAACGTGTTGGCGATGAACAGGAGTAGGTACTGTGAGCTCCAGCTCGCGTAAAAATACCAGCTTGCCGCCAGCAGCCAGATCCAGCGAAATCTGCTCGGGATGAGAAAGAACCCGAGCAGCACCACGGGCAGGAAGACGAAATACTCGACGCTGTTGAAGAGCATAAAAGCCGCTGCGCTCGGGGCACTCTATTAATGATTGTGCCGCGGCGTTTTCTGCGCGACGCCGCGGTACTTCACGGCGAGCTCCATCACGCCGCCGGAGTCGAGCTGGCTCACCGTCGAGCGATACAGCTCCTGCCAGGGTGTTGCGCTTTCGGGGATGGGCGGCGGAGGCTCCGTCTTGCGACCTGCGATTTCCGCGTCACTGACCAGCGCGTTGCAGCTGCCCGCCACGAGGTCGATACGGACCGTGTCGCCGGTGCGCAGCCAAGCCAGTCCGCCACCCGCGGCGCTTTCCGGTGAGCAGTTGAGAATCGAAGGGCTGTCGGAGGTGCCGGATTGGCGCCCATCCCCTAAAGTCGGGAGGCTCATGAGAGCATCCATCGGAATTCCGCCCGCGTCACGCACGCCGTCGCGCACCCGTTTGACGGTTTCGACATGAATGCGGTTGCAGGGATTGATGTCGCTCCCCGACTGAACGATACCGACGATGGGTTTGCCCGAGAGCAGCTCGTTGGCGGTCAGGCCATAGTTCATGAAGCGCTCGAGATAGATCGCCACCATGTCGATGTGTTTTGGATCATCAAACCAGTCGCGTGAACGGAAGCGGTGTTGCGGCTTTTGCTGGGTGGCCGGAGGCTCGAGTGCCATGGGACGGTATTCCTTGGGTGGGGCAGGCAGATTGCGACCTACAAACGTTGCGCTAGACCAGCGAGAGCGGAAGCGTACACCCCCTATAGCCGGAGGAGCAGGTTGAAGGTGATGGAGCGATTTGGTCTTTGAAGAGGGGCCTTTTGTGGTTTGCCGTCTTTGGCCTGGGGGAAGCGCATGCGGTGGTCCGCCCGAAGTCGTTCGGTCTCCGGCACCTGTGAAAGTCGAGTGGGGTGATTCCGAGTCGGGGTCCACCCCAGACGCACCGGCGGCTGCTCCCGACACGGCTGGCGCGGAGCCGGGCGCCCTGCGCTGCTTTTGCGAGGTGGCTCGCTTCCCGTGCCCCCAGGTGTACCTGGAGGACAGCTCTGCCCGATGGTCTGGCTTTCCGAGAGCCGCCGCACCCGTTCCTGGTAAGTGCGCAGCGCGAGCCCGAACATGCGCGGACGCTCGCTCTGGGAGGCGATCCTGGAGCACATCGAAGCTCGCGGGCCCATCTTGCGTGCCGACGTGCTATCGCGGTTCGGCTACGACGACCTGGCCGCGGTGCGCTCCGAGTGCTCCGAGACCTCGTGCACAACGGCGTCGTGTACCGCACCGGGCGCGGAGATCAGACCACCTATCGGGCCGCGACCGCGGACGAGTTGCGGGCGCCGCTCATTCGCTCTGCAGAGGCGCTGAGCAACATGGTTTGGATCGCGGTTGCGTGCTCGCTTACGGCGACCCTCACGGCTGGGAAGCGGCGGTGTTCGACCACTTTCAAGCGCTGGTGATCGCGCTCTGCGCCAAGCTTCGGCTGGGGCAGACGCACGCCGCTCCGACCGATACGATCGGCGGCAGCACGTTCGGCTTTGAAGTGTGGCCGGGCCACCCCGAGTACGACAACGCGCTCGGGCTGCTCGGTAGGCTGCGGGCTCAGGGCAGTGAGCTGCGGCAACGTGTGGCCGCGTACAATGAGACCCACAGCGCGCCCCCAGACGAAAAGCGGCGCGTGGTGACGTATGTGGGTCAATCGGTGATCGGCCCCGACAGCCCCGGGAACCTGCCAGCGACTACCGGAATCCGCCTCGGCTGCAGATGGACCGGTGCACGGTTTGGGCGTTACGTTACCTTATTAAAGCGCTGCCCCGTCAGATCGCTTTGCTTTTCCTCTGCACTCTGCACGCTCATGCACTTGTACCCGGCCAGGATTGCCAAGAGTTGCTCGTCAGGGTCAGCGGCTCCCCCCTACCCTCCCTCCTCCTCTACCGCTCGCCCTTCCACTGCCACTGCCCTGGCTCTGCCTCTCGGGTTGATTTTCTGGTGGCGCGCGCGAAGCGATCGCTGAGCTGAACCCAGGCTGCGTTCTAGCCGTCCGACCACGGGTCGACCAGCTCCACTCCACACCCTGCGAAGCCAGCGCCGTCTCGGGTAGCCACTTTCGCGCCGCGCGATCGTGCTATGGCGACAATCTGAGCATCGGCGAATGAGATCGGTTGGCCGGCGAGTCTTCGTGCGATCGCGATCTCCGCATAATGGCGCGCGGCTGCCGAGTCGAAGCTGAGAATGCGACCCCCAAAGTCTTGGAACAGTCCCATTGCCGCCTCTTCCAGAGCCTTGTGTCGCTTGCCCTTCGGCAACGCTGCGACGCCGTAGAGCACCTCCGCCTCCGATATCGCCGTCGTGAACAGGCTCGATGACGGCTGAGCGGATAACCATTGGAGAACGCGCGGCAGCGCCTTTTCGCGCATCAGCTCCGACAGCACGTTGGTATCTAAAATGATCATCGAAGCTTCGGTGGAGGCCGCATAGGTTCACGTAGCGGCAGATCGAGATCTACGAAACCGGCGCTAGCGAAGCGGCCGCGGATTGACTCGACGAGATGCTTGCCGGAGCCGGCTTCGGTGGCAAGGGCGGCGGCAAGTATCTCGCGAGCCTCCTCTTCCATCGAGCGGCCGTGCTCGGCTGCGCGGACCCGCAGCTTTTGTTTCAGCTTGGGATCGAGCTTGCGTATGGTAAGGGCAGTGTGGGTCACCACTGCAGTATGGTACGTCAATGATGTCAATGCAATCAGTGACTCCGAGGACACTCCTCTACATTTGCGCGCCAATCTCTGCTTACATGTCGGGTGTGGAAGAGCTCAAATGGGATGCTAGCGGTCTGATCGCGGCGGTGGCTCAGGATCGCTTGACCGGGCAGGTGCGCATGGTCGCCTGGATGAACCGAGAAGCGCTCGAGGCCACCCTCAGCACGGGCCTTGCGACGTTTTTCAGTCGGTCTCGCGGCGCGCTCTGGCAAAAGGGTGAGACCAGCGGGAACGTGCTCAGGGTGCGCGACGTCGCCCTCGACTGCGACGGTGACACGCTCCTGCTACTGGTCGATCCAGAGGGTCCGAGCTGTCACACCGGCCGTGCGACGTGCTTTTTCAGTTCGTTAACTGGCGGCGCGGGCTTTTCGGTGACGCCGAGTCCCGCGGACAAGGGGCCATTTCTGCTCACCCTGGAAAGTGAGATCCGAGAGCGCGCCCTGAGCACGGCGGAGCGCAGTTACACCCGGTCCCTGCTGGATGGTGGCGTCCCCAAAATCAATGCCAAGATCAGCGAAGAAGCCGCGGAATTGTGCGCTGCCTTGAGCGGCGAAACGAACGAGCGGGTGGCGAGTGAGGCAGCGGACCTGATGTATCACGTGCTCGTAGCTTTGCGGTCGCGTGGCGTCCCATGGCGCCAAGTTATCGAAGTTCTGGCCGCCCGGGCGGGGCAAAGCGGGCACGCGGAAAAAGCGAATCGTGGGGGTTAGCCCCCGGGCGAGCGGGCTCGGGGCAACAAACCGCTGTTGCCGAAGATACTCTGGCCGTACTGTTTCAGTTAAGACTGCCGATCAACATCGGCTCCAGTAGGGTCGTTCATGCAGCTGTCCATGCCCAAAGTCCTAATTTTCGAGTCCGATACAGTATTTGCCGATGAGCTGAAATTAGGTCTCGGGCAGCACGGTTGCTCGGTGACGGTCGTCGGCGACGCCACGGAAGGCCTGCAAGTGGCGGCTAGCGACCGGCCGGATCTGGTCTTATTGACGGTCGAGCTGCCCCGCATCAACGGGTTTTCGGTCTGTAACAAGCTGAAACGGGATCCGGGGCTGAAGAGCATCCCGCTCATCATCATGAGCAGCGACTCGAACGAAGACACGTTCAGCCAACATCGGCGGCTCAAACACTCGCGAGCCGAGGACTACGTGCACAAGCCTGTCAGCTTTGCCGAGCTCTTGCCCCGCATTCGCACGCTGGTGGCGCTGCCCGAGCTCACCGAGGCGTCCGATGAGGTCGTGCGCATTCACGAGGAGCCCGCACGCATGGACTCGTACCTCGAGATCGATGATGACCTGCTCGACTCCGAAGAGGACACGGAGCTCGACGGAGAGTTCGATGCCGAGCTCGAGGAGGTTGACTCCGTGCCTCCCGAGGCCAGCGTGGACGCCGAAGTGGATGAGTTTACCGAGCATGCTTTTGATGCACTGCTCGAGGAGGACCAGCTCCTCCCGCAGAGTGAGGACGACCCCGACACCAAGGTGGACGCCACGCGCAGCATGTTTCCCCCGGGCGCTACTCCCGTCCCGCCCACGACCGCGAACGCGATCTCCGTTTCGGAGTCGCCTCGCTCTCGGCCTCTGCGCTCGGTCGTGCCGGAGCTTGCCTCGCCGCGGCTGTCGGAGAGTGAAGCGCTGGCGGCCCTCGACCCAGTGTTCGTCGCGGAAAAGGATCAGGCCATCGCCCAGCTCGAAGCTCTGCTCGGGCAGGCCAACGCCGAGGCCGAGCGTCACAAGGCCGAGGCGCTGCGGCTGAGCCGTGAATGCGAGCAGACCCGGCGTGAGCTCGCGGCGGCTCGCAGCGAAGCCACTGGCAGCGCTAGCGGCGGCGGGAGCGCTCAGGATTTTCTGAGCCTGCGCGAAGCGCTGAACAGGAAGGATAAAGAGCTCCTCGACCTGCACGGCCAGGTCAGCCAAAAATCCAAAGAGCTGCTGGCCGCAAAAGACACGAGCCTCGGTTACGAGCGCGAAAAGGCCGATGCAGTGGGACGCCTGCTGGCGGCTGAGCGCGAGCTGCACGAGATCAATCGAGTGCATGGAGCCGTCAAGGCCGACAAGGAGCAGGCGGCTAAACGCGCCGACGATTTCAAGCGGCGCTCCGAGAAGCTGGCCGCCGAAGCTCAGGAGAAAGATCAGGCCATCGGCTCGCTGCGCGCGCAGCTCGAGTCCGCGGAGCATTTGCATCGGGCGGCGCTCGTCGAGGTCACTCAAAGCGCTGAAGAGCGGCTTACCGCGCTGGAGCAGGAGAAGCACGCGGCGCTCGCTTCGGCCGCCCGCCACGCCGATGAACGATTTGCGGCTGCCGAGCAGGCCAAGCTCGCCGCGCTGGCGGGGGCCGCGCAGCACGCCGAGGAGCAGCTGAGGCAAGCCGTGGAATCCACGCGTGCCGAGCTGGAGCGGCATTGGGCCCAAACGCTGGAGCACGAGCGCATCACGGCCGAGCGCGCCAAGAATGCAGCGCTCGAGCACCAAGAGGCGCGGCTCAAGACCGAGCACGAGCAATCATTTGCGACATTTGCCGAGGAGAAGGCCAGCGCGTACTCGGCGCTCGAACGAGACCGCAACGCGTCGCTCACGCGGGCGGAGCACGAAATTGCGGCGGCCCGCGCTGGCTCCCGTGACCTACAAAAGCAGTTGGAGGCGGCTCTGCGCGGGCTCGAAGAGGGTCGTGCCGGGATGGCGGCGGTGCGCGGCGAGCTCGAGCGGGAACGCGCACAGCTCGAGGCGACGCGTGCGGACCTTTCGCTGCTCATCGAGCAGCGCGATGAGCTGCGGCGTGAGCTGGGCACCGCGCAGGGTGACCTGGCGACGCTGGGCAAGAAGCTCGATGTCTTGCAGAGCGAAGTGTCCACGACGCGGACTGAGCTGACGACGACACGTGGCGACCTCACGTTGGCCAGCAACGAGCTGGCGGCGGCGCGCGTCCGGGTCGAGCGGCTCGAGTACGAGCTGAATGAAACCGCTGCCGAGCTGGCGGCGGCGCGCGCTGACTTGCAACAGCTTCAGACGGATTTCGCCCGCGTGCACGCCACGGCCAGCGCCGCGCTCGAGAAATGGGAGCAGGACAAGGACGCTCTGCACAAGGGCCGTGCCGCGCTACAGACCGCGCTCGAACAGCTGACCCAAATCGAAGGCCGCCCGCTCAATTAACCTCCCGAGCGCTGGTCGTTTGGGCTGGCCTCGGGAATCGCTTCGGCAGCGCCGACGACCCAGTCGTCCAAGAGGGCTTCGAAGTGCTGGCGGGAGCGCGCTGCGGTCTCTTGGACGTCGGCGTGGCTGAGGGGGGCTGAGGACAGGCCCGCGGCGGCGTTGGTGATGCAGCTGACGGCGCCCACGGCCACGCCTCGCTCGCGCAGGGCGATTGCCTCGAGCGCCGTGCTCATGCCGACTGCGTCGGCGCCGAGCGCACGAAGCATGCGGATTTCAGCCGGGGTTTCGTAGCTGGGACCCAGCAGCGCTGCATAGACTCCGTCGCTCAGGTGCAGCCCGCGCTGGTCGGCGGCAGCGTGCGCCGCACGCGCCAGCCGAGGATCATAGGCGTGGGTCAGGTCGATGAACGGGGGATGACCGTCGGTAGCCCAGCCGATGAGCGGATTTTTGCCAGTGAGGTTCAGGTGATCCGCCACGAGCATCAAGGAACCCGGCGGTAGATCGGCTCGAATGCCGCCCGCAGCGTTGGTGAGCAGCACGGCGCGGCAGCCCAAGGCGGCCAATAGCCGCACCCCAAACACCACACGCTCGACCGGGTGACCTTCGTAGGCGTGCACGCGGCCCTGCAAGCAGGCCACCTTGACTCCGCCGAGCAGGCCCAGCCAAAGCTGCCCCGGGTGCCCCGCCACCGTGGGACGAGGCATGTTGGGAAGGCTCGAATAAGGCAGTGATTGGCCCTTCTCCAGGCGCGTGGCCCAAGCGCCGAGACCCGAGCCAAGCACCACGCCGATGTCGCTGGGCCCGGGGTCGAGCTGGCGCACTTGGGTGGCCGCGGCCTGGATCTGGGTCAGGGGGTCCGTGCTGGCTGAGGGGGATGGCGCCGAACCTGCCGATGCTCGAGTCATGGCTGATAGTGCTCTGCCTGTCCGGGGTCGGTCCATCAGCTGCCATCGAAAAAAAAGGCGACCTTGGCGGCGTCACCCCATGCCCACATGACGAAACGGATTGCGACGCGGGCCGAGCAGCGCTAGGTCGGTGCCCCATGAGCCGATTCTCCGAGTTTTTGAGCACCGAAAAAATCGATCCGCGGCGCATTCTCGTCGCCTCGCGTCAGATCGAACGTCTCCGGCCCGAGGATAGGCAGATCCGGCTCAAGAAGCGCCTCGGCAAATCCGCTGACGCTGCCGCCGCGGGTGCCGACGCCGCAGCCAAGCCGGAGGCGGCAAAACGGCGCTCGGGGCGGGTCGTCACGCCGCGCCTGCTGCACGTCGCAGCGACGGGCGGGACGCTGTCTGGCCCGCAAAAAACCCGCCTCCTACGCGCTCTCAATCGAGTGCTCGAGCAGAAGAAGAAGGAGCCGGCCGAGCTCCGTAAAGTCTTCTGAGGGGGGCTCGCGCGGACGGGGTGGGTGGGGTGACGCAAACCCGCGTGTGACCCAAAGGGGGACGTCTGAAAGAACTGGGTGTTTGGGGCATCTCAAGGAGGGATGCAGTGTGAGCCAGCAAATCGTAGGTCCGGCGGTCTTGCCCCGGCTGGGCCATGGCCCGGGCTGTGTATGGTATACCCATCGGCTCAGGCGGCCCATGGGCAGGCAAGGTCCTGCGAAGGCTTGACGTCCCACGTGACTACAGAGGATGAGGCGGAGGATTTCGAGCTCGTTCGGCGCTGTCGGGCCGGAGACGATCGGGCATTCGGGCTGCTCTTCCAGCGGCACAGCGGGCACGTAGCGGGGCTCGTGTATCGAATGGTCGGGCCCGGGCCCGATCTCGAAGACCTGGTACAGGACGTTTTTCTTCAAGTCATCCGCAGCCTCAACGGGTTTCGAGATCAGGCGCGCTTCTCGACTTGGTTGTACCGCGTGGCCGTCAACGTGGTCTTGATGCACCGGCGTGCCGCGGGTCGGCGACCCCGGCTGGTGGACGAAGAGCAGGGCTCGCCTGCCATCGATGCGGCGCCCTCCGCGGAGGATGCGCTCGAGACTCGGCTGCGTCTCGAGGCGTTCTATCGGTTGCTCGAGCGGCTGAGCGACAAAAAGCGAGCGGTCTTCATTCTGCATGAGCTCGAAGGGCTAACGCCGGCGCGCATCAGCGAGATTGTTGCAGCGCCGGTCTTGACCGTGCGCACCCGCCTCTTTTACGCGCGGCGGGATTTGTCTCAGTGGCTCAGCGAAGAGCCCGATCTGGCCGGTATCCTCGCTGATTTTGACACGGAGCGCTCTCAGGCAACTTCTCCAGCGCGACTGAGCAAGGAGGTGCAGTGATGCGACGGCACGATCAGCGGCTCGACCGCATCTTGGCTGAGGCGCGCGCTCAACAGCCGCCACGTTTGGCGTTGGATCGCATGCGTGAGCGGCTTCGCGTCGAGTTTCGGTCAGCCGTCGCGAGCGGCGCGCTCGGGGCCGTTCCTCCCGGTCGAGGGAGCTGGCGCGGCCGGTCTGCCTTGCCCTGGCTCAGCGCGGCGGCGGTCATCTGCATGGTGATGGGTCTGGTCTGGGGGTTAGCGCGCCCACCGTCGGGATCACGCGCCGATCTAGTGGCCGCTCCCGACGCGCCATTGAGCGCAGCGAGTGGTGTCATTGACGGTGTCGTAGATGGCTCTTCCCTCGAGCCCGGCGCGTCGCTGACGGCCACCGAGGGTGCACTGCGCGTCGAGCACGGCCAGCGTGCGAGCTGGGTGCTCGGCCTCGGGTCGCGAGCGCGTCTGCTTTCAAGCGGGAGCGGGGTCGTGCGGGTCGAGCTGGAGCGTGGGGTGCTCGACGCGGTCGTGTCGCCCAGCGAGTTGCCGGAGTCGTTCGTGGTGCTGGCGAACGGCACCGAGGTTTCAGTTCACGGCACTCGCTTTCAGGTGCATTTGGCCGAGGGCGGTCGCGTTGACGTTGCGGTGAATGAGGGCGAGGTTCGCGTTCGCCCCGTGGGTCAAAGCGCAGGGGCCTCGCTGCGCGCGGGTATGCGCGCGGAGTTCGTGGCGGGCCTGGCCCGAGGCGCACGGACGCCGGGCGACGGGCGAGAGGTGCCCGGCGGCGCGCCAGCGCACGATCCACGCCCGGTGATGAGCGCAGCGGGCAGCTCCGCGGCGTCTTCTGCTGTCCGCAACGAGCCCTTCGTGGTGGAGCTCGGGAGCGAAGCGGGACACGCGGGAGGCGCTGGTCTGGCTGAGGGTCCTGCAAGATCGGAGGCGAGGTCAGAGGCCGTAGGGGCTAACCCCAGCGCGCAGGGCGCGCTCCCCGAGCAGGCGCTCGAGCGCGTGTCCGAACACATTCAGGGCTGCTTTCGGCGGCACACCCCGGGGCGTGGCGAAGTGCGCATCGAGGCATCGACCCGGCTCCGGTTGTTGGTGCAACCGAACGGTCTCATTCTCGAAGTCGGTCTAAATCCACCGCTGGCTCCGCAGGTCGAGCAGTGTGTCGCGAGCGAGCTGGCTCAGCTCAATCTCGGGTCATCGGCGGCCGGTTACCGCGTAGACCGCGAAATTAGCCTGAGCCGCTGATTTCGGTTCACTCGGCGGCGGCACTCAGGCGTCGAGTGCCGATGAAAGGAGCTTGGCGAGATCGGCGAGGTCGTTCCGGTTCTGCGTCAGGATGACGTAGACGATCTGCGGATCAATGCGATCATACATGTGTACGATGCGATTGCGAAAGCCGACGATTGGTGCGAAGCGTTGCGCTGCACCATTGGGCAATAGTCCCGCCGCTTCCAGTTTATCCAGAGCGTCCAGGCTGGTTCTCGGCACTCCGAGTCCTCGAAGGGCAACCAAGTAACATGCGATGTCGACCAGCGCTTGGATAGTCGTTTGCAAGCGATGCAACGCGCTGTCGAGATTGCGAAAATCGTCGCTGAATTCCTGATAGGAAGTCTGTGGAATGCGCTCTAGCTTCTCTAGGTTCTCGCGCACGGTGGCGAGCTTCGAAGGGATGGCGTCGTCCGTCATTGGTCCTCTCGCCAGCTTTGGAGCTCCGAGGCCGCCTGCCGTCGTACACGTTCGTAAAGCGGCGCGAAATCGAAGTAGCGAACCATGGCATCCGATTCGAAATCTACGCGCCGCTTGGTATCCGCGTCATGGACGAGCCTACCCTCGCTCAACACGCGATGCTGCAACACTGGACCTTGCGGCTCGATGAGCACTAGGTCGATGCGCCGCCCAGGTGCCACGCTTTCGAGGTGGGCAGCGATGCGCCCGAGAAGCTCGTAGACGTCGAGCGCCGTGATGCCGCGCTTGTTGAACAATAGCGCAATGTCCACATCGCTGCCTGGGCGCGCCTCACCGCGGGCCTCAGAGCCAAACAGCCAAGCCGCCGACACTTCGGGGAATTTCCCGAGCACAGTCGCAATTGCTGCGTCCAGTTCAGCGCCACTCACATCGCCAGCCTAGCACAGGCAGGGGGGAGCCGTTCCAATACGGAGGGCCGCCTGTGAGCGGCGCCTCGAGACGGCCTCGTGCGCCGCTCACTCGCGGTGCATCACCAGCGTGTGCACAGTCGTGAGGTGCCAGCGCAGCAAGTCGTCCGTCTCTAGTGTCAGCCGAGTACGGTCCATGTGGCCATCGTGCCCCTCGATCACGAGCCCCAGGTGGCCATCGTCGTTGCTGACCACCTGGTATGTGCCCTGGCGCGGGGGTTCACCCGGGACGCTGACGGTGAGTCGAGACCCCGAAAAAGTCAGCGAAGCGCCCTTGGCCCAGCCCGCGCGCGCCGCCGACACGCTACCGTCGACGCTCTCGAAACTCGCTCCGACCCAGCGCCCACCGAGGTGACTCTCGGGAGACGTCCAGCAACTGCTCAACAACCCAGCTGCGACCAGCCCGGCTACGCAAGCGGCGCAGCGGGAAGCGTTGCGGAGCTGGGACGTCATCGACTTCCACAGTCACCCATCCCGCTCTCCAAGGCCAAAAAAAGCCTCACCCGCCCGCGCGAATCGATCAGTGGCGGTTTCTCCGCCGCCGCTGTTCCGAGGTCGGACCTGGTGCGAAACCGCAAGAAATCACTTGGGTCTTGGGCAGGTGCCGACGCGCTTCCGAAACCAAACGCCTTGCGTCCACCTCGTCGCCGGTGCATCAAAAGAGTCCGGGCCGGGCCAAAACGGGTCACATCTGAGACCATCAAATATGCGAATGCTCCGCTACTCTGGTTGTGTTCCGGTCATCGTCTGCTTGATGTTCGCTTGCTCGATCGACGGGCGGGAGGTTGGTTCTTCGCCGGGGACGGGGGTGGTCGAGGGTTCCGGCACCCTGTGTGATGCCCGCACGACGCCGTGCCCAGGGGGTGAGGTGTGTCTGGCGGCTTCGGGCGAGTGCGCGGCCGATTGCGCCGGGTGCACCCTCACTGGCGTTTGTTTCTCGGTCGGAGACACCCACCCAGAGAACGTGTGCGAGGTCTGCGCTGCAGCGGGGGCAGCCACGTGGAGCTTTGCGCCTCGGCTCACCGAATGTGACGACGGGCTCAACCGCGGCGGCACGGGCAACGGCGGCACGGGGGGCAGCGATCCAGAAGGCGCCGGCTCTGGCGGCAGCTCGGGCGCCGGGGGCAGCAGCAGCGGCCCCGACGCCTGCGATGTCACCGCTTTTCCGGCGAGCGATCCGTGTGTGATCACGGAAGAGCACGGGGTCTTCGTCGCTCCGACGGGCGACGACTCGCAGGGGGATGGTTCACGCGTGAGCCCGTTTGCAACTCTCGCCCGTGCGGTGGACGTGGCACGCGCGAGAGATCGCCGTGTGTACGCCTGTGCCGACAGCGGCGTCTTCTCCGAGCTGCTTCGGATCGATGCGGCGCTGGACGGCATCGAGCTGTTTGGTGGCTTCTCCTGCGCGGATTGGTCCTACGACGTCAGTTTGACGGCCGAGGTGGTCTCTCCATTTCTGACAGCGCTCGAAATCGAAGGGCTGAGCCTCGGTGTTCGGGTCGAAAACTTCAGCTTTGAATCGAGCTTCGCCACCGCGGCGGGGGAGAGCAGCATCGCCGCTCGCATCGTCGGCAGCGCGAACGTGAGCTTCGTATCGACATCGTTCATTGCACGCGACGGCGCGGCCGGCGTAACGGGCAGCGCTGGTGCGCCGGGCGCGAACGGCCAAAGCCCCGGCGGGCCCGGCGCCGGGCCCGATGCAGACTGCGCGGCGGAGCTCGTCGAGGACGGGCCCGCGGGAGCGTCGAATGACTGCGGCTCGGTTGCGGGCAACGGTGGGGGGACCGTTCCCCCCCCCAACGCCTTCGGCTTTTTCGGCGGCCAGGGCGCGCCCGGGGCGCAAAACGGTGGGGTGCCTAGCAACGCGCTGGGAGGCAGTGGCGGTGCCGGCGCTCCGGGTGCTGTCGGTGCCGATGGCGGTTCTGCCACCACCAGTCCCAGCACCGGAATCTTCTCCGCGCTGGGCTACACGCCGCCCTTCGCTGCCAGCGGCGTGCCGGGCGGTCCGGGCCAGGGTGGCGGTGGCGGCGCTGCTGGCAATGCGCCCGACGAAAACGATTTTTGTCGCCCGGCCTTGGGCGGTGCTGGCGGGCTGGGCGGCTGTGGCGGTCAAGGCGGGGGCGGAGCGCGGGGAGGCGGAGCTTCGGTGGCGGTGCTCAGTTGGAACAGCCAGGTCACGCTCCGCTCTTGCCAGCTCGTGTCCGGGAATGGCGGCAACGGCGGCGCTGGCGGCAACGGGGGCGCAGGCGGGACGGGTGAAGCCGGCGCAAGCGGTGGATCGGGCCAGGTCATCCAGAGTGACCAGCTCGTCGAGCTGTCGGGGGACGGCGGCGCCGGGGCGCGTGGCGGCAACGGAGGCATTGGCGGTGGAGGGGCGGGGGCTGCAGGGGGGCCCTCCATCAATATCGTCTTTCAAGGCACCGCTCCCGCTCGAGTCAGCGGGACGGTACAGGTCGGCAGCGGTGGGTTGGGCGGCCCGGGAGGCCAAAGCGGAAACGTGCGTGGTGTCAGCGGCGCAACTGGCGCGGCGCTAGTTAACTTCGACGCCGCCTGAGCGGAGGTCGACTCCGTCGAGCCAGCTTTCCACCGCTCGCGCGAGGTTCCGCTGAGTGTCCACCAGCGCGGCGTCGAGAGGCAGAGCGGCCGGTGATATCGCTATGACCTGGCACTCTGCCGCGGGCGGTTCCGTCGCCACCGAGCCGGCGAACACCACACACCGGCGGCCGAGGCGGCTCGCGCTTTCAACCAGCGCGCCAGGGCCTTTGCCCGCCCAGCTACTGGCGTCGAAGCGGCCCTCGCCCGTGAGCACGCAATTGGCGCGAGCCAGGCGCGCATCGAGATCGAGCCAGTCGCTGACGAGTGGGAAACCGGGAACGAGCCGCGCATGCGCGGCCGCCATCAGGCCAAAGGCGATGCCGCCCGCGGCCCCGCTGCCGGGCACCTCCGTGAGCGCGAGCTCGAGCCCGAGCTGCCCACACACCAGCTCGGCCATGCGCAATGCTTCGCGATCGAAGCGTGGCCAGTCCTCCGCCTTCAAGCCCTTCTGCGGGCCATACACGCTGGCCGCGCCATTCGGGCCGAGCAGTGGATTGTGGACGTCGCAGGCGATGCGCAGCGGTAGCAGCTCGGACGCCACCTCACCCCGCACGCGAGCGACGCGCGGCCAGAGCGCGGGCAAAGGTGGCCGGAGCTCCACGCCCGCCGCAGTTTCGAATCGAAGGCCCAGCGCGCACAGGGCGCCTAGCCCCAAGTCACTCGTGGCGCTACCGCCCACACCGAGCAGCACGGCCTGGGCACCGCGTTGGCTCGCCACGCGCAGCAGCTCCCCTGTACCGTAGGAGCTGGCACACCACACGTCGCGCTGCTCCTTCGAGATGGTGCTCAGCCCGTTTACCGACGCCATCTCCACGATGGCCAGGCGCGCCGGGGCGGTTTCGTGCAAGCGCAGCCGCTGGCGTGCGCCGAGCGGCAGCCGCGCGACATCGACGAAACCGAGCTCCGCCTGTACGTGCCGAGTGGGCTGGGCGCCGTGGAACAGCGGCCCGCTCGCCAGCACCGGTTCAAAGCTGCCGTGGGCCTCATCAGTGAGGATGCGGCAAAAGCCATCCCCCCCGTCACTGAGCGGCGCACAATCGACCTCCCAGTCGGGTCGGTGCCGGCGCAGCACGCCCGCCGCGGTGTCACACGCCTCACGCGCGGTCAGCGCGCCTTTGAACTTGTCGAAGGCGACGAGGACCCGGCGCGTTGTCGAAGCCCCGGCTGCCACACGCCCAGCCTAACATTTGGACACGGTCTACCTCGAGACGTCGCGCCCGATGGCAGTGTCACGTTCCAGTCCGAAGGGGAGCTGCGGGGCACAACTGCAGGTCCGATCACCGAGCATGTGAGTGCATGAAGTCTAAACACCGACATGCTCTCGCGAGCATGAATTCCTCACTGTGGCGCTCTGGTCACCGCGAACCTGCGGCAGTCGCGTGTCAGCGTGCAACACGGGACACCGTAGGGCCTTGAATGGTGGTGTCAATGCTTGATCGTTCGGTTTCGGCGGTGCTCTGGCGCGCTTCCTGCACAGCGTGGCAGCATGAACATGACTTTGCTTATGAGGACTCGTGGGCTGATCGCGCTTGGGTTGGGGGTGAGCGCTCTGGCGCTCGTCGGCTGCAAGGAAACCGAGGACGCGCTCGAGGCTACGGAAGACGCGCTCGGGACCGACATTACAGGCAGGGTGGTCGACAACCGCGGTGAGCCGGTCGCCGGCATGAACGTACGCCTGTACGGCCTGCTGGATAATACGAACTTCGTCGAGGGCAGCGATATCGAGTCGGCGTCCGCGTATATCAATCGAGACGCCGTGCTGGCCTCGAACAACACCGTGACCAGCGGCGAAACCGGTGCGGACGGCAGGTTCAAGTTGAGCGCGATCCCCAATGCATTCCTGGCGGTGGTGGCCAAAGACGGCTGCAGCCCCGCTTTTGCCGGCTTTGACGAGGCCACGGGCGTGCTCAACGTCAACACGCTGATCACCCCCAATTTCAGCGACGGTTTGAATTTCGTGATCCCCAACTTTGTCGTTGCCTGCGCGACCGCGCCCGAGGTGAGTGAGGAGGGCAACGGACCCGACGCGCCTCCCTACGAGCCGCCGCCGGCTACTGTGGTTTGCGACGCGGCGAGCTGTACAGCCGCGGGGGGTACTTGCACCGCTGATACTTGCGTCAGCACCTGTGTGGCCGAAAGCTGCGCAGCCGCGGGTGGCACCTGCGTCAGCGGAGCTTGCGCGATGCCCGCTTGCGATGCCACCGCATGCGCGGCGGAAGGCGGTACATGCGCCGCTGACGCCAGGACCTGCGCGCTGCCCGCTTGCAGCACGGACGACGAGTGCGAGGCCGGCCAGGCTGGAGCGTTCTGCGAAAACCCAGGTGACGTCGCGTTGGCCGCCTGCCGCGCGCCGCTGCCCGCCGAGATCATTCCACCGGTCGTCGTGGAAGGCTGGACGAGCTGTCGCGTCACTGGCGCGGACGACGCGATGATCGCTGACGCCAGCACTGAAAACCAGGTCGTCACCTCCGCCGCTCTGCCGGCGGACGGTATCGTGCGCATCTATGGCAACTACGGCGGCAGTGCCACTAAGGTATACGTGCAGGTGCAGAGCGGCGGGCGCGCTTGCGCCAACTCCCCACCGCGCACCGACTTCATTACGGTCGATGTCGTGGGCGGCCAGCTCGCGACGGACAAGGGCGGCTTTCTCGAGCTGAAGTTGCACGGCGGCTATCAGCGTGTTCAATTGTCGACGAGCGACACGCTCGGCGCCGGCGAGCGCAGCTTCGTCATCGAATTTGGCCAGCCGTGTGCGCCCCCAGCCCACAAATTTACCGCGATCCTCACCTGGGACGCCGGTTTCGGGGACCCCGTGGACCTGGACATGAGCATTTGGAATAGCGGGGGCAACGTGCTCTGCGTCGGCAGCAAGCAGCGCGCTTGGGGTCAGCTCAGAGAGGGCCAGAGCCCGGGCCCCGAAGTGTTCGAGAGCGATGACGTCTCGCAAGGGCCGTTCACCATCAAGGTGCAGTTCTTCTGCGGCCGTCCACGCCCCATTTCAGGCAAGGTGCGCGTCATTCGCACCGTGGGCGGCCAGCTCGTGGACGACACCTACTCGTTCACAGTCAATCGTCCAAAAGAGGTCGCCGAGATTGGCGTGTTCGTCGGGGAGTAACCGCGCTACGGCGGCACGGATAGTGCCCAACTAATCGCAGCACATACACCAAAGGATCTGTTCATGCGCTACTTAAACGCTTTTATCATTGCTATGGGTTTGTCTCTGGTTCCATCAATCAGTCAGGCGACACCGGGGGCGCAAAAGGCCTCGCCATCGGCGTCCGTGGCGGAACCCGCTCGAGCGACCCAGAGCAATCGAGCCGAGCGTGTCAGCGTCGGCTCGAGCTCTCGCGCCGCTGACACCGCCGCTGACCAGGAGCGTTATGCGGAACGCGAAGCTCAGTCCGGTGAAGCTCAGGAGTACCGCGGCGGTGATACCGTGGTGATCGGTAGCTCGGTGCTCGTGGTCGTTCTCGTGGTACTCTTGGTGGTCGTCTTGCTTTGAGCCTGAGCTCTGACGCCTCGAGCTAGGCTCGAGGCGTCATTCCTTCGGATCCGGGAAGCGCCCGGATGCGGCCAGAGCCCCGAGGCGCCGCAGGGGGCCGCGCGCGGGAGGTCCGGGCCAAGGATAGCGGACGAGGTTTTTACGCCTGCGCCATACGCACGAGCTACCCGGGCCTGAGGGTCTGCTCGCGGCACGCGTGCGCGTGCCCACGGGCGCTCACTCCCAAAGTATGTTCGACAGCGCCACGCTCAGCACCGGCACCAGCACCACGTTCGATGCCGTGTGGATCTGAGCCGCCCGAGCGAACGTTTCGGGATTCGAGCTCTGGGAACGCTGCATGATGATGCCGGTGATCGCGGAAGTCAGAAAGGCAGCGCCATGCCCCAGCGCGAGCCAGCGATGGGCGTCGTGTGCCAGCCGCGGCTCGCGGCCCGGCGGCTCGCCAATCAGGAGGTTGTAAAGCGCAAGGGCCGCCGCGCCGGAGTAGGCGACGATTCCGGTCGTCACCAAGACTCGATCCGTGGTGCGCCACACGGGGTCGCGCCTGCCACCGTCCGGGCAACACGCGCCCGGATCCATCAGCTTGCCGAGGTTACCGCTGGCCGCGCCCACGACCAGCGAAGTCGAGAAGGCGCCCAGGGCGACCACACCGAGCGTCGCGTGCACGTCCATCAGGTCGAGCTTCGATTCCGAGCCGCCCGCGGCTTGGCCCTGTGCGGTTTGGGACCACAGCGCAGCGCTCAGCATCAGCGCGAGCCAACATATCCCCAGGCGGGCGCGACGCTGGATGCGTCCGGTTCTGATGATTTCGTCGCGAGTCGACACCACGATGAGCTCCATATACTCCAGAGCTGCGGCCAGGTCCCCCAGAGCCTAGCGCCCACGATGCCCTCGGTAAACAGGGTGCCGTGCGCTCGCCATGAAGGCTGGCCTGCCTCGGAGCAGCGCCGCGGCGCGTTACTGCTCAGGCGAGCGTTGACGGCGCTGCGTTAGACCTGTCCCCTCGCCAGCGACCGGCGGTTGACGAAGCTGTCTTCAGCATGATCGTCGCGGGGTGCGACGGACGCTGCGAGTGGATCTCAGTAGTCGGCGCTGATAGGCAAGGCACATGGTCCAACGAGGTCGCGATCCCCGAGTGCTCATCCTGCTCAATGCGTCCGCCGCATGGTCGCGAGGCGTGCTCAGAGGGTTCACGGCCGCCGCCCGGCAGAAGGGCTGGACGCTCCTCCACTACCATACGCCGGTGGACCTGAATTGGCTCGTCCAACTCTGGAAACCCACGGTGGTGGTGCTTCAGTGGTCCCCCCATCGCGACGTGGCGCAGGCGCTCGAGTCTTGCTGGGCGATCTCCGTGAATGAGGACAGCAGCGCACACGGCATTGCGTCGGTCTGTGTGGATGAGACCGCGATAGCGCAGCTCGCTGCCAAGCATCTCATGTCCAAGGGCCTCCGCGACCTGACGACGTTTCGCTTCAACGATGGAAAGTTCGCCGTTGAGCGGGAGCGCGCCTTCGGTGAGGCCGTGTTGGCGCACGGGGCGCGCCTCGTTCCGGGCTGGTGGATCGACGGCGCCGACCCGCCGCGATTTCATGAAAATCCTGCGGCCATCACCGCGTGGCTCGAGCAGCTCCCCAGGCCGTGCGGCGTATTCGCGTGCACCGACAGCTGGGCGAGCGTGGTCGCCCGATACGCGCAGCTGGCCGGTGTGAGGATCCCGGAGGACCTGGCGTTGATCGGTGTCGATAACGACACGCTCGATTGCGAGCTCGCGTCGCCGCCGTTCAGCAGCGTTTGCGTGCCTTGGCGCACGGTCGGTGAAAAGGCCGCATGCCTCGTGGGGCGAGCCCTCGCGGGAGCGCCCGTGGCAAACGAGCGGATCGTGGTTCCACCCGTCGATGTCATCCCCAGGCGTTCGACGGACGTCGCCGTGGTAGACGATCCGATCGTGGCTCGAGCCTTGTCTTGGATCTCCGATCATATCGGACGCCGGCTGACGCTCAATGGCATCGCACGAGCCGCTGCGTGCAGCCGTCAAAGGCTCGAGCAGCGGTTCCAGGCCGCCATCGGTCGAACGGTGATGCAGGAAGTCCGGCGCGCTCGTGTGGACGTAGCGCGGCGGCTGCTCTCCACGACAGAGCTGTCGCTTCCGCTCGTCGCCCAGCAATGTGGATTTTCGAGCGCCGCGCTGCTCAGCGTGGCCTTTCGCCGTGAGACTGGGATGCCGCCGGGCGCTTATCGCCGGCGATTCCGCGGCGTCCAAGCGCGTGACGAATGATCCGCCGCCGCATTGGCCTGTTCGCCCTCAAGAGAGGGGCGACGGGCGACAATCACGCGGACTTCGCCTCGTTCACCGTCACGAGCCGGAAGTGAGACGCTTTGATCGCTGTGCTCAGTCCGATGGCACCTGCGGCGTGCCGCCAGCGGTGCTCGAAGGAAAATCCCGCTTGAACTCACGGGCCAGATGTCCAGCACTCACACCCAGCTTGCGCGCGAGCCTCTCACCGGTGATCGGAAGCTCATCGTCCAGGGCTCGTAGGACGCGCCGAACCAGCGGACTCTGGCCTGACTTACGAGGCAAGGCCTGCCAAGCAATCGTGCCACGTCTAGAAAGGCCACGATCGGTTAGGGAGTGGTGCTGCTGACGTAGTTGACGCGATAAACGGTGGAGGTTTCGCCGTATTGCGCGACGTAGAAAACACCGCTCGGTGAGATGCGCGCTTGGATCAGCCCGGCCCAAGCGAAGGAGTCAAAAAAGTCGGTGACGGATTGGATGCTACCGTTTGCATCGGTGCGCACCTCGGCCATCAAGTTGCGGGCGTATTCGAGGAGGAACACCGAGCCGTCGTAGTAGCGCGGCAGCTTGTTGGGAGAGCCGCCCGGCTTCCAGCGATAGATGTCGCCGATGATCGCGGTGCGCCCGCCGAAGGGGTCGAGCGCAGGGTACGGCGTCGTCCCATACGTATAGGAGATCCACGAAGGCTGTGCAGGCGGGAGCTCTCGCAGGCCTGTATTGTTGGGCGACTCGTTGACTGGAGCGTTGCAGTTGAACGGCGCTCCGCTGGTCAAAGCGGCAAAGTCGTAGCGGACATACGGGATATTCGCGCCGATGCAATAAGGCCAGCCGAAAAACCCAGCTGCCTTCGCCTGATTGAATTCGTCGTGGCCCCGCGGACCGCGCGTGGCGAGCGTGTCGGTATTCCCGTCCGGCCCAACGTCTCCCCAGTAGAGCCAGCCAGTGACGGCATCGACCGCGACACGGAAGGGATTTCGATTTCCCATCGCGTAGATTTCAGGCAAGCCCTGGTCTGTCGTGAAAAGATTGCCTTCCGGGATCGTATAGCCTCCGTCGTCCGTCGGCTTGATGCGCAAGACCTTCCCGCGAAAGTCTCGACTGTTGGCGGCGCTGCGTTGGGCATCCCAGATGTCGCGCCCCGCACGCTCGTCGTGCGGAGAGAACCCGTCGGAAGCGAAGGGGTCCGTATTGTCGCCGGCGCCCAGATAGAGGTTGCCCTGCGCGTCGAAATCCGTGCCACCTCCGACGTGGAACCGCTCCTCCCGCTGATCGGGAACTCTGAGCAGCACGCTCTCCGATGCGATATCGAGCCTGTCCGCTGTGATCTGAAAGCGCGAGAGCCTGTTCTCCTGAGCGTTGCTCGCCGAGTAGTAGATGTAGACCCGCCCGTTGCTCGCAAAATTTGGGTCGAGGGTAATACTCAGCCCGCCGTCTTCGTTTCCAGAAAAGACCGGGACGATGCCCGCTTCGACCACCCGGCTCTCCGCGGGGTACCAGATCTTCAGGCGCCCGCCGCGCTCCAGCACGTACACGCGCTCCTGATCGTCGATGTCGATCGCCATGGCATTCGTCACTGGCGTTGGAATCTCGACGAGCTCATAGGATGATTCCGGCGGCTGCAGGTTCGGATCGTCCTGCTCGTACAACGGAACGTTGGGATCCGGGCTGCCGCCGGCCGCAGCCGTTGCGCCCGTACCCGTCAGCGGCGGCGATCCGCTCTGGCCGTCGTTGCCGCCGAGAGCGGAGCCTCCTTGCCCGCCTTCGCTCGGCGCACCGGCACTGCCGCTGCCGCCGGGCGAATCCTTGTTGCCGCAGGCCTGGCCCGCGAACACACCCGTTGTTGCCAGGAGAATGATGTTGGTGCGAAATCGTGTGACGTGACGCTGGGACATGATGGATACCGATGGCGTTTGCTGATGGCGGGTTCGGCGCATGAGGCTTGGTGGTGTCAGCGACGAATCAAGGCAGCAGGTGATCGCGACGGACGGCCCAGAGGATGCCGCCGGTCAGGTGCTGTTTGACGACTGGGTCCCTGAAGACCGCCGAGTCGTGACCTATGGCAGTGTAGAAAGACCGCCAGTTGCCATACTCTCGAGCCCACACGATGGGCTGATTGTCGGCCTGCTTCCTGCCGAGAATCATGAAACCCGGCTTGGCCGCCCACTCCAGGGAGCTACTGAAGATGTACCACTCTTCGTTGCGCTGCCAGGGATTCGGGATCCTCGCTACCGCTGGGAACTGGAGCATGTTGGCTTCAAACTGAATGGCGCCGGGTGTGTTCGCGTTGACGTGGCCGTTGTAGTACTGACCCGTCACCTCCTTGTAGAACGCCCAGCCCTGTTCGGTGTCCGTCGCCGAGTGTGTGCCCGCGAACGCTCCATTTTTTGTCTCCATCCAGTCTTGGAAGGCGCTTTCCTCGGCCTCGTTGAAGATGTCGCCAGTCGAGTTCATGAAGAACACAATCTCGAACTCTGCGAGGCCCTCGGCCGTGATGAGCTCGTTCGTTTCGGCTTCGGTGACCTCGAAGCCCTGCTCCGCGGCAATCTCCTGCAGCATCACCTTGCCCTGAGCGATCGAGTCGTGCCGGAAGCCCGCCGTTCGCGAGTAGACGAGCATCCTGAAGCTGCCGGAACGCGGAGCGTAGGGGCCGGCGGACACCGGATCCTCGCCGTCCGTCATCGCGGGGCTACCGCCATTTCCTCCAGCCGGGTCAGGCGCGGTTTCTCCCGTCCCGAGCTGCAGCTGACCCGGCTGCGGCGACTCACCCGTGCCGGGCGGGACGTCCGTGTTGCTCGTACCTCCGTTCCCGAGCCGCGCGTTGAGAGCAGTGGCAAGTTGCGGCTCGCCGCACGCAGCAGTCGTCAGCGCGAGCATAGTGCGGCTGAGATAGGTCAAAGTGGCTTTCATGAATCAACCTCTCGGTCGTGTCCGATGGCCCTCTCAGAGCCGACACGCGACCTTAGAGTAGCTTTCCACATTACGCGCTTCGACATGACTCGATCGTCATCGTATGCGCGGCAAGCGCCTGCTAATGGTCGGCGCACGCAATTCGAGCATACACCGCTCACAGCTGCGTTCACTAGAGTGAATCTGAGTGAAACAGTCGCGTGTCGTTGCTCGGTATTCGGATTCGGTCAGCTCGCTCTTCGGTTCCGGCTGATTCGGAGACGCCATCATCGATACCCACTTGGCGTCTGCGCCTGTGAAGAGGTACGCCGGGTCTCATTTCGCGAGTACGAAGGCAACCAAACATGCAAACGCGCCATCTCTCCACGCTTTCGCGTCACTTCATCGCTGAACGATCCGTCGGCTCTGATCGCTGGGGGATCGTAGCGCTGCTGGTCCCGGGATTCTTGCTCGGGGCATGCTCCGACGACAGTGTCGCTCCTCCCGGCATGGGAGGCGCGGGCGCGACGCCGGGCGCCGGAGGGATGGTCTCGCCGGGCAACGGCGGCAGCAACATGTCGGGCAGCGGCGGCACCAGCGGCAACAACACGTCGGGTAGAGGCGGCACCAGCGGAGCCGGGGGCGGAGGGATCATGGACAATCCGCAGTTCGGGTTCAAAGTTCCCTGCCCTCCGCCGGCTCAGGCTCTCGTCCTAGACTTCGCACCAGCCGGCGGCAGTTCGAGCGCGGACGCGGGGGGCGCGGACGCGGGGGGCGCAGACGCCGCGGCGCCAGCACCCGTGAGGGACGCCACGTTTGGCACGTTTGGCGTCACACTTGCGGGCGGCACCTACTCCTATCCAGGGGACGGCACTTGGCCGATTGGATCAGACGTCGCGCAGGGCAACTGGCACATGACTGGCAACGTCGGGACGTACTCCGGCTTTGGGATCTACATCGGCGGCTGTAACGCGCTGGATGCATCGGCCTACGACGGCATTTCCATCACCATCAGCGGCAGCGTGGCGATGGGCAACGCGCTCACCATGAACGTCGCCATTTCCGCCAACGAAGTGTCGCACTTGTGGCTCAACACGGTAGCCATGCCGCCGCCAGCCACGTCCGCTGGAATCAATTCTGGGCGCTGCATTCCCGTGGGCAACCAATATGACGGGAGTTGCGCCTCACCGGCCTTCTCGGTGCCGGTGACGGCCGAGCCAGCAACCGTCACGGTCCTCTGGTCTGCGCTGACCGGAGGCAGCCCCACAGCGAGTGTCGATCCCAGTGAGATCACCGGCATCTCTTGGAGCTTCCCAGCGCCTCCTGGCGCCGGAGACCCGGTCAATGCGATGCCATATCCCATCGACATCGCCATCGACGATATCAGCTTCGTCGACAACCCTTGACGGAGCTTACACAGGGGACGGCGCCAGCCGGTCGCCGCGCAGGAAAGGCATCAAGTCTACCTTCCGAGGGACGTGTCGGAGTATAGTCGCGGCCATGCAAGTCATCCTCCAAAGGGCCGTTCATAAGGTTACCGGTGTCGTGTTGCTGGCGTCGAGCGCCCTTGCCTTGGCGCCCGCCTGCCTTCCCAATCCCGCGGCGTCGGCCGCGACTGGCGCGGCGAGCGACGCACCCGCCAAGCTGTCCACCCCCGCCGCGACCAGCGCGGCTCGCGCCACGATTGAGGTGGACCGCGGCAGCGTGCTCAGAAAGTTCGACAAGCGGTTGTTGCTCGGATCCAACGTCGCGATCTGGCATCAGCCCAAGACCTTCGAGGATCCCAAGGTCAGCGAGGCCTTCGTGGACGCTGGCATCGGCCTCTTGCGCATGCCAGGCGGAAGTGCATCGGACCAGTACTTCTGGAATGGCAACGGGGTGCGCCAGGGCAACGATGTGGACCGCAGCAAGTACGACGGCAAGAGCCACCGCTGGGCCATCGACTACTCGAGCTTCAAGCCCGGCTTCAACGGCTTCTGGGGCTTCCCGAAGGACGCGAAAACGGCCGAGCTTGGCCCCTGGCATGGTAACGTGGACGTGCAGCAGCAGCTCGACTTTATCAGGCGCGTGAAGTCGCAGCCGCTCATCACGGTGAACGCCGGGACGGGCACGGCCAAGGACGCCGCCGAGTGGGTGCGCTGGGCCAACAAGAAGATGAGCTACGACGTGCGCTACTGGGAGATCGGCAACGAGCTCGGCGGCGCCTGGGAATCCGGCACACTGCGCCCGGACGGCAAGACCATGGATGGCACGATCTACGGCGGCATCTATTCCCAGTTTGCGCGCGCGATGAAGGCGGTGGACAGCGCAATCTGGGTGGGCTCGCAGGGCGGCGTGGACTTCATCCGGGGCGCGCTAGCGCGCAAGGAAGCGCCCGTGGATTTCGTGACCTTCCACGATTATTACAACGCGGACGGCCCCTCGATCGAGGCGCGCTTCAAGACGCTGGATCGCATCCAGGGCCAGATTGCAGACGTGAAGCGCGCCATCCAGGAGCTACGCCCGAAGAGCGACATCAAGATCGGCATCACCGAATACAACTGCAAGCTGTTCGAGGACGAGGAGACTGCGGACGTGCTGAGCGGCTTGTGGACGATCGCGGCAGTGGGCGAAATGCTGTACGGCGGCCTGGATTTTGCCACGCAGTGGGACACCTTCACGCAGAAGCGGCAGCAGGGCGGCGGGCACGGCTTCATGCTGGAGGAGGGCGCCGTGCCCAAAGCGGAGTACTGGTCGTTCTATCTGTTAAACCGTTACCTCGGGGACAGCCTGCTCGCGGTGAAGGACTCCGCGTCCGAGCTTCGCACCTACGCTTCGAAGGACGAGAGCGGCAACCTATACCTGGTGGTGGTGAACACGGACCCCGCGAAGGCGGTGCTGGGAGAGGTCAGCTTGGGCGATGCCCCCGTGGCGCCGGTCGCCGAGGGCATGCGTTTCTCGTATCACGAGTATGGCTGGGACCCGAAGGCCTTCACGCCCCTGTACAACGGCGGCCCGAGCCGTTTTCAGGTCCGCGTTGCCAGCAAGTTCGAACACGAATTCCCTCCCTTTTCGGCCACGGCCTTGCGCATTGCGGCCGCCGCGAAGGCGAGCGGGCTGAGCCTCGAAGGCGACCAGAAGCTCGTACTGAGTGCAGCGTCGGAGCGGCCGGTGCAGGTGAGTGCTTTCGATGCGGAGGGCAAGCCCGCAGCCGGCGTGAACGTGAGCGCGGCGCTCACGGGCGCTGGCTTCCAGGTGACGCCGGTGGCGTTAGCCACGGATGCGAGCGGGCGTGCTTCGTTCGTATTGAAAGCGCCTGCTGGGCCCGCTGCCGCGGTGCTCAGCTTGAGTGCCGCGGGCTTTCCGGCGTTGAAGCACGACGTGAGCAGCGTCTCCCCCGAGCTCTTGCTCCACGGCGCCGATCGAGCTGCGACGAACGAGGTCGTCTCGTATTTCGGAGCGGTGCGCTACCCGAAGGTCGCGGGCCACGAGCTCTTGCAGAGCTTCTCGGGCCTCGGTGGCCTGCGCACGGGCGATAGCGAGGAGCAGAAGGTTCAGTTCGATCACGGCCTGGCTCGCTTCGATCTGTCGCTGGGGCGCGCGGGCAAGCACGTGCTGACGCTGAGCGCCGGCCAGCTCTCCCAGCAAAAGACGCTCGACGTGTTCGACACCGAGCTCAAGGAGGTCGTCGCGCTGAGCTTCGATAGCGACCAGACCCTGGCGAACACCTCCGGCAAACTGAAATTCTCGGTCAACCAGAACGTGCGGGCGAACCAGGGCGTGCTGCAGCTCGACATCCCCGGCGTCAAGGGCTGGACGCAGGACGCCGTCGTCTTCGACAAGTTGCAGGACACGGCGGGCCTCGACCGCGAGCACATCGTCGCGGTCTCGCTGGACGTCATGCCGGGCCCCAACCTCGATACCAGCAACGACTGGGCGACCCTGGTCCTGGTCCTGCAAAGCGAGCTCAACTACTGGATACCGCTCGAGGCGATCGACCTACGCAAGCTGCCGCCGGGGCAATGGACGCGCATCAAGCTCGATATCAAGGAAGAGCATTTGAAGGCGATGAAAGCGCTGTTCAAGATCGTGAGCGTCGTGAACAGCGGTGGCTCGGTATCCGGCCTGCTTTATCTGGATAACCTGGCCTTCACGGTCAAAGCGCAGAAGAGCTAGGCCGTTAAGCGACGTCTAGGTGCGGTGCGGTCGTTCAAGGGCATCCCCCCGCCGCGTCGCCCGTCGGTGCTGCCGCGGGCTAAGCCACGCGGCGCGGCAAACGTGGCCGAATGTCTAGCGGTCGACACTTGGGCGCAATAGTTGTATATCTCGCCGAGATGCACGCGCGCCGCGCCGGGTGTGCGCGCACGTGTGGGCCTTCATCGGGCGCCGCGCGACCGCGCCAGATTTCGCGGCGAGCGCGATTCATCCAGCCGTGCGGCACGGGGGACGAGATAGGCCCGCTGCGCACGCTTTCGGTGAGCCATCAGCGCGCTCGCCTGCGGCTTTGTCATACACCTATGTCACGCTCCATTCTCGTCCGCCTCCGCCCACGGGCCGCCCTCACCTCATTCACACGGAAAGGCCGACGCGTCGCGTCGCTACTCGTACCGCTGATGGTCGCTTGTTCGTCGAGTGACGAAGGCACCCCCGCACCGGTGGGGATCGAAGACCCCGGCACGATGGAGCCCGGCCCGGAGCAAATGGTGCCCGAGCCCACACCGACGTCGCCTCCGACGGACATATCGGAATCGATGGAAGATCTCCCGCTGTCGCCGACCACGCCTCCGCCCGTGCCCGAGCCGACGACGCCGGCGGAGCCCGCGCCGTGCAGCGAGGCGTTCGCCGCGTTGGAAGCTTTCGATTGTGGCGAGCAAGACATCGTGTTCGAGAACGGCGGGCCCGCCGGCAATCGCGTCAACTACGTGATCCTCGGCGACGGCTACACCGCGGAGATGCAGGACACGCTGTATCGTGAGCACGTTCAGAACATGCTCACGGGCACGGACGCGAGCATGTTCACCCAGATGGGTGAGCCCTACTTGCGCTACCGCAAGTACATCAACGTCTGCGCCCTGAAGGTCGTGAGCAACGACGGTTGCGTCGACGACCAGGACACCGGGCTACAATGTGACACGTTCTTCAACACCGACGGTGACGACGAGTCGCGGCTCGCGCGCATCGGCGGAGCGGACCGCGACCGGGCCGAGGAATTGATGGCCGAGCAGCTGCCGGAAGATGTCGACGTCGACTGGGTTGGCCTGACGATAAACGCGGGCCCTGGCAACTGGTGGAACAGCGGCGGGCAATTCATGCTCTGGAACGGCGGTTACGAGCCCCGGCCCGGGGTCCGCCGGAACGCGGCGAACGTGGCGCTCCACGAAGGTGGGCATTCGTTCCACGGTTTGGCAGACGAATACGGGGGCAATAGCTGCGGCCGCAATCCGACCAACCCCAACGTGACGAACGAGCCGACCGGCGCCAAGTGGCAGGCCTGGATCGGGTTCTTGCACAACGCGGAGAATCCGGACGGCACCGGTGCGGTCGGCACCGGCAGGCAAGGCGCTTTCGAGGGCGGCCTGTATTGCGACACAGGCATCTACCGCCCTTCGGACAACGCGTTGATGAACCAGTTGCCAGCAGCCCACAACATGGTGTCGATCGAAAAGGTCATCCGCGACATCTATCGCATCGTCAGCCCGATCGACGACAACACGCCCACGGACGCCACCCTCAGCGACCCACGTGAAATCCGCGTGCGCCTCGTCGACCCCAACGTCATAAGTGTGGATTGGTCGGTGGACGGCACGCCGGTGACCAACGCAAACGCGCAGTGTTTCGACGCGACCACGCTCGCCGCCGGTGAGCACACGGTGACGGCGCACGTGTACGACGACACGCCCTGGGTGCGCAGCGATCGCGCTTCGCTCGAGCGGACGTTGACCTGGACCGTGAGCGTCGCGCCCTGAACGTGCGCAGCAACCGGGAGGTTATAGTTCGGTGATGGAGAACAAACCCGGCAGGCGCACGGCGAGGCGTTGGCTCCTCGTACCTGCGCTCGCCGTGTTTCTCGGCTCCATGTTCTGGCTGCGCGCGCGCCTGGTCGAGGACGCCGCGCGCGGGGCACACGAGGCTCCAGCGAGCCGAGTGAGCGCAGGCGCCGGCGAGGTGCCCGCGCCCCGCGTCGAAGTGGCCAAGCCCGTGGCACGCCCGAGCACGCCCCCCATTCACGCGCGCACGGAAGCGGGCGACGTGTCGAACGACGAGGGTGTCGAGCCGGTGGAGCCACACCCGATCGACGCTGAGCGCGCAGCGCTGCTACCGCCGTGGGCCACGTTCGAAGAGGTATGGGGTGCGCTCGAAAAGCGCGACTTCGAGCGGGCGCGCACGCTGCTCACGCGCCGGCAGGCGGAAGATCCGCAGCGCGACGAGTGGCGCGATTTTTATCTCGGCTTGGACATCGTACGCGAGTGTATGCAGGCTCCCGGCGCAGGGAGCCGCGCCCGTGCCAAGAGCTTCATGGCCGAAGACGAATTTCGGGCGTCGCCGCTGCGGCGGCACGTGCGGCGCAACTGCATCACGGCAGAAAGTGCCGCGGCGCGCGCTGAATGAACCCCGCATGAGCTCGTAGCGCCCGGATCCACGATGTCCCGCTTGGCCTCCGCATCGTAATGTGACAGATCGCCGACAGCCAGGTCGATCGCGATGTGCTCTCTCTTGTCGGCGTCGAGCGTCACACGCCGGAACGCGCGTAGCACTTTTTTGGGTCCGCGCGGCGGTCGCACATAGACCTGGACGACTTCCGCGCCTGCTCTAGCTCCCGTGTTCGCCAGGTCGAGCTCGATGCGGAACGTCCCACCTTGCACGGGACTCGGCGAAAGCGAGATGTTTTCGTATTGAAACTTCGTGTAGGAAAGGGGTTCCTCTGCAGGATTCGGGCAGCGCTCCGTTTGCGGAGCCAGCAACGTCAGCTTCCCCAGCCCAGCCTGGGCCAACGACATCAGCCACGGCGAGTTGATCCGGGCTGGTTACGATCAGATGCTCGCGGTCGACGCCTGCAACTTGCAATTTATCTACCAGGCTTCGACGCACCCGTCGAGTACAGCAACTATAACGCGATCCCCTGGAAGCTGGGGCTGCTCACTGCCGAGCGTTGACTCGTTGCGCTAGACGACCTACCAGCGTTGGCAATGACTCTGTATCGCAACCCCGTGCTCCCCGGCTTTTACCCCGACCCGAGCGTGGCGCGGGTGGGCGAGTGGTTCTATCTCGTGAACAGCTCCTTCGAGATGTTCCCGGGCGTGCCGCTCCACAAGAGCCGCGACCTCGTCCACTGGGAAGCGCTCGGGCACGTGCTCACGCGCGATTCGCAGTTGCCACTCGCGACCGCGAAACCTTCGGGCGGAATTTTTGCGCCGACGATCCGCCACCACGCGGGCACCTTCTACATGGTCACGACCAACGTTTCTAGCGGCGGAAACTTCTTCGTCACCACCAAGGATCCAGCGGGGCCGTGGTCGGAGCCCATCTGGATCACCGGGCAAGGCGGCATCGATCCGAGCCTTTTCTTCGATGACGACGGCAAGGTATACCTGACGTCGACCGGCAGCCCCGGAGGCATTTACCAGTCGCAGCTCGACGTCGCGACGGGGGAGCTGCTCACCTCCCCGCCGCGCCTGATCTGGAAGGGAACGGGCGGGCGTTATCCGGAGGGGCCTCACCTCTACAAGATCGCCGGGTGCTACTACCTCATGATCTCCGAGGGCGGCACGGAATACGGCCACCGGGTGACGATCGCGCGCGCCAGCTCGCCGTGGGGGCCGTTCGAGCCTTGTCCGCGCAATCCGATCCTGACTCACAGCGATACCGAGCTCAGTCAACCGATTCAGGGGGTCGGCCACGCCGACCTCGTCGAAGATGGGCAGGGGAATTGGTGGATGGTGTGCCTCGCCTTCAGGCCTCAGGGGGGGTTCTACTGGCACCACCTCGGGCGCGAGACTTTCCTCGCGCCGGTGCGCTGGGACGAACACGGCTGGCCGCTGGTCAACGAAGGGCAGCCGATCGCGCTCGACATGCAGGTGAGTGGGCTGCGGGAGCACCCCACGCCCAGCCCGCCCACACGCGACGACTTTGGTTCGCTCGGCCCCGCCTGGAACTTCCTGCGCAATCCGCTACGCGCGAGCTACTCCACCACGGAGCGGCCGGGTTGGCTGACGCTGCATGGGACGGCGGTGCCGCTCGACCAGGTCGACGGCGTCTCGCCGACGTTCGTGGGCCGGCGCCAGCAACACCTGCGCGCGCGCTTGGCGGCGCGCATCGACTTCACGCCGGCGCGCGAGGGAGAGGAGGCGGGGCTCGTGCTGTACCGAGCACCGCGACATCGCTACGAGCTCGGCGTGCGGCGCAACGCTGCAGGTCGCGAGGTGTTCGTGCGGCAGACCGTCGGCGCGTACGTCTCGGTCGTGACCGCGTCAGCGCCCGCACCTGGACAGGAACCATTGATCCTTAAGATTGATGCCGACCCCACACACTACACCTTCGCGTGGAGCCATTCCCCCGAGAGCTCGACCCCCCCTGCCCCTGCGGCGGGCGCTCCGTCCACGCGCCCCGAGCGGCTCGACGCCGCCGAGGTGCGCCTCCTTTCGACGGAGGTGACCGGCGGTTTCATCGGCACATACGTGGGCATGTACGCGCTGGCGCCTGGCGGCGCGCCGAGCCCCCCTGCCGCCTTCGACTGGTTCGACTACGAGAAACAGGAATGAAAGTGCAACCCAAAATGGCCCTACCTCGAGCCCGCCGGGCGCGCCTGATGACGACGCTACTCTGCCTGTTTCAGCTGGCGGCGTGCCTCACTCCGCCGCCCTCCAAGCCACCGGATGCGGCTCCCTCCGTTGCAGCCGCACCGAACACGCTGGCGAAACCGGGCTCCCCAGAGACGTTGACCGAGCTCGACGCCTGGACCGCGGTCAAGCTGATGAGCCCCGGCATCAACATCGGTAACACTCTGGAGAACACCAGCTCCTGGGAGACCGGCTGGGGGAATCCTCCCATCACCCACGAGCTGGTCGAGAGCCTGGCGCGCCTGGGGTTCAAGACGGTGCGCCTGCCGGTGGCCTGGGACACCTACGCCGTGGACGGTCGGATTCAGCCCGACAAGCTCGCGCGGGTCGGTGAGGTCGTCGACTGGATTACGGGCGCCGGCATGTTCTGTGTTCTCAACATCCACTGGGACGGGGGCTGGATCGATTCAGGGCCGAAGGACAAGTTCCCCACGACGCACGCCACCTTCAGCGCCGAAGCAGCCAGGAAGTTCCCGGCGTATTGGCAGCAGATCGCGAGCTTCTTCGCCGGCAAGAACGAGAAGCTGGTATTCGAATCGCTCAACGAGGAAACGAAATTCGACAACGAAGGCTCCGTCGAGAAAGCCTACGCGACCCTGACTCGCGTGAACCAGCTCTTCATCGACACGGTCCGAAGCACCGGGGGCAACAACGCGAAGCGGCTATTGATCGTCGCTGGGTACAACACGGACATAGGAAAGACGTGCGATGGCTTGTACAAGCTGCCGAAGGATACCCTCCCAGGCAGGCTCTTCATCTCGGTGCACTACTACACCCCGTGGCAGTTCTGCGGCATGACCGAAGATGCCGACTGGGGCAAGGTGATGACCACGTGGGGTACCCCTGACGACGTGAGCCAGCTGAATCAGCTCTTCGACAAGATGCAGGGATTCTGCAGCAAACACGACATCCCGGCCTTTATCGGCGAGTTCAACGTCAGCGAAAAGAAAGAGTCGGCATCACGCGTGCGCTGGATGTCGGCAACGGCCAATGCCGCGCTCGTGAGAGGCATGGTTCCTGTGCTTTGGGACACCGGCAACGATGTGTCCCGCCGCCCGCCCTACGCGGCCAGTGACGAGCTGCTTCAAATGCTGCGGAACCTTGCGCCTCCGACCCCCTCGCCGAGCGCCGCGGGATTGAACTAAGGAAATCGGGTTGGCGCACGGCTGTGCGAGTGACCGCCAAGCGCCGGGGTGATAGAACTGCAGATGACAAAACAGAAGGTCTTGTTGACGGGCGCGACCGGGTTCGTCGGCCGCGCGGTGGCGCCGGCCCTCGTCGCAGCCGGCTGGCACGTTCGCTACCTGAGCCGAGACGCTCAGCGGGCTCGTGCTCGAGCCCCCGAGCTCGACTGGGTGCAAGGAAATGTGAATGACCCGGCAGCGAGCGCTCGCGCGCTCGAGGGTTGCCAGGCCGCGCTCTACTTGGTGCACGGGATCGGTGAAGGCTCCAACTACCGTGAGCGTGAGGTGTCTGCGGCAACGGGTTTCTCGAGAGCCGCGGCTGCGGCTGGCGTCGAGCGGATCGTATATCTTGGAGGCGTTGCGCCGCACGGTGCCGGCTCTGACCATCTGCGTAGCCGGCTCGACGTTGGCAGGGTGCTGCGCTCCGGTTCCGTGAAGGTGATTGAGCTTCGAGCGAGCATGATCGTGGGTCATGGGAGCTTGAGCTGGCTCATCGTGCGGGACTTGTCGGCGCGGCTCCCCGTGATGGTCTTGCCGCGCTGGCTCAAGTCGCGCACGGAGCCCGTCGCAATCGACGACGTGGTGGTCGCGCTTGCTCGCGCGCTCAACCTGCCCGTCGAGGCCAGCGCCTGGTTCGACTTGCCAGGGCCGGAGGCTCTCTCTGGCGAGGAGATCTTGAAAGAGACGTCGCGAGTGCTGGGGCTCCGGCGGCCCCGAATGCTCGCGGTCCCCCTCTTGACACCGAGGTTGTCTTCGCTGTGGGTGCGCTTCGTGACGCGAGCCAAGTGGTCCGTGGCCCGCGAAGTGGTGGTCGGGCTGACCGAGGACCTGCTGGCAGAGAACGAGCGGTACTGGTCACTCATCGGCCATCCCCACCGATTGAAGTTCTCCGAAGCCGCCAGGCTTGCCTTCGAAGCGGAGCAGCGCGAGGGAGAGACCCCCGGTGCCTGGGGGGCGATCGAGCGCCTTCGGTGCCCCACGCCGCCGCTTTGACGCCCTCCGGAGGTCGGGGGAGCGGGGGAAATTCGCCTACACCGCTGTGGCGTCCATTTCGGCGAGACGGACGTCGATCTCCAGCGTGCCGCCCAGGATCTCCGCGTAGCCACGGCACAGTTGGATCGCTGCCTCCATTCCCGACAGCTCCATCACCGCGAAGCCGCCGATGAGCTCTTTCGACTCCACGAACGGGCCATCGAGCACGCGCAGGTCGTTGTTGGTGAACACCAGGCGCTTGCCCTTGGCGCTGGGCTGCAGCCCGAGCGAGCGGACGAGCACGCCGGCCTTGGTCATCTCGGTCTTGAGGCGAGAGAGCGCGGCCTTCTGCTGCGGGCTTCGGCCGCCACCCTCGGTAGCCGGGTCGGCCTTCTCGATCAGCAGCATCTGCAATGGGGGATTCTCCGGCTCTGGCATCAGGCCGATGTCCCAAGGTTCGTTGATCTTACCGACCTCGAGCTCACCGTCGCCGAGGATCTTCCCATAGCGCTCCGCCCAGCCGATGGCCTCCTCGCGGGTGCGGACCTTGAGCAGCAGCGTCGCCGCCGGCAACTCGTGCTCGCCACGATAGGGACCGCGCTTGGCCGTGCATTGCCCGTTGCGGAAGACCAAGCGAGTGCGCGTCTTGCTCGCGCCGAGGCCGGCGCCGTCGACGAGCCGACCCGCTTTGGCGTGCTCGCCGATGAACGCGCCCATTCGGTGGACGATGTCCATCGGGGGTGGGTTTCCGGCCTCCGTGTTCGCATCGTTCTTGTGCATGATCATGAAACGCATGGTCGACTCCTAGCTGAGGTGAGAGGATACCG
>JANOIG010000129.1:0-14465 GCA_031407405.1 Deltaproteobacteria bacterium
TGCCTTGCGCCAGCCCAGCCTTCTCCTGAACCTTCAACAGGGCCGCAGTCAGCGTGGTCTTGCCGTGGTCGATGTGACCGATCGTTCCGACGTTGACGTGGGGCTTCTTGCGTACGAACTTCTCTTTGGCCATGGTTGTTCCCTTTACACCAACAGGGTGTGAAAATCGCTTCCCTATTCCGAGCTCAGGTCCCTCGGTCAGGTTCCTCGGACCTTGGCGACGATCACGTCCTGGACTGAGCTCGGCACAGCCTGGTAGCTGTCAAATTGCATCGTGTAGGTAGCCCGGCCCTGGGTTTTGCTCCTCAGGTCGGTGGAATAGCCGAACATGGTCGCCAGCGGCACCTCGGCGTCCACGATTTGGCTGGCCCCCCGCGGCGCCATGCCCACGATGCGCCCGCGCCGCGCGTTGAGGTCGCCAATCACGTCCCCCATGTTGACCTCCGGCGTGACGACCTCGACCTTCATGATCGGTTCGAGCAGGTGCAGGCCCGCCGTCGCCGCCCCCTCCTGAAAGGCGAGGGACGCGGCGATCTCGAAGGCCGGCCCCGACGAATCGACCTCATGAAAGCTACCATCAATCAGGCGCGCCGCGACGTCGATCAGCGGATAACCGGCCATCACGCCGCGCCCCAAGGCATCCCGGATGCCCTTCTCAATTGAAGGCACAAATTCTCGCGGAATGGTGCCGCCGACCACGGCATTCTCGAAGGAGAAGCCCGAGCCGCGCGGCGCTGGGGAGATGTCGAAGATCACGTGACCGTACTGGCCGTGGCCGCCGGTCTGGCGCACGTATTTGTGCTCGCACCGCACGGCCTTGCTGATGGCCTCGCGGTAAGCCACCTCGGGCTTACCCACGTTGCACTCGACCTTGAACTCCCGCTTGAGCCGATCGACGATGATTTCGAGGTGGAGCTCACCCATGCCGGCGATGATCGTCTGGCCCGTATCTTCGTTCGTGAAAGTACGAAACGAGGGGTCTTCATAGGCGAGCTTCTGCAAGCTCGTTCCAAGCTTGTCCACATCGCCCTGAGTCCGAGGCTCGATTGCGATTGAGATGACCGGGTCCGGAAATACCATCTTCTCCAGGATGATGGGCTTCTTCTCGTCGCACAGCGTGTCACCCGTACGCGTGTCGCGAAAGCCGACCGCAGCGTAGATGTTCCCGGCGTGGCACTCCTTGAGCTCTTCGCGCTTGTTGGCGTGCATGCGCAAGATGCGACCGAGCCGCTCGCGCTTGCCGCGGCTGGCGTTGTACACGGATGAGCCGCTCGCGACGTGGCCCGAATACACGCGGAAGAAGGTCAGATTGCCCACGAAAGGGTCATTGGCGATCTTGAACGCCAGAGCCGCAAACGGCGCTTCGTCGCTCGGTTCCCGTGTCAGGACCTTGTCTCCCTTATCGATGTCGACGCCGGCAACAGGCGGCACGTCGAGCGGCGACGGTAGCAATGAACAGACCGAATCGAGAGCGATCTGAACGCCCTTGTTCTTGAACGCCGAACCACACAACACCGGCACGAACTTGAACTCTAGCGTGCCACGCCGAAGCGCCGCGTAGATCTCGTCCTCACCCACGGCAGCCAAATCTCCGTCGAGGAACTTCTGCATGATGCCCTCGTCGACGTCCGCGCAGGCCTCGATCATCGCCTCACGCCGCTCGGTACAGATCTCGAGGAGGTCGGCAGGGATGTCTTCCCAGTGAAACTCTGCCCCCTGGCTCTGGTCGTCGTAGATGGCCGCTTGCATCCGGATCAGGTCGACGACACCTCGGAACTGGTCCTCCTGCCCGACGGGCCAGGTGATCGCCACCGGTACGCAGCCCAGGCGATCCCGCATGGAATCCAGGTTCATCTGGAAATCAGCGCCGGTCTTGTCGAGCTTGTTGACGAAAGCCAGGCGCGGCACTTTATAGCGATCAGCCTGACGCCACACGGTCTCGCTCTGCGGCTCTACGCCGTTACCGCCATCAAACAACGCAATCGCGCCGTCCAGCACCCGGAGCGAACGCTCCACCTCGATGGTGAAATCGACGTGGCCCGGCGTATCTATGATGTTGATACGGTGAGACTTTTCGCGATACGGCCCCGATGTCGGCGTCCAAAAGCAGTTGGTCGCGGCACTCGTGATGGTGATGCCGCGCTCTTGCTCCTGTTCCATCCAGTCCATCGTGGCCGCGCCATCGTGGACCTCACCGATCTTGTGACTGATACCGGTGTAGAACAGGATGCGTTCGGTGAACGTGGTTTTGCCCGCGTCAATATGGGCCATGATGCCGATATTGCGGGTACGCTCGAGGGGATATTCGCGGGCCATCGGTGAGTCTACTGTCCACTCGGTTCGACGTGTACTCAGCATTCGACGTCACGGAGGAACGAGCCCGCCCCTCGACGGGCAGACCCGGGGAGCAGCAGGGGCCGCCGAGCGACGAGGCCGCAAGCAGCAGGGCCGCGAGCGACAGCTCTTAGCTCTTCTTTCCGTCGATGTGTCGCTCCAGTACCCGCGGTCCTCTCACGAAAGGCTGTTACCAGCGGTAGTGGGCGAAGGCCTTATTGGCGTCGGCCATCCGATGCGTGTCGTCTTTCTTCTTCACGGCACCGCCGCGCAGCTGAGCCGCGTCCACGAACTCGGCGGCTAGCCGCTCACGCATGGTCTTCTCGCCACGCGTGCGCGCGTGCAACACCAGCCAACGCATGCCGAGGGCCACTCGACGCTCAGGCCGCACTTCCATTGGCACCTGATAAGTGGCACCGCCGACCCGACGGCTCTTCACCTCGAGCTTTGGCTTGACGTTGTCGAGCGCCTTCCGAAAAATCTCCAATGGATCTTCCTTGAAACGCGTCTTGATGATGTCGAAGGACCCATAAAGGATACCCTCGGCGGTCGACTTCTTGCCGTCCATCATTAGGGAATTGGTGAACTTGGTGACCAATTTGTCCCGATAAATGGGATCGGGAATGATTCGGCGTTTGGGGACTTCTCGGCGGCGGGGCATCGGATGACTCCTACTAAACCTCAGGAACGTGCGAGAGGAAGGCTCAAGCCTTCGGCCGCTTCACGCCGTACTTCGAGCGCTTGGCGTTGCGGTTGGCTTTGTTGGTGCTGCTGGGGCCCGACGCTCCGGACGAGTCGAGCGTGCCGCGCACCACGTGATAGCGAACTCCGGGCAAATCCTTCACGCGGCCGCCCCGGATGAGCACCACGCTGTGCTCCTGCAGGTTGTGGCCTTCACCCGGAATGTAGCTCGTGACTTCCATGCCATTGGTCAACCGGACGCGGCACACCTTGCGCAGGGCGGAGTTCGGCTTCTTGGGGGTGACGGTATACACCCTGACGCAGACGCCCCGCTTTTGGGGACACGACCTGAGCGCGGGTGAATTCGTCTTGAAATTGGCCGCAAAACGACCCTGACGAATCAGCTGCTGGATAGTAGGCATGGCGTTCGAATAATCGCGTTGGAAGGGGCAGTGTGTCTAAGTGCGAGGCTGAGAACGGTGTGCGGGCAGACGAGCGTCTTCGTGTATAAAGGCGCCAGCGCCGGTGACACTAGAACCCAGTGAGGCTCGAGAGCCGCGACACGACGAAATTCGCCGCGTTGCGGTCCCCGGGTCTCAGGGGACGTGGAGGATAGGCAGCGCGGCTTGCTTGTCAAGCAAACCCGCTCCCCCCTACGAGTATTGACGGCGTCGACAGGGAGTAGGGCGTCACACGTTCAGGGAAGTACGGTGTGGCGCAGCCTCGAGCGCCGCAGTGGGCCGATCATAGCTTCGAGCTGGCACTTCGAGCCCGTAGTCCTATTCGCTGCTCGCATTCGTGCACCAGCGCGCGGCACCCAATTTACGCAAAGGCGGCGCTACAGCCGAGACGGATTCCGCTCGTTGCCGCGTAGCGTGAAGCTAATCTGCATCTGTTTTCTCCGGGCGGCCTCGTCTTGGATGAAGCCCTTTTTCAGAAACGTACTGGCGACCGGAGGTAAGGAGGACACGCCACCTGCTCTCCTCGATCGCGGCGAAGATGTTCCTTCACGTTGGCACCTGGACTGACATTCTCACTGTCGAGCCAGGGAGCCACCTCCAAGAAATTCATGGATTCGCTTCGCGTGCTGGCTCTTCACGCGCATAACTGACGAATACCTTCAACGTAGTCGATGTCGCATTGAAACAACACCGGTCTTGGGAGTCAAGCGGGGGGGATCCAAGCCCCGCCTCGAGCGCTGGACCCTGCTTGGCGAGCGCCAACGCCGTGCTCACGGGGGGCGGCCAGGCGGGTGCCCTGCTGCGCTCCATCGATTGGTCAGAGAACGCGCTCGGGCCCGTTTCTGGTTGGCCTCAATCCTTGCGCACGGTGCTCAGTATCCTGCTGGGCTCCGAGGTTCCCGTTTTCGTGCTGTGGGGCCCGGAGTTGGTCCAGTTCTACAACGACAGCGCCACGCCCATCCTCGGCTCCGGCAAGCACCCCACCGCCCTCGGCCAGCGCGCGCGCTACTGCTGGAAGGAGATCTGGGATGTGATTTCCCCGATGTACGCGAGCGTACTTGCCGGCGGCTCGACCACCATCAAAGATGGCCTCCTCGTCCTCGACCGCAACGGCTTTCTGGAGGAGTGCTACTTCGACTATGCCTACAGCCCCATTCGAGATGAGTCCGGCGGAGTCGCAGGCATCTATGCGGCGGTCGCTGAAACGACCGGCCAGGTGATCGGGGGGCGGCGGCTCGCCTTGGTGCGAGAGCTGTCCTTGCGCACCACGCTCGACCGAAATGTGCCGGCCGTCTTTGCTTCAGCAGAAGCCGTGCTGGCCGAAGCCGCGGCGGACCTCCCGTTTGCGCTCATCTATCTGGTCAACGGCAACAGCGCTACGCTCGTTTCGTGCGCGGGGCTCATGCGGGGCGCGGCAGCGGCACGCGAGGAGTGCGCGCTCGGCGCTAACGGCGCCTGGCCATTGGCGGAAATCATGCGCTCCCGTCGAGAGCTGCTGGTCGAAGATGTCCTTTCACGATTCGGATCACTGGTGGGCAAGGCTTGGCCCGAGCCGGTAGCGCGCGCGCTGCTCTTGCCTTTGTCGTCCGCTGGCGAAGGTGAAACCAGCGCTATCCTGGTCGCGGGCCTCAGTCCGCGGCTGCAGCTGGACGACGGTTATCGAGGCTTTCTGCAGCTGCTTGCCCGCCAGCTGGCGGCCAGCCTCTCCAGCACCCGGGCGCTCGAGCAAGAACAGCAACGTGCCAGCGCCTTGGCAGAGCTCGATCGCCAAAAGACCGATTTCTTCAGCAACGTCAGTCACGAATTTCGCACTCCCCTGACCCTCATCCTGGGGCCCACGGAAGAAGCGCTGGCCTCCGCCTCGCGCGCGTTGCAGGGTAAGGATCTAGAGCGCGTGCACCGAAACGCGCAACGGTTGCTGAAGCTGGTCAACACGCTGCTCGAGTTCTCGCGAGTGGAGGCCGGGAAATCCCAGGCTACCTTCTTGCCCACGGATCTCGCCAGGCTGACGAGCGGGCTGGTGAACGCCTTCGAATCCGTGCTCGCCTCCGCAGGAATAGCGCTCGTCGTCGACTGTCCCCCGCTGCCCGAGCCGCTGTGGGTAGACCCCACGCTCTGGGAGAAGGTGGTGCTCAACCTCGTCTCCAATGCCTTCAAGTTCACGCTGGCCGGGCAGGTCGCGGTGCGCCAGCGCTGGGTAGGCAACGGCGTCGAGCTCAGCGTCGAAGACACCGGCGCCGGCATCGGGAAGGATGACTTGCCGCGGATCTTCGAGCGCTTCTACCGCGTGGAGGGCACGCGGGGACGCAGCCACGAGGGTAGCGGCATCGGACTGTCGCTGGTGCGAGAGCTCGCGAGACTGCACGCGGGCCACGTCAGCGTCACGAGCACCGTGGGAATGGGCAGCAAGTTCTCGGTCTTTCTGCCGGCCGGGCGAGCGCACGTTGCCACGGCGCACGAGGCAACGACTGAGGGCTCGACGCTGGCATCGGCGATCACGGGCGTGTTCGTCCGCGAGGCAACGCATTGGCTACCCGAGTCTCTGGATGGCAAGCCGCCGGCACCGGAGACGCATCGCTCCCCATCGGTACTCCCACCGGTGCCGGCTTCGCAGCCAAAGCCGCACGTCCTGCTCGCCGACGACAACGCGGACATGCGACAATACGTCCAGAACGTCCTCGAGACACACTTTACGGTCGAAGGCGTCAGCGACGGTGAGCAGGCGTTGCAGGCCATTCGCAGGCGCCTGCCCGACGTGATCGTCTCCGATGTGATGATGCCGCGTCTGGACGGCGTGGCGTTGACGCGTGCGCTGCGCGCGGACGCTCGGACGGCTCACGTACCGGTGGTCTTGCTATCAGCGCGAGCCGGTGAGGGTGCAACGGTAGAGGGCCTCGATGCCGGCGCTGACGACTACGTGGTCAAGCCCTTCGGCGCACGTGAGCTCGTCGCCCGCGTGCAAGGCGCGGTGAAGGTCGCCCGCACGGATGCAGGGCGCCGCCGCGCGCTTGAACGGGTCGCGGAGGTCATGGACTCGATCGGTGACGGCTTTTTCTCCGTCGACGCGGAGTGGCGCATCACGACCGCCAACCCGAGTTTCGAACGCTTGAGCCAAACACGGCGACAAGACGTGCTGGGCGAGGTCTTCTGGGAAGTCTTTCCCGCTGCGAGCCAGCCGGAGTATCAATACTGGCAGCAGTACCACACTTGCATGCAGACGCGTGTCCCGGTGCGCTTCGTCGAGTACTACGCGCCCCTCGGCCTGTGGAGCGAGGTTCGAGCCAATCCGACGCCGGATGGCGGCATCGCCGTCTTCTTCCGAGACATCTCCGCCGAGAAGGAGACCGAAGCGATCCGCGCGCGTCAGGCGGAGTTCGAGCAGCAGCTGATCGGCATCGTCAGCCATGACTTGCGCACGCCACTCAACGCCATCCAGCTGGGCGCGAGCATCTTGGCTCGCAGAGAGGAGCTGAGTGACGGCCTGATCAAGACCGTGGTACGGGTCCAGAACGCCGCCACCCGCGCAGCCCGCATGGTAAACGACCTCTTGGACTTCACTCAGGCGCGGCTGGGCGGTGGCATCCCCATCCACCCCGTGCCCACCGACGTGCACGCGGTGGTGCACGCCGTACTCGTCGACATCAATGTCACTTACTCCGATCGGCAGGTCCTTTTCTCACAGGCAGGTGAGGGCAAGGGCGAGTGGGATCCGGATCGCTTGGCTCAAGCGGTGCAGAACCTCGTGACCAATGCTCTCAAATACAGTCCCGGCGGGACGCTCGTGCAAGTGTCTTCCGTCGGTGAGGCCGACCGCGTCGTGCTCGCCATTCACAATTCAGGGCCCGCCATCGCCGAGGAGGTACGGGGCCATTTGTTCGAACCCTTCAGGCGCGGCAGCTCGCATGACATCGCGGGCCGAAGCGTCGGACTGGGACTCTACATCGTCCAGCAGGTGGTCGACGCCCACCAGGGCAGGATCGAGGTGACCTCCACCGACTCCGACGGCACGACGTTCGTCGTGACCTTGCCGCGGCGCGCGGAAATCAGAGCCAGGGAATATTCAGCGCGAAGCTGAACCTCAAATCATCCTGCCGCTCTCCCGCCCGATGCTGGCATGGCCCTCACCCGTTCAGAGCGCTTGCACCACGCCATTGGGCCATCTAACAGGTGTCCCATGGCAGGCGTACCCGGCACTTCTTTCGACTTCGAGGTCGCTCTCTCGCGAGGGCCTTCGCCCGCGGAGGTGGGGCGTCGCTTGTCGGAGAACTTTCTCGCTCGCAAGCTGCGCTTCGAAGAGCCCGTAAAAGGAGCGGGCCGCTACGCCAAGTTTCACTATGCCGAAGCGCTCGCCTGGTACGGTGCCTCGAGGGTGGCGCTGCACACGGGCAACGCTGCGCTCGCAGCGCGGCTGGTAACCCGGTTTGAACCCTATCTGGGTGCGAGGCGCGCGGAAATCGTGCCGTCGGGGGATCACGTGGACGAGCGGGTGTTTGGTGTGTTGCCGCTCGAGTTATTCCTGCGCGTTCGGGATCCGAGGTTGCTCGATCTGGGGCTTGCCGCCGCGGACGCGCAGTGGAGCATGCCGACTCCGGACGGCATCACTCGCGAAGCGCGCTACTGGATCGATGACATGTACATGATCACGATCCTGCAAGTGCAAGCATACCGAGCGACAGGCGAGGGCGTTTATGTGAATCGCGCGGCGCGGGCGATGGCCGCGTATCTCGATCGCTTGCAGCAACCGAACGGGTTGTTCTTTCACACGCGAGAGTCGCCGGTATTTTGGGGTCGCGGCAACGGTTGGGTAGCAGCAGGGATGACCGAGCTGCTTTCGGAGCTGGATCCCAAACACCCCGAGCACGCGCGAATCTTGCACGGCTATCGGTCGATGATGGCGACGTTGCTCGAGCTGCAAAGCGTTCAGGGAGCCTGGCGCCAAATCTTGAATGATCCGACGTCGTGGCGCGAATCGTCGGCGAGCGCGATGTTCACGTTCGCGCTCGTGAAGGGTGTGAAGCGGGGCTGGCTCGAGGGGGCGCGCTACGGCAACGCCGGTATCAAAGGCTGGCTGAGCACGCTCGAGTGGTTGGATGCAGCAGGAAATCTGGCGGAGGTATGCGTGGGAGCTGGACACGCTCATCACGCCGTGGGCCAGGATGCAGAGGCGCAGCGGCAATATTATCTGGCTCTGTCGCGCCAGGCGGGCGACCTACACGGCCAAGCGCCGCTGCTATGGGCGGCAGCGGCGCTGCTATCGGGCTAAATTGCCCTGCACCGGTCCCCTTACCACTCCGCGAGCAAACGCGGTGCGCTCCAGTCGAGGAGCTGCAACCAGTGCCGGCCTCCGACGACGACCCAGGGACGCCCGGCGATCAGACACAGATCGAGCTGGGGCTGCACGCCCGTTGCGACGCTGGGCCCGATGCGGAGGCGCCCTCGCTGCTCACCGCGTTCGAAGATCGTCACGCTCGGTCGATAGCTCTGACCCTGGAGCTCCAGGCTGAGCACCGCCACTCGATCGCCCTCTTGGGCCACGTCGATGACGACGCCATGAACTCGCGCGGTGACCACGGGAGAGTCGCCTTTCTCGAGGTCCGACAGGCGCAGGTTGCCTGAGGCGTCCGCGGCCCAGTACCGGGCAGGAGAGGAGTCCGCGAATAGGAGCGTCGGCAGCGTGACCAGCTTGGGAAACGGCGTGGGGCCCGCTGGGCTTCCCAGCCGGAGCAAGCCTGTTTTCGTCGAATAGAGGGGTTGGCCGTCTGCGAGCAGCGTGAAGAGACGCGAATCGAATCCGGGCAGAGACTGCACGTGGCCGGGACCCGAGTGGCTCGACGGCGACGTTTTGTCGGAGGGTGCCAGCGACGAAAGCGCGTAGTGACTCAGACTCTCGCTGCCGAGGGTACGCACCCAAAAGGACTCGGGGCTTGTCGGATCCAACCATCCGAGGAGCGGACCCGGCTCCGGAATTGGAGCGTAGCGCCGGCTTTGGGTCTGGCCGAGCTCATAGCGAAAGAGGTTGTTCCTCGCGATCACCAGCACGCGCCCTTTCTCGAGCGGGAGCAGGTTCAGCGGATCGGCCATGTCGAGCTGCACGGTTTGTCGAGCAACGCTGCCGCCGCGGATGTGCGGCGGGGGAACCTGCTCCACGACCTCGAACGCTTGCAGCGAGTTTCGAGTGATGCGATGGAATTCTCGTCTGCCGCAGGCGACGAGCTGAGGCGGCATGCTCGGCGTTGCGAGGGGCGATGGTGGCTTCGAGCCTTCGGAGAGCTTCTCCAAACCTTCGGTGGGCTGGGGCGCTGCACCGACGCCGCTGGCCGTGGTGCTCGGCGCGTCCCCGCCCGAGAGCCCCTCGGCCTCGGAAGCGCACCGGGAACACGCAGCGCTCCAGCACCACCAAAGCGCCAGCAAAGCGAACCGCCAACGCCGGGGCTCGCATCGAGCACGCGTTGCGCCAGGAAGAGCGCGTTTGGATTCCGTCGGCATTGCGCCCACTATATACACCGCGGCTCGGCATCGGGGCCGCCGTGCGACGCTCCGTCCGCCCCGATCCCCGTGGCGCTTGACCGCTGCATGCGGGTATGACCTTCATCCGATGCAATGCGGCTATCGTCCGTCGTGCTGACGTTCGTCGTCCTCGTTGGGTGCGAGCGCGTGCCCCCTTCGGTCGAGGGCACGCCCCCGGCCGAGAATGCGCAGGGGGAGCCGGCTCCGCCCCTTCCCAAGCCCGTGCGATCTCGACGGCCGGCGCCGGACTCGGCTTCGGAGCTCCGCTGTGAGGACCTTCGCCCCACGCCTCACGAAGAACAGTCGCTGGTTCCCGAGACCATCGAGCTTCTCCCACCCTCGGCCGGCAAGAAGATCGTCATGGCCAAGACGGAGGTCATCGTCACGTTCAGCCGCGACGAGTATCTGAAGACCGCTCGTTGTCTGAAGCTGGACCGAGCCGCCCAGTACATCGAGGAGGAGACGGGGTACGCGGAGGAGACACCGATGTACGACGCCTTTCAGCTCTCTTACGTCGCCGCGGCTCTGCTGGACACCGGGCGCGTGGGCGTGCGACTGCGCGACGAGACCGAGTCGCGCAAGTCGATTGTACGCGATGGTTGGGCAGCCGACGGTTGCCGGGGTCGCTGCCGTTCATTCGGCAGGCTCTACCGGTTGTCGGAGCACGACGCGTCCTTCTTCCTCCGCATCACCGACAAGACGCGCAACGATTGGGAGTGAGACGCATGATGCATCACTCCGGTCCGACGGCCAGCGACGGCACGTCGCCCAGCGCTGCGCTCAATTCCGGTAGCGTTTCCACAATAGCTCGAAGTTTCGCGCGCTCCTCGCGAAACCCAACGACGCAATTCGACAGGTCTCCCGCAAAAGCTCTCAACCAGCACCAAGCGCTTTAACCTCGCCCGGCATGCCTGGTACAATTGAAGCTCTCGGCCTCGCCCGTTCACCGGAAGCTGCGAGGCCCGCACGCGCGCGAGGAGCCGGTAGCCGACTCGAGGTCGCAGGCTTCTCGAAAGGAAATATCGTCATGGCTTGGATACATCGCTGTGGTCAATTGCCGGTGCTGGCATCGAGCGCAGTCGTGATCGCGAGCTGTTCGGCTTTGCCCCCGCGAGTGGAGGGATACGAGTGCGACTTTACGACGACGGCTAGCGGCGTCCTCGGCTGTGTGGAGCGGCCACAGTCGGGAGGGTCAAACGGGGTTTCGGTCCCGGGCGACAGCAACACCGGGGGGCCGGGGTCGGTACCAGACGTGGGTGAAGGGAGCCCTGTGGCTGGAGGCAACGGAAGCGAGTCGGGATCCGTCTCGGTGCCGGAGCTGGGCGTGCCGGCTAATACCCCGCTCGTCGAAGGCGGCTCCCAGGGAAATAACCCGAACGAAGGAAGCGGGGGCATCAGCGAGCCCGTCGGCACCGCCATGGGCAGCATTCGAGTCAGCGCGGGTGACCTGGCGCGCGACCATAGCGTCGTGACTTTCCCCTTGCCCGAGGCACAGGGGAAGAGCGTGGAGCTCATCGACGCCGAGGGGAACGAGCTTCCGCTGCAGATGGGCGCCGACGGCAATGTCGCGTTCATCCTGCCCTCGCTGGGGGCGGGCGAGCAGGCGGTCTACTCGATCCAGGAGCTCTCCGCGCCGCGACCCGCCGCGGTGACAGCCGCCGTGGAGGCGAACCAGCTCTTCGTGACGGTGGGGGATAGTCAGGTGTTTCGCTGGGTGCTCACCGACGACAACTTCAGGAACCGCGCAGCGAACAACGTGCGGGCCGGCTACATTCACCCCCTGCGCACGCCCGCCGGGCTGGCCGTCACCGACGACTACGCGGAAGATCACCCGCACATGCACGGGCTTTGGTCCGCGTGGACCAGCACCACGTTTCGTGCCCACAAGGTGGACTTCTGGAACGGCTACGCCAACCAGGGCCAGGTCGACCTCGAGTCGATGGAGGGCGCCTGGAGCGGGCCCGTCCACGCAGGGCTCATTGCCAACCTGGTCCACACCGACATCAGCACGGACCCGGACGTCGACGTGCTGAACGAGAAGTGGGTGGTGACGGTCTACAAGACGCACGACGGCGCGGCGCCCTACTTCATTTTGGACATCGATTCGACGCAGGTGACGGCCAGCGCCGACCCGCTGATTCTCGACCAATACCACTACGGTGGCTTCGGGTTCCGGGGCGCCGAGGATTGGGCAGTCGGCGCGAACGTGAGCTTCCTCACCTCCGAGGGCCATACCCGGGCGAACGCTGACGGGCAAAATGCCCGCTGGGTCGCTCAATTCGGCAACGTAGGCGGCCAAATGGGCGGCTATGCCGCGCTCGATCATCCGGGCAATCTTCGCGCGCCGCAGGGGCTGCGCGTCCATCCCAGCAACCCCTACTGGGCTTACGTACCCGTCACTCCGCTCAAGGGCGGGCGCTACACGATCGAAGTGGGAGTGCCGTACCGTTCGCGCTTTCGTATCGTTTCATTCGACGGCGCAGCGAATGCGGACGTGCTCAACCAGATTTGGAGCGACTACGCGACCCCGCCCACGGTGGAGGTCTTGCCTCCGGGGCAGTGAGCACGATCAGCGTGAGCTCCTCCGTCGCGAGAGCGGCGTCTCGCGCACTCGCGCTCGTGGTTCCGAGGCTCGATACGCATCGCCGCCACTGACGCGTCCGATTGCAGCCATTGCGGCGCGCCGGAGGCGCTCTTCCACGACTACTGCAAGTGGACGTAGTCGTCCCGGGCCTCATGATTCGTCACATCCCGAGCCCAGAGTTTGGCCCGGACCCCCACCGCGAGTCATCGCGCGACATATCGGGGCGGTGCTCGGCACCGGGCATGGAGGCGCTTAGTGGCGCTGACGTCTCCTCAGGATAGCCGTTGGATTGCTGCCCGCAGCCAGCCTTCCGCCGTCAGGTCTCGAAGGCTCTTATCTGCACGAAGTTCAGCGAGGGCGCGCCGGATCTCTCCCTGGCGAAAACCGAGCCCTCGGAGCCCCGCAAACACCTTGGCTTGCACGTCGAGCGCTCTCGGTTCCACGGGCTCGCCATACGGCGTCCCGTCCGCATGTCGAAAGAAAACGCCGATCCCCGCATCGCCCTCCACCGCGATCTCTCCGCGATGGAGCGCGCGGTGGTGAGCACCACATACGGTGAGGAGATTTGCGGCGTGATGATTGCCGCCGTCGAAGCGTGGCACGATGTGGTGAAGGTCTAGAAATGCCACATTGCGACACGAGGGAACTCGACACCGCTTGTTGTCCCTACGCAGCACCGTGCGGCGCACCGCCGGTGGAATGTCTTGCTTGGCGCGAGGACGCGCGCCCACGTGGGCGCCTTCGGACAGCGTGGCGCCGCTGTCCGGACCGACATCGTTCGCGGCGTGATTTGGCGCGGCGCCGCTCGCGGCGTCGTTCTCGGGCAGCACGTCGACGTGCCCGATGTGCTGCCCGTCGCAGCTCGCCATCTCGACGATGTCTGAGCCGACGTGGACGAGATCGCCACATCCGTCTTGTTGGCCCCCTCGGCACGCGGCACAGACCGTGAGCGCGATCTGATAGCTTGAGCGAGCCTCGTCAGTCGGGCCGCTCAGGACTTGGCGCGCCATCTGCAAGAGCGCTGTATCGTCGTCGAGCGAAGAGCCCGTGCGGCGCCGAAGCTCGCCCAGCGCTTCGCGGAAGAGCGCGAAGGTTTCTGCCGTGACCTCGAAGCGAAGGACATGACGGCGCGCGAAAGTATCAGCGGGCGTAGTCGGGGTGTCTCCCGGATGTTTGCCGGCGACCAGATCTTCGAGCTGCCGAATGGTCTTGCCCCGCGCGATTTCGAGCCATGGCGCTTCCGTCTCCGGGACCGCGACGCGCGTGATTTCGCGAGCGGCCGACCACGAAAGCGTGCCGCCCTCGAGCGAGCTGGCAATCGCTGGCAAGCCCTCGAGCGCTTCTGCGACGCGCAGTTTCTCTTGAACACAGCGACGGCCATAACCGAAAATGCTTTCGACATATTCGCCGAAGGTGCCGAAGCCGAGGTGCACATGAGTGGCCGAACGCAGCGCCGCGAGGAGCCAGCGGCCCTCCTCGGCATCCGCCAGTGCACGCTGTTTGGCCAACCGAGAGAGCGCTTCGTGGGCCCGGACCCAGTCGCACGAATGTGTTTCGGGTCTTCCGATGCTCTGTGCGATCATCCCGCCACGCTAACACGGCGATTTCGGTGCTCTTCAGTGACACCCAGAACATGTCTCATCGACGTGATAGCGTTCGAGATGGAAGCGAGCTTAGAAGCCGGTGCAGCGCCGAATGGAGCACAGCGCTGGGGCATTGCTCACTCGGGCAGCATAGAGCGCGCTCGAGTTCGCAGGATCGGCGTCTTATCCGGCCAATTTTACCGGGACGAGCGTTGTCGGACAGCGCTGAGATGCTTTTTTGATTTGGGCTTGGAGGCGCCGAATTCGTTTCAAGAGGAGACTGGTTTTGACGGAATCGAGGCCATCGTCCTGGCT
>JANOIG010000168.1:0-2136 GCA_031407405.1 Deltaproteobacteria bacterium
TTCAGCCTGAAAAGAGCCGCAGGCTGGAGGACGAGCTGGTCCAAGAGGTGGAGGCGTTGAGCAGCAACTTGTTCGAGACTTGGAAGGGTCTGGTCCAATCGACAGACGACGAGCCGTCGAAACGCCAGTATTCTAAGTTCGACAGGAACAAGACAGCGGGCGTGCCACTGTTGTACACCGCACTCGACCCGAACGGACCGAAAGACTACACGCCGGGAGCGCGCTTCCGTGCTCCCACGTCCATGCGCGACGTCGAGGAGACCGCGCATCTATGGGTGGCTGGACGTTCGCTAGGCCCATTTCGCGGCAAGAAGGGTGACACCTGATGGCAAGCAAGAAAGGCCCGCCGAGCCAACAACGTCCCCCTGAGGGCAAGATCCGTTTGAGTCAGATCGTGACCACGTTTGGGCCAGGCGCAATGGTCGATCTGTTGGACTACGCCGTTCTGATTGGAGGCATCGACTATTGGCGTTACGACTCGCAAAAGCCGATGCCGGCACTCGATGAGCCGCGCTTGAGGGACGCGGTTGCCAAGCGAGCGAAAGCCGTCGGCATGGAACTGGACACCGCCGCACCCTTTCGCACTGCCCCACCGGGCGAAGACGACGCGCCCACTCTGAAGAGCGGCATCTCGGTAGCAGAGTTTCCGAGCTGGTTTGTGTGCCAGCGCTGCCGCGCCCTCGAGTATGCCAGCAACCTGGAGAAGAAGGGCGGCAAGTACCGACACGCTTGCAACCGAAGCCAAGTGGGTGATTGCGTGCCTGTGCGCTTCGTGGCCACGTGTCCCGCGGGCCACCTGCAAGAGTTCCCCTGGAAATGGTTCGTGCATCAGGGTGATCGCGAATGTTCGGGCAATGAGCTCAAGCTAGAAGAAGGTCCGTCCGGTGACTTCACCCAAATCGTGTTGAGTTGCGGTGTCTGCCACAAGAAGCGCAGCCTGTCGGATGCGAGAGAGCCCAAGGTGCTCACCGACTGCCGCGGTGAACGGCCCTGGCTCGGGCCCGAGGGTAATGACGGGACCTGCAAGGACAAAATCCACCTTCTCTCGCGTACGGCTAGCAATGCGTACTTCTCTCAGGTGGTGAGCGCGCTCTCCATCCCAGAAAAAGGGCGCGAGCTCATTAATGCGGTCGCGACACCGGGGCTGTGGGAAAAACTCAAGCGAGGTACGACACCCGAGAAGGTCGCGGCGCTGCGGGAGCTGGTGGACTTTGAGGTCGAGCTTGGTGTCTTGACGCGCAGCGAACCGGGTGAATTCACCGACACCGAAATCGCGGCTGCCGTCAACGCAATTCATGGCGGCGACGAGGCCCAGCGAGATGGCCTGCGTACGGCCGAGTTCAAGCAGCTGCTCGCGGCTAAAGACGAAATCCCCGGCGAGCTGCCGCCCAACGACCAACACTTCTTCGTGTGCCGGCTGGTGCCCGACGAGCCGCTGCCCGACTCAGTGGAGTGCGTGGTGCTGGTGAAGAAGCTGAGAAAGGTCTCCGCTTTGGTCGGATTCAGCCGGCTCTCGGCAGTGACGCCCGATCTGCAGGGCGACTATGATGAAAGGGCCAGCGTAGCAGCGATTTCGCTGATTCAGAATTGGTTGCCCGCGACTGAGATATTTGGCGAAGGCGTGCTCGTCCAGTTTAAGGAATCCGCCATTCGCGCCTGGGAGGACAGGCCGGAGGTGCAGCTGCGCGGCCAGGCGCTGCTGGACGGCTTCGCGCGCGAGCACGGCCCCGATGCAGCCGCCTCGTTTCTCGGTGTGCGGTATTACATGCTGCACTCCCTCTCCCACCTCTTAATGAATGCCATGTCCCTCGAATGTGGCTACTCGGCGGCAGCTCTTGGCGAGCGCATCTACTGCGCGCCTCGCAATGACGCGCTGCCCATGGCCGGCATCATGGTCCTCACGGGCACGAGTGGCGCTGAGGGCACGCTGGGTGGCCTGATCGAGCAGGGGCGGGCCATTGCTCGACACTTGCGGCGCGCGTTCGACATGGGGCGCCTGTGCTCCAACGATCCCGTGTGCGCCGGCCACAAACCTGGGAAGAATGACCACTCCGAGCGCTTTCTCGAGGGGGCAGCGTGCCACGGTTGTCTGTTCGTGGCTGAGCCCTCATGTGAGCGCTTCAACCGCTACCTCGA
>JANOIG010000182.1:0-3104 GCA_031407405.1 Deltaproteobacteria bacterium
CTGCTGTCCGGCATCGAAGGCATCAGCTGTTGCCGTTTCAGCGACGCGGACGTGGTCCGGCACCCTTTGGTACAAAAAATAGTCGTGGCGTATGAACGCAGCGACGAACGGCGGGCGGACGCGCGAGAGCGGCGGGCCAATGCGTCCCGGAAGGCCGTGGCCGACGAGCCCGACCCGTTGAAGTAAACATTTGATCGGGACAGTCGCCCGGCTTCGTGATATCCGCCGACCCATGCTGGAAATCATTGATGTCAGTGCCCGCGAAATTCTGGATTCCCGCGGAAATCCCACGGTAGAGGCGGAGGTTCATACCAATGGCGGCTTCGGCCGAGGCGCCGTTCCCAGTGGCGCATCCACGGGTGAATACGAAGCCATCGAGCTGCGTGACGGGAAGAAAGATCGCTACCTGGGCAAAGGGGTGCTGAAAGCAGTCGAGAACATCAATACGATTCTCGGCCCCGAGATCGTGGGCATGTCCGCGGCCGACCAGGCCGGCGTAGACGCCCGGTTGCTCGAGCTCGACGGTACCAGCAACAAAGCCAAGATGGGCGCCAATGCCATTCTGGCGGTGTCCATGGCGGTCGCCCGTGCCGCCGCGGACACCCTCGAGCTACCGTTGTGGCGCTACCTGGGTGGCGTGCAGGCTCGGGTCCTGCCCACTCCGCTGATGAACATCATCAACGGCGGCGCGCACGCGGACAACGGGCTCGAAGTTCAGGAGTTCATGATTGTACCGTGGGGGCTCCCGACGTTCGCCGAGGCCTTGCGCTGCGGCACGGAGATTTTTCACGCGCTCAAGGCCAGCCTGAAGAAGCAGGGCTTGACCACTTCGGTGGGTGATGAAGGTGGCTTTGCCCCTCGCCTCGGGTCCAATCAGGAAGCGCTCGATCAAATCGTGAGCGCGATCAAGGCCGCCGGTTACGAGCCGGGCAAACAGGTGGGCTTGGCTCTCGACGCGGCCGCCAGCGAGTTCTACAAAGACAACGTCTACACTTTCGACAAGAAGCCGCTGTCGTCGGCGCAACTGGTCGACACGTACGTTCAGCTCTGCGATCGTTATCCGATCATCAGCATTGAAGACGGCCTGGATCAGAACGATTGGGCTGGCTGGAAGTTGCTCACGGACAAGCTCGGCGATCGAGTTCAGTTGGTCGGTGACGACCTGTTCGTGACCAACAAAGAGCGCCTGCAGCGGGGCATCGACGGCGGTATCGCCAATTCGATTCTGATCAAGTTGAACCAGATCGGCTCGCTGTCGGAAACCCTGGAGACCATCAGCATCGGCAGGTTTGCTGGCTACAATTCGATCATCTCGCACCGTTCGGGCGAGACCGAGGATGCCTTTATCGCCGATCTCGCCGTGGCCACCAACGCCGGCCAGATCAAGACGGGCAGCCTGAGCCGGACCGATCGGATCGCCAAGTACAACCAGCTGCTCCGCATTGCGGAAGAGCTCGACGAAGGTCAGGTCTACGCCGGCAAGACGCCCTTCAAGCGTCGCTGAACGAAGTCAAACCGGCGCCCCGGTTCCACCGAATCGAGGCATGAATTGTAGCGACCGAATCAGCCGTAGCCGAAAAGGGGGAATTTCGACGCCTTGCTCAGGTAGGGCGTCCAAGTTCCCACGGCTTGGATCGATTCGGTCGCACGAGAGAATGAGAGCTGCATGGCCAAGTCCAAAGTCGCGGTCCTAAAGGTCAAACCGGAAACCATTCTGGATGACATCGTGCATGTGTGTGAGCTGGGCGGGATCACTCAGGCGCTGGACGCTGGGGCCACCACGATTCTGAAGGACAACATCTCGTGGCACTTCCCTTTTCCGGGGGCCAACACCACGCCTTGGCAGCTCGAGGGCAGCATTCTCGCCTTACAGCGGGCGGGCCTAGCCGACATTAGTTGCGTCCAAAACAAGACGGTCGTCACTAACGCGTTCAAGGGTGAAGACCTGAACAAGTACCTGCCGATCTTCGAGCGCTACAAGATCCCGGTCCTCTACAACTTCAAGGACGGGGACATGAAATGGGTGGAGTATCGCCCCAAGGCGAAGCTGCACGTTCTGCACCGCATTTTCCCGGAGGGCATCATGCTGCCCGACTATTTTTTCGGGAAGAACATCCTGCACCTGCCCACGGTCAAGTGTCACATCTATACGACGACGACGGGAGCCATGAAGAACGCGTTTGGTGGGTTACTGAACACCAAGCGCCATTACACGCATAGCTGGATTCACCGCACGCTCGTGGATTTGCTGGCCATTCAAAAAGAGATCCACAGTGGCCTCTTTGCCCTCATGGATGGCACTACGGCCGGCAATGGGCCGGGGCCGCGCACGATGATCCCCGTGATCAAGGACTACATGTTGGCCAGCAATGACCAGGTGGCGATCGACGCGGTGGCTGCCAAGATGATGGGTTTTGATCCGCTGAGCTTGGAGTTCATCCGTGTCGCTCACGATGATGGGTTGGGGGTAGGGGACCCGGCCGACATCGAGATCGTGGGGGACGACATCTCTGGGCAAAACTGGGGCTTTAGCGTTGGGGACAATGCCGCCAGCAAGGTCGGCGATGTGATGTGGTTCGGGCCATTGAAGCGCGCTCAAAAGTTGTTTTTCCACACGCCGCTGGTGAACCTTTTTGTCGCGGGCAGCGAATTTTACCACGACTTTTACCGCTGGCCGTACAAAGACAAGGCGGTTTTCGAACGCTGGAAAGCGGAGACTCACTGGGGCAAGTTGTTTAGCGAGTACGAAGGCGGCGGGCAGGGTCCTGGCTCGAGCTCGGCACACGGCGCGGTCGCGGCGCCGCCTTGAGCTCCCGGGTGCTCACGGCCCGAACCTGAACCGATACAGCCGTGCCAGGTGCTTCAGGTAGAGGAGCTGTTGGGCCAGCGTGAGCTTGCTGGTGCCATGCACGCGGTTGGCAAAGTGAATCGGCACTTCGGTCACGTGCTCGCAGCGAGAGCGCACCAAAAGCTCGAGCCCAATCTTGTAACCGACGGGGCTTGGGTTTTCGGCGCGTTCGAATACGGCGCGGGGCAAGGCGAAGAGCCCGCTCATCGGGTCGGTGATGCGGGTGAGCGGCCGTGCGAGATAAGTGGCCACGCGG
>JANOIG010000194.1:0-3031 GCA_031407405.1 Deltaproteobacteria bacterium
GTCGGTAACGACGGCCTCGAGCTGCTCGCGCTCGTCGGGTCCAAAGCGGCGCAGGTCGTCGTAGAGCGTGTCGATGCTCGGCACGGCGCCGCCGGCCAAGTGCTCGAACAGCGGGTCAGCGGCCAGCCACTCGAAGTCGAAGACGCGCCGCGCACCGACGATCGCGGCGTCGATGAGCAGCTGTATTTGCGTGTGGATCGGATAGACCACCTGCTTGCCGGACTTCAGATGGCCGAAATGCCGGGCCAACTGCTGGCCCAGCTTCTCGCGCTGCACGAAGGCGTTGAAGTCGACGAGGCCGCCAACCCCGGACAATGCAGGATCATCCGGTCCGCGCGCCAACTCTCGAACATCCGCGCGGCGGACTCGACGACCAGAATCCTGCCACTGCCAGCCCGGTGCCCTCTTGCATCCCAGGGTCGCTCGTCGCACCTTCCAGGTGCCCGGCGCGTTTGGTGGTTTTGTCATAAAGCAACGGATCAACGAGCGAGCCGGGCGCAAATTCCCGCTCGTTTCGCGATCACGTTACGAATCGATCGCCGCCGTCGCTTCGAGATGGAGCGAAATCGAGGCTCAGTGCATGAACTTCGTGGAGGAGGCTCAGAACGACATCGAGCAGTGGCTAGCTTACGATCGCTGGGTCAAGCACTTGTCCGATGACGATGTGATCATCAGCTTCAACTACGACGAGGTTGTCGAGATTGCATTCTGGCGCAACGTAAGCCCCTTATGTGCAGCGTGATGGCGCGACCCCGGGCGCGACGCACACTGGGCGAGCGATGTCGAAGTCCGCCGCGCCCCCGGAGCAACTGAGCCTATTCGCTGCGCTGGTGAGCGGCTTGGTCGGTGACCCGTTGGGCCGCCCAGCGGCTGGGGATGAGGTCGCTGAGCAGTTTCAGAGGCCAGCCGGCTTCGAGCTTGCAGATCACGTCGACCAGGTACTCGTAGGGGTCGAGTCCGAGCCGCAGGCAGCTGTCGACGAGGGTAAAGGCAGCCGCCAGGCGCTCTCCGCCGCGAGCCGAGCCAGTGAAGAGGAAGTTTCGGCGAGCGACGGCGAAAGGCCGAATTCGCCGCTCGACGCGCCCGCTGTCGATCTCGAAGCGCCCGTCGGAGAAGCAGCGCCGAAAGAATTCGCGCTGATTGATCGCGTAGGTCGTGGCGCGCCGGAGCGGGGATTTGGGAAGGAGCCGCGGGTGGAGCTCGTCGACCCACTTGTCGAGGGTGTCGAGCAACGGCAGAGATCGCTGCCGTCGCTCTTCTCCACGCGCCGCTGCATCGAGCCCGCGCTTCTTGCAGTCGTCCTCGATCGCGTACAAGTCGGCGAAGATCTTGAGCGGGATCGCGGCCCGCCGATCTTTGGCCAGCAGCGCCGCGTGAAACTTGCTCCGGATGTGCATGCCGCAGCCAAGCCGGCGTTCAGGCGGGACCGCGACGAAGGGAGCCTCGTCTTCGTCATCGGGCTCGATCTCGCGCGCATAGCCTGCGTACCCATCACACTGGATGACGCCATCGATGGCGGAAAACCAGTCACTGATCTCGGTCGCTTCCCAGCTTCGGGTGTAACCGTAGGCGACGTTCTCCGGTCCATTCACGGTGCCGTCGGTACCGACGAAGCACCAGATATGGCCGCGAAATGTGCCGTTCTTTCGAGACTTGTCCAGCGTCTTGAGATGGGTGTCGTCTGCGCCGACGATCGCGGAGGCCAGCACGACCGAGAGCTGCGCGTCCGCGATGGGCTCGAGCAGGTCGGTGGTGTAGGCCCAGTACGACTGCATCGTCTTGTCCGGCACCGCGAGCCCCATCCGCTCAAGCTCTCGACGTTGCCTATCCAGGGGGAGCCCGAGGGCGCACTTGTCTCGCACGAGCTTGGCGAGCAGGGAGGCGTCCACCTTCCGCTCGACGTCCGGCGTGGAAGAGCGCGGCGCAACTGACACGTCCTTCCGGCAGGTCGGGCAGCTCCATTTCTCTCGGACCTCTGCGCGCACCTCGATACGAGCGGGGATGAAGACGAAGAGCTCGTGTTCGGTCGTCCCGAAGAGCTTCTTGTCGCCCCCGCACAGGGCGCAACACCGCTCCTCCTCCGGGATGGAGGCGCGCTCTTCCTTGCGCTCGACCTTGCTCAGGTCGACCTTCATCGAGCGCACACGCTTGCGCTTCTTCTTGTTCGCCTGGAGGCCTTGCTCCGTCTTCGAGGGCTCGTTCGGGGCCTCAGGCTCAACGGGCGCCGGAGCGTCCACCTGCTCCGGCTGCTCGGGGGCGGGCACGTCCAGCGTCGGATTCGCCGCTTCCGTAGCCTGATCCCCGCCGAGCGCGAGAAACAGCTGGCCCAGCTCCTCGCGGGAAAGACGCTCGGTGCTGCGCCCAAACCGAAAGCGCTCGGCACGCAGAATGCGCCAAGCCAGACGGTCGTTGGAGCGCTCGAGCTCGACAACGACCGAGAGCACCTCGTCCACGGCGCGGGCTCCTTCACCGCGAGCCACCATGCCCATGAGCTTGGCTTTCAGCTCTTCAAGCCGCTTCTGGCGCTCTATCTCCACTTCTGGATCGAGCGGCACGCCCGCGCTCAGAAGCTCGCGCGGCACGGGCAACGGTCCAGACGCGACGAAGGGCTCAGCCTTCGCCGCGTTCGTTGGATTCTGCTTCGGTTTCGACTTCGGACGCACCACGGTGATGCGTCCTCTCCTGACAAAGCCAGATCAGTTGCGCAACAAGAAAATCGCTGCGCGTTTGCTTTCCTATTCGGCTGCGTCCGGCTCGTAGCGCTTGCGACGACGAGCGCCCTCGAGCTCGATACCCTCGAGCATCAGCGCCAACTCGGCGGAGTCGATCTGCACGTGCTTCGCGCCTGCGGCCACGACAGCATGCAGCTTGAAGGTTCCCGCCTCGAGACGCTTCTTGACGATGCAAAATCCGCTTCTGTCCCAGAAAAGCATCTGCGCGACGTGACCGCGACGGTTCAGGAAGACGAACAGGTGACCGCTCAACGGCTCGAGCCCGAACTCCGCTTCGACCAGCCCATCAAAGCTCTTCC
>JANOIG010000255.1:0-6802 GCA_031407405.1 Deltaproteobacteria bacterium
GTAGCCAAACGGGCGAGCCTGCAATGGCGCGCGACGCTGGAGCGCCGGGCGCGCCGCTGGCGCACGCTCGCGTGCGGCTGCTGAGAGACCAAGACGGCTACCACGTGCCCTTCGCAGACACGGTCACTGACGCTTCCGGAAGCGCTCGCATCGAAGCTCCGTCGGGCGCGTTCTGGCTATTGGTCGAGGCACCCGGGCGAGCTCGCCGATCGGAGCGTTTGCTTTTCGATGGCGACCGGCGGCGCCTGCGGGTGCGGCTACCGGCAGCGGAGCCGCTGCAAGTCAACGTCATCGACGAGGCCGAGCGCCCCGTCGCCGAGGCCACTGTCCTGGTTCAGGGCAGCGATCCGCTGCCCCAGGGCGCGCTCACCTCGGCCGAGGGCGTGGCGCTGTTTGGCGCCGTCGCCGAGGAGATAGAAGACATTCGTGTCAACGCTCGAGGCTACGATTCGAGCGTCGTGCGGCCCACGTCACGCAACGTGACCATTCGCCTGAACGCACCCGCGTCGCTTGCTGTCACGGTTCTGGACGGCGCGGGTCGCGCCGTGGCAGGCGCCGAAGTGCTGCTCGGTGGGCTCGGCTTTTGGCCTCCCCGTCAAGCGCAGTCGGGTCCCGATGGCGTGGCTCACATGCGAGGCCTCTCGCAGGGCACCTACGATCTCAAGGCCCAGTCGGGTGCGCGGGTGTCCAAGGCGCTCGTGGGAATCACGCTGCAACCTGGTGAGCGGGGGCAAGTCGAGCTGGAGCTCGAGTCGGGTCGCTTCATCCCGGTTCGGGTCAGCGACGGCGCAGCTGGGGACGCGAGCCCGGTGGTGGGGGCGGACGTGGTGCTGGTCGAAGACGGGCTCAGTCCCTTTCCGATTCAAGGGCGTACCGGAGCGGACGGGAGCGTGACCTTAGGGCCACTGCCTCCAGGGTCGGCGGCGCTCAGCGTGCGTGCGGACGGCTTTGTGCCCGAGAGCGGCGTGCCGGTGCCAAAAGACGCTGCCCAGGAAATTCACATCGCGCTGGTTCGTGGCGGACGCTTGCTGGGTCAGGTGGTCGATCCCGATGGGCTACCCATCGAAGGCGCCCGTCTGGAGGTGGTGGGCAACGATCTGCATGGTCGACCCATCGCCAGGCACTCGGGCACGCTGAATGTTCCGCGCAGCTTTTTCCAGCGCTCCTTCGCAGCGCCGTTGCCTCTGGTGCCGCTGGGTGAGCTCGGTGTAATGCCGGGGCCACTGCCCTTTCCGGGCATGCCCGCGTCGGGGCCCCCGCCAAGCGCCGCCTGGTCGAGTGACCTCGACGGCAACTATCGCTTGGATGACGTGCCGCCTGGTCGTGTCCAGGTGCTCGTGCGTCATCCCGACTTCGTCGAGTCGTTGAGCGACAGTGTGACGTTGGAGCCTGGGGGAGAAGCGCGTTTGCGGGTCGTGCTCGAGCGCGGAGCAACGCTCGAGGGGCGGCTCATCGACGCGGCGGGTCGCCCTGTCGCTCGAGCTCGCATCGACGCGGTCGCACCGCACGCCACTCAGCAGCAGACGGTGCTCTCCGCAGCAGACGGGTACTTCGCTTTTGGTGGGGTCTCGCTCGAGGTCGACCTGTTCGTCGCCCGCCCGCAGGATCGTTATCGCTTCGTGCTCCGGCGCGCGCTCGAGCTCGAGGCGGGCAAGACGCACCAGGTCGAGCTCGTGTTGCCCGTGGAGCGCCCTGCCACGTCGGTCGTGGTCACGGGCCCCGGCGGCGAGCCCATCGCCGAGGCGCAGGTGTCGCTCTTGTCGCTCGACCCCGATGCGCCGTTTCGGCAGACCCTCTACTCTGACGCTTCGGGCCAGGCACTACTCCCCGATGCCGCCGGTCTCAGAGGCACGTTGCGCGTCCAGGCCGCGGGTCATGCGCCGTTCGAAGCCCAGCTCGGCAGCGTCCCGGAGCGGGTCGAAGTGAGCCTTGCGCGAGCAGTGGCCGTCACCGGGCGAATCACCCACGTGCGAGGGCGACAAGGGCTGGCCGACGCTGAAGTGGTGCTGATTCAGGAGGGTGAACGGCGCACCACATTTTCGGACCACGACGGCGACTACGAATTTTTGGATGTCTCGCCCGGCGCGGCCAAGGTCAGCGTCGCTCACCCCGAGTTTTCCTCTCAAACTTTCAAGGTGATGATCGCCGAGACGGGGCGTGTCGATCGACCCTTCGAGCTCGATCCAATCGAGCTCGAAGAGGCGGGCTCCGTCTCTGGAACGGTGGTCGATGCCTCGGGAGCACCGGTCCGCGGCGCGCGCGTCGGGGTCGGACTGGTGCCGGCGTTTTTGCCTGCCGGACCTGTGCCGCCGGGCATGGTGCAGAGCGATGCGTCCGGACACTTCGAGCTGCACGGTGTGCGCGAGGGCCGAGTGACTGTGTCGGCCTACGCCGCGGGCGCGGGGCGCGGTAGCGTGTCGGACGTCGACATCGTAGCTCGGGAAACCACTACGGGTGTAGAGATCCAGCTCGGTGGCGCAGCGCTGGAGGCCGAGTCGGGGGCTCTCGCCAACGTCGCGGTCACGCTCGGTGAGCGCGCTCGGGGCTCGCGCAACGATGTCGTCATCGTGGATGTGGCAGCGGGCAGCGAAGCCGAACGGGCAGGGTTGCGCTCAGAAGACGTTCTGGCGTCCGTGGATGGCACGCCCGCGGAGAACATGGCTGACGCCCGTCGCTGGCTGGGCGGCAACGACGGCAGCGACGTGATCGTGGAAGTTTGGCGCGGAGAGGAGCTGCTCACCCTGCGTGTGCGCCGAGAGCCCGTGCGTCGTTGAACGAACCATGACTGCGCTGTCCCGTCGCCCGGTCTGCGGGCGGACAGCTGGCTTACGCGCGCCGACTGTTCTAAGCCGTCAGCCAAGGCCGGAATATCCGCTGGCCTTCCACTGGAGTCTCCGATGCAGTCCACACCTCCTTCGGCCAGCGACACGCCGGTCCACGATATCGCGGACTTGGAAGAAATTTTCCAACGCGCGGAGAAGCCTCGCGATCAATTTCGCATCGGTGCCGAAGCGGAGAAATTCGGGGTTCACACAGCTTCGCTGGAACCGATCCCCTATTCGGGCGAACGCTCCGTCCTGAGCATCTTCGAGCTACTTCAGGCCCGGCACGGCTGGGCTCCCGTGAGTGAAGCCCCGGGTTCGCCAGTGATTGCGCTGGAGCGTGGCTTGTCCTCCATCACTCTGGAGCCGGGTGGGCAGCTGGAGCTATCGGGTGCCCCCTGGTCCGACGTGCACGGTATCGAGGCCGAGTTCATCGACCACTTCCAGGAGCTGGGCGGCATTTCAAAGCAGCTCGGGTTGCGTTGGTGGAGCGTCGGTTTCCATCCCACGGCAACTCCCGACCAGCTGTCGTGGGTCCCGAAGGAGCGTTACGCCATCATGCGCCAATACCTGCCGAGTCGCGGGCGGCGGGGCCGCGACATGATGCAGCGAACCAGCACCATTCAAGCCAACTTCGATTACGAGAGCGAAGAGGACGCCATGCGCAAGCTGTGCGTCATGCTCAAGCTGTCGCCGATCTACCAGGCAATGTTCGCCAACGCTCCGTTTATCGAGGGCAGAGTGTCCGCCCTCATGAGTGAACGTCTCGACGTTTGGCTCAACATGGACCCGGAGCGGTCGGGGCTCATCCCGCGCTTGTGGGCCGTACAGCGACCTCGTTATCGCGACTACGTCGAGTGGGCGCTGGATGCGGGTATGTTCTTCATCAAACGCGGGGCGCGCTTGGTGCTCAACACGGGTCAGACGTTTCGCAATTTCTTGGAGCACGGTTTTGAAGGTCAGCGTGCGACCCGGGCGGATTGGTTCCGTCACCTTGCGACGCTTTTTCCCGAGGCTCGGCTCAAGAGCACGCTCGAGGTACGCGCCTGCGACGCCCTGCCCGAAGACTTGGCCATGGCAGTGCCGGCCTTCTTCACGGGCCTCTTGTATGACGCGCGTGCTCTGTCTGAGGCGGAGGACATGGCTCGAGACGTGACGCTCGAAGCCGCCCTTTCGTGTCGGGCTTTGGTGCCTAGGCTCGGAATGGGGGCTCACCTGGCGGGGAAGCCCGCACGGCTCACCGCGGAGCGGTTGCTCGACATCTCGCGCGGAGGCCTGATGCGGCGAGCGCGGTTGAATGCTCGTGGCGAGGACGAGTCGGTTTATCTCCGGCCACTGGCGGCGTTGGTGGAGGCGGGGCGTTGCCCGGCTGACGAGCTTCGAGGGGGCCGGCAGCCCGGGGATGCCATCGACGCTGATATGCTCGCTCGGATTGAGGTGGCCACGGCCCCAGTGGGGGGCGGCGTCAAAAAAAAACCAGCGCCAGGCCTCGGGGCGGCCTGAACCGCGGGGGCGGCGCCGGACCCTCCGCGTCGCGCCCCGGCGGAATCGGCCCACAGAAAAAGTTGGGGCAAACCTTGACACCCAGGGGGGCATGGCTAAGTTCCGCGCAATCTCGTTAGCACCCGCTCGGCGGGGTTAACGCACCAAGTTCTCAAAAACTAGGCCTTGAAGATCGGCACCGGCCTCGAAGGTCTGGGTTTGAGCCGTCTGGTTTGAAGCTCTATTTTTTGGGGCTCTATTTTTGGGGACTTGGGTCTGTAAACTCGTTCAGGTTTTCTGAGGCGGGCGGGCCCACACTTTACTCGAGGTTGCACCTTGGGGGGTGGGCTCAAACCGTCAAAACACGGAGACAAATCAGCCATGAAGATTCGACCTCTGCAAGATCGCGTAATCGTCAAGCGCGTGCAGGAAGAAGAGAAGACCAAGGGTGGGATCATCATTCCCGACACCGCCAAGGAAAAGCCCATCGAGGGCGAAATCATCGCCGTCGGGAATGGCAAAGTTCAAGACGACGGGACGGTTCGCAAGCTCGATGTGAAAAAGGGCGACCGGATCCTGTTTGGCAAGTATGCGGGCACCGAGGTCAAGCTGGACGGTGTCGAGCACCTCATCTTGCGTGAAGACGACATCCTCGGCGTCATCGAAAAGTAGAAGCGGGAATTTAAGGAGAGATAATGGCTGCCAAGGAAATTGCCTACCAAGAGAACGCGCGTAACTTGATCCTGAACGGGGTCAATGCGCTCGCCAATGCCGTTCGCGTAACGCTTGGCCCCAAGGGGCGCAACGTCGTGATCGAGAAGAGCTTTGGATCCCCGACCATCACCAAGGACGGTGTGACGGTTGCGAAAGAGATCGAGCTCGAAAATCGTTTTGAGAACATGGGCGCCCAGATGGTGCGCGAAGTGGCCTCCAAGACCAGCGACGTCGCTGGCGATGGCACCACGACCGCCACCGTTCTAGCTCAGGCCATCTTCCGCGAAGGCACCAAGCTGGTCGCCGCGGGCCATAACCCGATGGACATCAAGCGGGGCATCGAGAAGGCCGTCGAGGCCTGTGTCGAGTCGATGCGCAAGATTGCCAAGTCGACCAAGGATCCTCAAGAGATCGCTCAGGTGGGCACGGTCAGCGCCAATGGCGACGAGACCGTGGGTCAGCTGCTCGCCGAGGCCATGGAGAAGGTCGGCAAGGAAGGCGTCATTACGGTCGAAGAGGCGAAGAGCGCCGAAACGACCCTGGATGTCGTCGAGGGCATGCAGTTCGACCGCGGCTATCTGTCTCCGTACTTCGTGACGGACCCCGAGCGCATGGAAGCAGTTCTCGAAGATGCTTACATCCTCTTGAGCGAAAAGAAGATCAGCAACATGAAGGACCTGGTGCCCGTGCTGGAAGCCATCGCACGCCAGCAGAAGCCCTTGCTGATCATCGCCGAGGACATCGAAGGCGAAGCCCTGGCGACGCTCGTGGTCAACAAGCTCCGTGGCACCTTGCACTGCGCTGCGGTCAAGGCCCCGGGCTTTGGTGATCGCCGCAAGGAGATGCTCCGCGACATCGCCACCCTGACCGGTGGTCAGGTCATCTCGGAAGATCTCGGTCTCAAGCTCGAAAACGTCACGATCAGCGATCTGGGCCGTGCCAAGACCATCAAGGTCGACAAAGACGCCACCACGATCGTCGATGGGTCCGGCAAGAAGGACGTCATCAAGGCGCGTCAGTCCGAGATTCGCACCCAGATCGAGAACACCACGAGCGACTACGACCGCGAGAAGCTCCAGGAACGCCTGGCGAAGCTCGTGGGGGGCGTTGCCGTCATCAAGGTCGGTGCCGCCACCGAAACCGAGATGAAGGAGCGCAAGGCGCGCGTGGAAGACGCACTGCACGCCACGCGTGCGGCCGTCGAAGAGGGCATCGTCCCCGGCGGGGGCGTAGCATTGCTCCGCGCCCAGAAGTCGCTCGACAAGTTGGAAGTCACCGACGACGAGCGCTTCGGCGTCCAGATCATTCGCCGGGCGCTCGAGGAGCCCCTGCGCCAGATCTGCGCCAATGCCGGCGAGGAAGCTTCGATCATCGTGCAGCAGGTGCGCGAGGGTAAGGGCGCCTTCGGTTACAACGCTCGCACCAACAAGTTCGGCGATCTGATCAGCATGGGCGTGATCGACCCGGTCAAGGTGGTACGCTCTGCACTGCAGAACGCAGCCAGCGTGGCGGGCCTCATGCTCACGACCGAGGCTCTCGTTGCCGAGAAGCCGAAGGAAGAGAAGTCGTCCGGTGGCGGTGGTGGCCACGGTGGTGGCGGCATGGGCGGCGGCCCCGACTTCTAGTCGCGCACGAGCCTATTCAGGCTCAGGATTGCGGGCTCGTTTGGCATCACGCCAGCCGGGCCCGTTTCCGTTTGCACGGACGGCGGGGCGCGCAGGTCTGATTTTCCGCGCGCGGGCCCCGCCCCGAACTCGCGCGCGGCGCTTCGCTTGCTTGCTCGG
>JANOIG010000213.1:0-9810 GCA_031407405.1 Deltaproteobacteria bacterium
GGTGCAGATCATGCTGGCGCCACATGGCGACGGCCAAGGAGCTTCGGAGCTCATAGCCGGCAGCCCAGAACCCTTGTGCACAGATTTGCCAGTAGGAAAAGCAGACACAAAGCTCACCCAAGACCCGTCCCCAATCAGGGCCGAGCTTCAAACCTGCGGGGCCGAGAGCGAGAGCCGACCTCGCTTCCGCCCGCGGAATGACTCACCTAAAGAACTGGCCTAGAACGAGCCTTTTGCCGCAGATTTGCGGGTACCCAAAACGGGGACTACGCTACGCCCATCCCGAGCCTCCTGCTCGGTCAGCGTCGACCCTTCGACCAACGTGGAACCGATGAGCAGACGCTCTTCAAGCTCTTCGAGGCGAAACGACAATGTCCTGGCGGGACGCACGGTCTCCGGCCATTCCATCAGAGAGGCGCGTGAGCTGACCAACTACCGTGGGGCAACGGGCTGGTTGATCGAGCAACTGGACGCGTCGCCCTATCTGTCGGTCGATCTGCTCCTTGGCTATCATGCCCGGTTGCTCGATACGTTGTCCGAAGACGCTGGGTGCTTCAAGAGCCACGAAAGCTACACGATCCGCTCCGATGGAACGCGACACGGCTACCTGCACCCGTCGCAGGTGGCTCCGGCAATGCAGCATTGGGTGAATGATTTCAATCATGAGCCTGCGCCGGACCCGCTTCGGGCAGGAGCACAGCTTTACGCACGCTTTCAGCAGGCTCACCCATTTTCAGACGGCAACGGTCGGCTGGGGCGTTTGTTGCTGGCCTACTGGCTTCATCAGCGAGGGCTCGTGTTCCGTTTTTTTGCCTCCGACAAACTGGAGCATTTGAGAGCAGTGGAGGCGACCAATCGCGGCGACATCGAGCCCTTGACTGAATTCCTTCGGCAGCGCACGGAGAGTGTCGGCGATGAAGCTGTCTGACGCCATCGACGAGGAAACCGTGACGGCGCTACGCGCGGCGGTCGCCCGGGGCGACTTTCCCGGCGTCTCGTTTGAGCAGGCCATGGAATTCTTGCTGTCGAACGGGCTATTCCCGGCCAACGGACTTCCAGTGGCTTCGTTCTATCACTTGGAGGAATGGGCGCGAGCACGCGTTGTCCAAGAGGGGGGCAAGACGGGCACGAACGCCTGACGACTTCTCTCGTCGGTGGACGATACTCCGTCAATGGCATATGCCCAGAGCGGCTGAGCGGATGGCCTGCGCCGTGGCCCTCGAGGGTATCCGCCCGACGCGAAAAACACCACCGACTGTGCGCGGGTTTGGCAACCTGGCAGAGTGGGGCCCATGCCGCAGCACGCACGAACGAGCGACGAGTGGGTGGTGGATGCCAGTTTAGACGCTCTCCGCCGACGTGTCCTTTTGGGCACCCTGAACGTCTTGGCCATTGCCGTACCCGCGGTCAGCATCCTCATGGTGCTTCAGGCGTTGCGGCACGGCGACCTCGGCCTCGTGATGATCGTGCTGGCCTCGTACACGCTGCTGTTTCCGCTGCTCCGCCTTGCGCATTCGCGGCTCGGCTTTCGCGCATCCGCGCTCGCGCTCCTCGGGCTTTTGGTGCTGACTACGTTTTTAATCGCGGCGCGCGGCGGCGTCGCGGTCGGCAGCGTGGTGTTCAGCGTGCTCGTCTTGATGCTCGGAGCGCTCTTCTTCGGACGACGCGGCGCAGCTCTCGGACTGCTTTCCGTCGTGAGCGCATTCGCCATCGCGGGTTTCCTCGTGGTGTCGGGTCATGTCCCCGCTGTCTCGCTGGTGATGTGGGACCCCAATCGGGTCAGGTTTTGGGTGAGGGAGACCATTGTTCTCGCGCTGTGCGGCTTAGCCATCGCGGTAACGCAAACTTACATCGTCGAACGGCTCATCAGCGAGGCCGATGAGCTGCGTCGCCTGGCAGAACGTGAATTTAGGCAACGCCTGGAACTGGAACGAGCCGAGCGCGAGCGCGAACATGAACGGAAGCAGCGCGAATTGGCGCAACATGCGCTCGAAGAGTCACGCCGCATCGAAGCCCTTGCACGTCTGTCCGGAGGCATCGCACACGATTTCAACAATGCCTTGACGGTCATCATGGGTAGCGCCGACATGCTCAAGTGGAGCAGCTCCGCTCCGGCTGAAGTCACAGAATGCGCGGACGACATCATCCGGGCCGCTCGCGGCGCCGCCGAGTTGACACACCAGTTGCTGACGCTTGGGCGCCGGCATGTCTCAAAACCGGTCCCCGTTGCCATGGCCGGGCTGCTTTCGCGCCTCAAGGCAGCCGCGCAACGGGTGGTGCCGGGAGACATTTTTATTGAAGTCGACGTCCAAGGAGGTGACATCACCGCTGATGTCGACCCGGTCGAGCTCGAGCGCGCACTGCTCAACTTGGTACTGAACGCAAGGGATGCAATGCCTAACGGAGGCAAGCTCAGCATCGCCTGCCGCCGCGAAGTGATATCGGGTAATGACGAGCGCCTGCCGGAGGGGCGCTACGCGTTCCTTTCCGTCTCCGACGATGGTCAAGGGATGGACGCTGCAACGCTGGATCGCATCTTTGATCCGTTTTTCACCACCAAAGGCCCCGGCATCGGGACCGGCTTGGGCCTGGCGACGGTGCATGCGTTCGTGAAGGGGGCTGGGGGCGACATCCGCGTGACCTCCGACAGGGGTCGGGGAACGACCTTCACCTTGTTCCTTCCCGAGCACGTTGAGAAGCGGGACGAGCGGGAAGCCGAGCTGCAGCCAGCTGTGCCGGATTACGGGAAAGCGCGTCGACGCTTGCTGGTGGTCGAGGATCGGGCGGACGTGCGGGCCAACATCGTGAGAATCCTGACCGGCAGCGGCTTCGAAACGTGCGACGTACCCGACGGGAACCAGGCCATCGAGCTGCTCGGCGAGCGAAGTGATTTCGCACTGATGTGTATCGACGGAGTGATGCCCGGTGCCGCAACCGCCGCGGTGATTGCGCGAGCCGCCGAGTTATCTCCGAACATGCACGTGCTGGTATGCTCCGGTTATGTGAAGGAAGACCTCGTACGACGTGGTATCGCCCTGGGGCAGTACGGCTTTCTACCCAAGCCATTCTCTGCGCAGCAGTTGCTGGATAGCGTTCACGGCCTGTTGCATTCCCCGACTTCCAGCGACGCAGCAAATGACGAGCCCAAGCCGTGAATGACGCCGGGCCTTGCGACTGCATCAATCCACCAACCCGAACGGTCGCAACGCGAGACCCAGCACCCCGAGCAGCATGGCGGCCACCAAAGCCAACACCGGAGGGATCGCCCAGGAGCCCAAGCACAGGAGCAGCGCAGCGGGCAGCCAGCGCTTGGTCCAGCCGAGAGCGATGACCAGCGGCAAACAGGCGACCAGGTTGGCGAGCAGAACCCAGCCGATCTCGACCTCGCTCGATGCCCAGGGCCACCGGGCCAGCACGAAGGGAGCGAACATGAAAGGACAATGTCCGGACAAGAACACCCAGCGAAAGCGCTGATTCCGCATGACACGCCACGTCAATGCGCCATAGAACAGGGCGGCGAAGAACAAGCTCACCCGCCCGGACAGCAACATCAGCCCGCCGACGTCGCGCGCGTGGGCTTGCCCTGGCAGCCACCACGCGATCCATCCAACAGAGCACGCAAAACCGCGAATTATCTGCCGTGGTGTGGCATGCGCAAGGGTCTGGAAAAGCGGCGCGCCAGGCATGGGGTCAGACTATACAGAGCGCGATCCGAAAGCACGCTTTGCGCCAGGCCGCGGGACGGCACGGGCACTGCCCTGGAAGCACTGCCCTAGAAGCACTGCATGAGTAACCACTAAAAGATCACGCAACTGGGTTCGACTTCGAACCGACTCTCTGCATAAGAGGTGGAGCCTAGTTCCACCGTTTCAGAACAGGCAAAAAGCTTATGCATCGCACGCGAAATGGGCGTCAGCTCCGCTTCGGAGGCTGGGCCGTGGCCATCGTCGGCGTATTGGCTATCGAGCCGGAAGCCTCGGCGTTTAGGCCCAATCAGGACTATGGGCACCGGGGCATCACCCGGCGCAGCCTCGACCGCTTCGAGTTTGCGGACCCGGAGCTCGGCGGTACGATTCTGCATTTCACGACGCCCGTACGCGATTTGGTGATCTCCGCCAACGAGGGCACGGACGGGGCCGGCTTGGTGCGCAACCTGGCGTGTTTCCTCGATGCATCAGCGGACGAGCGGAGGTTGCCCCCGTTTTTCGTGACTGCGTTCCACTGCGATGACGATCAGATCGGCGAGTGCAGCCGCGTGGTGAGCGAGGGCATCGACACGATCGTCACCACCATCATGGCCCAGAACGTGGACAAGGCGCGCGCCTGTCTCGGCAGCACGTTGCACACGTTGCAAGATTTCTACGCGCACACGTCGCTGGTGTGGCGCTTGTTCCTCGGCAACCAGGCCAACTACCAAACACCGCTTTCGACCGATATCGGTCGTACCGAGCGGGAAGGCATGTTCAACGGCACACACTCCTCGAGCGCCAGCATCATCGGCAGCGCCTATGGCAGCGCCGCCTGCAGGGGCTCGGTGCCGCGCACGGACATCATCGTGCTACCGGTGGTGTCCCCGATCGTGCTGTCTCGTGATCAATACACGGGGCATGAGTTCGTCCCCGCACCGCCCGCCGTGCCGCCGCTCGTCTCCGGGTATTTTCCGAGCTTTGCAGCCGCCGGTGGCATCAACGGTGTGGGTTTCACACCGAACCCGGTGGACGTGGCACTCGTGGCGTCCAGCCGTTGGGAGCCGCCGCCGGACCGCTGCGGCCATGGGCTGACGCCACCCGACATCCCGGTGCCACTCACCAGCGTGATCATTCCGGAGTTCGAAGTGACACCCGGCATGGCGATGGACGTGCAGAACAAGCCCACTGGGTGGCAGCACCGCGCCGCGGTGGAGCTGGCGGAGATTGCCACGCTCGAGCTGTTGAACGCCGTTCGCGACGAAGTCGTTCGGCGTTTGTCCGTCAATTCGACGGCGTTGTCGGAGACGATGCGCAAGTTCATGGGGCATGCGCCGGTGGCCAACACGCCCATCTTGACCAACTTCGGCGCCGCCGTCGATTTGAGCAGCAGCATGGAGCCCGTGCTGCTCGGCATCACGGACGAGGTCAACCGCTTCACCGAAGCAGCGACTATGGCCGCCGGCGGCGATCCCACCCTGGTGATCGTGCCATATTCCGACCCGCAGATCGGCGCGCCCCTCATCGCGCGCGATCCGGAGGCGTTTCGCCAAGGCATCAATAGCCTGGTCGTCGGCTCGCTGGGCGGCGGCGGGGATTGCCCCGAGCGTACGATTGCAGCGCTGCAGAGCGTCGTCGACACGTTGCCCCGGGACAGCCGTGCGTTTGCGTTCACCAATTCGTCGAGCAAAGACGTCGAGAGCAGACAGGCGTTGATCAAGGCCGCTCAAGACAAGAACATCACCGTCGACATCAACGTGTCAGGCTCGTGTTCTCCGATCGACCCGGCGTATCGGGAAATTACGGAGGGCACCGGCGGCCAGCTGATGCAAACGCTGAAGGACGACAGCGAAGGCCCCCGGCAGCTGATGGCGATTGAGCTAGAAAACCTGTTCGCCGGTGAGCAACAGATCATCTTGCGCCAATCCAAGCTCGCGGGCGCCAGCGAGAGCGTAGTCTTCCCCGTGGACTCGTCGGTGAGGCGCTTGAGCTTGTCCATCGACATGTCGGGCACGGAGATCGTGGATCTGGCGACCGCCCAGAAGGGCACCTTCCGGCTCTTGGATCCTGCGGGCACGGAAGTGCCGGCGCGTGTCGACGGCTTGGTCGGCGCAAGCTTCACGGTCGAAGCGCCCGCGCGAGGCATCTGGACCTTGGCCATCGATGACGGCGAAGGTTTGCCCTACACGCTGGTCGTGCGCGCGCACAGCGAGCTCGCGCTGCGCAACGTGCAGTTCGCCGAATACCAAGGGCGCCTCGGCCATTCAGGTATCTTGCCGATCTTGGATCGCCCGCTCGTGGACGAGCCCAGCCAGGTGATGGCGCATTTTTCCGATCCGGACGCGGCGCGGACCGAGTTTCAGGTGTTTTCGCTGGACGGCGCGGTGCTCGGAAGCTTCGAAGTCGCTGCCAACGAAAATTTGGACGGTCTCATCGGCACCGTCGTGCCACCGAGCCAACCGTTCCGCATCGGGGTAAGCGGGCAACGCGCGGACGGTAGCGAGTTTCGGCGCGTGCACGCGCGCACCTTTGCAGCCAGCCCCTACCGCATCTCGCCTATCGAAGACGGCGCGGTGTTCGTGCCGGGCCGCGCGAACCGCGTGCGCCTGCTGGTGTACAACTTCGGCGAAACCGCGACCCTGGCCGTGCGCGCTTCGGACACGCTCGGCTCCAGCTTCGAAGCCGTGCCGGAAGAGTTCGAGCTTGGCACCGGGGCTTCGCAGTTGGTAGAGCTCGAAGTGGACGTGCCGGAGGGCCTGCCGTTTGGCACATTTTCGCGGCTGACGGCTCGTGTCGGCGCGGCCGAAGACGACCCCAACGAAAACACGAGCGAGCTCGTGCGGCTCATCGACGAAGACGGCGATGGCGACGGCGTGGCCAACGTGCTCGAACAAGGGCCCAGCGGGGATATCGTCGGCTACGACGGCAACGGGGACGGCCAATCCGACGCTGAGCAGCGCACTCTCTTGTCACTGCCGCTGTTTGCCGGCCAATACGCCACGCTGGAGGTGCCGAGCGCGCTGAGAGTGACGGGCCTCGATCGCGACTTGCTCACGCCCGACGCGAACCTGCCTGACGAGGCCGTTGTTCCGCTCGGTGTGTTCCGGATGAGCGCGCGCCTCAGCGGCGATCAAACGCAAGACATCTCGCTCTACCTCCCGGACGCTTCGCCGTATCCGTTTCAGGGCCTCGCCACCGCACAGCTGGACGGCCCCTGGCAGCTGTCCGGCGGTTTTGAAGCCCGCGCTGGGCGCTTTCGGGCGCAACTGACGGATGACTCGGCAGGGGATCTGGATACGAACCGCGATCGCGTTTCGTTCCTGTTGGGTCCCGCCTACGGCTTGGCCGAAGGCTCCTCCGAACCGGCCGGTTGCGGCTGCCGAGCGGCGCCGAGCGGCCAGCGCGGCGTGCCGAGCTCCGCCATGACGCTGCTCGCGCTGGCGGGTTTGGCGTGGCGCCGGCAGCGGGTTTGCGCCGCGCGGCGACGTACAGTGGCAGCCCGGGCTCAATGCCCGGCCAGCAGCGCCTCGATGCGTGATCGATCTACGCCGTAAATCTCGGCCAGCCGCGATACTCGTTCCTGCACGGGGATCGCCTGCGCGCGGCGGAGAGGCTCGTGTGGATGTTGCTCGAGCACCCAGGCGCCGAGCTGGCTCCGGATTTCGGGCTGGCAGACGCCCTCGATGACCTCGATGCCAGCATCCCGCAGGATGCGCACGCCCTCGCCATCCACACGTGGGTGCGGGTCGGGCATGCCCATCACGACTCGCGCAATCCGCCGTGCGGCGATGGACCGCGCGCAGGCAGGTGTGCGGCCGTGAAACGAGCAGGGCTCGAGGGTGGAGTAGAGTGTTGCGCCGACGACACTGTGCCCCGCCGCGTGAGCCTGGTGGGCGGCGGAGATCTCCGCGTGATCTTCACCCGGGCCGAGCGTGTGGCCGCTTCCGATGAGCTCGCCGCTCGGGCTGACGATCACGCAGCCGACCCAGGGATTGTCCCCCGTAGTCCCGCGTGCGAGCTCTGCCTCCTCCATCGCGAGCCGCATCCACCGCTCATGCTCATGGCTCATCGCATCTCAGAATAACCTACGCTACTGGAGCTGGCTATCCTCGTCGGGCCTCTCGTGTCTGTCAGCGTCAGCGAGCGCTGCTCATGGGCGAATGTGGTAGTCTGGCGGCCGTGAGCGTACTGTCTGAAATGCTCGAGGCCTGGCCCTTGCAGGACATCGTTGCCGTGACGGAGGTCACGGAGGGCGCGACGAACGAGGTGCATCGAGTGGAGTGTCGCGGCCGTATCGTCTTTCTGAGAATCTACAAGCGGCACGACCGTGACATGGCCATGCGTGAGCACGCGCTGATTCATCATGTCCACGGTCGTGGGCTACCGGCCCCACTACCTCTCGTCGCGCTCTCCGGTGAGACGCTCGTTTCGTGCGCAGGCAAGCTCGCCGCGCTCTACGAGTCAGCGCAGGGAGCGCAGCTCGAGCCAGGCGCGATCGCCCTCGAGCAGGCGCACAGCGCGGGGGACATGCTCGCGCGGCTGCATGCGGCCATGGCGGCGCTCCCCGACGTGGGCTACACGCCGAGGACGTTCGCGTGGGACGGGCCCGAGTGGGTCGAGCGCTTGAACACGATAGAGCGAGCGATTCGCGCACGGGGAGACGGTAGCCGAGCGGACGTTTGGGCATTGCGCCGGACCCTCGAGCAGCGAGACTGGCTGCGCCAGCCGCAGTGTCCGCATCGCGGCGTCCCGCGCTTTCCGCCGCAGGTCGTTCACGGCGATTACCAGGACGCGAACCTGTTCTTCGACGCCGAGCGCGTGAGCGCCATCATCGATTGGGAGCAGGCGGCGTTCCTGCCTCGCGCCTACGAGGTTGTGCGGGCTTGTTTTTTCATGTTTCGCTTCATGCCTCGGCTGACTCAGGCGTTCTTGGCAGCCTATCGCATGGTGTCGGGGCTCGGCGAAGCGGAGCTTGCCGACGGCGCGGCGAGCTGGGGCTGCTACGCGGACCACCACGTCTGGCCGTTGGAGGAGGTATATCTGCACGGAAATGATCGAGCGCGGCGTTTCATCCCACAAGCGCCGTTTCGCCCATTCGCCGAGGCTTGGCGGGGTGCGCTAGAGTAGGTCCTCTGCCACCGTCAACCCGCTGGCTCGTTCGCCTCAACCGCGACGCAGCCCTGGTAATGCCCAGGAATGGGCTCGTAGCTCAAGACGCGCGTCGCGCCCAGGCGGGAGCTGCAGAAGCCCACAATCGTGAGCTCACGCAGCGTGAGGACAAAGGGCTCAGGGCCTTTTTGGGCCTCTTGCTCGTCGTGCTCCGGCAGCGCAGCCACGAGCTTTTCGAGCAAGGCCGATTGTTGTTGGGCAGAACAAGCGGGAAAGTCGAGGGCGTGGGCCGCTCGGGCGTCCCGATTGAGCGCGTCGACGCCTGCCATGAAATGCCGGCGGGCGCTTTCGTCGTAGCAGTCGCGCAGGGTGGTCTCGATGAATTCGCCCACTCCGGCGGAGGTGGCACCGGGCGTGTTCGTCTCCGGAATCAGCCGTTCCGCCGCGTCTTCTACGACCAACGCTTGCAGAGGCGAAAACAACCGAGGCGACCAACCTGGGCGCCTCGGCTCCGAGGGCTCGAGCACGGGTGGCGTCGTGTTTGCGCTCGTGCAGCCGTGCAGGAGCCCTACGGCGGGCATGGAGGCAACCAGAGTCTGGAGAGCTTGTCGACGATCCATGGTGTGGCTCTTGCCTTCGTTCAAAGGTTGAGCTTCTTCAGCTCGGACACGGCGTAAGCGGCGGCACGGGCCGTCAGCGCCATATACGTGAGTGACGGGTTCTGGCACGCCGATGAGGCCATGCACGAGCCGTCGGTCACGAACACGTTGCGGGCGGCGTGCACCTGGTTGTGGGCGTTGAGCACGGACGTCTTGGGGTCCCGCCCCATGCGGGCCGTCCCCATCTCGTGAATGATGGCCCCCGGCGTCGTGTCACCGCCAAAGCTCGCAATATCCTTGAGGCCCGCGGCCTCGAGCATCTCCAGGCCAGAGGCCTTCATGTCGGCTGTCATCTTCGCCTCGTTCTCACCAAACTCGCAGCTGACCGCCAAGAGGGGCAAGCCCCAGCTGTCGAG
>JANOIG010000218.1:0-2777 GCA_031407405.1 Deltaproteobacteria bacterium
TTGCCCATGGCTTTCCTCCTGGGCAGAGGCTTGCTGAATCCGCACCGGGCGTCTCGGCGGGCTCGGGCGAGGTGTTACGATGGCACCGCTCCCGGACAACCTAAGGCTGCAATTGCCCCAGCGGCGCCGGTTTATCACTACGTCGACGACACACGGCCACCCGACGATTGGCTAGTATTGCGGGAAGCACCAAATGAGGCCGAGCGCCTGAGAATGAAGAATGGAACGCTGCTCGAGGTACTGGACGATGCGCGGTCTGATGGCTGGTGGCAGGTGCGTTTGGTTGACGGCGGGCAGGTGGGTTGGGCGCTAAGTAGATCGGGACAAAGGAAATGGATACATTGTTGCAGGCCAGCCGACGTCCATTAGCCGTTCTCACGTAACCGTCCGAGAATGGACGGCTTGAGCACGAGGCTCTAGGCGGGCGATGGTCGCGCCATGGCTAGGCAAACGACGAAACCATGGGCTGAGATCGTGGCGGAGGCAGAAGCCGCGGGGGTTCCGCACGCCGAGGTTGCTTTGAAGCATCGGGTGTCTGTGCCCGCATTGAAGTACCACCTGTACAAATCGCGCCGGGATGGTGGTGCCCAAGCTCGCCCACGGTTGCTGCCGGTGCGGCTTGGCAGTGAGCCGGCGATGCTGCAGGCGCAATATGGTGCAATTCGGCTGACATTTCCAGAAGGCTGCAGCCCAGCGTACGTGGCCGCTCTGCTGACCGCACTCAGCAAAACAGCTTGCTGACGCTGCCTTCGAGTGTTCGGATCTACCTGGCGGTCGATCCTGTCGATCTGCGGAGGGGCCACGACGGCCTCAGCGCGATTGTTCAAGGTCAGTGGGCCATGGATCTGTTCGAGGGCCACCTCTTCATGTTCTTCGGCAGGCGACGTGATCGCTGTAAAATCCTGTTCTGGGATCGAGGTGGGCTGGTGCTGTATTACAAGCGGCTCGAGCGGGGCCGCTTCAGGATGCCCAGGATCACGGGGGATGGCCGTGCCGTCGAGCTCGATGCGACCCAACTCGCTATGCTGCTCGATGGCATCGATGTCCGTACCGTGCAGCGCCCCGCTCACTGGCAGCCCGATCCGAAGAAAAGAGCAACGCCAAATTCACGGGGGATCGACAATTCGATGGGAATGTGATCAAAACTAATCGTTGGCTCCTCCCGACGACGATGACGATCACGCCTGCGGCTGGAAGGCATACGCCGCTGCCCAAGACCAGAAGCTCAGCGAGCTGACGGAAAAGCTGGCCGCTCTCGAGCGCCGGCTGTTCGACAAGAAGAGCGAGCGCCGTCCGAGCAGCAAGCTGCCGCCACCACTGCCGAAAGCGAAACGCACTGCAGAGCAAGCCAGGCAAGCTCGCAAGGACAATGCTGCTCTTCGCGACGCCAGCGTGACGACGGAGATCACTCCCCTCACTGTGGCGGAGAAGGACTGCCCGAAGTGCGCCACGCCGATGCATCCAGTCGGCAGCAAACCGTCGGTGGTGTGGGAATACGTGCAGCCGTTCTTTCGCAAACGGGTCTACGAGCGGGAGACGGTCGCTTGCTCATGCGGCCACATCACCACGGCGCCAGCCCCGGAGCGAATGGGCGAGAAAACTCGCTACGCGCCGAGCTTTATCGCCCACTTGATCGTCAACAAATGCGCTCATTCCAATCCGCAAAACCGGCTGGAGAAGGCCTACCGTGATATCGGGGTCCCGATGTCACGCAGCACGATGTGCAGCCTGATTCATCGCGGAGCACGCGAGCTTCGACCCATCTATATGGCAGCGTTGGCGCTCGTACCCGATGCAACGCACGTACACGCTGACGAAACCAGCATGCGTCAGCAAGACCGGAAGGGCAAATGCTACCTGTGGACCTTCGTCACGCCGGAGTTGGTCGTCTATCGCTACGCAACCACTCGCAGCGGCACTGTTCCAGAGCAGGTGCTGGGCGACTCTCCAGGTCGGCTCGTGGTCGACCAATACACGGGCTACAACAGTGTCACCAAGCCTGGACGCAGGGTGCGCGCCGGCTGCTTCGCCCACGTGCGCCGCAAATTCTACGAGCAACGACAGCATCCGCAAACCGCAGAGGCTCTAGAGCTGATCACCGAGCTGTATCGCACCGAGCATGAGGCCAAGGCCGCCGGCATAACTGGCACCGATGAGCACCTGGCCTTGAGACAACGCAAGTCCAAGCCGGTTTTCACTCAACTGCTACGCTGGGGTCGACGGCACCGCAGCTCTTTCGGCCCGCGCTCGGCGCTGGGCGGCGCCATTCGTTACCTTCTCAAAAACTTCCGCGCCCTCGGCTGTTTTCTACGCTACGCATCTGTCCCGCTCGACAACAACGTGGCCGAAGCCACTTTGCGCACGCCAGCGCTGGGCCGCGGCAACTATCTCTTCTACGGTAACGAGCAAGCTGGCCACAACTTTGCTGTCTTGTACACGCTGGTCGCGTCCTGCGGAAAACACGGCGTCAACGCCATCGCCTACCTGACCGACGTCCTCATCCGCGTTCACCGGCACCCCGCTCGCGAAATCCGAACTCTGCTGCCGGATCGCTGGAAGCCGCCCGACTCCGGCGCCTGACGCTCACTTTGGCGCGCTATGCAACCGTCCGTGGACCGTCGATTCTCGGACGGTTACATCTTCACGACCATCGCCTCGTGCAGGCTCCACTCGATCGACCCAGAGCAGTATCTGGACGAGGTCCTGCGTGTGCTGCCCTATTGGCCCAAGGAGCGGCACCTCGAGCTGGCTCCGAAGCACTGGCAGGCGACGCGAGC
>JANOIG010000219.1:0-2390 GCA_031407405.1 Deltaproteobacteria bacterium
GTAACCGATCCGCCAAGCCCATATAGGCAATGCCGGTGCGACACTGGCAGAAGCGTGCCATGCGCAGGCGATACACGGCAAAAGAGCGAGAGCTGCTGATCGGGCAAGTCCGGACGTCGGGCGAGTCGGCGAGGGTGGTGGCTCGAAGGATGGGGGTATGTGCGGGCACGGCGTACCGCTGGATGAAGGACGCTGCCGCGACGAAGAAGCCAGAGTTTGCCCGGTTGGTACCGGCACGTTCAGTGGCTGCTGGGATTGTCGTTGAGGTTGGCGCCGCCACCATCCGTGTGGAGAGTGATTTCGATGCCGAGTTGTTGCGCGCAGTCGTTGCGGCGTTGGGTGACGGATCTACATGATCGCGCATGGCCTACCGATCTACGTGGCGCTCGAGCCGGTCGACATGCGGTTCGGGTACGAGCGACTCGGTGGCATCGTCCGCGAGCGGATGCAGGGCGAGCCGCGGTCCCGAGCTCTTTTCGTGTTCGTCGGCAAACGCGGCCACACGATGAAGGTGCTGACGTGGGACGGCACCGGCGCCATCATCGTGCATAAGAAACTCGACGCGGGAAGTCGAATTGCCAAGAGCCACACGTGTCGGCGATCAGCATGTTGTCATCAGCGATGCCATCTTCGAGGTGATCTACAAAGGTGTGTCCGTGGCGCCGAAGGCGCCTCGACGCCGCATTCACTGAATCGGCGAGCAATCGGAAGCGGGCCTTCACTCTCGACTTGAGCACGTCGATCGGGCTCAGGTATACGTGTGCCGTGTCTCGGGCTCGATCAGCTGAAGTCAGCGCCGTGCTATCGGTGGCGGAGTTGTCCGCAGCCGTCTCGGCGCTCCAAGTGGAGCTGGTCGGCGTGAAATCCCGGATGCGGGAGAGCGAGGCGCAAAACGAATCGCTCCGCGAGACCATCGTCAATCTGACCCACGAAAACCAGCTGCTGAAGCGGCGCATCTACGGCAATAAGACCGAGCGCATGCAGACGAGTGAGCTGCAGCTCTCGCTCGGCAGCCTGCTCGACGCGGACAAGCTGCTCCAGAATCAGCTGGACGAGGCCGTCGCCAAGGCAAAAGCGGATGCCGATGGTAGTGATGGCGCCGCCGCAGCGCCGAGCGACAAGCCGAAAGCCAAGCCCACCGGGCGTCGGGATTTGTCGGTCAGCAACTTGCCCCGCGTCCTGCTCGAGATCTTGGACGAAGAGCTCGAGAGTACGGCCAAACGAATTGGATTCGAGGAAAACCTCAACCTCATATTTCGTCGGGGCGGCTACGCGGTGCTGGTCAAACGCACCGCAAAATACGAAGTCCCAGGTAAAGACGGGCCCACCGTGCTCGGTGTGCCGTCGCCGAAAACTCTCTTTCCTCGCGGCATGCTGCATTCGTCGGTCGTCGCCCACATCATGGTGCAGAAGTTCTCGCTGGGCGTGCCGCACTACCGGCTCGAGCAACACGTCCAGGACCAGGGCGTCGAGCTCGGCCGTGGCATGATGTGTCGCTACGTCGAAGAAGCCGGCAACGCCATCGGGGCCACCGTCGTGCACTCGATGTGGCAGGACGCCATTCAAAACGGCGGCGTCATCTCGACTGACGCCACCTCCGCCCTGGTGCAGCCCGACAGAAGCCAGGATGGCCGAAGCCAGGCCTGCAAAAAGGGCCACTTCTTCACGGCTGTCGTCGATGCCGACCACGTCCTTTTCGCTTACGCCGAGAAACACACCCAAGAGCTCGTCAAGAAGCTCTTTCACGGCTTCAAGGGCTACCTGCAGTGCGACGCGCACAACGTCTACGACGTGCTGGAGCGGGGGCCGCCCAAGGATGGCGATGAAGGCGTGGTTTTGGTGGGGTGCTGGGCGCATTGCCGCCGCTATTTCTTCGAGGCCGCCATTTGCAAATACCCAGTCGGTATTCAGGGCCTGATGCGCATCCGCGCCATGTATGCCGCCGACAATGCATTCCGCTCTCTGCCGCCCGCCAAGCGAAAGCTGATGCGCGCCGAGCACCTGCGCCCACTGCTCGAAAGCTTCTTCGAGTGGGTGAAGCAGGCTCGCGCCGTCGCTCAGGGCCGTAACCTCGCGACCAAGGCGCTCGGCTATGCATCAAATCAAGAGAAAGAGCTCCTGCGGGTCCTCGATGATGGCCGGCTGCCCCTCGACAACACGCGCTCTGAACGTTCGCTGCGAAAAATCGTCGTTGGTCGCAAGAATTGGATGTTCTACGGTAGCGACACGCACGCCGAGAGCGCAGCCGCCATCTTCACGACCATCGCCTCGTGCAGGCTCCACTCGATCGACCCAGAGCAGTATCTGGACGAGGTCCTGCGTGTGCTGCCCTATTGGCCCAAGGAGCGGCACCTCGAGCTGGCTCCGAAGCACTGGCAGGCGACGCGAGC
>JANOIG010000220.1:0-8420 GCA_031407405.1 Deltaproteobacteria bacterium
GTCGTCATCGTGAACAAGAACCAACGACAACCCGCGAGCGCGGACCTCCGCCTTCCCAGGGCTGCGCGTAGCATTCAAACGTTTACGCTGACCAATCTACGTGGGCCGGCGAAGACGCGCGGCCCGAGCGACTCGGCGAGCGTAAACGTTTGAATGCTACGCGCAGCCCTGGGAAGGCGGAGGTCCGCGCTCGCGGGTTGTCGTTGGTTCTTGTTCACGATGACGACGTAGGTTCTCGCGTCGTCGCGCGCCGCATAGACGAGCAGATCCTCGTTGGACGTCGTGGTGGGCACGAAGGCTCCGCGGACGCGCCCCCCTTGGCCGTCATAGTTGCCGTACAGCTTGTGGGCGTAAAAGCTGAAGCTGGCCTTGCCCGGCTGCGCCCACACCTGGGACATGTAGAGATCCTCCTGCATGAAGATCCCGAGCAGTGCGCTGCGCAACAGCGCGCCGTGGTAGCGGCTAGCGCTGCCCGAAGAGTACTCGTTAATGGCCAGCTTGGTTCCGGGCCAAGCGCGCTCGATGATGCCCTTCAGCGCGGGAATGGTGGGGTGGAAAGGGGTCCACAGCCGGGCGTCGTTACCGTTGCTGAAAGCCCAGCTCTCCAGGCCGACATCGGCGAGCTTGAAAGCGGGATCCCAGAGCTCGCGTAGCGCCTCGAACTGCTTTTCAGCGACGACCGGATCGAAATCGATGTCGTCGCTCAGGCGGAGCTTCTTGCCGCCTTTGACATAGTAGACCTCCGGGTACCAATGCACGTCCACCACGTCGAGCAAGCGCTTGCCTTGGGACGCGCTCGCCTTGCGCATCCCCCGTATGAACGAGACTAAGTTCGGTTCGTCCCCGTGGGCCTTCCGATCACTCCAATCGGCAGAGTAGTCGAGGTCCGAACCCGCGAGCTCCATCATACCCCACGCAGCCAGGCCCATGATTTGCGCGGCGGGATTCACGGATTTGACCATCGAGGCGTAGCGAACGCTCATGTCCACCAGCTGATCGGTGCTATAACCCTTGGGATATACGTCGCGGTGCGTCTCTTTCCAGAGGCCGGGCTCGTTGTCCAACGTGAAGAACTTCACGCGGCCGGGGAACTGCGTCGTGATGTGCTTCACCAGCCCGCGTTGAAACTCCGGCGAGTTCGGGACCATCGCTAGAGATGGATCATTGCCAGTGATCTTTTCCTTGCCATCCGGTTTCAGGCCGTCGCCGCATTTCTCGCTGCCGATCCGATGTTGCTGGGGATAGAGCGACGCGGGAAAGCTGCAGAGTCGATCGCCGTCAGCGGGCGCGGGCTTGGCGATCCATGGGATCATGGGGATGGTGAAGTTGACGTCCACTCCAGCCGTGACTGCGGCCTGGATGAATTGGTAGTAGCTCTTTTCCTGTTCGGGGGTTCCCTCTGGCTTGGCCACTTGGTTGAGAAAGAACCAGTCGGAGCCTGAGTTGCTCAGATCGCGCTGATAGTTGTATTTGCTGGTGGCATTGCCTCCCCAGCGCGTGGACTGGAACCCGCCGTCGCGCAGCTCGTCCGCGGTCATGAAGTTCGTGCTGTTGAAATACGGGGGCACGGGATGCGTGGACTCGGCGGCGACCTCGATGACGGCATCGATCGGGGTTTGCTCGACGATGTTCGCCTGAACCGTGGCCGGCGCGGAGCTCTCGCTTTCCCCAACGGAGACTACACTGAGCTCGTGCTTACCCGTGGCCAGCGTCAGCTCCAGAGTGCGGACCGCAGGCGGCACGCGACGTACTTCCTTGCCGTCGACGAGGACAGAAAAAGCCGAGATCTTCTCGCCTGCCTGTTTGTCCCAGATCAGGGTCACCTGGTTTCCCTGGGCGAGCCAGCCCAGACGGTCGACCTGGGTCACCATGTCGACGTCGCTCAAATAGACATTCTCGACTCGGATGAAAACGGGCTTGTTTTCTGGATATTTGCCAGCAATGTCCAAGCCGATGTTGGTCAAGGTTTTCAGGTCGACCTGATCGAGCTCCGGGAAGCTCGCGAGCGGGATGATGACGCGCGTCCACTCCGTCCTCAGCCGCTTGCCTTCCGCAAAGTGGGACAGCAAAACAGCGCCGGTCTCCTTCTTGCCCTTGGAGCCCGACGCGACGGTGAGCTTGATGGACAAGTCCCCGCCGTCGGACGGCTCGCTCGCTCTCGCGTAGAAGACGAGGTACTTCGCAGAAGACGCGTCGATCGCGGTCCAGCTCTTGTTCATGGCGAGGCCGCTGCCTGCCCACATCTTCCCCCAGAACTTGTCTTGCTCCGTCGTCACCCAGGTCCACTCGAGTGACAGGGCGTGACCATTGCTGCTGCGGTAGATGAGCCATTCCGGGTGCCGCGCGGTGGAGGCGTCGCCAGCAAGCTCGGGCGGAAAAGCCTCTTCGCGCTGTGCAATCCGCTTCGGACCCAGCTCGAGCTTGACGCCGCCTTGGCCGTCGACGCCCGAGCAATCCGCCCAACTTGCCTCGTAATACCGTGTCGGCCCAGCCATATCGGACTCGGCCGAGCGCTCCGACACGGACTGCGGCGCGGGCGACTGGGGAGGCGGCGCAATGCAACCAGCGAGCAAGATTACACTAACGCCCAACAGATGTTTCATCGATCTAGCTCCTCTCGACTTCATTCGAAGGCAACGCAGTCGACCTGGAGCTCATCGTCCAGCTACGCGGTTTCCTAGCAGATTCATCTCTGCTGAGTCACGCGAACTTCGGTCGTCGCAAAGGATGTGTATTGACGGATCCCGCTGTGAGCTTGTCTGATCCGAGCCTCCATTGACTGATGCGTTTCATGAGTTGACCTATTCCGCTACACTCATCGCGGTGATGCGTCGTGGCGCGAAGGAAGAGCTGACCGCGGACAGAAGGCGCTACCGATGGCGCTAGACATTCACGTGTCGATGGCTGGCGCGGACCAGCTCAACCCGCCGGGTCACGCCACGGATCGCCCCAATGGTTTCGGCCAGTACCTGTTCTTACGCTTTCGCAGTCGGATGGAGGTACTGACGGCTCGCGGTCTCGAGACCTGCGAGCCGGGAACTTGCTTGATCTATTCCCCCGGCCACCGTCAGTGGTACCGCGGTCTCGACACGTCCTATCGAGACGACTGGTGCCACGTGCAAGGGTCGGACGTGGGGCCGCTGCTGGAGCGAGCAGGCCTTCCGCGCAACACGCTCTTTTGCCCACAAGGCACCCGTTTCTACCCGCTCCTCATCGAGGAGATTCACGTCGAAGTGCAGCGTCAAGCGCTCTATTGGCAGGAGCTCGTTGGCTGTCTCGTTGCCCGGCTGATCCTGCTGCTCGGCCGCTCGTTAGCCGACGAAAACGTGAGCAGATCGCGCCAACATGAAGCGCTGCGGCAGGTCCGGGAACAGGTCCACGAACGTCTCGCGGACTCGTGGACGGTGAGGCGAATGGCTGCCCTCGCTACGTTGGGGGAGAGCCGCTTTGCCGTTCTCTATCGCCAGTGCTTCGGCATGAGCCCGATTGAAGACTTGATCCAGGCGCGCCTGCGACACGCGCAATGGCTTCTTACCAACCGTCACACGACCGTCGGTGACGCCGCCGAGAAGAGCGGGTTCCGCAACGTTCCGCACTTCAGTCGCCTCTTCAGCCGTCGAGTGGGCTGCAGTCCAAGCGAGTACCACCGCTCGTCAAGGCGCTGACCTCGCGAGCGTGGTTCCCGTCAGCGCCGCTACATCATGCTCATTGTGGGTTGCTCGACATGACGCGCAGGCTTTCGGGTGGCCCTAGGTAGCTGGGGCCCAGCCCTCCGGTGTCCACGACCAGCTTTTGTACGACTACGGCTGGGTCCACCATCCAGAACTTCAACACATGACGGCCGGGCTCGCTAATCGTGTGCGCGGTGGAGGTGAGGTTGACGTTGTCGGAGGTGTTGCGTTCCCAAGATTTATTGTCGGGGCGGCTGTTGAGAGCGGTGGTGGTGTTGACGAGCTGCGGTGCCGCGTCGTCGATGGATATGGCGTACTGCAGGCCATCTGTGGGCTGCACGGGTAACCGAGGCGACAAGTACGCCCACACGGTGACGGGCCCGCTGGAGAACAGCTCGAGGTCGTACTCGAGAGCTGGGCTGCCTTCACTCGGGATTTGTCTGCTCGCGGTGACCGGGAATGGCGTCAACCCGGACCCCGTGCGCCCGAGGCCAGGGATCAACTTCCAGCCCATCGAGCCGATTTCGATGTTGCGGTCGAAGTGCTCCGCTTCAATCGAAATGTAACCGTTGGCTTCGATGAAACCTCGCAAGGCGTCGCGCTCGACCGGGGGCTTGTTGATGCTGGCCTGGACCACCATGCTCGCCCCATTCGGGCCGGTGACGGTGATGGGCACCTGGGTCACGCCGCTCGGCGCTTGGCTCCAGTCCACACTCAGCCGAGCTCGAACTTGCTTGTCCAGCGTCCCCGTGCTCGGCGACACCGTCAGCCAGCTCTCCGCCGAGGAGATCTCGTAGTCGAACGCCGTTTGGCCGCGGTTGAAGACTTCGATGTATGGGCTCGGCTGGGTCTGGAAGGGGCTGAGCTCCGGCAGCTCGATCGCGGTCTCCTCTGGCCAATGACCGCTCGAGCCACTGACCGCCACCCCCATGTCGGCGGCCGCCGGGAGCTCAATTTCTTGCAGCGGCGGCCAGATGAAGTCGGGCAGGGGGTTGTAGTTTTCCTCGGGCTGCTGCCAGCTCGAGTTCGGATACATGCCGCCGTAGCCAAGCTTGGGCTGGGTCTGGAAGCCTCTCCATTTCCCACCCGCGAGCTGCCCGTTGTAGTACGCGGACATGGCCTGATCTTCCGCGAAATGGGCCCGTGCCTCCGCGGCCATGTCCGCCGTCGCGGCTCGCCCCTGCTGCGCATACAGGATGTTTTTGAACCCTGCGAGCCGTAGCTCGTACACGTTCGCGCTAGCGGCCACCTGGTAGTTGACGAGCTGGTAGTAGGCGTCACGGTAGGCTTCGGGTAAGAGGTCGTTGATACGTTCGGCCTCCGTCGCGAGCTGTTGCCACTCCGCGACCACCCGCTCCGCCTCCTCGTAGTGGGTCAAGCTGAAGGGGCTGTCGTCCGTGTACACCACCGCGCCTGCAGGATTGGTTTGGATATTGAATTGCGGATTTAGGCTGATGCGGCGGTTGAGTAGCTCCGGCTTCCGGCGCGCTTGCAGCTGGTGGTAAGTTGAAAGCACCTGCGCGATTTCCTCAGCGTGCTCGGGGCCAAACTGCTGCTCGGCCCATTGCCGCTCCCATTGGGGCAAGCTCTCGATCGGCCAGCGCTCGGGGTTCCAGGCGTAATCCAAGAAAAATTGTAGCGGATGCTCACTGTTTTTCAGGTCTCCCACGTTGACCATCCACACTCGGTCTACGCCGTAACGGTAGGCCAGGTGCAGCTGTTCCCAGACGCTCGGCAAGAGGGATGAGTCGACCCACTTGTAGTTGCGCCCGCCGCCTACGTAGTCAAAATGGTAGTAAAGCCCGTAACCTCCAGCGCGAGGCGCGTCGGCCTGGTTCGGTAGCCCGCGCATGTTGCCCCAGTTGTCGTCGCACCAGATGATGGTCACGTCGTCCGGGGCCCGCATGCCGTCGTCCCAGTATTGCTGGACCTCTTTGTACAGGGTCCAGACCTGGGGAATGGTGGCGACGTCCTTGCCGGTCTCTTCCGCCAGGATCTGCCGCTGCGCCGACACGATGCTTTCCATCAGCCCGATGCCGGCGGCGTCTTCTAGCCCGGTGTCGCCGTTGCCCCGCATGCCAACGGTCACCAGGCTTTCGTAGTCGCCGTTGCGAATGATACCATCTCGCCAGTAGCTCTTGATCGGCTCCGGGTTTCTGACGAAGCTGAATTCCCCCGTGCCGCCGTAAGGGCCCGTGGCCATGCCGTAGCGGTTCCATTCATCCTGCGCGCGCATCATCGGGGCCTCATGTGACGTGCCCATCACCACGCCGTATTCCGCCGCCAAAGCCTGGTTCTCGGGGTCGTCGTCGAACAACGAGCGGCCCCACACCGCCGGCCACAGGTAGTTCGCTTTCAAGCGGAGCAGGACTTCGTACACTTTCGCGTACAGGTCATGGTTGAAGCCCCAGGGCACCGCAGGGTTCGGCGCATTGCCGAAGGTGTTGGTCGCCCAAGTGCCGAGCTGCGGCGTTTCATCGTTGATGAAGAAGCCCCGATACTTCACCACGGGCTCCCCCTGCGAGTAGCGCCCGGGCAGCACGAACAGCGCTTCATGCTGCTGAGCCGGGACGTCGTCCCAGTAATACCAGGGAGACACGCCAATCTCTCGAGACAGGTCGTAAGCCGCGAAGATCGTCCCCCGCGGATCGCTGCCCGCCAACACCAAGGCACGGTCGACGCCCGGCATGGGATCGTTCACGACCTGTGCCAACGAGGTCTCCCAACGGCCTTCAATGTCCGTGACATCTAGCTTGCCACTCTTGATCAACTGGTCGACGAGCGGGCTCCGGCCAATCGTGCCCACGATCACGATCTCGCTCGTTGACGGCAGCTCATCCACGACGACCTCGGGGGCGAGCCCCGTCACTCTTTGGATGTCCGCCTTCAAATCGTTCACCACGCGCAGCACGCCCGAGTGGTCCTCTGAGCTCACCCAGAGTGGAGCGGCTCTGCCTTCGGCCACGAGGGGGAACTGGCCGGAGCCGGACTCGAAGGCCACGTATTGCGCTCCGATTTGCAACGTCTGATCCACCGCATCATCGATCGGCCCCACGTCCATGTCCTCGACCGGATTGACCGAAGGTGGCGCACCGCTCAGCTCCGAGACCAAGAAAGTTTCGTCCGGCCCGCTGCAGCCCACGACGGCCACGAGCAGCAGAGGAAAGCACCCGGTTCTCAACGCCCGGGTGATGGGGCGCGCACGGCTTGGACGACGATCATGGTGCATCACTGATTCCCTTCGTGGAGTCTCCGGAAACGTTTCCCGTTTCACGTCGCCCGGGTCAAGCGAAACGCCACAGAATTGTCCGATTAGACTCTGCGCGAGAATTTACCAACGGGGCGGGAACGCACACCGACGCAAAAACGAATGTCGCGATCATCAAACAGCATGCCTGGTAGTGTCCGTTCGCACGTCGGTCATAAGGCAGGACAAGATGGAAGCCATTCGCCCCACTCAGCCAGGCGGCCCTGAAATACTGAAAGTGGCAAAATGCCCCACGCCGACTCCGGCAGCGGGGCAGCTGCTCGTCAGGGCCGAAGCCATCGGTGTGAACTACATCGATGTGTATCACCGAACCGGTCAATATAAGACGGAGCGTCCGTTGCCGCTCGGCGTCGAGGGGGCGGGGGTGGTCGAAGCCGTCGCGCCAGACGTGCAGAGCGCGAAAGTGGGCGACCGAGTGGTGTGGTGCGGCACGCCGGGGTCCTACGCCACTCATGTGTTGGTCAACGCCGAGCGGGCGGTGCACATCCCGGACGGCATGGACTCCAAGCTGGCCGCGGCGGCGTGCCTGCAGGGGATGACGGCGCATTATCTCGCGCATGACACGTTTCGGCTCGGGCCGGGGCACACCGCCCTCGTTCATGCCGCGGCGGGAGGCGTGGGCTCATTGCTGGTTCAATTTGCGAAGCGCGCTGGTGCGACGGTCATTGGCACGGTCTCGACGTCGCAAAAAGCAGCGCTGGCACGCCAGGCAGGCGCCGATGAGCTGATTCTCTACGGCGAGCAAGACTTCGAAGCGGAGACGCGGCGGCTGACGGCGGGCCAAGGCGTGAGTGTCGTTTACGATTCGGTCGGCGCGACCACGTTCGAAAAAAGCCTGCGCAGCCTGAAAACGCGCGGCTATCTGGTCCTGTTTGGGCAATCGAGCGGCCCCGTGCCCGCCATCGACCCGCAGGTCCTGTCCGCACACGGGTCGTTGTTTCTGACGCGGCCGACGTTGGCCCACTACACCTCGACGCGTGCGGAGCTGGTGGCCCGCGCCAAGGCGTTGTTCGCGACCATCAGCGCCGGTGCGCTCGAGATCCGAATTGGTCGTACCTTTCCGTTGGCGGACGCCGAGTCGGCGCATCGGGCGCTCGAAGCGCGCTTGACGACGGGCAAGGTGTTGCTGATCCCCTGAGTGATAGGGGTTTGTTGATGCAGGCGGCGCGTGGCACTGCCGACTGTGGATCTTTGCGACACGGCGGGTGCACCAACCCCTCCCGATATGTTCGTAGCATGACCGAGACCTGACGCTTCCGTGACACCTTGGAGGCGAGCCGTTGCCAGATTGAGGAGGTCGTGACTCACTCCACTCCTTCCCACGCTGTTCCCGCATACGCCCGCGAGCTCAAGCCGCTTTTGTCGCGGGCTGCCTTTGCGCCGGCCCGTTCTCGCCTGGTTTGGTTGCCCGTTCACATGGCGGTCATCGCGCTGTCGATGGTCAGCATCGCCTCGGGCTGGGTGACCTGGCCCTTGGTGCC
>JANOIG010000023.1:0-2360 GCA_031407405.1 Deltaproteobacteria bacterium
ACGCGCCCGGCGACGAGGCGTCGAGTATTGCTCGTCGAGGACGAGGACATGGTGCGCAAAGTACTGACACGCATGCTGGTTGCCCGGGGCTTCGAGGTTCACGCAGCCGCGAGTGGCCCCGAGGCCATGGCGATTTTTGACGCTCGTGGGGCGAAGGCCTTCGATCTCCTGGTGACCGATTTGATGCTGCCCGAGGGGGGAGGGCTGGTCGTGGCCCGACACCTTGCGGACCAACAACCCGGGCTCAGAATCCTCTTCGTCTCGGGCTACAGCTCCGCCGACACCGAAGGGCTCGATCCCGAGTGTTATCGATTCCTGACCAAACCGTTTGGCTCGAGCGAGCTCGTCCGCAGCATCGACGAGCTGTTTCAGACCCAGCTCTAAGCCCCGGCGCCGGCTTCTCCGGTCGCCTTTTACGGGAGGTGACGCCGGTGCTATCTGGCCCGGCGGAAATCCTGCCGCCCCAGCGACCGGGGTAGCGCGAGGTGTTACGATTCATGGCGACAGTGGCCAACGACCCTCAGCGCGGCGGCGAGCACGGTGAGTCGCCCACTCTGGGATGGGTCAACCGAACGCCGGGGGTAGTCCTCTCGGACGAGAGCGGGACGGGCGCTTGGCCGTCGAACGAGGCGTTGAGCGCAATGCTAGGCCCATTGCGGGCGCTGAAGGTCACCCTCAAGTGATGCACGCCTGGCTCGAGTCGGAGCACGGCTCCGCGGGTCCGCCGCTGCTTTTCGCCCGCGGCTACGAGCTTTTCCTCACCGTTGATCTCGAAGCGCGCCAGGCCATTGGCCACGAGCATGAAAGGGACCTCTCGGGCCGTTGCCAAGCTCAAGCAAGTGTCCCAGCGCGCGGAAAAAGAACGGGCGTCGAGGGCGCCGGGCACAAAGGTGTTGTGACGGTCCCAATAATGGCTGACCTGGCGCTCAGCCACGAGGGTGCCTGCACCCGAGAGATCGAGATTGCCGTAATACTCTGCACGCCACGCCGGCCCAGGGTCTGTCACGACGGCCACGAGGAACCAGATAGGGAGCGGGAGCAGCGCCAGAGCAGCCGCCCAGCGCGGCGCATGGCTCGAGCCGGTGGCTCTTGCCAGAGGGGCGGGGCTCGCAATGGTCGGCGCGTTCATGGTCGCTCGCGCTCGCGACCGCGAGCGCGTCGCTCGAGCTTGCGTTTTAAATCGCGGGCCACCGCCAGGGTGGCGCCGTCGCGCTCGATTCGGGTCAAGACGGGGTGATTTCTAAACTGGTTCAAGCACCGATCACGCGCGTAAGTGGCGTAGAAGTCGGCGCGCGCTGCATGGCGCATGGGCTGATATTGAAAGTTCAGGGGAAGATTGCGTGAAAAGAACAGTTTTGAGCCACAACCGCTCACCCGAAAGGTGGTGTTGAGATAGCTCCCTTGGCGCTCCTTCCAGACATGCTCCAGCAGTTGGGCATGGAGCTCTTGATAGACGCTGCCGTAGTATTCCGTCTCGTAGCGCTGAACCGCAGGTACCAGCCCGCCAGAGGCGCGGTTGAAGAATACGTGCTGGTGCGGGTGGAGGCGCCATAGAGCGTGCAACTGATCGACAGCGAACAGGCCGGTCAGGACCACCAGGGGGATGGCCCACTCCGCCTTGCGACGAGCCACGCCCCGCGTGAAGACCGCCAGCCCTGCGCCTACCACCACGCTGAGCGGTGGGATGATGAACAAGAAATGCCGGAGGCCATTGTATAGCGTGGAATGTCGAATGATGGCGTATGCCGGCGGCACCAACACCGCCACGACCAGCAGCCACCAGAGCCACGGTATCGGCGTGCGCCGGCGTAACCTCAGCCAGGTTTGGCCGCACAACACGGCGCAAGCCGCGACGAAACACGCGCTCGTGAGCTCCGGCAGCTGCACGGCGAAGTAGGTGGGGAGATAGTCCCAGGGGACCTGGTTCGACGAGATCAGCTTGCCCCGCAGCAGGGTCGGGCTGTCGTACGCCGTAAAGCGGCTTAGCGTTTCGAGCGCAGCAGCGGGTGCCTTGATAGGGTTTCCCAGGGCGCGCGGCCAGAACACGAGCATGAGCGCCCAGCCCCCGACCGCCGCGAGCATGGCGCGAAGCAGGATGGGGTGCAGTGAAACCGCTGCCTGTCGGCCCCCGATGCGCCACCTATCCAGGGCGAGCAGCAGTAGAAACAGAAATAGGTAGAGGATCAAGATGGCGCCGCCCACCCGCACGGACATGCCCAGGCCGAGAGCCACCCCAAGCCCCAGCCAGAAGCGCCGCCCCGAAGGCATCCCAATGGGATACCCACCCGTTGCGTTGTTGATGACAGCCGCGTCATCGCGCGGCTGCAGCAGGCGCGCGATGAAATACAAGCCCCAGATGT
>JANOIG010000318.1:0-13736 GCA_031407405.1 Deltaproteobacteria bacterium
TGCCCAATGCCATCGCTCCGGCGCTCGTGTCGGCGACCTTCGGCATTGCGAGCGCCATCCTGATCGAGTCCAGCCTCTCCTTCCTCGGAGTGGGAGATACGAGCGTTGCGAGTTGGGGTGAAACGCTCAACACGGGGCGCATTCAGCAGAAGCTGTGGCTCGTGCTCGCCCCGGGTGCTGCAATCTTCTTCGTGGTTACGGTCTTCAACCTCGTGGGTGAGGGCGTGCGAGATGCGCTCGATCCCAAGCTGCGGATCTGACTCGGTGATGTCTCCCCAAACCCTCTCCGAGCCCACCTCTGCACCTCCAGAGCGGGGGCCAGCGCTGCTCAGCGTACGTGACCTGAGTGTGTCGTTCCCCACGGATGCTGGCACCGTGCATGCGGTCGACCATGTCAGCTTCGATATTTTTCCAGGTGAAACCCTGGCGCTGGTGGGTGAGTCCGGCTCCGGCAAAAGCGTGACCGCAATGAGCATCTTGCGGCTCATCGAGTCGCAGCGCGGCCGGGTGCGCGAAGGGCGTGTCATGTTCGAAGGGCGGGACGTGCTCGCGCTCTCCGAGCCGGAGGTGCGAGGCATCCGCGGCAACCGCATCGGCATGATCTTTCAAGAGCCGATGAGCAGCTTGAACCCGGTGTACACCCTCGGCACTCAGATTGGAGAGCCGCTGATATTGCACCGGCGCTTTTCCTCCGCACAGGCCCGGGCCGAAGTCATCAATCTGTTGCAGCTCGTGGGTATGCCCGCCCCTGAACGGCGGGTGGACGAATACCCCCACCAGCTGTCGGGAGGGATGCGGCAGCGTGCCATGATCGCCATGGCACTCTCCTGCCGGCCCAGCTTGCTGATTGCGGACGAGCCCACCACCGCGCTCGACGTGACCGTCCAGGCCCAGATCCTCGATCTGCTCGGGAGGCTGCAGGCAGAGCTGGGGATGTCGATCCTGATGATTACGCACGACTTGGGCGTGGTGGCGAGCGTCGCTCACCGCGCGCTCGTGATGTACGCGGGCCGCGTGGTCGAGCAGGCGGATGTCCTCGGGCTGTTCGAAACTCCGCGCCACCCGTACACCGCCGGTTTGTTCCAGTCTCTGCCGCGGTTGGACGATGGCCAGGGCGGGCCTCCGCACCGGCTGCAGCCGATCGAGGGTACCGTGCCCGACGCCTTGAGCTTTCCCAGCGGCTGCCGCTTTCACCCCCGTTGCCGCCATGCGTTTGCCCCGTGTCCGGAGCATGTACCTCTGCTTCGCGCGGCGCCCAGCGCGGGTGCGAGCTCGGGGCGACTGGCGGCATGTTGGTACACGGAGCAGCACCCCGAGGTGGACTACCTCGCGCCAGCTGCCACAGCCGCGGGGCAGGCTCACACGTGAACCGGCCGTCGGATGAGCTGCTGCGGGTGGAAGGGCTGTGCAAGTACTTTCCAGTGGTGCGGGGTGTGTTTGGCAAGACCGTCGGGCACGTGCGCGCCGTGGACGACGTGTCATTTACCATTCGTCGCGGTGAGACGCTGGGTTTGGTGGGGGAGTCTGGCTGCGGAAAAACCACCGCGGGTCGCTCCATCCTGCGCTTGATCGAGCCTAGCGCGGGGCGTGTCTACTTTGACGGGACCGACATCACCGCGCTAACTCAACGCCAGATGCGCCAGTACCGGCGCCGCATGCAGATCGTATTTCAGGATCCGTTCGGTTCTCTCAATCCCCGCATGCGCGTGGTGGACATCGTGGGCGAGGCCATCGAACGTCATGGCCTGGCGCGTGGCGCTGGGGTGGAGGCTGAGGTGCGGGAGCTGCTGCGAAAGGTGGGCCTCTCCCCGAGCTGGCTCAACCGTTACCCACACGAATTTTCCGGTGGGCAACGCCAGCGCATTGGCGTGGCGCGTGCCATCGCGGTGTCTCCCGACCTCATCGTGTGTGACGAAGCGGTGTCGGCGTTGGACGTTTCCATTCAAGCTCAGGTCATCAACCTGCTCATCGACCTGCGCAGCGAAATGAATTTGGCTTACCTGTTCATCGCGCATGATCTGTCGGTGGTGCGGCACATCTCCGAGCGCGTGGCTGTGATGTATCTGGGGGAAATCGTGGAGTATGCTGCGTGCGCGGAGCTTTTCAAGCAACCCGCTCACCCCTACACGCGCGCTCTCCTCTCGGCCATCCCTGTCCCCGATCCGCGGCAGCGCCGGCGCCGGGTCGTGCTCGAAGGGGATGTGCCCACCCCGCTCGATCCGCCGTCGGGTTGTCACTTTCACCCGCGTTGCCCCTCGGCGGTCGAGCGCTGTAGCGAAGAGCCACCGCCCGTCGTGCGCCTCGAGGGGGGTCAACGTCAGGTGCGCTGTGTGCATGCGGAAGGCCTCGAGGGAGATCCGGACTGGTACCACGTGGTGGAGAGTCGACTCGCAGAAGTGGCTGCCGCGCGAGCCCGCACTCTGGAACGGGAGCCGCCGCGCCTGGAGGTTCAAAGGTCGGTCCAGCTCGAAGCCGCGCTACCGTTGGCGTTGTCTGCTGTGCTACCCGCTCTCTCGACCCACGTTCCGGATGAATCTGCGACTCCTCGCGGTGCGCCGATCGAGCAGCCGGGGGTCAGCGCGTTGACGGTAGGCCTGTCACTGGCAGTGCTGCTGGGGCTGGGGTTGGTGCTGTTCGGTAGTTGGGGTTTTGGATTGCTGCTAGTCGCTGTGGGCAGCCCGGGCCTCGTCGCGGCCCCTCCGAGCGCTCTGCGCGCCGTGCTTCGGCAGCATCCAGGGCTAAAAATTGGCGCGCTCGTGCTGCTCGTGCTGGCCGCGTCGCGCTGGGTCGAAGCGGCGCGCCGCGCGGCGGTGGCGCGCGAACAAGTGGGCTGGCTGGGCGCTGAAGTCGCGGCCTACGCCAGCAATGTCGGCAAGCTGCCCGACGCTCTCAGCGATCTGCGTTGGCGGACGGTCGAACGTTTTGGTACCGCCCAGCCCAGGGATCCTTGGGGTCACCCCTTCCGCTACACGCCGCAGGGCGACGGCAGGGGCTTCGAGCTGTCGAGTAGCGGCCCCGATGGCGTTTCGATCGCGGATGACATCAAAAGGACGTTCGAGTCCAAAGGTCGCTAAAGACCTCCGCGCCGCTGCCCGTCAGTCGCAGCCGATGACCCCGGTCGTCGATTCATCCGCGATGGCGTCACCCGCCGACATGGGCTTTAGTGCTCGTCGGACGACAGACAATCCATCGTCCTTGGACGTGAGCTCGACCATCGACGCGCGGTGCAATGGCTCGCCTGGGGGTGGACACTTTAGATCTTTGGCGTCCGGCACTGGGGCGTCTAGATCTGCTTCTGTGCGGTGACCCGTAACGCTTGCGAGCGCCGCTCCAGACGACAAAACCTGTGCGGCAGGCGTGGCCGCCTCGAGCGCGCGGGAACCGTGGCTGTAGACGAAGATGAACATGGTGGTCATCGCGACTACGCTCAAGGCCAGAGCGCCCACGCTCAACAGCAGCGCGCGTTGGCTCAGGTGTTGGTGGCGCGGTGGCAGGGTGGGGCGCGGCGCGGTGCCCTCCGGGTCGCGGCAAAATTCCTCGATCAGGCCGCGCCTACCCTCACTCGAGCTCAGCCGCTGACATTCGCGGTCCGCCCTGGGGTTCATGCTGGGCGCTTCGGCGAGGGCCACCCATGTCGGCGCGTTTTCCAGCTCGGTTTCGGCCGTGCCCAGGCCCAACGCGCGCGCTGGCTTGGCGTCGAGCTCACCCGACCGGACCATTTTGGGCACGGCGGCCGATTCTGGCTCACCCGCATACTTCGCCAGGGCTTGGGCGAAAGCTCGGACGCTCGGGTAGCGCCTCTCCTTGTTGCGCAACAGGGCCCGACACACCACATCCGAAAGGCCCTTCGGCAGCTCTGGGCAGAGCTCATGCAGCGGCAGCGGGTCGACGGATACGATTCGATACAAGAGCTCCGCGCGGCCACACATGTGGGGAGGGCGACCTGCCAAGGCCTGATACAGGATCACCGCGAGCGCGTAGATGTCCGCCCGTGCGTCCACGTCCTTCTGATCGGTCAGTTGCTCCGGAGCCATGTAGCCGACGGTGCCGATCAGTGTCCCCTCCTCGCTCAGGTCGGCAGCGTCCCGCAGCTTGGCAACGCCGAAGTCGATCACCTTCGCCATTTCGCGCCCGTCACTGCGGCGCGTGATGCAGATGTTGGCCGGCTTCAGGTCCCGGTGCACGAGGCCCCGCTCATGCGCCAGCTCGAGACCACGACAAGCATCGAGGATGATCCGAACGGCTCGCTCGACGGCCAGCCGAGGCGTTTCAGCCAGCAACTCTCGCAGATCCTGACCGCGCACGAGCTCCATCACCAGGTAAGGCGTGCCGTCTGCCGTGCCGTAGTCGAGCACGCCGATGATGTGCTCGCTTGCGATGGAGCCCGCCGCCTGTGCCTCCCTCAGGAAGCGCTGCACCATGGAGCTGCGTTGCGCGTAGTGCTCGTGCAAGAACTTTAGCGCGAAGTGTCGACCCACCACCGCGTGGCGCGCCTCATACACACTACCCATGCCCCCACAGGCCAGCCGCCGCAGGATGTGGTACTTCCCGTCCACGATCTGACCAATGCGGCGGTCGGGGTCTGCGTCAGGGCAGTCCCCGACGTGCAGCCGCTCACAGCTGGGGCAAGGCGGCTGTGCCATCAGCGCCTATGCACCCCGGTGCGAGTTGGTAGTTCGAGTCCACGCACGCCGTTGGCCCTTCCTCCGAGTGAGATCGTTACCACGAGTGTAACCTCGCCGACCTCACGGCGCATGCGTGAAAACTAACGGGTCGAGCCCCGAGGCAAGTCCTTCCGGCGGAGATGGCGAAAGACTGGATTATTCGCGCTCCGTCACCATTGGACGGGTTTCAGAGCAATCGCCGTCAATGCGAAGTGGTGGGCAGATGTCGTCTGTTTCAGACTGCATCGTGCTTTGGCGTCGTAACTTTCCAAGAAAGAGAATGTCTGCCCAACGGAGGCCGAGCCTGTTCAGTAGAGGCCGATGGACCTCGGCGATAGCCCGACGCTTCTTTCGAGCGTGATGGGCATGCCGTTGACGAGTGCCCCATCGAGGCTGACTTCGAAAAGGTGCACGACACCACCATCGGTTTCAGCGTCCGTCAGCAGGCACGTCCGCGCGGTCGGCTCGCAACTGATGTCTCCGAGGGTAAAGGGTGACAGGCTGCTCTCCCGCAGCGGGGGAATGTCCACGCTGCCTGACTCGAGGTCGAGCCGCCGGGCGCTGTCAGCCACCTCCATCGCGGAGAAGTCGGCGTTGAAGCGACCGTAAGTAGTGAAGGCCAAGCTGCTAGCACTGGCATACGACACTGAGCCGATCGTGGCGCCCCCGAGCTCGGCGGTGCCAAAACGCCGCGTCTCTCTCAGCTTTGCACCTACTTCCACGAGCGCGATGCCGGCATTCGGAAAACCCTGCGCAGGGTCAGCGCCAAACGGACCGCTGCAACCCACGCTGAGCTCTTGGCCGTCGGGAGACAGCGCCATGCTCTGGCAGTTGCTCAAACCTTCCAGGACCAGCACGTCGCTGATGGAGTCGCTGACTGGATCAATGCTGACGATGCGCGAGTCGACCAGGGACAGGTAGTCCTTGTCGAACCCGAGCGCGAGGATGCGCACCCGGCCGCCTACCATCAGCGCGCGCCCGGCGCGTGGAAGGAAGCCCTCGGGCTCGCCCTCGAGCACAGGCATGAGGTCGATGCTGCCAGTGATGGCGGGCTCTCGGGGGTCGACGATCAGGACGTCATTACCCTGGTCGAACGCTTCTTTACCGCTCGCGAAGTTGGGTGAGTGGCGCGTCACGTAGGCTTTGCTGTCCGAGATCTGGACGTAGTCATACGGATTCGACTCGAAGCCCGTGCCCACATTGAGCTGAGCGCGCACGCTCGCCGTTTCCAGGTCGACCCAGCTGAGGAAAGACGCGGGCGCCCGGTTGATCACCACCAACTCCGGCCCAGGGACGGCGGAGGACGGCATGACGACGTCGGTGAGCGGCGCCGACAGCCCCAGCGCCGCGCTGCCGGAGGAAATGATGGACGCGCTCTGGATCTGGCCATCGAGACCCAAGACGCTGACGCTGTAGGCCTCGTAGTTCATATCGGAGTTGACCACCGTAAAGCCGCGGGCCGTCGAGCGAGGGGTGTTGCTGAGCGTGACCCCCTCAGGGGTCACATCTGTGACGTCGACGTTGCAGCCGAAGTGCAACGAGCCTGCGAGCAGCGCTAGATAGGAAATGGGGATGCTATTTTCGGTCATGTTGGCTCCATATTTGGGTTGGGTGAGGCCGAAGCTAAAACCAAGCTTCGGCCGTGACGTGATAAGAGCGGCCCGGCACCGGTAGGCCGATGACGTCGCTAGTGCGGTTGTCGAGCAAGTTGCGGCTGGCGAGACGTGCGAGGAGCTGCCCGGCAAGCAGGCTCGACGAGATTTCGACGTCTACGAAATGCTGCGCCGGCAACACGTTCTGCCCAGCGACATCGGCGAAGCGAGAGCTCCTGTGCAAGTAGCTCAGGCGAATTGCGGCGCGTTGGACGCCTAGCTCCGGCCAGGGCCGATCGGCGTACAGCTCCGCGGTTCCCGATAACGTGAGCCGCGAGGTGTGGGTGAGTATGTCATTGACGGTGGGGTCGAGCCGCGGGTCTTCCGTGGTCTCCCGAGGGTCGAGGATCGCACCCGCGGTCTCCAAGTGGACGTGTCGCATGACGTCCGCTCCAGCGGCCCACTCGAGCCCCAGGATGCGCGCCGCGGCGACGTTGAAAGGGGCCAGGCTCTCCACCGCCGAGCGACGAAAGCGAATGATCTGGTCGACCCTGCGGGCAAAACCGAAGACCTCCATCGACACAGCTGACTCTGTCGTATCCGAGAGGCGGAGCGACCAGCGCAACCCCGCGTCCCAGGACACGCCTGTCTCCGGCTGAAGGCCGGGATTGCCGTCCACGAGCGGGGCCGTGCCGTACAGCTCCGAAAGCGTTGGCATCCGCACGTAACGACTTACGTTGGACAAGAGGGCGAGGCCATTGCTCATGTCGTAACGAGCACCCAAGCGCCCTATCGGCTCCACCAAGCCGCACGGGCCCGTATCCTGAAAGGCTCGACGACCCAGGCGCACGATGACGCCGCGAGTCCAGTGGCACTCTGCTGCGGCGAGCGCATGCAAAGACAGCGCGGTTGATACTTGATGGGTAGCGCTCAGCTTGGGTAGCAGGCTGCGGCGGTTACCGCGGCGGGGCAGTGTGCCGGCTCGATCGACGCGAATGTTGTCGAGCGATACGGCGAGGCCCAGCGCGACCCGCAGATCGGGTGTTACGTCGAGCTGCAGGCGGACGCCGTGGGATACTCGTTCTCCGACGCTGTCGAGCTGCCGTGTGCGCAGCGTGGGTAACTCCACGAGCGGGTCCGTGAGGCGCGATTCAGCGCTGACCAACGCCGAGCTCAGCTCCAGCCGGCAGCTGGAGCTGCCGTCGCAGGGCAGCACGATGGAGTTGCCGAAGAGCCAGCGCCCGGTCCGCGCGCGTGCCTGGCGCGCAGGCACCACCGACAGCCCCGTGATGCCTTGCTCGCGATCGATGGCATATAGGACGCTGTTCATGCGCGCACGGGCACCCAGGCGGTGGTGGTGCATCAACCAGGCGTCGAGCTCCGAGTAGTCAGCGTTCTGCCGGCGCTGCTCGCGTTCAATCAGGTCGAAGCGTTGCCCCTGATCATCGATGAAGGAGTAGTCGTTGGTTGCCCCGGAGGCGCGAAGCGCGACCAGCGTGGCGTGACGCTGCGTGCCGGCCTCGATGGAAGCCCAGCCCCCATACTGGCCGAAAGACCCCCCTTCTCCCCCCACCGAGCGGCGCGACTCGCGCGGCAGGCGAGGCCAGAAGAAGATTGCCCCACCCAGCCCCAGTCGATCAGCCTCTTCGGGAGCATTGCCGCGAAACACCTCCACCCTGTCGATCAGCCATAGGGGAATCGTGGACAAATCGGCGGTGCCGCTGACGTCGTCATTCACGCGCACGCCCGCCAGATAGACGGGCACCTGCTGCGCATCCGCACCTCGGATGGACGCCGTGGCGATGTCCGATTGCGCGCCGGTGCGCGTCACCTGAACACCAGGCACCCGCGCCAACAGCTCGGCCGAGGAAGCGCCGGCGCTTTTCAGCGCGTCACCCTGAAGCACACTGGACGCCAGAGTGGGCGCTCGCTCGGCATGAACCAGCGGATGCGGCCGCGCCTGGACGGTGACGTGCTGGATAGGAGACTCGTCGGCGCGAGCGAGGCCCGCGCCGACTTGAGCGGTCAGCGCGAAGAGGCAGGCGCGCCAGCGCGCGCGCAATACGATTCTGGTTTTCGACCACACCTCTTTCCGTCTCCCGCGGAATGAAGGCAAAATCGCATTGGGCAGGTCTCCTGGCTCGTGGGGTCGGAGCGTGCTCCGGAACCGACACCCGCCTTCCCCGGCGTTCCGAGTGGCGTCTAGGCGTCAGTTATCCCCACTTACAGTGGCGGGACCGCGTCGGCTTTTAACCGACTTCCCTTTTATGCCCCGAGGGGCACCCAATGACGAGTGAGCTTTCTGATTGAGAAAGGGGGAATAGTCGCGGGTGCGCGGCTCGTCAAGCGGGGCGAATCCCCTCCAGACGTTTGGCTGGCTCAGGCTCGCTTCGCGAGCCAAATCACATGACGTTTTCCACTTCCGCCGGAGTGAGCGCGTGCCGGATGCTCCGACACTACGAAGCGATGGGCGCGTAGCCGGTGGGTAAAGGCCGTGTCCGGTCCCGCGGACCATACCGCGAGGAAACCGTGCGGTTGCAAGCGGGCCCGCAGCTGGGCCAGCCCCGCGTCTTGATAGAGCCAGGCATTGCGAGCTTGAGTCAAAGCTGCGGGACCGTTGTCGACATCGAGCAGGATGAGATCGAAGGGTGTCGTGCCGCCTTGCAGCTCATCGATGATGTCACCTTCCCGCACGCGTACGCGCGGATCATCGAGCGGCCGCTTCGCTAGATCTCCGAGCACACCTCGGTTCCATGCCACGACTGAAGGTGAAAGTTCGCTGACGACGACTTCGGCTGATGCATCGAGCCTTTGGAGCGTTGCCGCTAGCGTGTACCCGCAACCCAAGCCGCCGACCAGCACGCGGGGGCACTTGCGCTGACCCAGTGCCGCGACACCCAACTCCGCCAAGCGCACCTCCGACCCGTGCGCGCGGCTGCTCATCAGCTCTTGCCCGGCCGCACGAATCGCGAAATCGTTACCGCGACGCCACAACGTTAGGGGTGTGCCCTCCGGCGTCTGTGCTCGATCAATGACGATCCACGGTTGCAAGGCAGGCCTCATATCACAGGGCCGGCCTCACAGCCAATGGCTGCGCGCTTTTGCGATTGACAGGTATGCTGCGCTAGGCGCCGTGTGTCGCATGCCCAAGCTGACCGAGCTCGAGCTCGCCGAGCTGTCACGGCGCACGCTCGATCACTACGAGAGCAACGCCGACGCGTTCTGGGAGGGGACTCGCGATCACGACGTGTCGCAGAACATTCAAGCTCTGCTGACGGCGCTCGGCGGGCGTGGTCCTTACCGAATTCTAGATTTTGGCTGTGGTCCCGGGCGAGATCTCGTGGAGTTGATGCGTCGGGGCCAGCACGTCGTGGGCCTGGATGGCTGCGAGGCTTTCGTCCGAATGGCGTGGGAGCTTTCGGGGGCCCCCGTCCTGCACCAGGATTTCTTGGCGCTCGACTTGCCCTCCCTGGATTTTGATGGCGTGTTTGCCAACGCCAGCCTTTTTCATGTGCCAAGCCAGGAATTGCCGCGTGTGCTCCGTCAGCTGTGGGCTTGTTTGAAGCCCGGTGGCGTTTTGTTCTGCTCAAATCCACGAGGGGACAACCGAGAGGGTTACGAGGGCGCCCGCTACGGGGCCTATCATGACGAGCAGCATTGGCATGCGTCGGTCGTGAGCGCGGGGTTCGTTGCGTTGTCGTGCTACTACCGTCCGGCGGGGTTACCTCGGGCTCAGCAACCATGGCTGGCCACTCTGTGGCGCAAACCCGAAGGCTGAAAGGTGTGTGAGCGCCGTGGCCAAAGTCATCAACCTAAATAAATTCCGAAAGCAGAAGGCCAAGGCCGAGCGGGTAAAACGCGCGGCCCAAAACCGGCGTCTGCATGGTCGGACCAAAGCCGAGCGCGCCCGGGACGAGCTTCAAAAGCAGCAGCTCGATCGGCGCGTCGACGGAGCTCGGCTCGAGCCGGCGTCGAGCCAGCCCGACCCGGACGGCGATTCCCACGACGTCGACACAGCTCGCGGCGCTTCAACGACGCGAGCTGACCCTTTTCGAATTCAGGAGCGACCGCCGCGCTAAAGCGAGCGGTCGAATTGCACCAGATTATGCTGATTGGCCGAGCTGAGTGAGTTGAAGGCGTTGCGCGCGGTTGCGCCCTGTCCATCGTGCGCTACGTCATCGCGGGCTGAGCCAGTCCTCGAGGAGGAGGTCCGGCACGCCAGCCATGTGCTTCACGTTCGCGCTCACAAGAGTGGCCGCGTTGGCGACGGCGTGGGCGGCGATTGCGGCGTCGAAGTCCTCGATCGGTTGCCCTTTGCGCTCGAGCCGTGCCTTGATTTCTCCGAAGGCCGTGCTCACCGCATCGGTCCATTCGATTCGCTCGAATGTTTCCGCGATTACCCCGAAGCGCTCCTCGAGCAAGCGCCGTCGCCTCGACCTTGGCAGCCGCGCTATTCCGTACGCTATTTCCGCCACGACTGGCTGCGGCACCAGTACGTCGCGCCGGTTCGATTCCTTCAGCCGCTTCAGCACCCCGGCATCCGACCTCATGACCGCGGAGACCGTGTTGGTGTCGAGGACGTACTTCATAACTTCGTCGGCCCCTTCGACTTCCGCCCCGCGCTGATGGCTTTCGACATGTCGCCTACTGCGCTCACGAGCTCGGCATCCGCTGTGGCGAGCTTGTCGAAAAATCCTGCTGGCCAATCCGCGCCCGCAGTTACCTCGCGCTCCAACGCCTGGACAATCAGCTTGTTTCTGCTCACGTTCAGCGCTCGAGCACGCCGGTCAACGGCGTCGAGCAGAGGTTTCGGAATGTGCACGCTGGTTGCCATAAATATATTCTGGAGTATACTCTGGCGAGGCGCAACCGCTCATTTGCTAGCCCGTTCCGAACCCCGCCCAACTCACGGTTGCAACGGAGAAAGCGCGCGGATTCGGGGGTCGGCTCGGTCAAGCTCGCATGGCTTGCACCGGGTCGACGCGGGCGGCGCGGATGGCCGGCACGAGCCCGCCGAAGGCGCCGACTGCCGTTTCGGCAATGATGGCGAAAGCCCGATTGGTAAAGCCTCTTCGAGAGCGACAGCACGATGGGTGAATTCGCAAGGACTACCTTCCGCTGGAAGCTCGCCCGACTGAAGGCGCTCGACACAGCTGCAAAGTAGCTGCCGCCATCCCGGCGTAATTAACGTCGTTGCTCGCTGCCTTAGACCGTAGTGTCGCTCGCGGAGGCCGTCGCGATCAGCGCATCGATCTCCGTGTCACCGGAAGGGCGCAAATCATCGGGCACCTCGATCCCTGCATCGAGCAGCACCCGTACCACCCCGAGGTAGTTGCTCTCACCGGGGCGATAGCCGAAGCTCGACCAGCGCTGGTAGAGCGCGGTGTGTAGCGGCGTGCCGAAGCCTTTGGCATCGATGATCGGCGCTCCCGCATCGAGCAACGCTCGCAGCATCTCGGGATTGCCGCGGCAGGCCGCCCAGTGCAATGGCGTCATGCCCATCCAGCTTGGCGTGGCCATGTCGAAGCCGAGCTGTGCCAGGATCAGCGCTCCGTGCCAGTTACCCGTTTCGGCGAAGGCGGAGACCAACGAGATGTCGTGGTCGCACAGCTCGGAGAACAGACGGGGATTGGCCTCAAAGAGCGCTTTGGCGCGCGCTTCGTCGCCGTAAGCTGCTGCTACGACCAGCTCGTCGAGGAGCTTGCGCCCCCCGCGCTGGCCGCCGTGGCGCTCGAGAGCCGGGACGACTTCGACCTTGCCGTGCCGGCGCTCGGCCAGGTCCAGCGCCGTAAGCCCCGCGGGCGTCTTGGCCTGGGCATCGGCACCGCGCTCGAGCAAGAGCTCGACCATCTGGCTCGTGCCCGGACGCATGATCGCCCAGTGCAGCGCACTCAGGCCGCATGGGTGCTTCACGTTAGGATTCGCGCCGTGGTCCAAGAACCAGCGAATGCCCGGCAAGAAGCCCAGATCAATCTGGTGCAGCATGCAGTACGAGAGCCACTCGGGCTTCAACCCGTAGCCATAGAGCAGATCGAGGGCGTCCGTATTGAAGCGCTCGACGGCATGGTACAGTGACTGGTTGTCGTTCGGATCTGCGCCCGCGTCGAGCAACATCTTGGCGAGGCTCAGATTGTCGCTGACGTGAATACACGCGAAGAGCACCGGAAATGCATGAGGTTCTGCTTCTGTCCCTAAGCGTGCAACGTAACCGGAGCTCGCGCTTGCCCCCCGCTCGAGCAGCAGTGCGCCCACCTGGGTGATGCGCTCGGCGCGCGCGTCCCGCTGCTTGGCTAGAATCGAGTAAGCGACGTACACGAGGGGCTGCCAGCCCCGCGGCCCAATCTCGCGCGTGACGAGCCCTGGGTCCTCGTTCAAGCGCTGTCTCACGATGTCTATTTCACCGCTCGCGCACGAGAGCGCGAAGTCTTCGGAGCACAGCTTGGGATCAGCTTTCAAGTATTCCTCAGCACGCTGAAGATTCGCTGTGGACGGCGCGTCCCAACCGCGCCCGCAGATGGCATCGATCAGCTCGCGGACGCGCTCTTCACGCGCCGAGGACAGGAACTGGCGGCGTTCGAAGTCTCGCTTCAGGTTGGCCCAGGTGACGTGCCCGTGCTCCCGGGCGACCACGAGCTGAGCGTCGGCAAGTTTGATGGCACCAACCTCGGCGGCAGATTCGAAGCGCGGGTGATGCGCGACGATGCGACCAATGGCAACGGGATCGCGCGCACTGACGGCTTTCACCAGGCGCTTGGCGTCACGGCGCAGCTCCCGAGCTTGATGACTTTCGCTAGACATTTCTCGACCTTCCCTGGATTGCCCGGTGTCCGCAGGTCTGGGCGAGGAAAGATTCGGCAATGTCGCGAATCAATGGCTGTCAGGTGGCGAAGCGCCTTTCCGCGGACTGGGTGCGCCCTGCAGCGCGAGCCCAAGTATTCACGTTCACGGCGTCGACGTCAAGCCTGGCGGGCTGCACGATCAGGGCAGGCGCAGCTCGAAGATGGCCTCGTTGTCGACCATGAGCCCCAGCGGGGTAAACCCGAGCTTCTCGACCACGCGAATCGGGGGCGCGTTGCTCGGCTCGATTCCCGAAATGAAGTGGCGCACGCCGTGCTCGCGCCGCGCCCATTCCAGCATCAGCCGGCACGTCTCCGTGGCATACCCTCGCCGCCGGAACTCAGGGAAAACCGTGTACCCGACCTCGGCAGCGCCCGGGGTCCCCAGGTTATTGACGCCCGGCGGCCCATGAAAGCTGGTGAAGCCAACCATGCGGTTCTCGTCGCGCAACACCATGGCACGTAAAGACCACAGCTCCCATGCTGGATCGGCCAGCACCTGGCTACGGCGTATGCTAACCCACTCGTTGTCACCGGGAAACTCGTCCGGAAAGGTGAACCCGGCAAGCCGATGAGCGCGGGGCAGATACACGAAGTCCGGCGTGACTTCTGCATTCGCTCCTTCGCCACCCACCACGGCGGCA
>JANOIG010000333.1:0-26019 GCA_031407405.1 Deltaproteobacteria bacterium
TTTTTCCGCGACGCACCAGGTCAGCGTCGATGTCCTCGGGCCCGAGGTTGACACATGCGCCGAGGTAGGTGTTTAGCGTCCGTTGGGCGTCCGGGGTGACGAGGATCAGGCAGCGTGCGGTGGGAGGGCCGCCGACTGCAGGGGGCACCGCAAAGTGAATGCCCGTGGCGCGCATGTCGTGAGAGAAGATCTCACCCAGCTGATCATTGCAGACACGGCCAATGTACGCAGATTTGCCGCCCAGCGAAGCGACACCCGCCATGGTATTGGCTGCCGACCCGCCCGAGGCCTCGAGCGCGGGCCCCATGTCCGCGTACAACTCTTTGGCTTGTGCCTCGTCGATGAGCGCCATGCTGCCCTTCGTCAGGCCATGCTTGCGCAGAAACTCGTCGCTGGATTGCGCCAAGACATCCACGATGGCGTTGCCCACGCCGACGACATCGAGCTCGGTATCGTTCATCTCGGGTGATCAACCGCACAAACGGGCCGGGGTCAAGGGGACTCCGATGGCAGATGAGATGACCGCGCCGAGGTGCCGAGCAGCGATTATTTCAGCAACCAGGCGAGGCGCTCGAGGACGGGCGCCGCAAGGCCGTTTTGCGGCGTAAGTACGGCGTTTTTGCTGGCCTGGTACGCCGGGCTCTGCTCCGGGGCCGGCAGCGACGCCGCGAGGCCGGCCACGGTGCGTTGGGCGAGCGCGGCGTTCTGCTTCAACACAGCCACGACCGCCTCCACGTTGACGTCACCGGCGGTGTGCCAGCAGTCGTAATCCGTGGCTAGGGCTAGGGTGGCATAAGGCAGCTCGGCTTCACGCGCGAGCTTTGCTTCCGGCATGGCCGTCATGCCGATCACGCTGACCCCCCATTGCCGGTACAGGCGGCTTTCAGCTCGCGTCGAGAACTGGGGGCCTTCCATGCACAAATACGTGCCACCCCGATGCACGGTCGCGCCAGCGGCTTGGCTGGCGTCCGCGAGGGCAGCCGACAGCAGCGGACATACGGGGTCGGCGAAGGCCACGTGCCCAGCGATGCCATCTTCGAAGAAGGTGCTGGGGCGGCGCTTCGTCAGGTCGATGTATTGATCGACCACTACGACATGACCCGGCACGATCTCCTCGCGCATCGAGCCCACCGCGGACAGGCTCACAACGTGCGTGGCACCCAGTTTTTTCAGCGCGCAGATGTTGGCGCGGTAGTTGATCTGGTGCGGGGGGTGTTGGTGATGCTTACCGTGACGCGGCAAGAAAAGTAGCGTGGTCCCCCCGAGCTTGCCGCGTACGACGCCGGAGCTGGGTAAACCATACGGGGTCTCTACCTGCTCGGTCGAAACGTGTTCGAGACCTGCCATCTCATAGATGCCACTACCGCCCACGATGCCGAGCACGTACGCCATGCGTGCCCGGTAACACGCGTATGTCGGGGCGGGCAATGGCCTCTCAGCGCGGCGGGTTCGTGCCCCCGAAGCCGCGCACCTGATTGAGCAACTGCTCGGCCCGCAGAGCGTTATGCTTGCGGCGGCATTCTTCCGCGAGGAAGATTGCAATCAGGCGTTCAGTGGCGCTTTCCAGGTCGTCGTTTACCAGTACGTAGTCAAAAAATCCGTAATGCGCGATTTCGTCTTTGGCGGCGTGGAAGCGGCGCTGAACCGCGGCTTCGTCTTCACTGGCTCGACCTCGCAGCCGGGCCTCCAAGGTGGCCATGTCGGGAGGGAGAATGAAGATCGTCACCGCCTGGGGCTCGGCGCACCTGATCTGGCGTGCGCCTTGATAGTCGACGTCGAAGAGCAGGGCGCGGCATCCGCCGGCGCGGTCCACCTCGCTGCGGCTAGTGCCGTAGAAGTTGCCGTGCACGAGCGCCCACTCGAGAAAGGCATCCTTCTCGATCAACTGGCGGAACGCTTCGCTGTCTACAAAGTAGTATTCGCGCCCGTTGCGCTCGCTTTCACGCGGCTTGCGCGTCGTATGTGACACGCTGAAATTGACGCCCGAAACGCGGGCCCGAAGGGCGTTGGTGAGTGTGGTCTTGCCGGCACCGGACGGCGACGAGACGATGAGCAGAAGTGGGGATCGCGTGGGCTCTTGCATGGGCCGATCTTGGGACGAAAAAAACGCGGAGCGGATGTGAGACGGAGCGGGTCAGTTTTTCATTCTACGTTTTGAACCTGTTCGCGCAGGCGCTCGACCTCTGCCTTGAGCGAGACGACCAGGTGGGCGAGGCTTGCGTCCTGGCATTTGGCCCCAATCGTGTTGGTTTCTCGTCCCATTTCCTGAAGCAAGAAGTCCAGCTTGCGCCCGCTCGGGCTCGATGCATCCAAGAAGCTCTGAAACTGGTCGAAATGACTACCTAGCCGGACTAGCTCTTCCGTAATGTCGCAGCGATCCGCGAGCAAGGCCACTTCCATGGCGAGGCGGGCGGAGTCCAGGGCGTCCACTCCTCCCAACAGGCGCTCGAGGCGCTGCGTCAAGCGCTTCTCCTGGGCCAGCACGAGCGCCGGAGCCTGCTCGACGAATAAACGGAGCAAGCCCCGAATGCTGTCGAGGCGTGCCGACAGCTCGGCCGCCAGGGCAGCCCCCTCGGCGCTCCGCATCTGATCCAGGTTATCCAATGCGATGCGGATACTTTCGGCCAGCGCTCGTTGCAGCAGGTCCGGATCTTGAATCACGGGTCCGACCATGAGGCCTGGAAAACTTCCGAGCAGGCTCAGGGAGACATCGCTGCCGGGACAGAGCTCGTCCCGCAGGTGTTCGAGCGCGGCGTAGACCGATCGTGCCCGTTCGATATCCAATTTCAGCGGGGGCAGGGCCTCCGCGTCTATTCTCACGCTGACGTCATAACGGCCACGGCCGAGCCGCTCCCGGCACAGCTGCTCTACAAAAAACGTCTGGTCGGCGATCTCCGAGGGTAGCCGGACGCGCAGATCCAGAAAGCGATGATTCAACGAGCGCACCTCGGCGCTGACTCGACCCGCCCGCAGCGTGGCCTCGCCGAGGCCAAAACCTGTCATGCTGCGCATCGCCCATTCGCCATCGGTTGTATCCCCGGAGGCGCCCACCGCGCCGCGTCTTGGCTCCCAAATCCTAGCTGAAGGGCCTGGCCTAAAGGTCTAGCTTCGGCGCCGCGTCACTTCTTCGCGCATGCGCTGGTACTCGACCTCCCACTGGGAGGAACCCTCTTCCACGTGCTTCAACCGTTTCCTCACGGTTTCGTCCATTTGATCGGCCGTGGCTTGCTCCTTTCGGAGCGGCGTGCGCATCACCAGCTTGAGTTGATGATCTTCTGCAAAGATCTCCTCGACGCTGCCTGAATGCATCAGCATCTCGACGAGTTGATTGAGCAGGTAGTCGATGGCATCGTCACCGATGCCCACGCCCTGTTGCTTGGCCAGCTCGCGTTTGATTCGACCGGCATCTGTGCTCGACGCGCCCCGAGCGGCCGCGATGTCGCGCGCCTTGGAGGAGATGTCCTGCTCATCCCGTAGGTACTGCTCGAGGACCGCCAAAATGTCCGCCTGCACACCCTGGGGTGCGTCGGTCTCAATCAATTGCGTGTCAACCAAGGGCCGGACAATGGCCGAGGCCAGGGCAGGCAGCTTGGCTCGGGAGAGCCACATGGACCCGAGTCCTACTGTCCGAATTCGCTTGGGTAAAGCCTGGCCGTGACTTTTCGGCGCTGGCTCAGGGTTTCGATGAGTTAGGGTCTCGAGGGGTCCGGGCGCCGAGCCGAATGCGGCGGTGAACCGCCTCGCGCTGCCGCTGTTTGTAGGCCTCGTGGTTGGCGCTGCCGGTCTCGTTGGCTTCTTCCGTTTCGGCATCCAAAAGTTGGATTTCGCAGAGCATATACACGATGGGGCCGAGATTTCCGGACCCCGGGGGGGCCAGTTCCATGATGTGGGCGGGGACCCGCACGGGCACATCGGCCACGAATTGAATCGTCCGATATGCCGGGGAGCTGAAGCGGTTATCCCCGGGGGTCAAAGCGTCCTCGACGGGACCCTGGAACTTCGGAATGTACTTTTTCAGGGTCGGGTGCGACTCACAGAAGCTCCGGAAGTGGAACATCGTGTTCGTGCTCTGCTTGGGGACGACATAGTTGAAGGGGAACATCTGCTCGGACAGGTAGAGCAGGATGGGGAGCAAATCCTCCCTTTGCCGGGTCACGATCCGGAAACGCAGTTTGTCGTACAGGGCGACGGCGGACGACTCGGGCTTGGACAGCAGCTTGGTGTAAGTCGAATCCAGGTTCTTGCGTCCGCCCACGAACTCGGTGATGGGGAACCCCTCGCTCAACATCGTGCCAACCACCCGGTAGACCTTCTCCTCCACGAGGTGAAAGAGGTCTCGGTCACTGACCGGGAGGCGAAACAGGAGCTCGCGACCATTGGTGTGATTGATGATCTGCATCGCCTTGAGCACGGTGCAGGCGGCTTGTTGCCGGTGCCCCGTCCCCGAGGCCATCATCACCAGCTCCTCCGCTCGAGCGTTCTGAACCGGTTTTGGAAAAGCGAGCGAGAAGTTGCGACGGAGGTATGCAATCGCCTGCTCCTTGAGCGCGGTGATGTACTCGATGTCTCTCTCGTCGTCGGGGTCGAGCTCGTGATTTCGGATGAAGTCGGCGGCCTGCTGCTTGTCAATCAGGTTGAGACGGTGCCAGTCGATGACGGAGTCTCCCTTCAGGATCAAGCGAACGGCGTCCACGTCCTGTAGGCTGAAATCGGAGAGATCTCGAAGCCCTGGCGGATCTTCGGCCTGTCGCTCGACCGTTCGACGCGCGGACGGGGGAGGCGGATCGCTGTTCATCCGCGCGAGTTGCTGGCGCTAAACGCCAGGGTGGGTACTCGTGGCGTCCTGCGCCCGATGGCCCCGAAGCGAAACGGTGCCAAAGAAGATGCCCACCGCTAGGCACAACACCAAGATAGGTGTGCCGTATGGCCCTCCCGCAGCCATCCCTAGCCCTCCTGCCAGTGCCGCGAGATACCAATAACTACGAATCATATCGACTCCGGCGTGGGGCACTTCTGTTCGACCATACTTCTGGCGATCATACTTCTGGCGGTCATGAGAAATATCGAACCGGCGGTGGGACCTGAGGAACGGTAACATAGGCACCATCGAGGGGGCCAAGACTTAGTCGGGCTGCCTGAGGCCTTCAAGGTCGTTCACCGACGTGTGGGGTCATTCCATGCATCGAGCCCGACCGGCCCGAGGGGCTCCGTCTGTAGCTAGGAAAACACGAACGGACCGCGTGGCCCAACCTTGAGCACCCGCGCGACGCAACGCACTGAGTCGCAGCGGGGGACCTTAGGAAAACACTGCAAATGTCCGAATGGAGGTAGGGGCCATCCGGTCCCGGTCGAAGCGGCGTCGCCAACGATTTCTTCCGTCACCAGAACGAACACGGACCGTGCCTATGAAGGCCTTCATCCACAGCGTGTCCTTGGCGACCCTTTCAGCGGCGTGCACTTTGGACGTCGGCGAAAACTTTCAGGTCGCCGAGATCGTGTACGACGAAGCTTTTTTCTATTGCGAGGTGGAGCCGATGCTGTTTGCGCAAGGCTGCGGCAGCGGTGATCCCAACCTGGGCGAATCGGCGCAGGGCTGTCACTTCAACCGACAGCGTCTGCGCTTGACTGACTATGAGCCCTTGGCGGGAGAGCAGTGCGGTGACGGGCTGCAGGGAGACCTGGGGGTGCCGCAGGCAGCGCGCCAAAACTATCAGTCGGCACAGCTGCACATGGAGGTCGACCCAGAACGCTCTCCGCTGCTCAACCGCCCAACGAACGCTGTGGCCCATCCCAGAGTGATTATTGAGCCAGATTCTCCCGAGGCAGAGATCATTCGAAGCTGGGCCGCGAGGTATTCGAGCCGATGATGGCCCGAACGACTGGCTCCCAGGCTGGGATCGCCGCGTTGGGGTTACTGCTCGCTTGCGTGCTTTGGGCGACATTCACTCGGGCACAGAGCCTCGATACAGCGGGCGAGATGGATGTGGATACGGTGGCTCGGGTCGTCACCTCGAGCAGTGAGCTACGCGCGGGGCCGGGCCTCTCTTACCGGGTGATCCACCGCGCAGAACGGGGCGAGACCTTTCCGATCCAAGGGCGAGAGGGCACGGGTTTTTGGCTACGCGTGTATCTCGTCGATGGCCGCACCGCGTACCTGCTCGGGGACACCGCCGATACAGTGCTGTTGGACGAGTTGGACGGCAGCATTGCCGGGGCGCCGGGTTTTTTCGCGCCGCCGCCGCTCGAATCGGCGCGGGGCGGAATGGCGATGACCGGAGGCATGTTCGACCGTAGCGGCTACGCCGAGCTGAAACCGGCGCTGGTCTTGAATCAGGCTTTGTCTCTGGAGCCCTACGTGGGCCTGGTCATGAGCGCCTCCGGACGCAGCCTGCTCTACGGCGCTGCGCTCGTGGTGAACCTGGCGCCCGATTGGTCCGTGTCACCCTATTTGAGCTTGGGGACAGGTGGCTACACCAGCCTGCCCAATCAGGACGCGTTCGCGCTCCGCCGACAGACGGCGCTGCATGCCCGGGCTGGAGGCGGCCTGTTGGTGTCACTGCGGCTTCGCATCATCCTGCGCCTCGAAGCAACAAATACGGTGCTGTTTGACGCGGGTTCTTACCGCAACGCTCAAAGTTACGTGGGCGGCCTGGGCAGCTATTTTTGAGGCATCGGCGCTGACCGGAGGAAACATGAGTCCACGCTGTCCAGGGTTCAGATCGCGCAAGCACGGGCTCGTGCCCGCGCGCTCGGCCATGCTGAGCGTGCTCTGCGCACTTCTCACGCTCATGGGCTGTGCAGCGGTCAGGCCGGAGCAGCGGGCGATCTTGGCCGATCGGATCATGCAGTTTGGAGCCAATGCGCGTGGTCAGGCAGCGCTCGAGCACGCCCTCGAAAATCGGGAAGGATCGCTCGGGGGTGGTTCGGTGCAGGTGGGGGGCTGCGGATGCAATTGAGGCATTTGATCGCCGGCCTGGCGTGCGCCAGCGTGTTCCTTTCGGCCCTGCCGAGTCGTAGCCAAATGGCGGAAGTCGACTTGCGCACGCAGATATTTCACGAGCCGTCGACCCGCAGCAAGATGACCGTCTACACGCCGGAGGTCAGCATCTCTGCGGCGCCCTCGCAGGCCCTGCGGGTCTTCGCCTCCTATCAGGCAGATGCCGTGACGGGGGCGAGTGAATCAGTGAAAGCCGGCCCCTTGCTGTCGGCCACGCCCGACATCGTTAGCCGAGCGTCGGTGCGGGATTTTCGACACATAGCTTCGGGAGGTTTTTCGCTCGAGCGAGCGCATACGCGCCTCAACGCCTCTTACACGCATGGCACGGAGAACGATTACCGTTCGAATTCCTTCGCGGTAGCTGCCGGGACGGATTTTCTTCAGCGCAATGCCGACGTCGAAATCGGTTACTCGCGCGGGTTTGACGAGGTCTGTAGCCTCGCCCAGCGCACGCTTCCGGTCACGCTGCGCCAGGGGCTGGACACCTCTGATGGGTGCTTCACCGCGGATGAGCGCGTCGAGGCGCTCCCCATCAGCATCGACAACTTCCGTGTGGCCTGGACACAGACCTGGACCCCCGTGCTGACGACTCAATTCATCTTTTCGGGCGGGCTGCAGCACGGTTTTTTGGGCAATCCCTACCGGCAGGTCGTGATCGGGCCCACCGGGCAAGCCGCTCAGGAGAATCATCCGGATGATCGCATCCGGACGGCGCTGGCATTTCGCTTGAAGTACTACTCGCGGCTCTTGAAGACGGCGCTGGGCATGTTCGCGCGGGGCTATCGCGACTCGTGGGAGCTGCAAAGCCTGACGTATGAGCTGCAGGCGGAACGCTACGTTCAGCCCTGGCTGGCGCTGCTGGTCCATGGCCGAGTGTACGTACAATCGGGCGCGAGCTTCTGGAGCGACGACTACACGGGGGGTGAGCCAAGCACCGGCCCGCGCGGCCAGTTCTGGTCGGGGGATCGCGAGCTTTCGCCACTCACCACCCTGCTCGGCGGGGCGCGTTTGACGGGCACTTGGCGAGCAGCAGGTGGGGCGCGCTGGGCGGGAGCCTTCAGGGAGTTTTCGGTCGGCGTGAGCCTGGACCTTCTGCAGACTTTCCTGAGTGACTTCACCTGGGCTGGGGAAAAGCCCGACGATACCGTCGTCATGCTCCCGTCGCTCAGCGCGACCGGCAGTTTTTGAGTCAATGATTTCCAGGGCTGGTGCGGGTCGTTGCTCGCGACGGAACCGCTGCCGGGTACCAAGTTTTATTCGTGCGGGCGCGCGCCTGGTGGGTTATACGCCTGTCGTTCAAAGGGAGGTCCTACTGCGACGACCCCCGCAAGGAGCCAAACGACGATGCAATCTATCGAGTCCTCATTGACCGACCACTCTGTGGCACGAAACTCCGCGGCGGCGCGCCTGCCCTTCAAGGTGGCCGATCTGTCGTTGCACGAGTTGGGGCGCAAAGAGATTCGGCTGGCCGAGCAAGAGATGCCGGGTCTGATGTCGCTGCGGGCTGAGCATGCCGCGAAGAAACCGCTCAAAGGCGCCAAGGTGGCCGGTTCGCTCCACATGACGGTCCAGACCGCGGTTCTCATCGAGACGCTGACGGCGCTGGGTGCCGATGTGCGTTGGGCATCATGTAACATATTCAGCACCCAGGACTCCGCCGCCGCCGCCGTCGTCGTCGGTAAAGAGGGGACGCCGCAAAAGCCGCGCGGCGTGCCCGTTTTCGCTTGGAAAGGTGAGACGCTCGACGAGTATTGGTGGTGTACCGACGAGATGTTGACCTGGCCGGATGGAACGGGGCCGGATCTGATTGTGGACGATGGCGGGGATGCCACCATGCTGATCGTCAAGGGCGCACAGTACAACCGCCTGGGTGCCGTGCCCGGCGCGAGCGCTGACGAGTCGGCGGAAGGCATCGTTTTTCTCAATCTGCTCCGCCGCCTGCAGAAAGAGTCACCCGGCAAGTGGGAGCGTTTCGAGAAGCAGTGTCGTGGTGTCAGTGAGGAAACGACGACGGGTGTGCATCGCCTGTACGAGCTGCACAAGAAGGGTGAGCTGCCGTTCCCCGCGATCAACGTCAACAATTCGGTCACGAAGAGCAAGTTCGACAACTTGTATGGCTGCCGGCACTCGTTGATTGATGGCATCAACCGCGCCAGCGACGTGATGATGGGCGGTAAAGTCGCGGTCGTGTGTGGCTACGGTGACGTGGGCAAGGGTTGCGCCCAATCCCTCAAGGGGCAGGGCTGTCGCGTCATCGTCACCGAGATAGATCCCATTTGCGCGCTGCAGGCGGCCATGGAGGGCTATGAGGTCAAGACGCTGGCCGACGTGGTGGCGAGCGCTGATATATTCGTGACCACGACCGGCAACAAGGACGTGATCGTCGCGGCAGACATGGCCAAGATGAAGGACAAGGCCATCGTCGGGAACATTGGCCACTTCGACAACGAGATCGACATGGCCGGGCTGGCCAAGGTGCCCGGCATTCAACGCATCAACATCAAGCCGCAGTATGACGAATGGGCGTTCCCCGATGGGCACAGCGTGCTGGTGCTGGCGGAGGGGCGCCTGTTGAACCTCGGCTGTGCCACGGGTCACCCCAGCTTCGTGATGAGCGCATCGTTCACCAATCAGACTCTGGCGCAGCTCGAGCTCTGGCAGAATCAGTCTCGGTACGAGAAGAAGGTGTACGTATTGCCGAAGAAGCTCGACGAGATGGTGGCTCGCCTGCACCTGGACAAGTTGGGAGTCAAGCTGACGCAGCTGACAGCAGCCCAAGCCGAATACATCGGTGTTCCAGTCGAGGGTCCGTACAAGCCCGAGCTTTACCGCTACTGAGCGCTGCGTCGGCGCTTGCCCCGTCTGATTTATGACGGCACACGTGCCTTGGTCTAACGGGACGTTCTGGCGCGGTGGATCACGCTGGGGTTGCCGGTCATTCCGCTGTCGTCTGGGGCATCGGTGATGACGAACGCAGTGTCGGGCGGCGCGGCGCCGATTTGATAGGTGCAGCTGAAGCTCAGGGCTCGGAACTCACCGAAAACGTTGAAGCCCACCGCGTCTGAACGCTCGCGATTGTAGAGCAAGGCGCCCGTCGCGCCAACTTGGCCGGAGACTTCGGCGATGAGGCCGCTTTGGGCAATGAATTGGTGCATCTCCCGCGTGCCCTCGTCCGACGAGAGCACGATGACGATGCCACCCGCCGCGGTGAAGGAGTCGAGGGGCGAGAGCCAGCTTTGACCGAGAGTTGCGAGAGTGCCGGTAGGCGCGAGTTGTTGATCATAGACCAAGAGCACATCGTAGTTGCCGGCCGCCAAATCTTGAACGACCTGATCGGGCGAGCTGGTCGAGCTGAACTGTAGGTCACGCGCGTTCTTGTCATCGGCTTCGGTCAAGGCACGTTCGACGCCGTTGACGACTGGAGCGGTGGCATGCTCGACATACCCGAGCACGCGCACCGGATCATTTTGAGCGAGGAAGACGGCGTTGGAGAGCAGTAGGTTTTGCGGCGCGCTGGGCCTATAGGCCTGCAGGTTCATGCACATCGCGACGACGTGCCCGGCGGTTCCGCCGATGCAGACGGAGTCTCTACAAATGGCAGTCGGACAGTACTGGTTGCAGCCGCCGCAGTGATCGATATCGGCGGTGGAGTCGACGCAGCGGTCTCCGCACAAGGTGAGGTCGTCGGAACATCCGGCCCTGCAGGCGAAGCTATCCGCCTGGGGCGCGCAGTAGGGCTCGGGTGCCTCGCACTGGGCATTGCACGCGCCACAGTGCGCCCCACTATTGAATGGAGGTACACATTCTTCACCGCTACCGTTGCCCCCGCTGGCGCTGCTACCCCCGTTGCCGTTCCCCTCGGAACCGCCATTACCGCCACCCCCGAGGAATGAGCCATCCGGAGTGACCACCGCGCCGTCGGGCAGCAGGAGGCCGCCATCTGATAGCAATATCCCTCCGTCCACGGGTCGCCCCTGCACCGCGGGGCCGGTCGCTATACACACGCCGACCAGGCATTCAGCATTGGCTTGGCACTGTCGGCCGCAAGCACCGCAATTGTCCGGGTCAGAGCCGAGGTTCACGCAGCTCTGACCACATGCGGAGAAGCCGGGCCGGCAGTCCCCACCCACGAGCCCGCCGTTACCACAGTTCAGTGCCAACCCCGAGGCAAGGCTCACGAGGATCGTCACGATTGCCGCACGCGTCGAGGAGCTCATTCTTCTTCCTTCACGTCGGGCGATATTTCCATCTCCGGGACGTCAGGAGGCACAGCCGGAGCCGAGCTCCCTTCGCGGGTGATGCTGAACTCCACGCGGCGATTCAGGTACAACGAGCGCGGGTCACTGCCCGAGATGAGTGGCTGCGCATTGCCGAATCCGGCGGCGTGGAGGCGACTCCTGTCCACGCCGACCTGCTCCACCAGAAAATTCATCACGGCCCGAGCTCGGCCGTCAGACAGTCGCTGATTGAACCCAGGATCGCCCCGAGAGTCGGCGTGGCCCTGGATCTCGATGTGGGTGTATTCCGGGTGTTCGTTCATCAGTTGGCCGAGCCGCCTCAGGAGCGGATGGCTGATGGAGCGGATGATGACGCTGTTGGTGTGAAAGTGGATACGCTCGTCGAGCAGGATCTTGTCACGCACGACCCGTACGTTTTCTGCATCCGGGCAACCGTCTTCATCGGCGTAGCCGTTTCGAACCTCGGCTTCGTTCGGGCAGGCGTCGGCTTCGTCCAGGACATTGTCTTGGTCGGCGTCCAGCTCGGGGCAACCATCCTCGTCGGCGAGACCATCGACGTCCTCGCCTTCGAGGGGGCAAGCGTCCGCGCCGTCCAGCACGCCGTCGACGTCATTGTCGGGCTCTGGGCAACCATCCGCTTCCTCGAAGCCATCCACATCCTCGGCTTCCAGAGGGCACCGATCAGCGGTGTCGAGTAGACCGTCTCCGTCGTTGTCGAGGTCGGGACAACCGTCGCTGTCTTGAAAGCCGTCCGCGTCCTCGGGCGCATCGGGACAGGTGTCTACACCATCAAACAGGCCATCGCCGTCGCGATCGGTCGAGGGCAGAGGGGTCGGCGGAGCCACAACTGGCGTTGCCGTGTCGAGAAGGGCGTGCAGACCGACACTGAGTACATTGGCGTCATCGGGCCGCAGCGAATCATTCGGCTGGAACACGTGAAGGAAGCCGACGCTGGGGCCCGCGGAGAGGCTGCCGTCACCGAGCTTGAAATCGAACCCGACGTTGACCTCACCCATTGGCCGCAAGAGGCCGGCGCTGCGCATTACCCCAAAGCTGCTGCCACCCCACAGCCCGCTGTGCCATTTTGGGCTGCCCGGCTGGCGAGTGGCGCCGGGCCTCACGTGCACGGCGAGGGCGGCGGAAATTCCAAACGCGCCATCAGGATTGGCCAACCGAGAGTCACTCGGTGGCTCGCCGTCGGACAGAGTCACCGCGCCTACTTCGACACCCAACCCGAGCTGAGGTACGATAGGGACTTCGAGCATGGCCGCGGTCAACGCGCCCCACGACTGTTCGTCCTTTTGGGGGCCAGTGGCTGGCATGGCCGCGTTGACGCGCCCGTGGACTCGCACGGCTTCACCCCCGGCAGCCGTTGAGAAGAGAGCGGCGGCCACAAAGCCGGACAATGGTATTGCAAGTCGCATGGACGGAAGGTTCCCAATGGGATTAGATCGGTCGCTCGCTTTGTGAGTTGAGGCGCTTGTTCCTTCGAGGTGCATGCGCAAGGCATTTTGGGTCCGATTTTGAACACTCGACCGCTAGTCGCCCTCGAGCCAGGGCTTCAAATCATCGTCGCTGGGGACCGAGTCGTGTCGGTTCCGGAGGCGTTGGCTCGGCGCTTCCAGCCCGGGGATTCGGTCGTGTATTCAGAGGCGTCGGACGAGCTGCTGCTGATCCCGGCAGCCGAAAAGCGGGCGGTGGGTGCCGCGGTGACCGCTGCGGTCGAAGCCTTCGATGGCATGCGCTCGGTAAGCGAGCGGCAAGTCAACGATTTCTATGAGGGCTTTGCCCGTCGCCTGGCGTCCGATCTGGTCTGGGCCAGCATTGCCGAGAGCAACCGCGTCGACGTGGACGACGCCCGTCGGCGCGAACGCTCCACCACCCGTCTGGTCGCCTCGGAGCGGCTGCGTGAGGGCATGGTGCTCGGGCTTCGAGGTTGGGCGAAGGTGGAAGCGTCGCGCGGCCGAATCATCGAGACTGTGGAGCACAGCGGCTGGGCCGTGGATCTGGTGGCCGCAGAGCTCGGTGTCGTGGGGTTCGTCTTCGAGGGGCGTCCCAATGTGCTCGCGGATGCTACTGGTGTGCTCAAGGGTGGAAACACCGTCGTCTTTCGCATCGGCAGGGACGCCTTGCGGACTGCCAAGGCCATCATGCAGGTGGCTCTCGTACCCGCCTTGTCCGAGGCTGGCTTACCCGAAAACGCCGTTCGCCTGGTGGAGAGCGCGGAACATGCCGCAGGCTGGGCGCTGTTTACCGACCGGCGGGTGTCGCTGGCAGTTGCACGGGGCTCGGGTCCCGCAGTCGCCGTCCTCGGCGGCCTGGCGCGTCAGTCGGGCGTGCCTGTCAGCGTGCATGGTACCGGCGGAGCGTGGGTGGTGGCCTCGGAACGCGCCACGGCAGAGGACCTGCAAAGAATTGTGACGAGCTCACTCGATCGCAAGGTTTGCAACAGCATGAACGTGTGCTGCATTCCGCGGGGTCAAGCGGAGCGACTCTTACCCGCGTTCCTGCGTGGGCTCTCCGAGGCCGGTGAGCGGCGGAAGCAAGCTTTCAAATTGCACGTGGTCGAGGGTGATGAGGCTGGGCTGCCGCAGGAGCTCTTTGCCAAGCGCATTGGCGTAGCTCGGGCTGAAGGCATCGTCGAAGAGGCGCAGGCAGAGCTGATCAGCGAGACGCAATTGGGGCGCGAGTGGGAGTGGGAAGAGACACCGGAAGTCACGCTAAAGCTAGTGGACGGCCTCGAGCACGCCATCGGCCTGTTCAATGCTCACAGTCCGCAATTCATCGCTTGTTTATTGAGCCCAGACGCTGCGGAGCATCGACTCTTTTTTGAGCGCGTCAATGCGCCCTTCGTCGGTGACGACTTTACGCGCTGGGTGGACGGGCAGTTTGCTCTGGGTCGGCCTGAGCTGGGGTTGTCCAACTGGGAATGCGGGCGCCTGCTGGCACGCGGCGGTGTCCTCAGTGGGGATAGCATCTTCACGATTCGCACTCGCGCACGCCGCACATGATGCCTGTCACGCTGTGCCTATCATGCTGTGCCTATCACTCGCTGGCCACCGCGCAGCTCATGCTACCCACGAGCAGATACGCTCGTTCGCAACTGACGGCCTTGGTTCGCGCAGGTTGCAGGTTGGTCTGGAAGGAGAAAGTCTGGCCGATGGGCGTGCGCTCGGCACGCAACATCCGGACACAGCCCGATTGACCGCAGGCGATGCTCTCGGCCAGCGCCACGGTGTCGCGATTGTCCGCATACACGTTGTACAAGCTCAGGGCGGTGGCAATCAGAAACAGGAATGAGATGGCCTTACCGATCATTTCGTGCCCGCCACGTCCAGCTCCCAGAAGGGAAGCGGGATTTCCCGGGTCCAGTGCAGGCCGCCCCCCAAAGGTATGAGGTGTTTGGCAAACAGACCTCGGTAGTAGGATCCATTGCGCACGAACACGTCTGTATCCGTGAGCTCCATGTCCACGCGTTCTCGCAGATCACCGCGGGTCAACACCTCGAAGTAAACCAGCCCGCCTGCCATGGCAGCGATATTCGCGACGGCGGGCGCAACATCGGGATCCGAAAGATACTGCAGCACACCCTGGCAGATGATGAGATCATACTTCTTGCGGTCGCGCCAGCGGGCGATGTCTCGGTGTTGGTAACCGTGCTTCTTGCACATGGTCTGGCTGACTTCCGTGCCCGTGTACTCTACTTCCTTGGCGTTCTTGGTAATCCAGTTCTTCCAGAGGCCGACGCCTGCACCAATATCCAACACGTCCTTTAGAGGCAGGTCGTTCCAGCGAGCAAACGAAAAGACGTACTGCGCGAGGTGGGCGTGCTCCTTGGCGCCGTAGATACGCGTCTTGGGGTTCTCATAGAAGCGGTGGTAGTAGGCCTCGTCGAAGCGCCGGTACTGATCCATCCGTTGAGTCTAGCTTGACCGCTACCGAGATTAATCCCTGAGTGATGCCACGGCGATTAATCCCTGAGGCTAAGTAGCGTCGATGCGGGCGGACGTTGGAGGGTAGCCTTTGGGGTGGGGCTGCGTTTGCTGCTGGGACGCGCTGCGTGGAAGAGCCGAGGAGCAGCCTCCGTGCGCTCATTCCGCTGTTCGGCCGGGCGCGCAGCACTATGGCGCCAAACGATATTTCGCCCAGGCTCCGTTCGCCTCGAGCTCGTACACCAACCTGTCATGCAGGCGGTTCGGGCGGCCCTGCCAAAACTCGAGACGGTTGGGGCTGAGCCGATACCCCCCCCAATCCACCGGCATCGGCACATCGAGCCCCTCCCAGCGCGCCGTTTCCGCAGCGACACGTTCCTCGAGCGCGCTGGAGTTGGGGACCCGATCCAGCCCAGATGCGGCTCGCGCCGCGAGTTGGCTCGGGCGCGGGCGACTGCCAAAGTAAAGCTGACTCTCCTCGACCGAGACCCGTTCGATCATGCCCTCTACGCGGACTTGCCGATTGAGCTCTCGCCAGTGAAAGAGCAGCGAGCCACGCGGGTTTTCCTCGAGATCGGCGCATTTCTGCGTGCTGTAGCGGGTAAAAAAGACCAGGCCCCGCTGATCGTTTCCTTTCAAAAGGACCATTCGGCAACTCGGCCGCCCATCGCGGCTTGCCGTGGCCAAGGCCATGGCCGTGACATCCAGCAATTCGGCGTCCAGCGCCTGCGCGAGCCAGCTCGCGAAGAGCTCGAGGGGCTCGGTCGGCGTATCTTCCTCGAGCAGGCGTTGCCCGGTGTAGTCGCGGCGTTCGGCGCTGAGATCCATGACTATTGCATCCGGGGTAGCTCTAAATCACGGGTCAAGTCGCGGTCCTTGGCTGGGCGCCGGTGGGGTCGTGGTGTCTAGCAGCGCCGACAGCCAGGTCGCGTTCTCAACCGTGTGTAGGGGAACGAGCCCGAACGGCTCGGTCGAGTGTTCGAGGTTGGCGTCCTGTACCACGCCCATCAGGACTCGATCATCCAGGTCTATCGCTCCGAGCTGGCAATCGCCGGCCGCTCTTCGCACCTCGTCCCAAGCGGCGGTGACGCCGCTGCCCGAGTCTCCGGGTCCTACACTTGGGCCCTCGGCGGCCAGCAGCACGCCCGCTTGGTCAGGTCCCAATAGCGCCGCAGCTTCGACGCTGCCGAGGATGGCGGCGTCGACCGTCTGCGCTCGTTCGGCGGGACCGATCTGTCCGAACCGACCACGAATGTCGAGCACGTCCGGCAATGAGCAGGATTCCACCGATGTCCAACGCCCGACCGGCACGACAGCGTCGATGGCGGGGTTGACCGGAACCAGAGCCAGATCATGAGCCGCCACGAAATCTGGCGTTTCCCAACCCGCTTCGAGCCGGTTGGCGCCGCTTCGGTGAGCCCATGGGTTGAGCTCGACATCCAGTGCGGAGAAGCCCCGCTCGAAATCGTTGAGCGCCCCCCGGGCATGCGGGTCCACACCCGAAAAACAATGAGCGGCGGTCAGCGCCCACTGAGCATGTACCAGCGTGGCGTGGCAGACCTTCTGCAGTCCCCCCCCGAGATTCAAGGTGAGCCGGGAGGTCGTGGCAGGGTAGCCGGGCGTGGGCGGCGAGAGCTCCGGGCGCGCCGAGACCTCCGAGCCACCGCAGGCTGCCAAGAACAGCAGCGTCGTGGTGATGCCACGTGAGAGGCAAGGCGTGGGTCGAAGCACTGGCGCGGGCATGATTTCGTACCGGGCATCGCAATCGGACCACGAATGCTGACACGTACATCTGGCGGCCGCGGGGCCGATTGCGGTTGACCGTGACAGCTCGCGTGCGGCATGTCAGATCCGCGGGCATGCGGACATTGGCGGATCGCCTTCACGAGCAGGCCAAAGCAGACGCAGATGATCGCGATCTGACCTCGCGCAGCGATCGTCGGCGCCAGCAGAATTCGCGCGAAAGCGCGCTGAAGGACCTCGCGACGCGGCTCGTGGCGCTGAAAGCGCGGCAGCTCGAGCGTCTGAAGCTCGAAGAGGTAATGTTGCAAGCGGTCCTCACGGCTCAGGCCATCAGCAGCCCGAACGCGCGAAATCGCCAGGTGAGTGTCGTTCGTCAGCACCTGCGAGAGCTGGGGCCGCGCGCGGATGACCTCGAGGTGCAGCTCGAGGCAATGCTCCGAGGCGTCTCGATGCCCGTGTTGACCCGTGCGGACGTCGAAATCTCCGCACCCGCGCACATTCCTGAAGCCGTACAATCTCCAGAGGTGCTCGCGTGGCACGAGCGACTTGCCGTCGAGGGCGACGCGGGGCTGGACCAGTTCATGCGGTTGTATCCGCATGCCGACCGTCAGCTCTTGAGGCAACAGATGCGGGCCGTCGCCAAGGCGCGGCGCGTGGCCGATGTTGCGGCTGCAGCGCGTGCTGCATCCCGCCTACAAATTGCGCTCGAGCGTGCCATGGCGACGGCGGGCGCAAGCCGGCCGGGTGGCTTTAGCGCTGACGCGCCCTAATACGGCTGCTCGATAAACGGCAGGCTTTCGGCGGCGGGCTCGGCTTTGGCGGCCTCTTCCAGCGCCGGCGCCGGCTTGACTGCAGCGCGGTTGGACCTGGGCTTGTTGGACTTGGCTCGGCGTGCCGAGTGCTGGTTGCCACCCCCAGAACCAGTGCCCTTTGCGCGGGTCCGCGCTCCGTCCGAAGGTGCCGTCTCGGCGCTGGGTGGCGAAAGGTCGCTTGGGGGTATGGGGTCGGCGGGCGACGCCGCTTGGGGCAATGCGAGTTGCGGGGCCGCGGGCGAGGGCTCTGACGACTTCGGCTTTGTAGGCGCCACGGATACGGCCTGAGCCGCAGGCACCTGGGGCAGGCGCGCTGGCTCCGGCGCCACGGTAGACACGGTTCTGAGCGCAGTCACCGCTCCAAAAGCAACGGCTGCACCGACCCCGAAGAAGATCAACGCGGCGAAGCTGAGCGCGCCCCACGGAAAAGGACGAGGGGCGGGCTGACTCGAGGCGAGATAGAAGGGCAGCGAAACGTCCACCAAGTCACGCGGCAAGTTGACCTGAAGCGTGGAGACCGGAGACGACGGAACGGAAGGCTCTGCGGGTCGCGGCGGAGTGGCGGACGGTGGTGTCTGGCGCAGCCCATCCGTGGGCGCGGTCGGGGGAGATGGCGGCGGCTCCGAGATAGACCATTCGGGGCTGTCTGACGGGAACCGCTCTGGAGGCGGGCTCAGGGGACTCGATTGGCGGGTACTCGGCTCGGGGCGCATGGAGTAACGCGCCGAGCTCTCCTGTGCGGGGTACTCGAGCAAGCTCGTGCGTGCCGGACGCGAGCTTCCGGAGAGCACGACGTGCGACGGAACCAGGTAGGGCGGAGCCTCACGGATGTCGCTGGTAAGCTCGAGCTTGAGAGCGCGCTGGGCCAGACGAGACAGCTCCGTTCGAGCGCTGTCCGGTGCCGGTAGGTACTCTCGAAGAGCCAGCCAGAAGGCAGTGCCGTTTGGATAGCGCTCTTCAGGGGTGAACGAGAGGGCCTTCAACGCAACTTCGCCGAGCCGCAGTGCCCATTCCTCCTGGATGCGCGGGGTTGGCAGCGAACGGCGCGCGATGAGGCGACTGATGGCCGCTGCTCGGCGATGCGGGAAGAGCCGCCCGTTATCCAGTGCTTCCCAGAGCAAGACCCCCATGCTGAACACGTCGCTCTGTTGATTTGCCGGCCCTGCTTGCGTCAAGAGCTCCGGAGCCAGGTAACCCAGGTCCGGCTGCGCGGGGAGTAGCTTCGAGAATGGCTCCTTGGCATTGAACAGGCTGGCGCTGCCATCCACGCCGACCAACACGTGACGGGGCGTCAATCTACCGTGGCAGCGGTGCGGTCTGGGCATCCCCGAGTTGTCGTGGATCTGAATCAGAGCCCCCGCCACATCTGCGACCACGCGAATGCGGGCTTCGAGGCTGAGGTTGGAGGGCGCCCCAGGATGGAAAAGATCCATCCACGTGGCACCCACGGTCGCAGGTCGCGTAGCAACCTTCAACCGTGTACCGGAGGCGCCTGTTGGTTGTTCGTCCAAGCTCGCCAGCGGGGCAGTGGGCGCCGAATCCAGCGCCGTTTCGGGCAAGACCATCCTGGATCACTAAACGGCACCGGGGGCAGAGAGTTGAGCTGTACCCAGCATCACGCCAACGCTTCCAGGTGATTAGTGTCGAAGCCCGCGGGCGACTGTATCGTTCAGAGACAGATTGTTCGGGAACTGGACAATGCCGCGCCGCCTTGGCGCTCATGTAGTGTATCAGAGTGGTTCGCCCACGCCCGTACGCAGCCTAGAACAACACGCCCAGGTACATGCGCAGCATCTGCGCCGCGGACGTTTCGAGTTTGAGCTCCCCCTCGGTGACCGCCTGGTAACCGAGGCCGTCGAGCGGAAACAGGACCGCGTACTGCAGCTGCGCAAAGAAGCCACCCGCATGAGCCGGGTCGTCATTGATGGCGCCATCTTTGGACTGAAAGTAGAGGGAGCCGCCGAGCTCTAGACCCAGGTCATCACTGTGACCCGGGGTCTGGACGAATTCGCTGGCACGCGTCCAGACGACGGAGACGCCACCGCCGAGCCGCTGCCCGTTCGGTTCACGGGAGAAGTCGTAGTCGAGACTCGGATTGAAATAGTAGGTGCCCTGGACTCGCTGCAGAATGTAGCGGTTCAGAATGGCGTCGACGCGATAGGACGGATGGAACCGAAAGGTCGAAATGGTGTCGTCATTCACCTGCTGCTCGTTGGCCCCCGGGATCAGATTCCCCGCGGTGTCCGGATCGAAGGCATCGGGGTCGCCTGAAGCCCAGCCGCTCTTGAAGTTGAGCCGCAGCCGATCTTCCACCAGCTTCTGCTGTAGCTCAAATGCGAAGCCATACTGGCGCAGCTTGCGCTCGGTTTGTTCCCCCGCGATGAAGTCACTGGCGAGGTTCGTCGTGCTGGTATTTTCGACCGACCCCAAGACCGCGGCCACCTCGGCTTCGACCCGCAGCTTCTTGTAGAGCAGCTGCAGCCACAAGTCAGGCTGCCAATAGCTGGCCCCGCGCCTGGAGTAACCGCTGCTGGCCAGTGTCTCCGGGTCGACTCCCGGGACCGCCGCCCCAGCATTGCCGGGCTGATCGTTGGCGAGGAGCTGGTCGCGATAGTTGAGATAAAAGCCCGTGTTCAGCACCAGGTTGCCACGCGACAGCTCGAGCTTGGTCAGCTCTGGGCTCTTGCTACGCAAGATCATGAGGCCGTACTGGCTGACGTCGTCGAGCTGGCCCCGATCGTAAATCTCGCTGCCGGCGTACGGCAACCGAGTCAGGGCGCCTTCACTCGGGAAGTCCCACATGCCCGCAATGACGAGGTCGAGGGGTTTGATGCCGCTGGCGAACATGAGCCGATCGACCGTCGATTGAGCGTCGTCGTCTGGTCCATCCCCGGCGTTGAAGACCATGCCGAGGCCCCAATGGTTCGGCATGCGACCGAAGCGCGCCTCTCCTAGCGGAGTCGTGTATTCGGCCCAGGCCCGTTTGACTCGAATGCTATCTTCGAGGCTATTTACACCCGATGTGGGTGGTACTTGGGTGTCGTCCAAGTACCCATTCGGGAGATAACCAGTGCGCGGCTTGACCTCGTAGCCGCCTGAATCAGCGGGTTGAAGCTCATACCCTTCGGGGGTCGAGCCGAGGGCGACGTTGTCCAGGATGTCGAGCTGGCTGTTGACGCGTAGATTGTCGGAGACGTGCAGCTGGGGATTGAGGCGGAAGCGCAGGTTGGCACCGGCCTGAGTCTTGGTGCGGCAACCACGTAGCGGCCCCGCGGACGTCGCGGGCGCCTCGGTCTCGTCGGCGCGGCACAGCTCCGGCCCGACCGTGTTCCCGCCCATGTTTCCGACAATGCTCTGATACTGGTTATCCGGCGGTTGGGGGTAGAGCGCCTGATTGAGAGCGTCACGCCGACCCAGCGCGAAGTTGTGGAATAGGTGCGCCCGAGTCCGGAAGTAGCCATGAAACTCGAAGATGGCGCGGGCGTGGGACCACCAGTCTTCGGCGAAGATGTCCTCCAAGCTGACCGTTGCGCCCTCGCGACGGGCGTCCGGCCTTTCATTGCCCTGCTGCTCCAAAGTCTCTGAATCGACCGCAGGGTTTGGAAACAGCGATGTATCTAGCGGCCGTGGAGCGGGCGCGAGGCTACCTGGAGGGCTAGCGCCCTCAGCGCCCTCGCCGACCGGGGGCGCCGTCGGTTCCGCAGCGGGAACCTCGGGCTCCTCGGAGGGTGGGGGTGCCGCGTCGGGCGCGCTGGGTTGTTCGGGAGCCGGCGCGGGCTCTTGCGCCCGAGCTGAGTGGCGTAGCCCGCCGATGCCGGTGAGACCCGCGGTCAAAGCGGCAATAACAGTGGTCTTTCGCATGCCTTACCAATCGATTTCGCCCTCGCCGACGCGGCCGGCGGGGTGGTTTCGCATGGGGTTAGGAAACCTGTCAACGGCGGGAGTCAAAATCGCCCTATCGGCTAGCTTCCCGGCGTTGCTTCAGTACCTTCGTGAAGTCCCGGTCGAGCACTGTTCGCCGACCATCGAGCCCAGCCTGTCGAGTGGCCTCTCGGCATAACTCGCGCAGATGATCGGACAACACCGCCACGGCGGTGTCCGACGTGTTCATCCCCGACCAATCTCGTACGTACTTCTTCAGCTTCGACACGACGACGAGCACTTCCAGCGCAGCCTCTGGGTCCGGGCGGCTGGCAGTGGTCGGAGCTGGGCCGGCCGCCGCGGGCACGGCGCCTCTAAAATTCGGCGCCGCCGGGGGAGCGGCAGGGGCGGGCAGAGCACGGTCGGGTAGAGCACGGTCGGGTAGTGCATTGTCGCCCGCGTTCTGGGTAGCTTGCCACTCCGCCCGCGAGGGGGCCTTCTCCTGCTCTGCCCAGGCGTCACGGTGACGAGCCGTCGGGAGGTGGGCTTGAAAACACGGGACGGAGCAGAAAATCAGGCCGGTGCGCTTGCGGTTACACGTCGAGACGCTGCACACGAAGTAGCTCGACCCAAAACCAATGTCCTTCTTGCAGATATTGCAGTGCAACCAGATGTCGTCGCTCGCGAGCCCAGTCATGCTTTTGGCAGTTCCTTCGGAATCTGCGCTAGCCCAGGCGGGGCGAGAAGTCCAACCCCCCTTGACACTCCGGCGTCCGTGCTAATCCTGCGGGGTCAAGGAACCACTTCGCACGTCAAGCCGAACCATGAATGATTCAACCGTCCGCCCGTTTAAAGCTGAAGTCAGCCAGCTCCTCAAGTTGCTGGTCAACTCTCTCTACAGCAATCCGGAGGTCTTCGTTCGAGAGCTCATTTCCAATGCGTCCGATGCTCTCGACAAGCTGCGCTTCGAGAGTCTGAGCAAACCCGAGTTGATGCCGGGCGGTACCACCCTCACCGTGCGCATTTCGGCCGATCCGGAGCAGCAAACGCTGACCTTCTGGGATAACGGCGTGGGCATGGGCGCCAAAGATCTCGAGGAGAACCTCGGCACGCTGGCTCGGTCAGGGACACGGCAGTTCGTCGAAGCGTTGGAGGCCGCTCAAAAGGAGGGTGAGCGGCCGGCGTTGATCGGCCAGTTCGGCGTTGGCTTCTACAGTGCGTTCTTGGTTGCCGATCGCGTCGAGGTAGTCAGCCGCGCCGCCGGCAGCGAAGAGGCGTTTCGTTGGACGTCGGACGCCAAGGAGAGCTTCATCATCGAGCCCGCCGAGCGTGACGTGCCGGGCACCTCGGTGATTTTGCATCTCAAGCCCGAAAGCAAAGAATATCTCGAGGGCTTCAGGCTACGGCAGCTCATTGAACGGTACTCGGATTACATTCCGCATCCCATCGAGCTCCTCAAGCGGCCTTCGCCCAAGGGCAATGACCCCAAGGGCAATGACGCGAACGCCAAGGCGGTGGAGGCACCCAGCTTCGAACGGGTCAACCAGGCCAGCGCCCTCTGGCGGCGCCCTGCCAAGGAGCTAACGAAGGAGCAATACGAGGGCTTTTACAAGCACCTGACGCACGACTGGGAAGACCCCATCGCCTACCGCCATTTCCAGGTCGAGGGCACGCAGATGTTTTATGCGCTGCTGTTCTTGCCCAAACGGCCCGCCTTTGACTTGTTTGATGCGGAGAGCAAGCACGGCATGCGTTTGCACGTCAAACGGGTGTTTGTTGCGGATAACTGTAGCGACCTCGTGCCGCGCTACCTCCGTTTCGTGCGTGGTGTCGTGGACTCGGAGGACCTCCCGCTCAATGTCTCACGCGAGATGCTGCAGGACTCGAGCGCGGTTCGCGTGATCAAAAAGCAGATCACGAATCATACCTTGAGCTTGCTCGAAGAGCTGAAGAAGGGCGAGGCTGAAGCGTACAATACCTTTTGGGCGGCCTACGGCACGGTCTTGAAAGAAGGGCTCCATTTTGCTGAGTCGGAGCGCGCTCGCATCGCCAAGTTGGTGCAATACGAGTCCTCCAACGCGGAGGGCTGGACGACATTCGAAGCATACGTGTCGCGCATGAAGAGTGACCAAAACGCAATCTACTATGCGGCGGGCCCATCGCGGCGCCTGATTGAGCACAGCCCGCACCTCGAGGAGCTGCGCAAACGCGGCTACGAAGTGCTTTTCATGACGGATCCCATCGACCCCTTCGCCGTCAGCACGTTGAATGAGTTCGAAGGCAAGCCGCTCGTGAATGCCATGACCGAGGACCTCAAGCTCGCCGCGAGCGCTGAGGATACCGCGGCCAAGGACGACAAACCTCGCGAGCCCGGGGCAGGGGAACGCCCGTCGCTGCTGGCTCACATGAAAGAGGTGTTGGGCGACAAAGTAGCGGAAGTAAGAGCCTCGAAGCGGCTGATCGATTCGCCGACATGCTTGGTCATTGCGGAGGGGGGCATGGCCCCGCACATCGAGCAGCTGTTGCGGGCGCGCAAGATGGATGTGCCTGCTTCCCGGCGTATCCTGGAAGTGAATACCGACCATCCAGTGGTGGCGAATCTCGATCTGGCGTTTGGCGCCTCCCCCACCTCGGACGACGTCCGCTCCTGGATTCAGACGCTCTACGATCAAGCGTTGATTGCGGAGGGTAGCCCGCTCGAAGACCCTGCGGACTTCGCCCGGCGGCTGACGGTGCTCGTACAAAAAGCCAGCGCCGCCGCCCCTTGAGCGTTTGGCCGGCCGATGTCGCTGCTCGGCGGCGATCCGAACAAGCGCGCCGAGCGGCTCTTGAATCGCTGGCGCGGGGCGCGTCCGAGGTTTTGAATCTTGCCGAAACAGCGAGCCGTGGCTAGGGTCTTGCGTCTCACTCCCCAGGCATTTTCAGCGGTTAGGGAGTTGATTCACGAAGACTGACTCACAGGAGCGTATGTCCAAGCCGAAGATCGATCTCAAGGCGCGTCTGGGACGCAGAACGGGCGCGATGCCGGCGAGTGCTTCCATCCCGCCCCCGGTAGTCAATCAGCATCAGCCACACCCAAGCCAGGCCCCACAACAGGGTCAGACCAGCGGCTACCCCGGCCCGAGCGGCTTCGCGAGCCCCCAACAGCAGCAGCCCCGTGCTTCGTACAACCCCATGGGGGTGGGTACGGTGCAACAGGCGCCAGCAGCCGTGCGGATGGCGGCCCCCGTGTCCTACGACGACGAGGAGTTCGCTGCCGTGCGCAAGGGCAGCCGCGTGAAGGTGATCGTTCTGGCTGCCGTGGCCGCCGCCGCAGGTGGTGTGCTCGGCTTTGCCGTGGGTGGCCTCAACGAAAAGAACAGCGTTGCGGAAGCCGCCGTGATTGGCGCAAAGAGCCTGGTGGTCGAAATTGACGCGGCCAACGCCAGCGTGGGCAAGCTGTCTGAGGTCCTGTCCTCCGCCGCCAATGAGTTGAAGGAAGGCAAGTACCCGGACGAGCAAGTGAAGGAGCTCGGGGCCGTCAACATCCCGTTTGATGGCACCAATCTCGGGAACAAATCGATTGGTCGCTTCAAGCCCTCGCTCGTAGCCCAGCTGATTACCTACGCCGAGGCAACTGGCAAGGCGAACGCGCAGAAAGACAAGATCCGGGGCCTGCTCAGCTATTCGAAGGCAGGCGTCGAGGAGCTTTTGGACCAGAAGGCGAACCCCAAGGTGAGCTGGGGCGTGTCTGTTCAGCAAGGGCCTCAGGGGCCCTGGGGCAGCATGCAGGTCCTGCCCTCGGCATTCTTCGCCAACGGTGAGAAGGGCAAGGCTAGCGGTTGGCCCACTCAGTTTGAAATCCCCCAAGGCGGTGAGAAGTCGTCCTTCAAGCGTTTCGTCGGGGGTGATCCAGAGGGGCAAATCATTCCTATCGCGCCGATGACGCAGAACGCGGTGTGTCCTACCGATACCATCGTGCGCATCCGCCGTGAGCTGGGGGAAATGCAGAAGATCCTGAACGGCGACGAGACGCCCGGGGCCGAGGTCACCGGCATCGTCCAGCTCGGTGACACCATCAAAAAGCAGCTCAGCGCCATCGGCGGCTCCGCCCCATCCGCCGAGCCCTCAACAGCCCCAACAACGGGCCCCTCCGCCGGCTAAAGCTTCGACCAGGCAAAACACGGCGCCCCTGCGTGTGTTGGAACAGGAAGCCTGTCCCAGTAGGCGTAGCGAGCGACCCGAGGCTAGGAAGGAGGCCACAGCAATCCTCGGAGGATTGCGAGGACCGACGACCGACGCATCGGGGTGCGCAGCCGCCCAATGGCCAGGCTCTAACGGGGAAGGAGGGTTTCGCAGCCGAGCTGCAGGTTGATGCTGCCCGCTGTCGCGGCCTTGAACTGATCACACGCGCCCGGGCACACCTGAATGGCGCTGGGCTTGCTCAGGTTGGGGTC
>JANOIG010000334.1:0-11701 GCA_031407405.1 Deltaproteobacteria bacterium
CGGGCAGGTGCCGCAAGTGTGCTGATTTGCGAGCGCCGTGCCACAGCCGTCGAAGGCCATGCCGCACTCTTTGCCAGCACACGCCTCGGCTTGCGAAAGGGGATCGCAGACGGGGGGAATGGGAGTCCCGCACTGAAACGCCGCTCGAGCGCCGCATTCCTGGCCCCCGGTGCACGTGCCGCAGGTGTAGGTGCCACCGCAGCCGTTGCCCACCTGGCCGCAGGCTTTGCCAGCACACGCGTTGACCTGGGTCTCGGGCGTGCACGTCGGCCCTGCGACACACTGGCCCGCCTGGCACGCCGTGCCCGCGCCGCAGGTGCCGCAAAGATGACTGCCGCCGCAGCCATCGCTGGCGGCGCCGCACACCCTGCCGGAACAGGCCGTCGCCTGCAGGTTCGGCTGGCAAACGGCGCCTCCGCTCCCGCATTCGTTGGGCACACCGCCGCCACCGCACGTTTCGACGCCGGGACAGGGAAAGGCGGCGTCACAGTCGACCACGCCGCCCGCGACCTCGCTGCCGCAACCGTTCGAGGCTACGCCGCATTTGCCGTTGCAAGCGTCCGCGTCGCTCAGCGGCTGACACACCGGCACGGTGCCGCAAATTTGGGGTGCGTTGAGGCCGCACAGCTCGCCTGCGCCGCAACCGCCGCAGTCGATGGTGCCGCCGCAACCATTTCCGATGAGCCCGCACTCGGCGCCCACGGCCGCGCAATCTACAATCTCTGCCGGACACTCGTCGTCAGTGCCAGTGAGGAGCGTACCGCATTGGAAGGGGGCATCCAGGCCGCAGGCTTCGCCCGCGCCGCAGCTGCCGCAATCGATCGTGCCGCCGCAGCCATTACCTTCGACGCCGCACTCTTTACCAGCGCACGCTTCGACTTGCGTCGCCGGCACGCACAGGTCCTCGAAGGCAGTGCAAACGTTGGTCGTGACAATGCCGCAGCTTTGCCCAGCCGCACAGGTGCCGCAGTCGAGCGCTCTGCCACAGCCGTCCGCAACCGCGCCGCAATTCTTGCCCAAGGCTTCGCAGGTCGTCGGTACGCAACGGCCGGATTGCCCGCCCTCACCGCCGTCGTCGATCAAACTGCCGGTGCCTCCGACGGAGCTCGAGCCTCCCTCATTCGAGCCACCCCCCTCGGAGCTGCCCGTGCCGGCAGACCCATTCGGATCGACCAAGGCGCCATCTCCCGGAGAGCTGCCACAAGCCATGCCCACGGCTGCCGCGAAATATAGAGTTGCAAATCGGAACGCAGTCAAACGCACAAAGACCTTCTCGTTTTCAGGTAATTGGACCCGATCATGCACCGGCATCGCGTAGTGAAACTTTAGCGATTCGTTAAAATTTGCTGCGCAAAAAGCTTTGGACGCTGCGCCACGACGAGCTGACGCCAGCGCAATGTGGGTCACTGGTGCAGCACGACGCAGATGCGCCCGTATGTAACGGCAGGACCTGGGCTATGGAACGTTGGATTCCCGCTGAGTTGCCCCCGGACACGACGAGAGCGTCGCCGTACCGGCCACGTCGCCACCGTTGACCCACCACACCACGCGCGCAGCGCGTGAATCGTCCCGGGGCAGGCCGGTGACGTTATCAAAATTTTCAGCCCAGGTGAGGATGAGGGTCAAGCTGTGGCAGCCGTCGAGTGCCTGTGTCCAATCCATCGACACACTGCGGGACGTGTCCTCGAAGATACCCGCGGCTATCGGCTCCACCAGATCCGGGGAACGTCGCCCAGTGCCAGGGACGAGATCCAGATACAGTCGTGCTTGCAAAACGTAGTTAGCGTCCTCGGAGCGAAAAGGGACGTTGATGGGTATCTCGAATGGACCCTCGTAGACTGCCCCGAGCGGCGGTTCCACCTGACCCCCGATGATGAAGGGTGGGATCTGACCGCGGGGGGCAAAGGTCGGCGGCTCATCCAGGCAAGCGCTCGACGCGCTCACCAGAGCGAGCCAGCGCAGACACGCGCCAGCACGGCGGAGACGAGGCTCCTGCGCCCGGCAACGGCTCACAGGCCCCTCCGCGTCAACCCTGCACCGGGCCGGGTCGGTTCGGTGCTCCAGCGCAGGTGCGCAAACACAGGGTCACACGCCAGCCGGACCAGATCGGCCGCTGCCGCGGATTTGCCGCAGAGTCGCGCCAGCCAGCCAGAGCCGGCTAGTTGAGCCGAATCGATGCCCTCTTCCGCGACGACGCGCGACAGAGCCACCCCGAGGTCACCCGAGGCGAACAAGCCGGCCCGTCGAGCTGCTCGGCGTGCCGAGGCCACTGCCAGCTCACGCGTCAGCTTCCCTTCTTTGCACCACTCGATCATGAGCCGCTGCGTACGTGGCGCTACACTCTCCCAGAGGAGCGCCGCCAGCCGCGCGGTGGAGGTGAGGTTGGTCTGTGAGCTCTCGGGCGAGCCAAACGCGATATGCACCGCGCGGAACAGGTCATCGATCTGCTCATAGGTGGCAGCATTGATGATGACATAGGGCGGCAGTGTGCCGGCGAGGGCCGCGCCAAGGTCGTAGCGCAGTTGTGGGGTCTCATGAGTCGGTTCGCCCCGAACCAGCACAGAGGCCTCACCCAACACGAGCACGCTCACCTTGGGCTCACCGGTCCCGGGCAGCAGCAACAGCGGCGTCGACCCAAGCCCGAGCAACCGGGCCGCCGGAGCATAGGTGTGTGCGAGTGTCGAACGCTGGTCAATGCGCACGCGCTGCGCAGCTTTGACATCACGAACGCTCTCCCACTCCAGCACGCGTCGAGTGCTCTCCCAAATCACCTCGAGGGCCTTGGGCCAGAGGCCGTCGGGCTCGGTGAACAGCAGACGACGCAGCAGATCGACGTGCTCGGCCTGGCCGTGCAGTGGCGGGGCGCGGTGGGTCGGCGGCATTTCGCCTGAGCATTGCCGAACGTGCACGACTGCCGCGTGGTGCGCCGAATCTCCAACGGCCTCGGCCGCTTGCTCTATCGCCTCCAGGGTCGAGCGCAGGCCCGGCTCGAGCCTGGATAGCTGCAGGCTGAGGGCGAGCGCGTCCTCGGCGCGTTCCGGCTCTTTGATCACGCTCTTGAACAGCTCGTGACCGGCGGCTGCTACACCCACTTTCAGGTCTTCGAAGAGCGACTGTTCCACGCCGGATCGCGGGACAAACTCCTGTAGCTCGGGCGGAGCGCCCGGGCGCCGCGGGGTGCGACGCACCGGCGTCTTTGGTGCTCGAAATGGCTCCCCGGCCGCGGGCGCCGGAGCAGGTGCAACGCCCGGCGCGATCAGATTGCCTCCTGGCTGCGTGGCTCGGTGCCGCGGCTGGGTCCTGCCCAAGCCCATTTGAGTGCGCCGGGCCGGCCGCGTCTCGTGCTCGAGCTCTTCTGAAACGACCACCGCGGCGGCAAAGCCTCGTCGGACGGTCACTGGCCCTGCAGCAACACTCGGAGAGCTCTTGGGCGCCTGACTTGGCGGCACGCTGGGCGATGAAGCGGAGGGGAGCTCCTCGCGCAGCCGAGCCGCGGCCTCCGCGAGCTCGGGGTCCGCCTCAGCCAGCTTGGCGTAACGATGCACGAGCCCGAACAGGTCACTACGGCTGGCGGCGTGCGCGGCGTCGAGAGCCAGCCGGCTCGGTTTGCGCAGCCCTCGCAGGTCGCCACCCAACAAAGCGGCATCGAAATGCTCGAGCGCCTCGCGTGGCGACGGACCCCGCGCGAGCCGTTCGGCCAAGCCCACCGAGAGCAGCGGCGATGGACCCAGGCGCTCTCTCAAGGCCAAAAGGCGGGCCAGCCCAGCATCGCTGCCCTCGACGATGTCTACAGCCTCGGCCAATAAGAAGCCCGCGAGATCGAGCTGGTCGGCGTTCATGTTCTCGATGATAGGGCTCAACCGATCGAGTGTGGCACGTGCCTCGTCTCGGCTGCGTGGTCCACGACGACGGTACTCCAGGTAACTTGCCAGGATCTGGGCCTCAGCATCCTCGGGAACCCAGCTGGCTGCGGACCTTGCACATTGGCACGCCCGTTCATCGTCGCCGAGCCGCCGCCACAAATTCGAGGCCTCCAACAAGGCTCGAGCGCGATCCGCGGGTGGCTGATCCTCGACGGCCCCGAGCTCCTCGAGCGCGCGCGCGAGCCTTGGCTCGTTCTCTCCATCCCGCTCCAAACGCACGCCGAGCTGCGCCAGCCCGAGTGTGCGCGGCAGCGTTTGGGGGGCCGCCAGCACTCGACGCGCCGACATCAGCTCGCCACTGTCCAAAAAGAGACGGCAGGCCCGCTCCGCCAGCTCTGCCGCCGCAGGGCGAGTCGAAGACAAGCCGCTCGCGGTCAACCACGCCGAGGCCGCGCCGCCGACATCCCCGAGCTGCTCGGTGACGTGGGCCAACCGCTCGACGACGGTCCGGTCTGTGGGTGCCTGCTCGACCAGCGCAGACAGCTCTTGCCGAGCCTCCTCCAGCCGACCGAGCTTTGCTTCGAGCAGCTCGCTCCGACGTAAGACCAATCGGCGCCGCTCCTGGAAGGAAACGCCGAGGGCCAAGTGCCGCCCCAGGAGTTGGGCGAGCTCCGACCAGTCTTGTCGAGCCTCGCATTCGGCTTCGAGGCGACTGAGCGCGTGAGTGTCCTCAGGGTCTGCCTCGAGCCAACGCCGCAGGATACCAGTTGCTTGCTCGGGTTGCCCGCGCTTCTTCGCAACCTCCCAAGCCTCGTTCAACCAGGCGCTCTTCTTGACGAGATCCGTCGTCAAGTCAATGAGACGAGATAGGATCTCCTGCCGCTCGTCGTCGGCCCCCGCCGCGCGCGCCGCCAAGAGCGCCTGAGCCAACAAGCTCACATCGGCCGGCGCCTGCGCTGAAGCCTCGCGCAGCAGCTTCAGCGCACGCTGCGGTCGACGCTGCTCGATCAGTAGGACCGACAAGCTGTGCGTGGCCTGGGCGATCGTTTCCGAATCCATGTCGGACTGCCGAGCCGCGCCCAAAACCTGCTCGGCGAGGGTCGTGTTGCCGGCCTCACCCGCCAGCTGGAGCAAACGCGAAATCACCTCGGCGGCCAGCTGCACACCCATTTGAAAGGCCTCCCCGAGGGCGTTGAGCTCCGCCTCTGCGTTGCCTTCTGCTGCCGCTTGCTCAGCCCGGGCCAAACATTGGGAAAGCTGAGCTTGGTTGGGGAAAAGCGCGTGTACGTGCGGTGGCAAGACCAAATCGCGACTCTTTTGCACGGCTTGCTCGGCCTTGATGAGCAAAGCTTCATTTTCGGGACCCCGCTCCACGCGCCGAACGAGAAAGCTGGCCAGAGCCCCGACACGCCCCAACGACGCTGCAATGTCAGAGGCGAGCTCGAGCAGTGGCAAGCTACCGCGTTGCCCGTGCAACGTCTCGGCCACTACGGCGTCTAGCCAGCTCAGCGCTGCTTCCGAATCACTCGCCAGCCGGGCCGCCTCCGGAACGAACTCGGCGTATTCGTCCACCTCGGGCTCCAGCAGAACCGCACCCTTCAGCGCCTGAAGCGTCAGTCTGACGTCGGAGAAGCAGCTCAGTGCCACGCTCGCCATCGCAATCGCCACACGAGCCCCCTCCACCGACTCGAGCTTCGGGACCAGCCTATCCACGGCCCGACTGAAGCGCAGCAAACCGAGAGACCGGCCATCCGCTTGCTGGCGGGCCAAATCCGTGAAGGCGCGACCCAACAGATCTACGATTTCCGTGTCGGGGAACGCCAGGAGCGCCCGCAAGAGCACCTCCATGCGCTGCTGAGCGCCATCGCTCGTGCGGCCCGCGATGAGCGCCGCACGCCGCAACCACTGGGACTTGAGCTGGCCACTGCGATGGCTCTGGGCCACCTCCTCGATCGCCCGAGAGGCTCGCTCGGCATCCTTCGCGCCTTGAGCCAGGCGCAACATCAGGGCAAAAGTCACGCCCTCGGAGGGCACGGCACGGAACGCGGAAATGGCGTGCGTCAACGCCAGTGTCTGATCGCCCGCGCGTTCGAAGAAGCGCGCCGCGCGGTAATGCAACGCCCGCTCTCCGAAGGACCCCAACACGGCTCCGAGTGCCGCCCGGTAAGCACTCTCCACACCTGGCATGTCCCCTTCGGATGCCACGCTTTCGACGATTTCTAGCGCCCAGACATTGGCGGGGTCGGTGTCGAGTGCCAATAGTCCGAGCTGCAGAGCGCGACGTCGACTGCCCCGATTCCTGGACACCACGGCCGCACCCGTGAGCAGCGCCGCCACCTGCTCCGGCGCTTGGCGGCTTTCCGCGAGCCGGCATACCTCGTCCAACGCGCGGTCCAGCCCCAAGACTTCCACCAGATCCTGCGCGAAATGGAACCAGCCCTGGGCTCCGCCGAGCTCGGCCGCCCGCAGCCACACCTCCACCGCTTGGGTCTGATCTCTGGCAAGGTCCCAGAGCGCGGCGCCGTATTCTCGGAGCGCGCGCCAAGAGGCATCAGTTTTTTCGCCCACCCGCTCGTACGCCTGAGCCCGAGCCTGGACGCGGTGAAACTCGCCCTCTGGGGAGTGAGCCTCGGGCATGGACTCGAGCATGCTGAGCACGCGCTGCGGGTCAAACCCCGCCGCTAGCGCCCGCACCAGCACCGCGAACGACCGATCCACCTCACCCCGCTCGAAGTGCAGCTGCCCGAGACGCCACAACAGGGCATCGTTAGCTCCAGCCGCGTCCGCCGCCAGCTCGCGCTCCATGACCGCAATCTGGAGCTCCATGTCGCCGCTCTGCTCAGCCACCACCAGCACGGCATGCTTCAATGCAGGCGGCTCGGGACCAAATGCATCGAGCACGCGCCACGCCACTTCCGCGGCTCGCGCTCGATCGGATTCAGCCAGGCACGTCAAGGCATTCGCCAGTGGCTCCGCCCAACCTGCTAGTGGATGGGCCTGTGACACCGTCCAGCTCACCACGTCACCCAAGCGCGCGGCGTCCCCTGCTTTGGCCGAGCCGCGCAGCAGCTGGGTCGCGGCAGCGGTCTCCGCGGGGCGCAACCCCAGCCAACGTCCAGTCCAGACCTGCGCCGCGTAGGTTTCCCCGAGCGCGTCGAGCGCCGACACCAGCCCTTGGCAGTGCGTCGAGCTCGGAAACGTCAGGGCCATGGCTCGTTCGTAAGCCACGGCCGCCACGCGATCGCGCCGGCCCTGCGCTGCGTTGGCGTAAGCAACCACGGGCCGCCGCGAGCTCGGATCGGCATGTGTGCCCACTTCCGCCGCGCGCAGCGCCGCGGGCAGCTCGCCCAATGCCACGAGGTCCGCCGACGCTACGCTCGCCAACCATGCTTTCAGCGTCGGCCCGAGCGCGGCCGCCACCTTGAGCAGACCTTCGGCACGCAGGCGACGATTGCCGAGCTGGGCGGCCAGCGACAATTGCATGCCGGCCGCTGGCGCCAACCCTCGACCATCGTCTGCCGCCAACACGGCGAGCGACCCCTGCAGGTTGCCCTCCTGGCGCTCGAGGCGTGCCAGCCCCATGAGCGCCCGCTGCGCCAGGTTGGGGTCGGTGGCGCTCACTAGATCCCGCGTCCAAAGCCGCGAGAGCCCTTCGGCATCACTCTGGCGGCCGAGCAAGGTTTCCACCAGGCGCCGCCAACGCAACTCGTCCGGACGCCGCGCGACGAGCTCCCAGAGCACAGTGCCATACTGATCGGCTCGATCCGGCCTGCCCCGAAGCGCGGCCGCGACCTGCCTCAGCACGCTGACGCGCTGGTCGTCATCCAAGGTTTCGAGCCGCTGCAAAGCATCCCCCAGCGCCCGTTCGGCCTGGGCGGCGGGCTCGAGCAACGCCCACTGCGCCTGCAGGAGCTCATCCGAGCCCGGTTCATGCCGCAGGGCCCGCTCCACACACCAGAGCCCGAGCGCCGAATCTCCCAGCCGTTCTTCGGCCAAGCGCCGGAGCTCGCGCAAGCAGACGACCGTCCCCTTCGGGGAGCGCGGGTGGTCGTCCGCGCCCACGCGAATCAGCGCTTCCACCAGCGGGGTGTAGTCCCCGGTAGTGGTGGCATGCCGCCGCAGCACCTCACGGGCGAATTCGCTGTCCGGATCGGCCACGAGCGCGAGGATCCAAAAATCGAGGGCTCGCTCCGTATTGCCGAGGTGGCGATCCACGAAATGACCCAGCCAGAGCTGGCAGCGGCTGCGCAGGGCGCCGCTGGCCGCCTCTGCGGCCAGCTCCAAGCGCGCCGCCAAGAGCTCCGAAAGACCGAGTTTCCAGAGCAGCCAGTCGAACGCTCCCTCGCCATCCGACGATGGCTGGATCTCCGCCTTGCCGTCGGCACCGATCGCTTCGACGATGCCGAGCAGCACACGAGCGTCGACCGCTGCATCCAGCCGAGCATCGAACGCGGCAGCCAGCGCCTCGTTCAGCATCCCAGCCTCGAGGAACGCTTGCATCCGACGGCGATGAACGGCGGAGCCGCTTTCTATTTGGCCCGCCTCGAGCAGCGCGTCGGCATGCCTGCGCCACACTTCGTCGACGAGCGCGACCTCGCCGCGCTCGCTGAGCGCGTGCGACAGGGCCTCGGCCGCATCGAGGTGCTGCGGAGCCGTGTCGAACGCACGCAAGATATCCTGGAAAGCAGTGGCCGTGTCCCGGCGCTTGGCGCGGCGCGCGGCGCCTTGCAAATAGGCCTCGGCCGCCTGAGCTGCCGAGGTGGCGCGGGGCGCCCAACCGTAAACCGTGGCTTGTAGCTCGTGGATGAGCGGATCATCGGGATCATACGCGGCCGCCTCTCGAAGCGCCGCCAACGCGTTGTCGGCCTGGCCCAGCCGAGCCCAGTACAGAGCAATGCGCATCGACAGCCGCGCGCGATCTAGCCCTGGCGCTTCCAACAGAGGCACCAGCATGCCGACGGCGAGCGCCGTTTGACCGAGCTGACAATGCCAGCTCGCCAGCTCCATGCGCAGAGTATCCTCGCCCAAGAGCACCGCACGCCGGGCCAAGCGCACCGCAATGTCCAGCTCACAGCGGCGCTTGATGAGCGCACGCGCGAGCGCTGCTGCGACGAGGCGCTCCCGCTCGACGTCGCGTTTGCGTTCGGCCCGGCGCAGCTGAGCGCGCAGCGCCGGCAGCTCAGCTCGTGCGTCGCGCCAGCGCGGCAGCGGCGAGTCAGACCCCATGCCACGAGCGAGCGAACGCTGCTCCGTCAACCCCGACTCGGAAGGCGCCGACATGCTTTCGGTGTCGGCCTCCTGGCTGGAGGTACCACGCGAAGCGGTGGCAACCCCTGGAGGGTAGACACTTTGAAAACCATCAGTCATCGACGACGCAGCCTAATCCCCTGTAACCGTGATCTCTTATCGAATTCCCACGCCCCCAACGAGGGGCGGGCCGCAGGAATTCTGCGGCAAAGGCCCTTTCTGTTCCAGGGCTGCCCTGCATATTTGTGCCTGGAGCTTCCGTCCCGACGCTAGCTTGCCTGACCTGTGATGAGCGGTCCACTGCATCGATCCTACGGGATCGATGCAGTGGAAATTGAAGTGAATGCTGGCGAGGCGGGGAATTTCGATGCCCGCGTCCCATCGGGGGCGTCGAAATTCCCATCGCTTTCGTGGATTCGGCGCACTAGCCTAGCACCGCATGTCACCGTCATCGGCTCCCGTTCGAACACGTTGGAAGGTTGCCTGCCTGGCCCTGGTAAGCGTTCTACACACATCCATCGCCGTTCATGCTCAAGCACCTGCTCGGCCTCCGCAAAAGAGCTCTACGGATGTGCCGAGCAGCCCGTCGCCGGCGGATGCCGCGGCATCGGTGCGCGACCGCGCCCGGACAGCGTATGGCGCCGGGCAGGACGCGTATGCGGCGGGCCAATTCGCGATCGCAGAGACTCACTTCGCTCTGGCGGATTCACTGGTGCCGGCAGTACAGGCCAAGTTTTGGCGCGCCATGAGTCTCGATCGGCTCGGTAAGGCAGGGGAAGCGTTCGAGGCGTTCGGTCGGGTGCTCACCAGCCCAGACAAAGGTCAGCTCGGCGCCGACAAGCTTTCGCTGGCGGAGCAACGTCACCGTGCCCTCGCTGCCACGCCCGCGGAGCTCGCGGTCACGACCACACCCACGGGGGCCCGCATCAACGTGAGCGGAGTCGACCTGACCTCCCCTACCCCGCTTTCGTTGCGCCTGGCCCCGGGGCGGCATGTCATCAGAGTCTCGCTCGACGGGTATGAGCCGCAGCAGCTCGAAATCAATGCGACGCCGGGCGCCAAGTTTTCGCCCACCTTCGCGCTGGTCCGGGCAGCAGCCGGTGGGAGCCCCGGGCCAGGATCCAGCCTCTCGGTCCCCCCGGCGATACCCGCACTGGCTCCCTCCACTCCAACGGAGCGCAGCCGGGTGCCGGGTTACGTCACGCTCGGCATCGCCGGAGCCAGCGCCGTCGTGGGTACGATCTTTGGCGTCCGAGCGCTGGGCGACAAGAAAGACTACAACGCCACCCCGACGACCAACAAGGCCGACGATGTCGAGCGCAACGCGCTCATCGCAGACATGGCATTCGGCGTCGCGCTCACTCTTGGCATCACCGGCATCGTGCTGTTGATCGCCGACGATCCGCTGCCCGAGCAGGCCAGCCTCCCCGAAGGAGATGAGCGCGCCGGCCTGCGCGTATTACCGTATGCAACCGCCGACGGTGCAGGCGCAACGGCGGCGCTGACGTTCTAGTGCGCTGTATTCCAGCGCTGCGTGTTCCCGCGCTCCCTAGAGCGCGGACTCGAAACTACGCAAACCTTGCGCGAATTGCGCGAGTCACGCTGTCGTAGTCCGGCGGTAGCATGACCGAGGGATTGGCTCGAGAGCTCTGAATCTCGCCGAGTTGCGACTCGTGGTAACGCACCTTGAACTCGGTGAACTTCAAGCCGTGGGCCGTGGAAATGCATACCACCCGTTGCGATTTGGAAATGGTGCCAGCACGAACCAATTTCTTGAGCACCGCAAGCCCGACGGCCGTGTGCGGACAGGTGTACATTCCGGTCGCATCGGCTTCGGCTGAGGCGTCGACGAGCTCTTGCTCGGTGGCCTGCTCAACGATGCCTCGCATGGCATCCAACGCGCGAAACGCCCGAGGCGCGCTCACAGGATTGCCAATTTGGATGGCGCTGGCCAAGGTCGTCTCGGCACGCATCGGCTCGACTTCGCGCTTGCCAGCGATCCACGCCCGATACAGCGGGTTGGCCGCGGCCGCCTGAGCTACGACCAGGCGTGGCAAGCGGGTCGTAATGCCAAGGTCGATCATCATTTGGAAGCCCGCATACAACGCAGCTGCGTTGCCCAGGTTGCCGCTCGGCAAGATCACCCAGTCGGGGACCTCCCAATCAAACTGCTGCACGATCTCGATCGCGACCGTCTTTTGACCTTCGATGCGCAGCGGATTCATCGAGTTGGCCAGGTACACGACTTGTTCCTCGGCCAGACGCTTGACGATGGCCATGCAGCCGTCAAAGTCGGTGTCCAGGCCCAAAACGAGGGCACCGTGAGCCAGCGGCTGCACCAATTGGCCCGTCGTGATCTTGCCTCGTGGCAACAGCACGACCACGGGCAAACCTGCGGCTGCGCCATACGCGGCTAGCGAAGCGCTCGTGTCTCCCGTCGAGGCGCAAGCAACAGCCTTGACCTTCAAACCTTGGCGAACGGCCTGGCGGACCACGCTCACGAGCACGGTCATGCCGAGGTCCTTGAACGAGCCGCTGTGGCTGTTGCCGCACAACTTCACCCACAGATCGTCGACGCCGATCTGCTTGCC
>JANOIG010000228.1:0-7067 GCA_031407405.1 Deltaproteobacteria bacterium
ATATAAAGGAGTCCCGAGTGCAGGGGAGCACGTTGGCCGGGTTTCGCCGCGGCCCTCACCCAGTGGGGCCGCGGACGAAACCCGTGGCACCACCCCAGGCAGGAGGGACTAGCGCATTTCGACGCCGCGCTCGTCCAGCCACTCGCGGACGATTTCGAGGCTTTCCCGGTGAAAACGCACCTTGCCATCGGCAATCTCGCGCAGGCTCATGACCGCGGACTTGTTGTTGCCGCGCACCAGGGGCGGGCTGCCCTTCATGAGTTGTCGGGTCCGGTTGGCCGCGAGCAGCACCAGGGCAAAGCGATTCTCTTCTTGTTCCAAACAATCTTCGACAGTTACGCGGGCCATGCGGGTGTGCTCCTCAGTGGATGGGGTCGGCAGGTTACCGGAGTTAGTGGGCCAGGACAACCGCCATGGACACCCGCAGCGGTCAGCTCGACAATACGGCCGAAAATACCTCGATAGCGCGCTCCAGGCCTGGATCGGAAATACCGAGGTGAGTGCAGGCGCGCAACCGCTCCGCCCCCAACTGCGAGACCAGAACCCCTCGGTCGCGTAGCCGGCTCGCCAGCTCGGCGGCTTTGCCACGCCGATAGCGGAAGTAGACGATGTTCGTTTCGACGGGCACGACCTCGAGCGCATCAAACTGGCCCAGCGCCTGCGCCAACCGAGCCGCGCGACGATGGTCGTCCGCCAAGCGCTCGACATGGTGATCGAGGGCGTGCAGCATGGCGGCCGCCACGATGCCGGCCTGCCGTAGGGCTCCGCCCATGCGCTGCTTGATGCGGCGGACCTGCGGCTCGTGCGCAGCATCCACCCCGAGGACCGCACCGAAGGGGCAGCCGAGGCCCTTCGAAAAGCACACTTGAACGCTGTTGGCGTGGCGACCCCAGTGGCTGGGCGAGACACCGCGCGCCACCGCTGCGTTGAACAACCGCGCTCCGTCGATGTGCAACGCGAGCCCTCGCTCTTTACACAGCTCTGACACGCCGAAGAACGCAGTGTCTGGCCAAACGCTGCCGCCTCCGCCATTGCTCGTGTTTTCCACCACCACGGCGCGGCTGATCGGTTGATGCGGATCATCAAACCGCAAGCCGGCGAGCAGCGCCTCGGCATCGAAGATGCCACGCTCCCCCGAGAGCGGCATCACCTGCACTCCGGAGTTCGCGGCCAGGCCGCCACCCTCGCTGTTGATGACGTGGGCCGTGCGGTGGCAGAGCACCTCGTCACCCCGGGCGCAGTGCAGAGCGATGGCGACTTGATTGGCCATGGTCGCCGACGGCATCAGCACCGCGCGCTCTTTCCCGACCAGCTCGGCCATGCGCTCTTCCAGCTTGAGCACCGTGGGATCGGTGCGCCGCTGCTCATCACCGAGCGGGGCCGCGACCATGGCCTCTAGCATGCGGCGAGTGGGCTGGGTTGCCGTGTCGCTGAATAGATCGACGATGGAGTCGTTCACCTCAATATCCTCGTGTGGCCATCAACTCGCGCTGACCGAGCCACTTCGTTCGAACCGGACACGCAAGCGCTTGGCCGCTTCGACCATGGACTGCAGCTTGCCGAAGGCCACGTCGCGCGGCAGGTACTTCATGCCGCAATCCGGCGCGAGGATCACCATTTCGGGTTTCACGAAACGAAGCGCCCGCTCGATGCGTTCCACCACGACCTCGGGTGTTTCGACTTGCATGTCGCTGAGGTCGATGCAGCCCACGATGATTTGTTTGCCTCGTAGTTGCTCGAGCACCGCACAATCGAGCTTGCTCTGCGCGGTTTCGATCGAAATTTGTTGGCACCGGCACTCGGCCAGCTCCGGCAAGAACGAATAGCCGGAGGGCCGCTCGTGGATGATGGCGGCATAACCAAAACAGATGTGCAGCGCGGTGTTGCCTTTGATCCCCTCGAGCGCGCGGTTCACGGCGCGCAGCCCGTACTCCCGGGCTTTTTGCGGGCGGGCTTGCATGTAGGGCTCGTCGATTTGGACGATGTCCGCACCGGCGGCCAATAGATCCTTGATTTCCTCGTTGACGGCCTCGGCGTAGTCCATGGCCGCGGCTTCTTCACTCGAGTAGTAGTCGTTCTGCGCCTGCTGCGTCATCGTGAACGGGCCCGGCACTGTCATCTTGACCTTGCGGCTCGTGTGGCGTTTCAGGAAGCGCAAGTCATCCACTTCCACCGCGTGTTTGCGGCGAATACGGCCCACGATGCGCGGCACCGGGTTCTCATGGCCGGACCGGTCCAGAGCGACCCCGGGGTTGTCGAGGTCGATGCCCTCCAAGGCCGTGGCAAAGCGATTGGAGTAACTCTCACGCCTGATCTCGCCGTCGGTGATGATGTCGAGCCCAGCCATCTCTTGAGCCCGTATGGCGAGGACGGTGGCGTCGTTCTGCGCTTCCTCGAGCAGCGGCGCCGGCACGCGCCACAGCTCTTTCGCTCGCACTCGGGGGGGAAAACGCCCGGCGAGCTTCTTCCTGTCGATCAGCCACTCGGGCTGGGGGTAGCTGCCAACGAGCATGGTCGGAAAGAGCATGAGTCGATTCGTCTCCAATCAGTTCCACGAGAGCGCGGGCTTACCAGCGATGATACGCAGGGTGGCCCTCTTTGACAGCAACGAACGTGCCCCGGCACGTCGCCGTAACTTTCCCGCCAGAAGAAAGCTCTGCATCCACGGTGCAGCGATCCCCCTCGGTGTGCACCGGGCGCGCGATCAGCTCGACGGGGCTATCCATCGGTGTGGGGGCGCGCAGCTTGACATGAAAGTCGGCCGTCACCGTGCACGGAGGCGACGCCAGGCCTTTGGCCTGCATCAGCGCATGGGCCGCGGTCCAGTTGCTGTGGCAATCGAGCAACGCCCCGATGATCCCCCCATTGAGCACTCCGGGAAACGCCTGATGGTGGGGCTCCGCTTGAAATCGCGCCACGACGCTGTCCCCCTGGACATGGCTTTTCAGGCGCAGCCCCCGAGTGTTGGCCGGGCCGCAGCCAAAGCAGGCATTGCTGGGAGCGTAGCGGTCTTGAAGGGCGGCCGCCCCGACAGGGTCGTTCATCGGCTAGTGAAACCCTCGTCCGGGGCTCGGCCATGCCGCGGCAAGTAGACGCTGAACGTGGTGCCCTGCCCGGGCGCCGACGTCGAGTCGATAAAGCCGTGGTGGGCTTGTACGATGGCGTAAACCGTCGCCAGGCCGAGACCGCTGCCTTGCCCGTGTTGCTTGGTGGTGAAGAAGGGCTCGTACAAACGGCGCTGCACCTCCGGCGTCATACCTGCCCCCTCGTCACGCACGGTGAGCCGTACATACGCCTTGTCGGCGCTGCCCTTGACCGCCGTAGGCAGTTCGCCGGGAGCCGACTCATCCAAGCTGATGTGCAAGTAGCCACCGGGCGGTGTCGCATCGCGAGCGTTGATGCATAAATTGGTCACCAGCTGCTCGAGCTGCGCGGCATTGCCCTCGACCGTCACGGGCCCGGTGTGGCAGCGCACGGCCAATTGAATGTGTGGACCGAGCAAACGCTGGAGCTCCGCATGCAGCGAGCTCAACATCTCGTCCAGCCGGAGCTCGCAGAACTCGACGCCGCCCTTGCGGCTGAACGCGAGCAGCTGCCGCACCAGTGCCGCGGCGCGTTCGGCGGCCTTGTCCACTTCGGACAACATCTCGCCGAGCTCGTTCGCCTTCGGCAGGCCTTGCAGGTCCATCAACTGCATCATGCGGGTGTGGCCCTGGATGACATGCAGCAGGTTGTTGAAATCGTGCGCGATGCCGCCCGCCAAGCGCCCAATCGCTTCCATCTTCTGGGCCTGGTGCAGCTGCTCTTGCAGTTGAAGCTGCTCGGTCACGTCCCGTTTTACGGCAACACAGCCCGCTGGCTGCCCGACTTCGTCCCGGATGGGGGACACGGTGGCTTCCTCATCATAGACGCCGCTACTGGTGCGCACGCTCTGAATGCGGCCCTGCCAAACCTCGCCTTTTTCGAGCACCGCGCCTAGCTGCCGCAGAAACGCGCGGTCCTTCCTCACCTCGAGCTCCCGCCAGGGTTTGCCCAACGCTTCGCTCTCCGCGAGCCCGCTGGTGTGCCGGTAGGCGGGGTTGACATATTCGACATTGCCGGCAGGGTCGGTCACGACGACGGCCTCTGCCGCCTGTTCAATGGCCGCGAGCAGCCGCCGATTGCTGAGCTCTGCTTCGTGGCTCTGCGTCACGTCGCGCGCTACCCCCTCGATCACCGGTGGCGTACCCTCGCCGGTGTCGACGAGCGTGGCGCGCAGCTCCATCCACACCACCTGACCCGCACGATCGAGAAAACGAATTTTGCGCCCGGTGCCCAGAGGCGTGCGGTGCAGCGAGAGAAACTTGTCCAGGTCAGCGGCGTGGACGATGCTGACAATGGCCTGCTCATTGTCCACCAGGTCCTCCGCGTGGTACCCGAGCAGCGCTTGGCAGCTTGGGCTGACGAATTCGAACGTCAGTGACGGCTCGAGCCGCATGCGAAATACAAGGTCAGGCAGGTGCTCGAGCAGCCGCTGCAGGCGCGACTCGGTGGCCAGCAATGCCGCGCGTGTCTGCTCACTCGCGGTCATGTCGACCGAGTAGGACGCCGAGAGGTGCTCGCCATCCAGCTCGATCTTGACCGAGCGGATCTCGATCGGGTACTCGCTGCCATCCCGGCGCCGGTGCCGCGTTCGAATGATCTTCGACTGGCTGGGAACCGTGCTCTCCCACAGCTTCGCCCAGCTATCGGCGTCTAGCGTGGGGTCGATGTCCAGGACGCGCGCCGCAAGCAGCTGTTGGCGCGAGTAACCGAGCGCATCGCAAGCGCCCAGGCTGACGTACGCGAACGAACCATCACGGCGGGTGAAAAACCAAGCCCCCGGCACTGAGTCGAGCATCTCCCCGAAGGCGACATTCGGCCCGCGTTTGGACGCGCCGCTTTCGGGGCCCCTCTCCGGACCAGGAGTGCCCGACCGCCCTCGGCGGGGCCCCGATGTTGGCTCGGGATTTCTCACCATTTGACGCTACCCCCCTTTACGAGATTGCGGAAACCTTTCCAGTCTAGACCTGCCAGAACCCGCGTGTCGCAAGCAGCCGCGCCGCGACGCGGCGAAACATACTGGAAAGTTCCGCATTCCACTGAAGAACCGAGCAGGGTATCATCAACCGTATGCCGCTCGAGGACGACTTTCAAATGGCGCAAGGCCGGGTCAAACAGCTGACCCATACCCCACCCCCACCGCAGCTATTGGAGCTTTATGCTCTATATAAACAAGCCACCGTGGGTGACGTGGCGGGTGCCCGCCCCGGCATGCTGGATTTCAAGGGGCGCGCCAAGTACGACGCCTGGTCGTCGCGACAGGGCACGTCCAAGGAAGTCGCCATGCAGGCCTACGTGGACCTGGTCCAACGTCTGGTCGGTGAGCACGGCTGATGACCAAAGATCTCGAAGCAAAAGATCGCGAAGCCTTGGCCCAGGCGCCGCCCTCGCGGGCGAAAAAATACCTGTGGACCTTCGCTGGCTTGGTCGTGGCGGTGGGCGGCGCCTACGGAGGGGGGCGGCTCCAGATGCAATCCGAGTTGACCACCGCCCGGCATGAGCTCCAAGCATCGACTCAGCTTCAAGCCAGCCAGCGCCGAGAGCTCGTCGAGTTGGAGGCCCGGCGCCGCATTCATTTGGCCATCATCGAGCTCGATCAGAATAATTTCGGCACCGCACAAGAGCACGTGCGCGCCGGCGCGGCGCTGCTCCAGCCGCCGGCGAGCGCCGACGTGGCAGCCCTGGGCGCGGCCATGCGCACCCTCGAGCTGGCGCCGTCGGTCGAGCTCGTCGGGCAGCGGCAAGCACTGCTTCAGCTCGCGTCAAAATTTGATGCGCTCAGGCCCCCGAAGTCGTCCCCGTCGCCCTCTCCGTCTCCATAGCCCCAATTGATGAGCGCCGCCTTGGGCCCATGTCTGGGAAGCCCACGCCACCGGTGTGCGCTGGCGTGGGCACTCGTCAGCTGCATGCAAGCCGCCTCTGCTCGGGTCGGCGCACAGCCGGGAGCCCCCGATGCGGCGCCAGCCGCGCAGCCCTCGGGGGCAAATGCTGCACCCGCAGAAACAGTCGCGCCGGCACCGATGCCCGTCGTGGTGACCGCTCCCCGTCTGTTGGGTGATGCGATCGTCGAGTACCCCGCCGGCGCGTGGGGTGCGCACGAGGTCATCCTCGAGCTGGTAGTGGGGGCGACCGGAGAGGTGCTCGACACGCGCGTGGTCCAGGGGGATGAGCCTTTCGCAGGCGAGGCAGCGCGGGCCGCCCGAGGCTTTCGCTTCGAGCCCGCACGCCGTGGCGACACGGCGGTGGCGGCGAAGATCCGCTTTCTGGTCCGCTTCCCTGATCCCGAACAAGAGCAGCCTCCGGACGCGCCGCCAGCTGTCGCGCCGCCGCCAACAGCGCCTGCCGCCGGGGCACCCCCACGGCCCATCGAGGTCACCGTGGAGGGCGAGCGCGTCGAGCCTCTGGCGCAAACCTTGACTCGCGCAGAGGTGCGGCAGCTGCCGGGCGCTTTTGGGGATCCCTTTCGCGCCATCGAAGCCTTGCCGGGTGTCACGCCCATCCTGTCGGGCGTCCCGTTTTTTTATGTGCGAGGGGCTCCGCCCGGCAACGTGGGCTATTTCCTCGACGGCATACGCCTGCCCCTCTTGTACCACGTGGGGCTCGGCCCTTCCGTGGTGCACCCGGGCATGGTGGCGCGCGTCGACCTGTACCCCGGCGCCTATCCCACCCGCTACGGGCGGTTCTCCGGCGGCATCGTCGCGGGGGAAGTTACCGAGCCGGCGGACGAGTGGCGGGGCGAGTGGCAGCTGCGCCTATTCGACGTGGGAGCCATGGTCGAGGCGCCGCTGTTCGATGGCCGCGGGCATGTGCTGGTGGGCGGGCGCTATTCATACACGGCCTACCTGATCTCGCTGCTCGGCGAGGACGTGCGGCTCGAGTACTGGGACTACCAGCTCAGGGCCGGCTATCGCCTGAGTGAAACCGATGAAGTCAGCGTGTTTGTGTTCGGCTCGTTTGACTATTTTGGCGAAGACACGGGCAGGCCT
>JANOIG010000387.1:0-19273 GCA_031407405.1 Deltaproteobacteria bacterium
CTCGGCTGGGCGATGAGTGCGGCGAAGAACCGATCAACCGGAGCGCGTTTGTTTCATGGGTCGACTGCCGCTTATGATGGCTGGGGCCTGGCGCGCGCTTTTGGTGAGCAGCGGGCTAGCCCTGAGCAGCGGCTGTGACGACGCCAGCGACGCCCCAGCCAAGTCGCGCGTCCAGGCCGTGCTGGCGGCGCCGGGCCAGGAGGCAGCGAGCGCGGCCCCGACCGAAATCAAGCCGAGTAGTGAGCCCGCCCCGAAGGCGCGGCCCGTGCTGTGCGACGGGCAGTTGAAGGCGAAGCCCCAGCCCTTCAATCCCAAAAAGCCCCCCGCGCAAATCTCGGTCGCAGCCGAGAGCACGCTGGCCGCCGACCCGCTAAAGGGCTCTGGCCGGCGTTGGACTTGGGTCAACTTCTGGGCCGCGTGGTGCGTCCCCTGCAAACAAGAGCTGCCGCTCTTGCTCAGGTGGCAAAGCACTCTGAGCCAGCAGCTCGACTTCGTGTTCGTCTCGCTCGACGATGACGAGCGTCAGCTGCGCGACTTTTTGATGCGCCAGACCCAAAGCGGCCTCGAGAGCAGCTACTGGTTGCCGGACGGCGCGGCCCGGCAAGCCTGGCTGCAGGCGCTGAATCTCGACACCGAGCCCGAGCTCCCGCTGCAGCTGCTGCTCGACCCCGAGGGAATGCTTCGCTGTCGGGTCAACGGCGCGGTCGAGCCCCAGGACCTCGCAGCGTTGCAGCGCATCGTGCAACGCTGACGCGATCCGCCGCCTCGAGCTACGCAGCGCTTTTCTGCCGCTTGGATTTAGTGCTCTTCTTCTTACCCGGCGTGGGCGGCTTGAGACGATACTTCTTGAGCAGAATCTCGGCAGGGATCTCCAGGCGTTTGTTCAGCTCGCGGATGTGCTCGACGCTGAGCCCACGAATCTTGTTGAGCACCTCGTAGACGCGGGCACGTGTGCCAAAGATGGGCAATAAATCCTTGTTTTCGAGGCCCTGGTCTGCCATGCGAATCTTGATTGCTGCGATGGGATCGGGATCGGCAATGGGGAAATGCTCGTTTTCATAGGCTTCGACCAGAGTCAGGAGCACTTCGTAGCGCTCCCCCTGTGGGCTGCCTTCAGGAAAATCGGTGTCCCAATCCGCTTGCACCTCTTCGAGCGCTTGCAAATAGTCGGCGGGTGTTCGGATCGGTTTGATGTCCATGGCGTCCATTCGCTCCGTCGCCACGTTAGACGGTGGCGGCATCGATCTTGTCGTACTCGGCATGCGTGCCAAAGAAACGAACGTAGATGCGTTGCTTGTCGTACCTGATTGCGACAACTAGTCGGTAGTCATTGTGTCGGATGTTGAAGACGACTCTCGTGCCATTGACAATACTGGCTGTCGGATAGTCTCTCTTCAGCTCTGCTGAATTCTGCCACTTCGCCTTCTTGGCGACCTTCTGCCACAACCGAAGCGGTTGGCTAGCCCTGGGGTACTTCCTAAGATACGCCGCGAGTGTGGAGTTGTTGAAGACACGCAACGAGGCAAACTAGCATGTTCCCGTTACGGGAACAAGTATGGGACCAAACATGCTAGCCGGCCCAACCTCGTGGTCGGCCCGGTTTCTAGCCAAATTGCCCGGCGGGCTCTGATCCTGATCAGGCGAGCCGCGTCATCCAAATCTCGAGCTCGCGGTCGACGAAAGCCCATTCCGGGTTGTCCTTCGTGTCACGCAGCGCGGAAAGCAGATCGGAGAAGGCGTTGTGCTCGCGCGCGGGGAACTCGAAATAGGTCAGAAAATCCCATTCCGAGTTGGGTAGGTAACGCGCGTGATAGAGGCGCCGGTAGATGCGCGCCGCGTAGAGGCGGCCGATGGCGATGTGCCCGCTGCTCGCGCCGGGGTCGAGGTAAGACTGGCGTTGGTCTTGTGCCAACGCCCACCATTCGGCGCTTTTGCGGATCGGGATCAGCACCGCCACTGGTCCTGACTCAGCCGCAGAAATATCCGTCAGCTGGCTGCGCGTGCCGGAATCGGTATAACCGAGGTGAGTGGTGGTGCCGAGGAAGGGCGCGTCCGGGACTGGCAAGCGCCCCGCCATTTCGATACGCCACAGGGGCTGCCCCGCCTCCACACTCGAAAGCTCGGGGCCGCGGACGGGAATGACACGCTCGACGCTGTACCGAGTCACGTGGCCGCCATCCAGTTCTGGCCCTTGACTCGGGGGATGTTGGATAAAGCTGGTGAAAGAGGGCGGCGTCCGCTGAAGCATGCTGCGAGTCAGGCCCGGTCTGTGTTTCAGCGAGGTTAACTCGAGGCTGCAGGAGCGCGGATCGCACTCCCAGGTGCTCTGTCACGACGGTCACGCCATCACGTCGGAGCTTCAGCGTCGAGCAGGCGGGTACACGTCAAGGTCGTCTCCAGCGTTTCTCCGCCCAACTCTAGGTACACGCTGCCGTCGCTGCGCGTGAGTGAGAGCTCGAGGTTGCGGTCGAGCTTGGCCTCTGCGCGATCCAGAAAGCCCACATCGAGCGGCCACACCTCGATGTGCTCCAGGCGATGAATGGGGCGCGACGCCGCTTCCTTGAGCAAGAGCGCCCGGTCCACGTGGGTAAACAAGGCCACACGCGCCGCTGCCTTCGAGGCCTTGTGCAACCGCTTCGCCGAGGGGGCCCCGACGTCGATCCAGGCGCGCAACCCGCCTGCCGCATCTGGAACGAAGACCGGCGGCTCATCACTGGATGACAGGCCGCCTTTGCTAAAAGTGATGCCCTCTTCAAAAGACAGGCAATAGGCCAGGGTTCGAGTGAGCAGATAACGCAGGCTTTCGGAGGGGTGCCGAGCCAGCCGCAGGTCTAGCGCGGCGTACGTCGCGCGGTCCACGTCCGAGAGCTGGATCGAAAAATGATAGACGGTGGCGCCTAAAGCCATTCTGTAATTGTCTACTCTGAAAAGCGGACGCACAGCAACTGGCAGCCTGCTTTTGAGACGCGGCAGCGAGCCAGCCGCGCTATGCTTCGGTCCGATGAATCCTCGCGAGCGCGTTCAGGCCGAGGCAGCGGTCCTCGAGGCAAATCGAGAATTTTACGAGGCGTTCAGCCAGGGCGACTATGAGGCCATGAGCGCACTCTGGGCCAAGCTCGTGCCCGTCGCATGTCTGCATCCAGGAGCGCCATTGCTGTCGGGGCGGCATGCCGTCTTGCAGAGTTGGCGGCAGCTGCTCGATGCGGCACCCGCATGGCGGATGGTGAGCCGCGACGTTACGGTGCACGTGCTCGGGCAGTCGGCATTTGTGACCTGCCTCGAAGCCAACGGGGACCAGCCCGCCCATTTGATTGCGACCAACATTTTCGTCTGGGAAGAGGAGCGCTGGCGCCTGGTGCACCATCACGCAGGGCCTTTGACCGTCCCGCAACGTCCGAAGTCGCGCGCCGACCTCGTCAACTGACGCCTGCGCCACTGGTGCCTCGACGCTATGAATCGATGGCTCATCAGGTGCGCTCCAGCCGCTCAATGTCCCGCGGCGTCGCCCGAGCGCTGATGCTGGCGCTCGAGATCATGGCGCTCCGAAAATTCTATCCTGGGGATGTAGACCATCATCATATCGGCCTCGACGTACGCGCGATCGTGGCGCGTGGACAGCCGACCCTGCACGGACAGCTCGAGAGATGGGTCTCGAGGCCCATCGCGAAACGAGTCGGGCGGCTCGCAGGATGCATAGCGAACTTGGAGCTCGCGTTTCGGAAATGACTCCGAACGCAGTCTGAATTCGAGGCGACACGGCCGCGCTAGCCGGACGACGGAGCCAGGAACCAGAATACCGTGCACTCGCAGCTCGTCGAAGGAGCTCCACTTGGCGTATTCGTCGAGCGCTTGCTCGACCTCGACGGAGTAGACGGGGCCGCGCGAGCCACTAAAGAGCAGGATCCAACACGCGACGACGGCGGCGAGCGACCCGAACAGGAGCTCGAGATGGCTCTCTGGATTCGGCACCGGCGACGGGCTCGCTCGAGCACGCTCGAGCCGGCACGGGTTGACCATTGCCCACAAAGACGGCACGAGCAACAGCGAACGGGCGCTGGTCGTGGCGGTCAGAAGGCTCTTCCCATGTTCGTTGCTCGTTTCGATCACATTGCTGACGACGAGCGCCAGGACTGCCAGATTCGAGACGACGTTGATCAGGAGGCCCCACGTCCTCGAACGGGAAAGCAGCAGAGTCGACACCAGCGTCAAGCCTGAGGCGGCGAGACCGAGCAGGCCGGCAGCAGGCTCATGACCCTCGTACAGCTTACCCATTCCGAGCAGCAGCAGAAACTGAGCGTCGGCGAGCGCCATGATGGCCGCCACCGTCAGCGAGCCCGCGAACGGAGTCCGACCGGGCGCGGAGCCCGAGCGCTGCCCACTCGGCTCGAAGCCCACGCGGCCAGCGACCGCGAGCGCGAGGCCCGATCCGAGCAGAATCAAGGCCCCCAGGTCTGCTTCGCGTCCAGTCGACGACAGGAGGACGAAGGCCAGGAGCACCTGCGCCCACCACAACGATCGCGTGACGATCGCCCGCTTCGACCCCACTCCCAGCAGACCGAAGGGCGCCAAGAGCAGAGGGATCGCAAAGAGGACCAGGAGCAGAAGGAATGCGTTGGGTTGCCGGTAGGCACACCAGCCGTACGCGAGCGCACCGCACCACGAAAAGATGCTCGCGAGGACGGCCCTCACGCCGAGCGTGGTTTTTCCTAAAACCGGCATTCCTATCGAGCTCCACACGGAGCGACAGGCGGGACGGTGGTTCTATTCCCCTCCGGGGAAGCTGCTCGCGCCGAGACTGAACCCGGCGCGAGCACATGTGTGTTATTTTTCAGTTTACCTCCACGGTCGTGAGGCTGCGCCCGTAGTCGAGCAAATAGTCGTAGGGCACATAGTAGTAGCCGCAGTCGCCTGCAGCTTCGCCCCACGAGTTCTTGAGCACGTAGTATCCACCGCCCGACCCGGTTGGGGCGAGGGCGGGCAGGTCGGCGTTGGGCACCCAGCCCGCCACGTGCATCGCGTGTCCGCCGAGAACCGCTTCATTGGGGGTGTAGGTCACGTAACCATCCGCGTTGGGAGCCCTGAAGCTCGCGGTCACGTCCACGGCCACGACCAGCCCAATCTCGGCATCCAGCACCCACTGCGCGAAGTCCAGACCCGCGGTGTCGGTCCCTATCTCGACGGCTTGAGTGATGCTGAACGCACCCGCGTTGGGATTCGGATCAGGGTGGACGAAGAAGCCGAGGATCTGGTTCTCCACGCTCTGAAACGCGTAGTCCGTACACTCTTCTCCAAAGTAGCCGACGCAGGAATTGGGATACGTGTTGCCCGACTGCGCGCCCATGCTGAGTGACGGGTTGTAGTTCCAGACCCTCTCCTTCTTGAGCTCGTAGCCGCTGCTCTCGACATCCAGAACGTAGTCGAGGGTGTTGAGGCCGTAGCTGTAGCGGCCCGAGAAACCAACGCCGATTTCCCCGTACCAATAGGCGTGCTGCTCCGACAAGTTCACCTTGTTTCCGTTCGTCACGTGAACGGCGGTCTCGACCGCGGCGGTGGTTCCAAACGCGACGCAGGTGCCCCTGCGGCCTTGCGAGCGCACGCAGGTGAGATCGTCGCGCAGCGGGAAATCGACGTTGCGCATGAGCCCGTTGGGCGCGTACGAGCCGCACGTGCCCGCGGCGCCGTCCGTGCCGTCTTCGAAGCCGTTCTCCGCCTCACAAGTGGCCTGGCTGGGCGGCAGCTGGATGCCGAATGGGTAGTAGGTACCCAGCACGGAGATCTCGTAGAGCAGCAGATCCAGTTCGGCGCGCGACACCGGGCGATTCATGCTGCTGAGCTGGCTCGGGCTGGGCAGCTGCATTTGTACGGCGCGACTCGCGAACGAGTAGGCCAGTTGATAGTACCGCGCCAAGTTCGACGGGTCTTCGGCCGCGTTTAACGCGGCCCCCAGCTCCGCCAAGCGGATGTAGTCCGACTGCAGGCTGACCGACAGCTGCGGGGTCAAGCTCAGTATCGGGCCTTCTGTGTTCACCACGCTGCTGAGATCGCCGGACGCGAGCGCCCGCTCCACTCGATCGAGAAACGCCGGCGAGACTCGGCGCATCCCTGCGGGTTTCCCTTTCAAATGCGTCACGGCACGCCTGAGCTGCCCAGCCTCGATTTGCGCGCGATCTTTCGCGGCCACCGGTGCCCCTGCGGCGGCGGTCGTCCCCAGCGTCAAGGCCGCAAGGACCAGCGTGCTGTGTATGCTTCTCGATCGAGCGCTCACGCGCGGGTTCCGAGAAATTCGTGCTTGGTATTGTTTCATGGTTTGATCGATCCTTTGTCGAGACACCAATGCCTCGTGTTGGATGTTGTCGGCACGAGCTCCGCACCTGACGCACTTCGGCGCGCACACGGTTGATAAAAATTCGCTGCCCGTGCGTGCGACATTCGAGCCCAGCGACGTCGGTGGCGTGGGTGGGGGCCGAGCCTCCAGCGTCCGGAGCTGCCCAAACCTCGGGGCAATGGACGAGAGCCCGACAGCGCAGTAGGCTGCCCCGGGCGTGTCGCCCCACCCTGATCTGCTGCGCATTCAGAGCGCCTTGGCGGGCGACGCCCGCTCTGTCTCCGAGCTGATCGATGAGCTCACACCCGTGGTGCAGCATCGGGTGGCGCGTGCCTTGCTCTTTGGCGGCCGCGGGCGAGCGCGCAACTTCCGCCCCGAGATCGAGGATTTCACCCAGGACGTGCTGCTCGGGTTGTTCGCCGACCAGGGCCGGCTGCTCTTGTCGTGGTCCCCGGAGCGGGGCCTCTCCCTCAAGGGCTTCGTGGGGCTATTGGCGGAGCGTCAGGTGGGGGCCACCTTGCGCAGTCGGCGGCGCAGTCCGTTCAGCGCGGATCCGACCGAGCCGGCCGATCTCGATCTCCAACCTGCCGCTGGCGGGCCGGACGCGTCGAACGCGACCGAAACGCGTCAAACCCTCGAGCGGGTGTCGTCGCGTCTGCGCGACCGGCTATCGCCCGCAGGCCTGGCCATGTTCTACCAGCTCTACGTTTGGGAAAAATCCCCCGAGGAAGTCAGTAAGGAAACGGGCCTGAGCGTCGAATCCATTTATCAATGGCGCAGCAGGATTCGCAAAGCGGCGCTCGACGTCCGCTCGGAGCTGGCCTCGGAGGCAAGGCCACGGCTGCGACAGGGTTCGACATGACGGATTGGTTGAAAGAGATTGGCAAGCAGCTGCGCGAGGACGCAGAGGCGGGCGAGCGGCTCGATGAGCTCGGCCAAGCGGTGCTTTCCGGCGCGGACACGGCGGAGCTCGAACGGGAATTGCAAGTAGATGCCGAGGCGGTCCGCGTCGCGTACGAGCCGCTGTCGCCCGAGCTCAAAGCGCGCATCAGCGCCGAAATTTCGCGCTCGCTCGGGCCGCCCGCGCCGCGCGCCGCGAGCACGCCCGCGCCGCCTCGTACCGCTCACTGGCGTTGGGCGTTCGGGTCTGCGCTCGCGGCCGCGGCCGTCGTGGCGATCTGGCTGAACGTTCGCGCTGGGTCGCAGGAGCTCGCCCTGGCCAGCTATGAGCTGGAGGTAGAGAATGCGGTCTCGCGCGAGCGGTCCGTGCCAGAAGGCACCGCTTCCGAAGCGTCCCCGCTGCTGTTCGAGCCCGGCTCGGTCCTGCGCTTGGTGCTGCAACCCGAGCGGGCCAGCCACGGGCAGGTCGCCGCGCGTGCCTACCTATTGCGCGAAAACCAGCTCGAAGAGCTGCACAGCTCGTTCGAGGCCACTGAGGTCGGCGCTTTGCGACTCCAGGCTCAGCTGCCCGCCGCTCTGCCCGAGAACGGCACGTTGGTGGTCGTCATCGGCCAGCCCCCGGCGCTGCGCGACTCCGCAGCGATCGCCAGGGGCTCGACGCCCGCGGGCAGAGGCTGGCAGCGGCTCGAGCGCCGTTTCGCCAGCGTTCAATAAGAATCTCAGCGACGCGCTCGGTCAGAAATCGGTCCCTCCGCGACAAGTACTCCTGGAACGAGTCTAGACGGGAGGAGCAGAGGAGGATGGACCAGTCGCCAGGGCAGGCATCGAGAAACCGGCAGCGCTCGCAGGCCGCGCGCGCCGTGCCCGCATTGTTACTGTGCATGGCCGTGGCGTTGGCCGGGTCGAGTGGCTCGCAAAGCACAGCGCAGCCAAGCCTGGGGGCGAGCGCCGGCGGGGTCGACCCGGCTCTAGCCGCGGCGGGGTCCTCGGCTTCCGACGGCGCGGCGAGCGCCGCGGCAAAGCGTTTGCTGGTCGACGAAGTGCACCCGTTGTGCGGCGAGCAGGTGGCCGCGCCCGGTCTGTTGGCTGCCGCGGTCGACGAGGTACGGGTGGGGCTCCGCGTCACCAACCCGAGCGGCTTCCGCAGCCGTAGCCAGTCGATCTCGGTCGCGCTCCGGACTGCGAGTGGAAGCGTGCGGAGGCGAGAGCTGCTCGTCCCGCCGCTCTTGCCTAGCGAGGAGCAGCGGTTCGAGGCGTCGTTTGATTTCCCCATCGATGCGGCCTCAGCCTACGTGGCGGTGGCGGTGCGTGTGGCGCCCGGCCAGGAGCCCACGTGGAGCAAGATCGCTTTCGCCTGTGTGCGCAAGTGTCCCCCGACGGCGGTGGTGGTTCGCAAATGCCGCAACCCTGAAGGCTGCACGGACTCGAGCGTGGCGCCCGGCGAGGCGCTCGGTTGCGCTCCGGAAGCTTGCCGCGACAAGGGGCCTTGGGTGGGCAAAGTCGCAGCCTGCAGTCTGGATCGCGTCTATTGCAGCTACACCCGGGAGACCGGCGGTGTTCCCGGCAGCGCCAATCCAGATCTCGATTCGGTGGACCTGGCGGCTCGCGACGTCGCACTTCTGAGCTGGTTCGATGGCGAGGACGCGGAAGTCGACTGCAGCGTGGTCAGCGGACAAGCACTCGACCCGTCGGTCGTAACGACGCTCACACCGGTGCCTCTGCCGGATCCGCGCCTGGTCGAGCTCGCCGCCGCCACGGGCGAGCGCCTCGGCGTGACGGGGTTGGATGCATTCCTGTCGAATGCAAACGGAGTGCCGGGCCCGCCGCCGAGCGCGGTCACGTTGGCCATCCTCGATACGGCGGCCGTCCCCTTCGAGGGCTCCCGCCTGAACGACAACAGCGAACACGGGCGTCTCGTGGGTCTGATCGCCCATCGGGTGGCGTGTGGCGACACGGGGTTGCCGTGCCCCGTTCAGATCCAGAACCGCCTGGCGCTGCCCATCGTGCAGCTCGAGCGAACGGGCAACAGCTGGTCGATGGACCTCGACCCGGAGCGCGGAGGTTACCTGGGAGGGCGCGGGCAGATCGCCGAGGCATTGTCCGCGCTGCTCACGGAGTGGCAGTCGAGCGGTGGCAGCGGCCTGCGACCGCCGCTGGTCGTGAACCTCAGCTTTGGCTGGCATAGCCTGCACGACTGTGCGCCGGTCGGCTGCGGCGATCCGGTGCACGTCGATCGTCCCAGCCGCGTGTCGGTGCCCGATGGCGCGCTGCCGGGTTTTGGCTCCGTCGATGGCGACGAAGCGTCGCACAGCCTGGCGACTGAAGCGGTCTTGGTCGCCATTGGGCGAGCGCGTTGTCTTGGAGCCCTGGTGTTCGCGGCGGCAGGCAACGCGGTCAGCGGCGACGAAACGGGCGCTCTCTTGCCGGCGGGGTGGAACCGCTTGCCCGCCGCACAGCTGCAGTGCTCGAGCACATTTGGTCTACAGAATCCCCCCAACCTTCGAGGGGGGTTGGTGAGCGCGGTCGCAGGCGTGGATTTCGCGGCCAACCGCTCCGCGCTCACCCGCATGGCCTCCGTTCCCCACTTGGCGGCTCCCGCCGTTGCCCTCGCCGCCATCGATCCGCGAGCGGCACTCGGCGTGACGGGCCCCCGCAGTGGCAGCTCGCTCGCGACCGCGGTGGTGTCGGGGGCGGCCGCGCGGCTGTGGGCGCATCTCGGCCCGAACGCGAGCGCGGACGATGTAGTGGAGGCATTGTACGGAGCGGGCGTCGGGATCCTGAACCCCGGCGGCACCCCGCAGCCCGTGCAGCTGTGCGCGAGGGCTGCGCCGTGCAGCGATGAAGCGAGAGAAATCAACGCTTGCAGCGCGCTCGCCGCGCTCGTGGGCGCCGGCCGGATCGTGGCCAGCGATGTACCGCTGGGCTGCCCGGTACAGCTGCCCGCGCCGCTCGCGCTGTCAGGTGTCGTCGAGCCGCTTTTCTCGTCCGACAGTGCTGACTCGGAGCCGCTCGGTGAGGCCGTGGACGTGCTCGAAGCACCGCACGTGAAGCCTCAGCCGTGGGGCGTCGTGTGTGCGACCTGCGCAGATCTCAGCAACCTCAATTTCCCGACGGAGTGGCAAGCGGTGTTTGACGGCGCCTACGTGGATGGGACGACGCCCGCGATCAACACCTACTACCGCATCCGCGATGGCCTCAACCTGACGAGTCGCAGCGTTCACTATCTCACCCAGCAGCTCGATCTGAATCAGGTCGATATCCCCGCGGACCAGTGCACCGCCTACCCCGACAACTGTTGGCGTGTCGAGGGCACTGGGTACTTGTACAACCTGTCGAATCCGAACGGTCTGGCCGCTCGCCTCGAGGTCAAGTTCGAGACCGAACCGGACACGACGACGGGGGATCTGCCCGCGCTCGCCGCCGACGAAATCACGCGTGCGGCGGCTCAGGCCTGGTAGGAGACCGCTGGCATGAAGAGCTCTGTCAAATGTCGTCCCATGCGCGTGCTCGTGGCCTGCGTCCCGCTGCTGAGCTGGGGCTGTGGTCAGGGCACGGACAGCACGCAGCTGACTCGAGAGGTTCGAGAGAACGTGTCCGAGCGAGGGCGGCCCGCGCAGCCAGCTCCGCCCGGGCTGGCCTCCGAGGCGTCAGCGCCGGGTGACCTTCCCGGGGGCGCCGGAGGTGGGGCCGCCAGCCTCGACGACGCAGCGGCCGATGCCGGCCGCAGCGATTTGGCGAGCGATCCCGCCGCAGATCTCATGGAGGACCTGCCCGGGCTGATTCCCGAGACGCCCAACGACATACCCGCCTTTGACGTGCCCTGTGTGTACGAGGTCCGCTGGAGCAACCTCGAATTGTCGCGCCCAGAGTGCGCCACGGGCCTGCTCAGCAAAGCTTTGGAAGCTCGCGAGGCCCGTTGGGACGGCGAAACTCTGAGCTGGCTGGGCGAGGCGGTGGCGCTCGAGGATGGCAAGTTTCAGCGCATGCGGTCGTGTGCTCGCCAACGCGACGACGCTGCCGAAGGCCAGGATCAGTGGCGCTTTGACGAGGAGCTCGAGCTCGCCTCGGCGCTCCCTAGAGAGCGCTGCGCGGCCGTTCTCGGCGCTCGCTACTTTTACCAAGAGTGCCCGTTCCTGTACGCGGGGGCAGGCGTGTGTGGCGGCGGTCAGCTCACGCCAGAAGATCCGTATTTTCCCGAGGGCAACCCCTGCACGGCTCGCGCCGTGGCCACCTTCATCCCTCGCGCGGCAGCGGGTGACGCGGGCGTCGCCGAGCCGCCTAGCGAACCGGGGTGTCTGCCACTGAGCACTCCGGAAGCTCGGCTCCGTCACCCGATCGCCGTTGGACAGCCGTGTTACAGTACGGCCCACTGCGAAGCGGGCAGCTTCTGTTCCTTTGAATTGCCGGGAGACATGTGCGCGCCGCGGCTTGGCACGTGCCAGGTCGCACCGCGAATCTCCGATTGTCCTGTCGAGCCCGAGCCGGCACGCACGTGTTTTGGCGGTTGTCAGGTGACTTTGCCGGCGCGCGGAAACGAGCTCGCCAATCCGTGTCGAGTGCAAGCCATCATGGGAGAGACGACGTTGCCCGGGCCCTGCGAGGAGGAATGACGACCGGCTCGGGGGCACGCCTGGGGTGCGGCCGCGTGAGGCAGGCGTCAGCGCGTGAAGAGCCGAAGAGTGGCGCCTCCGGCGCGCGGCTCGCTGCGCCGTTGGGCGCGCCAGAACGCTTGGCTCAGAGCCACGCCCGGCACGAGCTCGCGATACAGGTCCGCTTGAGCGGCGAACGCGGCGCCGTCCGCGAGGACCCCGCTCGGCCCGATCACCCACTCTGCACCCGCCCCCAGCAATGCCTGCGCCAGGCTCCAGCCCGCTCCCAAGCTGGCGCGACTTCCGGCTCCGGAGCTACACGCGGACAACACCACTTGGCGAGGCACGCTGGAGAGGCCGAAGAGCTCCCAAGCTTCGAGGCTAGCGCCGCCAGCCAAAAGCAACGCGGCGCCCCCCGGTTCGTCGGGACCCCGAGCATGGCCGGCGAAATGCACGTGGTCCGACGTCTCGAACAGCTCGAGTAGCGAGGCCAGTGTCGCTCGTTCGCCCGCCAAGGTCCGGCTCTCCGCGATGCCTAGCGCTGCCTGGACGACGGAGCCTTCGCGACGGGCGAAAGGCAAATCGCCGCGTGGGTCGACGATTAGGCTGGCGCGTGCGGGCGGCAGCGCCTCGTGCTCGGGCTCCGTCGGGCCGCGATCGAGACCCGCGGAAAAGGCCAGCCTGCGCCAAGCCAGAGGCTCACCCGCGAGCCGCCAGCTCTCGAAGGCCCAGTGTCGAGATGCCCCGGCAGGCAAGAGCACGATGTTTTGTGCCGCGAGCAGCTGGGCCTCGAACGGCTGGAGCACGGGGTGGGTGAGGGCTGGCTCCGCAGGGGCGTCGTCGCCTGGCGCGGCCGACAGCCGCTGCACTCGAACGTCGCTGCCGTCGGCTCCAAACACGAGCCAACCCTCCGCGATTGGAAACGTCAACAGCCAATACTCGCCGGGCGCGGGAGTCGGAACCCCGCGTGACGGGCCGCGAGCGACCAAAAGCTGGCTCGTGTCCTCCAGCAGCCGAGCCAACTCGGTCAGCTGCGCTGCTCGCGCCGCCTGCCGCACCTTGCGCTCCCTGGACGTCACCTGCCAATCCAATTGCAGCTCGGCGTCGAGCTCCTGGCGGCGGCGGCGATACTCCCCGAGGGATTCGCGAATGCGCCGCTCGGCATCTCGGTCGAGGCCGCTCGGGTTACGGCTACGAGCTTGGCTCGCCAGCGCCGACCGGTAAGCGAGCCAGGCGGCATGGTAGGCGTCCTTGACTTTGCCCTGTTCGACGAGCAGCTCCACGAGCCGCTGCGCGGCCTGGCGACGCGCAGCATAGTGGCTGTGCCCGAGGGCCCCCAATGGCGCGAGCTGCTGCGCCCGCTCGAGCGCCAATATCGCGTCCCCGAGGTGCTGCGCGGCCAAGGCGTCCTCGCCCAGCGCGCGCGCCACTGCGGCGAGCCCCAAGAGCGCGCGCAAGCCCGAATCGAGCGCTGCCGCTGCTCTGCCGAGCTCACGCTCGCGCTGGAAGGCCGCTCTGGCGCGTGCAGGGCGCTTTTGGGCCAGCGCCAAGCGGCCCTGAAAATCGAGAGCCCAGCCCTCGAGGTAGGGGCTGCGTCCGGGCAGCGCCAACAGTGTCTGGCTCAGCTCGCCCGCTTCGCCGAGGTCACCGCGACGGAGCGCCCAGAGACCCCGATTGATGAGCTGGCTGACTCGCAGCTCTGGATCGGCGCACGGCCCGAGCCAGCGCTCGGCCTCTCCAAACAGCTCTGCGACCGCTGCCTCGTATTCGAGCTCGCCGTCTTCGACTCGGAGCAGCGTGAGCCACGAGTGTTTGATGTAGAGCTCCGCCTTGCTACAGGGATGCTCCTCGGCTGGTGCGGGGAGCATCCGCGCCTGCAGCTCGTGCGCCTCCGCGACCTGACCCAGATCGCCCAATAGGCCAATTCGGTTCTGCTGAACTCGCCTCACGTCGAGCCTTTGGCCGAGCCGCTCGTAGCCGCGTTCGGCCAGCCCATACGCGCGCAGCGCTTCGGAAATCTTCCCGGCGCTCGCGTGCAGCATGCCGGCGTGCTCGTGCACGAGCACGCGCCCGAGCGGGTAGCCCATGGCGTCCGACCGGAACCGCTCGAACCATGCCTCGGCCGCATCGATCCGATGCTGTCGGTGGAGCAGGATGTACAGGCGAGCAAACAGGTCGCGTGCAGCTTCGGAAATTTGGCCCACCGCGAACAAGCCAGGGGTAGTCCGCGCGAGCAGCTCCGAGGCTTCGTCTACTCGGCCCAGCCTGAGATAGACGCGAGCCTTTACACCTTCCGCTAGCAGCCGTTCGAGGGGCGAGCCCTCGCGCTGCACCTGTTCCGCCAACTCGAGCGCTTGCGGGTACTCGCCCCGGTCTTTGGCTTGTTTGGCAGCTTCCAGCGCAGGGCTGGCCGAGCTGGGAATCAGCGGCAGTCTAAGCAGGCTCTCTTGCTGGTGAGTTAGCCGGACTTCGGCCGCCTGCGCTGGCATGGCCAGCGTCACCTGGTAGCCATCGGCGACGACCCGATCTTCAGCTTTGACCTCCTGATCGCCCAGGAACAATTGCACCTGGTCAAAGGCAACCGGCAGCCAGAGCGTGAATACCGACAGAGGAGTGAGCTCGCACCCTAGCCCGCTCACCACTCGCTCACAGCCGGCAAAGGCGACCTCGATGCGCGCTGGGCGAACCCGGGCGGGGGCGGCAACGGCCGCCGGCTCTGGCTCCGACCGACACCCGAGCCATGCCGAAAGGACCAGGCACAGCGACACGCGCACGATGCCCGAGATAGTAGTCTGGCCTACCGCGACCGCCAAAGGTTTTGAGCTGCAGCTCCCCAAAGATTCGTCGTCAGAAAGCCGAGCGCTCAGGCCAATCACCTTGAGTCACCGAGCGCGCGCTCGAAGTGGCGTCTCACGGACGCCGGCCGCGCAGCTCGAGTGACGCAGGGGAAATCTGCACCCCACAACCCGAGAATACAGGGAGCGTCCAACCATGTTCAAAATCCAAACCCAATCAGCCCTTCGACAGAACCCAGCGCGAGCCCGCCGTGTGCTCACCGCACTGGCCACGACAGGCACCGTGCTATTCGCGGCCCAGGCTCACGCCCAAACCCCGCCCACGCCGTTCGCGCTCGCCAGCCAACTCGATCTCGAGTGCCACGAGGCGGCAGGTCCGCCGCCCGTGCCCAGTGTCTGGATCCGACAGCTCAATCCCGTGATAAAGGACGATCTGCCCAATCAGCAGGCAGTACTGGGCGGGCTCGAGGACGTGTGCGTGCCGGTGGAAAAGAACGAGCAGACACCGGGCCCGCTCGCGCTGGGCATAGCCCGCTGGGTCGACCTCGCGTGTTACGAGGCCAGTGCTCCGCCGGTCAACGTCGAGGTCAACCTCACCCACTTGAACCCCGTGCTCGCAAATCTACCCGACGAAGCCGTCAGGCTCGTCGAGCTCGAACAACTGTGCGTCCCGGTGCGCAAGAACGATAGCGAGATCCCGGCTGCCGTGCGCCAAATCGTGAGCCATTTTGATTTCGCTTGCTACGCGCTCGAAGAGCCCACCAGCTTCGCGAACACGCCGCTCGTGCTGTCTCACCTGAATCCGGTGATTCGCGCGATGCCGCTCGAGGATCGAGAAGTCATCCTACGCCGGGCCCACCAATTGTGTGTGCCCGTCGCCAAGGGCAATCAAGTCGTCCCGCCAGCGGCGCTCGAGTTGGTGCGCTGGGTGGATTTTCTCCGCTATCACGTCGCGCCGGCCAACGCCGCTGCCATTCCCGCCGTTCAGGCGCCGATCCCCTTGGTCCTGACGCACCTCAATCCGCTGTTCGCCGGCGCCGATCCATTCTTCACCGTGCTCCAAGCACCGCTGAAGCTGCTGGTGCCGGTCGCCAAGAACGGTGTCTTCCCACCGGGCGGGGCCGGCGCCGACTAGAGCGCATCTCAACTTCTCGCTCGAAAAACGCGGCGCGACGGTTTGGCCCTTTCATCGGGGCCGAGCCGCCGCGCCCGATGGGCGGTAGCTCTTCGTGGTCGGCTCTCGGATTTTCATGCTGCGCCTCTCGACAGCAGCGTGGCTCTGTGGGCAGAGTTTGCCGCATGAATCCGAGCTCGAACGCTGGTCATGGAGGGCAAGCGCGTGCGCGCGTCGCGGTCATCACCGGCGCTGGCTCCGGCATAGGTGCAGCCGTTGCGCAGCGCTTGGCCCAGGCGGGCTGGCGCGTGGTGCTGGGAGGGCGTTCGGCGGAATCGCTGTCGGAAGTGGCCCTCGCGATTCGCGAGGCGGGGGGTCACGCCGAGCCAGTCGTGGCGGACGTGACCGTGGCCGCTGATGTCGCGCGCTTGATTGACGCGGCCGGGCCCACTTTGGATGCCTTGATCCACAGCGCGGGTCAGGGCCATTGCCTCACCCTCGACGAGCTCGACGAGGAGGAGTGGCGGCAAACCTTGGACGTCGCCGTAACTGGCGCGTTCTTGACGGCCAAAGCCGCGCTGCCCCGGCTGCGCGCCACCCGCGATGGGGACGGTCACGTGATTCAGATTGGCTCGCTGGCAAGCGGCGGCACATGGCACCGCGAGGTCGGCTATGGCACCGCCAAAGGCGCTCAGGTCAAGTTCGCATTGCACCTGGCGGAGCAGATGAAAGAAGATGCTGCCGCCGGAGGGCGTAAGATTTTCGTGCACGCGGTGTGCCCGGGCACGGTCGATACGCCGTTTTGGCGCCGTGTTCCGCAGCGCACGATTGAGCCCAGCTTGGTGCTGCGCGCCGACGAGGTCGCGTGGCTGGTCGAGCGCGTGATACAGGCTCCGCTGGCCACCGCGGAGGACCTGGCGCTGGACAAGCCGCGCGCCGAAATTGTGGTCAAGCGGCTGCCACCCTATGAACGCTGGGCCAATGTGATCGCCATCGCGCACGAGAGTCACCCGTAGACAGCCACGAGCTGCGCGATGAGGTCGACCCAGAGGCTTCTGGGCGCCGCAGGAGGGGGGCGCAAGCTTAAAGCGTCGCCGTTTCGCTGCTGTAAGCGTCGCGACACAATGCGGTCAACTGCCCGGCAATCTCGAGCAGTGGCAGGACAGTGGCACCGGGGACGCGCTCCAGAGTTGCAGCCGGACAGGTTGGGACTTCAGCGTCGGCGGGGTCCTGCACAATCACCGTCCCTCCCACCTTGTAAACGTGAGCGGCGCCCTGCGCACCGTCCGCGTTGGCTCCAGTCAAGACCACTGCGATGGTGCGGGAGCGATAGGCCAGCGCCGCGGATTCGAACAACACGTCGATCGAGGGCCGTGAGCAGGCGATCGGCGGATCGACCGACAAGGCAAAGTAGCCGGGCTCCACCAGCAGGTGATAGTCGGCCGGAGCGAGATAGACGTGCCCCGCCTGAATCGGAGTGCCGTGGCAGGGCTCGACGACTGGCAAACGGCTCTTGCGTTCGAGCAGCTCTCTGAGCAGAGAGCTTTCATCGGAGCGCCGATGCTGAACGATGGCCAGGCTGCCCGAAAAATCCGCGGGGAGCCCTGATAGAATCAGCGATACGGCGTGCAACCCTCCAGCAGAGGCACCGAGCGCTACCAGGCGCGGCGTGGCTTGCCCGCCTGCCGGTAAATAGGTTGCCGGCCAGGTGCCGCTCGAGGCACTAGCGCTCTTTTTTGTATAGTCTGACATTGGAAGGGAGCTCACTGAAACGTGGCGCGAGCTGGCTGAACTCGAGGGACTCTTTCCGACCGACACCGAGCACTCCAAGGCGGCACAGGCTGACGTCGAGTAATTGAAGGACACGCTGGCGCAGTGCTTGATCGAAGTAGATCATTACGTTGCGACACAGAATCAGGTTGAACTCGTTGAACGGGCCGTCGGACACGAGGTTGTGCTGAGAGAACACGATGTTTTTGCGGAGCCGTGGACTGAATATCACACGCTCGCGATCTGACGTGTAGTAGGCGGCAAAATTTTGCCGCCCGCCGTAGAGCTGATAATTTTTCGTGTAGTCGCGCATTCGCGCCAGGTCATAAATGCCCGTCGTGGCGCATTGTAGCGAGGCATCGCTCAGGTCCGTCGCATAAATGCGGCAGCGCTCGTAGATGTCCTCTTCCATGAGCAGAATCGCCAGCGAGTAGACCTCTTCACCCGTCGAGCAGCCGGCGTGCCAGATGCGTACGAACGGGTACGTTCGCAGCAGGGGAACCACTTCGTCGCGCAGCGCGCGAAAGAACGATGGGTCCCTGAACATGGCCGTAACCGGAACCGACAGCGACGTAATGAAACGGGCCATGCAGCTCGACTCGCGCAGAATGCGTTCTTGAAGCGCCGACACGGAAGGTACGCGCTCTTTCTCTACGATGAGGCGCACGCGCCGACGGAGTGACGCGGCAGCATAATTTCGGAAGTCGTAGCCGTAACGCTGGAGGATGCCATCCAACAGAAGTTGAATCTCGAGCTCTTCGAGATCATCCACATCGTCAGGAGCACTCGGATCGTCGTCGTCGGGAGTGTCCTCGGCGGCAGCGGGGCTTATTTGTACAGCCATACCCGTAAGAGTGAAATCAGCTGATCGGTATCCACCGGCTTGGTGATGTAATCAGACGCACCGGCCAATATGCACTTGTCTCGATCCCCCTTCATGGCCTTGGCGGTCAAGGCGATGACGGGCAAGTTGGCGTGACGGGGCTGCTCTCGAATCCGGCGGCAGGCCTCGTAGCCGTCCATCCCGGGCATCATGATGTCCATGAGCACGACGTCGAAATTCTCTGGGCCCGCTAGCTTCGCCAGCGCCTCCTCTCCGTTTTCCGCGTAGTCGACCGTCATGTCTTGCTCTTCGAGCAGCGTGGTAATGGCAAAGATGTTGCGTACGTCGTCATCCACTACGAGCACTTTTTTGCCCGCCAGTGCTGGATCTGGCCCAGGCAAGCTTCTCAGCATTTCGCGTGCCGATTCCGGCAGGCTCTCTTGAACGCGGTGCAAGAACAGTGCCGTCTCGTCGATCAAGCGCTCAGGCGAACGGACGTCCTTGATGATGATCGTTTGAGCCAACTTGCGTAGGTCTGTCTCTTCGCTCTTCGTGAGCTCTTTGCCCGTATAAATGACGATGGGCATGCGTTTGAGCTCCGGGCGTTCCTTGATGCGCTTCATCAGCTCCAGACCGGACAGGTCGGGCAAGCGGAGGTCGAGCACCACGCAATCGAAGCGTTCGCGATCGAGCTCTGCGAGCGCAGCCTCGGCGGTGCCGACCGCGGTGGTCGATACCTCGCCATTGCCGATCAGGTCGACGATGCTCTGGCGTTGGGTCGCATCGTCCTCCACGACGAGCAGCCGTTTCACCCGACGTTCCAAAAACCCTTGAATGGTCTTGAGCGCATCGGCTAGGCCACTCTGATCGACGGGCTTGCCGAGCACCGCGATGGCCCCGTACTCCAGGCCGCGCCGCTCGGAGTCCTGGGCAGAGATGATGTGCACAGGGATGTGC